>NZ_JAEVHG010000001.1:0-906208 GCF_018263875.1 Zooshikella ganghwensis
CTGTGTCCTTGACCGGGGGCACGATGTCCACCGCCACCACGCAAACCTTGATCGATAACATGAGTTATCAGAACAACAGTAATACCCCCAGCACCAGCAACCGGGTGGTGACCTTAACCAGTATTCAAGACAGTGGTGGTACGGCCAATGGAGGGGATGATACCGCGTCTATTTCCGTGGCGTCGACGGTAACCATCGTGGGCGTGAACGATGAGCCTACCTTAACCGCCAATGCCAGCAACCCGACCTTTACCGAAGGGGGGGCCGCCGCCAGCTTATTTAACGGAACGAGTATTTCAACCATTGAAACAGGACAGAATGTTTCTGGACTTACCCTGACAGTGACAAATGTCATTAATGGAGGAAGTGAAGTACTGAATATTGATGGCACATCAATAGCCCTTTCTCAGGGTACAAATGGTACAACGGTAGGAAATGGTTTTAGTTACACGGTTGTTGTCGTAGGTAATACCGCAACAGTTTCTCTTTCGGGGGGAAGTATTTCAGCGGCTTCTGCTCAGTCACTGGTGGATAGTATCAGCTATCAAAATAATAGTAATACACCAGATACAAGTAACCGAGTGGTTACATTAACCAGCATTCAGGATAGTGGTGGTACTGCAAATGGTGGTGATAATACGGCATCATTGGCTATTGCATCTACAGTAACTGTTGTTAGTAATAATGATGCCCCCACATTAAGCGCTAATGCGAATAATCCCAACTTTGTTGAAGATGGCAGTGCGGTTAATGTATTTAATGGCACAACAGTTAGCACAGTCGAAGCTGGCCAAAATATCACAGGCTTAACCCTAACAATCACCAACATCACGAATATTTCTCAAGAAATAATCAATATTGATGGTGCTTCGATTTTACTGGTTAATGGGGTTTCCGGTTCCACTACTATTAATGGACTAAGTTATGCAGTGACTTTTTCTGGCTCTACCGCAACAGTTGTATTAACCGGAGGCAGTTTAACAACTGCACAAACTCAGACATTGGTTGATGGCATAACCTATCAAAATAATAGTCAATCCCCCAATACAACATCTCGTGTAGTGACTTTGAAACAAATTACTGATGATGGAGGTACTGCAAATGGTGGTAGTGATACGAAGAATATTTCGGTTGTTTCTACGGTAAGTGTTACATCAGTAAATGATGTACCGACTGCCATGAGTTTATCGAATGCAGACTTAAACTTGTCCTCAACAACAGGCATTGTGGGTTCATTATCAACGACAGATGCTGATATTGGCGATACACATACTTATGCATTAGTCAGTGGTGTAGGTGGTGACCATAATGGCTTATTTGTGGTTGAAAATAATGTAATTAAAGCGGCAAATACTGCTAATTTGTCTGGTGGTGTGTATACCATTCGAGTGCAAGCGATTGATCGTGCAGGAGGAACCTACGAACGATCCTTTACCATAACGGTTACTGATGATGCATCCTTAAACTATACCCAGCAAAATGGTAATAACATTGGCGCTGATAGCCCGAGGGTAAATAATGAGCCTATTGGAGCTGGTGAACCGGCTTTTGAGCCAGATAACCCTCTACTGCCAGAACCACCGACAGTCAATGTGGTATTACCAAGGGAAGCGATTGCGGTAAATAATGTTATCGATGCAAATCAGCGCACCTATAATACAACGCTAAGCCATATTGTAACTAGTACACAGGTAGCACCTCCTTTAACATTTTCACCGACCTATAACTTTTATACTGCTATCGGTCGAGGGTTTGGAGTGAGTAGTTCAACACCATTTGCTTCACCAACTGACTTTGGTACTCCGCCTGGTTTTAATCAAGATATTGGGCCAGCAAATACTGACAGTAATGATGTTAATAATCAGGGAGATGAAGAGCCTGCAAATAGTGGAACCCCTGGCGATAGTGATACCCCTGATAGCAGCCGTGATGATGCTTCTGCAAATGATACGACATTTAGACCTAACTTTACTGAGCAGTTACAACTTGCGAATAATGCAAATCAAAAACAAGCATTGTTGGCAGCACTGCTTGGTACACCATTAAATGAACAATCCCAAGAAAGTGAGCAAGTTATCGATTTAAAAAATGATCATAAAAAAGTGAGTTAGTAAATCGTTACAAAAATAAATTATATTTCTATCTAAAAAAAAGCAGTGAGTTAGCTATAGTTGTTATATGTAGGTAATAAGACAAAAATGTTCTTATTACCTGCTTTTTGGTATCTGAAATGATTTGGGGTAGACGATGCCAATGCTAGTTTTTCTGTAACAATACTCATAATGCAGGGTATAAATTGAATAACATTTAATTGGTTATATTCGCGGGGACAGTTGCGCCATGAAAATTATCCACGGATGGATGCTTTTTTTTGGGTTATTAACATTGGGGGGGTGCGTAGTGACTCCAGAACCCATAAATCCAGAAAAAACAGCACAACGAGTAATGAACGACATTGATCAGATGTTTAGAGAGCAGATACCTGTGTCGGGGGAAATTAGTCTTTATGAAGCAATGGCCCGAGCAGTAAAATATAATATTGATCATCGATTGAAAATGCTTTCTCAAGTAGTCAAAAATAGAGAGCTTGATCTATCTAAGTACGACTTGCTTCCAAGATTAGCGGCTTCCGCAGGTTATAAACATCGGGATAATGAAAATGCCTCAAATAGCTTTTCCGTGAGTAGAGGCGTGGAGTCGTTGGAAACTTCAACATCACAGGATAAAGAACTGTGGACAGCTCAAGCTCAGGTTGTTTGGAACGTTCTGGACTTTGGTGTTAGTTACCTCCGACAGCAACAGCATGCAGATAAAGTACTTATAGCTGAAGAGCAACGTCGCAAAGTTGTGCAGAATATTGTGCAAGAGGTTCGGCAAGCCTATTGGCGGGTGGTTGCTGCACAAGCGATTGAACAAAATCTACATACAGCCATTCGTGACATTGAAAACTCACTTAATACAGCCAGGCGAATGAAGGCTGATGGATTACAGCGGCCAATAGAAACCCTTGAGTTCCGGCGTGATTTATTAAAAACTTATCGCGGATTGTTGAAGAAAACTGATGAATTAGCTTTGGCTAAGGCTGACTTGGCACGACTGATGAACTTGCCCCCAGGTACATATTACCGGGTGATGTCGATGCCTAAAAATGAAAGCCCTTTTGCGTTTAATGTACAGCAATTGGCATCGTTGCAGTTAGCCGCATTACGTTACCGGCCTGAATTAAGAGAAATGGATTATAATGCCCGTATAGTTGAGAAAGAGGGTACGATTGCTAAGCTGGAATTACTGCCTGGTTTATCATTTACCCTGGGCGGCTACTATGATGACAACAGTTTCTTATTAAATCAAAGTTGGGCAGAGGCGGGTATACAGGTTTCCTATGATTTAGTTAAGTTAGCAACGATACCTGATGTTAATGCACTACAAGACTCACGTAATAAATTAGTTAATTTACAACGTAGGGCATTAAGTTCTGCTATTTTAGCTCAAATGGAGCTGGCTGTGCGTAGCTATTTAATTGCAAAAAAAGATTATGAGTTATCTTTAGCGGCTACAGATATTGAAAACCAGCGTTATCGCCAATACCGAGCGCAAGGAGATACTGGTATGGCTGCTCGGTTAGAGCTTACTCAGGCAAAAGCGGATATGCTGCTAGCATCGTTAGATCAGCACTTTCAGTATGCTCAGATGCAAACACAATTTGGTCTTGTAGTAAATTCCTTAGGCATTGATCCATTGCCACAAGTGGTAGCCAGTCATAACTTACCTGCTTTAACATCAAGCATGAAAAGGTATTTTCAAGAGCAATTACCAAAACAATTACAAGAAGTATTAGCTGAAGCCAAGACAATGAAAGTAGCAAGTCGGTAACAAAATGATACCCTGCACATGAGCTATACTTGCTTTAACAAAAAAGGACCTTGGCGCAGGTCCTTTTTAGTTAAAGTGATTTTGTAGCGCCAAGAATTACAAATTTTCTATCGTTGGCGATCAATGTACAATTTCCAAAAAGCCGTTTTAGTTT
This sequence comes from Zooshikella ganghwensis, assembly GCF_018263875.1. Lineage (NCBI taxonomy): Bacteria > Pseudomonadati > Pseudomonadota > Gammaproteobacteria > Oceanospirillales > Zooshikellaceae > Zooshikella > Zooshikella ganghwensis. The sequence continues at coordinate 4,028 of NZ_JAEVHG010000001.1, forward strand.
CATATGGTAATTCAAATGCCTATTACCTATGACTGTCAAAGCACCACCTGCTACTAACTTCTGTTTTGCTTGTTTAAACATGCGCCAGGCAATTTGGTCTCCGACCGTATGCTGTTGGTGAAAGGGTGGATTACACAGAATTTCGTCAGCTTCCGTTGTTATACCTTGTAAACAGTCATTGACAATAAACTGCACATTCTGCCTATTAGCAAACCTGTTCCGCCACGTCCGTTTAGCTGAATCAACGGCCATAAATGATTCATCAGTAAAACTAATACTGGCGTCAGTATTTATGATGCCTGCACAGACACCAAGCACACCATTACCACAGCCTAGGTCAACAATGTGTTGGGCTTTTTCTAGGGCTAAAGACGGTAAGTGTTGTAAAAGTAATCGAGTACCGATATCTAACTTCTGTCGAGCAAAGACATTGGCATGACCATAAGCGGTGAGTGTTTGATTAAGAAAAGTAAACTTGTAAGAACTTAGGGCAGACTTTTTTGTAGCTGAGCCAGTTTTGACTTCAGTGTGGAAAAGGCGTGCTTTTTTTTGTGCTAACGATGCCTGGGTTGGACCTATAAACTGCTCTAATGTTTCGATAAGCGTTGGGGGAAGATGCTTTATCATTCCTCCTGAAACAAATGTGGTATTAGGAGAAAGATAGGGATATAAACGTGTTAGCTGTTCAATGAGCAATGAATTATTTTTGGGGACTTTAAGTATGACAAGGTCATAACTTTCAGATAGTTCTGATAATGGTGTGAGTACTGAGACATCTGCACTGGCGATCTGGTTGACTTGAGCATTGTGAATGATGCCTTGATGACTGAGAAAAGAATCGCTGATAACCGTCGGATGTTTCTGGTGAAGCGTGAGTGAGAGTGCGCCCCACTGATCATTAAGGATGATGGGGTTTTGCCAGCTTTTAGCTGACTGTGCAATAAATTCAATCAAGTATTCATCGGCAGCATCCCAAGCTTGCAAAGTATCTTGGGAGCTTATTGGGTAGCGGGTAAGCTGTAAGTCAGTTATGGCATTACTAAATGTTTTCATCATGTTGCCGGTCAATAAATATATTTGAACAGATTCAGCTCATGCATATAGGGAGTTGCTGCATTTGGTGGCTGACCTATAATGGCGGCATTATACTGAAGTTTGTTTTTATCTGCGCAATTAAAAGAGATGCTATTTATGGCGAACTCGAATTATGATTATGACTTACTGGTTATTGGTGCAGGATCTGGTGGGGTTCGAGCCAGTCGTATGGCTGCATCGCAGGGTGCAAAAGTAGCAGTTGTTGAGTCAACTTTTTTGGGAGGAACCTGTGTCAACGTAGGCTGTGTACCCAAAAAGCTGTTTTCTTATGCAGCGCATTTTGCTGAAGACTTTCATGATGCCAGGGGATTCGGCTGGTCTATTGGTGAAAAAGACTTTGACTGGTCAGTGTTAAGGCAGAATAAAGATAAGGAAATTCAACGGCTGAATGGCATATATCAGCGCTTACTGGAAAATGCTGGTGTTACCATCATTAATGGGCAAGCACGTTTTATCGATGAGCATACTGTCGAAGTGGGTGATGGCCATTACTCTGCTGAGCGAGTTTTAATTGCGACAGGTGGACAACCTTTTGTTCCTGAGTTTCCTGGGCATGAGCATGCGATTACGTCAAATGAAGCCTTTTATTTAGACTCGTTACCAAAGCGGGCAGTCGTTGTTGGAGGCGGTTATATAGCACTGGAGTTTGCGAGTATTTTTAATGGGTTGGGTGTTGAAACCACATTAATTTATAGAAGAGAGCTTTTTTTACGGGGATTTGATGACGATGTACGTCACTTCATGCGTGATGAGGTTGAGAAAAAAGGTATTCAGTTACGCTTTAGTGAAGATATTTCTCGTTTAGACAAACAGCAAGATGGCACTCTCCAGTGCCAGTTAAAAACAGGTGGTGAAATTAACACTGATTTGGTGCTATACGCTACAGGTCGTGTACCAAATACATTGGGCTTGAATTTAGCGCAGGTAGGCGTTGAAACTGACCAACAAGGTGCAATTGTTGTTAACGAGCACTTTCAAACTTCTGTACCTTCAATATATGCGTTGGGGGATGTCATTAATCGAGTGCAGCTAACGCCTGTGGCACTGGCTGAAGCCATGAGCTTGGTTCGTCACTGGTACCAAGGCAGCTATGAGCCGTTAGATTACTCATTGGTACCTTCTGCTGTATTTTCTCACCCTAATATTGCCTCCGTCGGGCTAACAGAAGCGCAAGCAAGGGATCGTTACAGTAAGCTGGATATCTATCGAACCAGTTTTCGTCATTTAAAGCATACACTCAGCGGTAGCGATGAAAAAACGCTGATGAAGCTTATTGTGGATAAAGTGACTGATAAAGTCATTGGTTGTCATATGGTGGGTGCGGAAGCTGGAGAAATAATGCAAGGACTGGCTGTCGCAATCCAAGCTGGTGCGACAAAAGCAGTTTTTGATAGAACAATAGGCATACACCCAACTGCAGCAGAAGAGTTTGTCACCATGCGTGAACCTGTAGTTGAAAGCTAAGCTATAGGAGCAAAATAACAGGCCCTAACAATCCTATAAAGTGTTTTGAGATAGTTGAAATGGTCTAATAATGATTAAGCGGAGTTTATATTGTATTAATTTTATATTACATATAGACCTCAGTGTCATTGAAGTAGACTACTATAGTATAAAGGACATAAACTCCCGTCTTAATATACCCTTCATGAATCATTTTTAGGGTTTGTTGTCAGCGCTCCAAGGATGGTGGGAATGCAGTTTATGCATAATGACATGGATGTCATATAGTAGAGCAATGCAGGAGCTATTGCTGAGGAGCATTTAACAGCGACCCCTAAAAACCCTTTGTTTTGGGTATATAAACGTTATCAATGACTTTAAAGTTTTTTGAAAACCGATAATCATAGAGAAATATAAAAGAAAATAAAGCAAGGAATACCTATTGTTGGGGGTGCACACACAGCAAATGGACCTTATGCGAAATGGTTTAACGATTAAAGGGAAAATATATGCACTCTTTTTATGTTTGTTGCTATCTGTAGGCTTGTTAGTTACAAATGGCTTAAAAAGTGTGAATGGCGTGAGTGAGTTATTGCATGAGGTTAGAAAGACTCAAGCTAGTATAAAAATGTTACAGAGTGTTGATGAAGAAGTTCGTAATCTTCGAGCTCTTTTGCAAACAGAAAATTATACTCATCAGGTCACTTTGGAACAGCTAAGAAAAGTTGTTTTGGACATTCGTAATAAGTACATAAGCCGTGAAAATATAGAGTTAGTAAATCCTCCCTTTATAGCCAATAGTCTGACTAAACAAGCTGCATTATTTAACTCAATCCTTCAGCATGTTGATACATTACAAACTATAAATGAGCGCTTTCAGCAACTTCGCTCAGAACTACTCATTGATGTTAATAGCTTAATGAGCCGACCTTTACTGCCGTTATCAAGTGCTGAAGAAAAACAAACCCTCTTAGCTTTAAAACAATGGCTCATATCTGAAACTGTAGTTTACCAGTCCAATAGTGTGAGTAACTTGTGGTTAGTAAATGCTGGTAAATATATACAGGAATTAGAGCGATTTAGACTGCAAAATGAGTCGGGTCAGTTACCTGTAATTGGTTTAGCAAATGATATAGATACATTAATCCAAGTACAGCTTAAGGTTCAGTCAACTTGGCAGCAATTAACAAATGATATATACCTTATTGAAAGCAACTATCGAGATCTATTGAGACAATCGTTACTTCAGATTGAGCAGTTAAATTTAACTTATGACAATAAATTTCGTGAAGTCATAATGAGTAAATGGCTTGTGGTCATTGTAGTCAGCTTACTCAGTGTATTAATAGCGACTTTACTTATTTTGACTATTGTTATTCCGCTCAAAAAAATAACTCATGCTTTTAAGCGATTAACCGCTGGTGAGCTTGATATAGATATTCCGGGTAAGCATCGTACAGATGAAATAGGGGATTTAGCGTTTGCTGCAAATGTTCTAATTGAGAAAAGCAAACAAACAGTCACGTTATTGGAAAACACAAAACGATTAGTAGCTGAGCAGGAAGCAACCAATAAAGCACTAACGCGAGAAATAGAGCAAAGACAGCAAGTAGAGTATGACTTGGTAAAAGCCAGAGAAGCTGCTGAGCTGGCAAACTATCAAAAAAGTTTGTTTGTTACTAATGTCACACATGAACTCAAAACACCCATAAGCGGTATTTTAGGCATGTTAAGCCTACTGGACGCAACACGATTAACACTTGAACAGAAAGAATATATTGACTACGCGTCCAAGTCAGGAGATGCCACTTTAGCAATGATTCATAATATGCTGGATTACACGACCCTTGAAACAGGGCGTATATCTATTCAGCGGAAACCCTTTAGTTTGCACTCGCTTGTTGAAGAAGTCATTTTTTTAAGTGCGTTTCGAGCGGCACAAAAGCAGATAGTTCTACTTTATGATATTGCGAATTATTTACCTGAACAGTTAGAGGGGGATGTTACTAGAATTCGTCAGGTATTACTTAACTTAATCAGCCATACTATTCAGCACACAGATCAAGGTTATATTGCGCTAGATATAAAAGGTCACACCAGTGTTGATGAAGCTGTGGTTAAATTTATTATTCATGATAGTGGGCAATTAATCACTTGGGATCTTTTTGATGAGCGCTATACGTCAGTGAGTCAAAAAAGTGAAAGTACAGACTCAATAGGCGTTGCTATAGCACGACAGTTAGCGGAATTAATGTGGGGGAAACTGGAAAACGCAACCGTTGATAATCCTGCCCGATTTACTTTAACGCTATCTTTACCCACCGTATGTGCTACTGGGGCTGTTATTGAAAAGCCAGAACAAAGTTTGCAAACCGTATTTAGAGGTATTTGGCTGGGTGAAAGCCCTATTATTTATAATTATATTGCGTGCTTAGCTAAAAAGGTAAATTTACATTTAGTCCACTTAGCTTCATTAACAGAGCTAGCGAATTGGGTCGGTAAAAATAATGTACAGGAGTATCAGTGTTTGCTTGTCAGTAGTGAGCTGATGAGTGAGAGTTATCCTAAATTACTGCAGAATATTCACGCAGTTCATCCTGCTATACGTCAGTTAATAACGATTTGGTACAGCCTGTTTCCACGTTGTGGTGAAGCGAGCCAGTTTAAAGTAGCGGGTTTTAGGGGGTATTTATCACACCCAACTAAGTATAAAGACTTTATAACGCTCCGACATGCCTTAATGAGTAAATCTCATGGGTTTATTACCCGTCACATTCAGTCTGATATAGGCTTGCCCGAGGGACTTGGCAGTAGCCAAATAACAAATGAAAACATTGGTCAGCTCAAAGTATTAGTGGTCGAAGATAATCCCGTTAACCAAAAAGTCGCTGCAAGAATGCTGAGTAAGCTACAGTGTGAGGTAAGTGTGGCAAATAATGGGCAAGAAGCAGTCAATACCTGGCAGAGCCAGGACTTTGATCTTATTGTTATGGATTGCAATATGCCCGTGATGGATGGTTATGAAGCGACTCGACAAATTCGAATACAAGAGTCTGGTCAACAACATATCTATATTGTGGCTTTAACCGCTAATGCTTTGGAAGGAGAGCGCGAAAAGTGCTTGCAAGCGGGAATGGATCACTATTTAACGAAACCTGTAAAACTGGTTGACTTCCAACAGCTGGTGGATGAGGTGCGTGAGCACGCTTGTGCAAATACGCCTGCTGAAACTGTATAGTGATGCTGGTTCAGTCGTTTCAACTCATTTCTTGCCATAAAAAAACAGACAGTTGCATTTTCATGCAAGCTGCCTGTATCCGGGGAGACTCAATGAAAACCAGATAACTCCCTATCTGGTTGCATCATGGTAATTAGTAAGACAGGGGTAGTGATAAAAAGTTTCCCGGCAAAATGAAATTATTTAAAAAAATTATTGTTATAAGTTAATCGCTGACGGCTTAGCTTTTTCTGTCTTTTTTTGGTTGGAGGCTATACATAGCCTGTATTTAACGTTTAGAAAGAAACTTTGTATACACATTTCATTTTCTGTTCAGAGATCAATAGTCTGTATTTTAGCGGGTTTTCAGCCTTGGTGATCAAATGCTGATCGGTTATGATCTTGCTCTTTTGACAAACAACAGACTTAATGAAGTGGTTAACGAACTATGAATTCAGTGGTGGTTGCAGTGTTGGTTATGTTAGTGCTCAGTTTACTGCGCACTAATGTGGTAATTTCACTTATTGTTGGGGCTATTGCCGGAGGGCTACTAGGGGGGCTAGGATTAGAAGAGACAATTAATGCATTTAGTAAAGGGTTAGGAGGAGGTGCCCAGGTTGCACTTAGTTATGCGCTGTTAGGTGCTTTTGCGGTGGCAATTGCCAAATCAGGATTACCTCATTTGATTGCTGATAAAGCCGTAGCTATGCTAGGGAAGAATGGAGACCATCCACAAAAAGTAAAACACTTGAAGTATGGATTGATTGGTGTTTTGGTACTGGTTGCCATCAGCTCTCAAAATATTATTCCTATCCACATTGCATTTATCCCTTTGCTAATTCCTCCACTGCTTATGGTTATGGCGAAGCTGCATCTTGATCGCCGTTTAATTGCCTGTGTGCTGGCATTTGGTTTGATTACCCCTTATATGTTTTTACCTGTTGGCTTTGGCGGTATTTTTCTTAATGAAATTCTACTGGCAAACTTGGCTGATAATGGGTTAGCTATTGAAGGAATTAATGCTACACAAGCTATGCTGATTCCGGCTCTGGGAATGTTGGCTGGATTATTGGTTGCTGTTTTTGTCACGTATCGTGGTAAACGTGAGTACGATATTGAAAAACTTCAGGAAGCTGAGAGTATTTCTGTTTCATATTCACCAAAAAGCTTAGGTATGTCTGTTGTTGCCATTGCTGCTGCATTTGTTGTTCAGCTACTAACTGACTCAATGATTCTTGGTGCAATGATTGGTTTTCTTGTCTTTTCGTTGAGTGGCGTCATTAACTGGAAAGCCTCTGATGGGGTTTTTGTTGATGGTATGAAAATGATGTCAATGGTGGGCTTTATTATGATCGCTGCCGCAGGCTTTGCTGAAGTTCTTAGGCAGACAGGAGACATAGCTAACCTGGTGAATAATTCTGCTGCATTGATTGGTAGTAACAAAAGTTTAGCGGCATTGGTCATGCTAGCGGTAGGGCTACTGATTACCATGGGGATAGGTTCATCATTTTCAACAATTCCAATTATCAGCGCCATTTATGTGCCACTTGCCATGCAGCTAGGATTTTCGCCATTGGCTATTGTAGCGTTAGTTGGTACAGCTGCAGCCCTTGGTGATGCAGGTTCGCCTACTTCTGACTCAACACTGGGTCCAACAGCAGGTTTGAATGCAGACGGGCAGCACAATCATATTTGGGATACTGTAGTACCGACTTTTCTTCACTATAACTTGCCATTACTTGTTTTTGGATGGGTGGCTGCAATCACTCTTTAGTAATGCTGTATCGAAGATTGAAGGGGCAGGAGGAGCAAGATAAGAAGCCGCGGTGAAGGGGGCTCTAAAGGCTTTTCGAACCTGCTGCATTTGCTTGATGACCTCACTGCACTGGTAGTGGCTGAGGGCTAATGCTGCTTCCATCTGCTGCATCTCAGCGACAGCCTGCTGCAGTTGCTTCAATGATGAGTCTGTGAGAATGGACATTGCTTGCCTACTCTTGGCTCTATAAGAGCTTTGACTAGAAGACCAGCTGAATAGTTCGTTTGATGAAAAGATAGAAATTAGTGTCCCCCAGAAGCAGGTAAACCCTGCTCTGGGGGAATTGTTAACGTCTAGTGATATGCTTGAAGTGATAGTCAGTCGCCAAATTTAAAAAAACTGGCTAAATGCACTCAAATTAAGCGGTCTGCTTTAAAGGCTGCCAGCAGTTCTGAGGACGTAAATACTGAGCTTTAAGTTGTTCAGCCATCTCATTTAGGTTTTCGATTATTGATAACTGAGACTGCTTTTCGTTTTCAATTTCAGCGGGTGTACGTTGCTTGGTCAATTCACGTTGAGCCTCAATTGCAGCAACCATACGTAACTCTTTTTCTGTTAATGGTTTTGGCTCAGGTTCAGGAGGCGTAACTGCTGCCACTAGGTCATGAGATTGCTCTATCTCTGATAGTGACTGAGCTACTTGATTATCATCCTTTGCTTTTGCACTACTATTATAAGCTTTCGCGTGCTCTGTTAGCTGCTTAAGGATTGATCCCACCGTAGATGTGCTTTCATTATCTTCAGCTGGAGTTGTTTGTGTCCGTGCTGTAGCAGTTTTTTCTTTCGCTTTCTTTGGTGTTGCAGGCGCTTCTTCAAAAGATGGCGCGAGACTGCACGTAGCAGTGTTCTCTTTACTTGGCGGCACAGCCGTTTCTGCGGTATTACGACCGTTATGGTGTGTGTAAGCATCATAAGACTTAGCCATAGCCGTTAGCCGCTGTAAAATAGAAGGTCCTTCATGAGCTTCTATTTTAGCCATTGTCTCGGCTGAGGGCGATGGCGGTTGAGCTGGCGCAGCAGGTGCTGGCTGTTGCTTTGCTGTTACTGCTTGCTCACTCGTGGTGGGTTTAGCTTTTGCGGGTGCTTTTCTCCGTATAGGGCGAGAAATCGTACTGGATGAGCCAAGTTTGTAACCTTTCAAGCTCAATGCGCTGTAAGTGTTGATGGCTTCTTGCTCTAGCTCAGCAAGTTCATCTCTGTTTTCCGCGTAATCCCATTCTTCAACACTAAACTCATCAGTGCCGTAGCGAAGAATCTCTTTGTATAGAGGAAAATCAAGATCCATTTCGGCCGCGGCAATAATTTTTGCCCATTGCACCTCAAGTTGGTTACGTGTTGTACCAACATAAACCTGACCAGTGATCTTGTTTGTTACCGTGAAGATTAACAAGGTGACACCTTCGTTACTGAATAGACCCCAAAAAAAGAGCGAAATTATACAGAGGAAGTTTTATGTTGGTAGGGGTTGACACTGCTCTTTTGAAAAAAAGTGATAAAAAGCAAAAGGATTGGAATAATTATACGAAAACTGTTGTTCTGTCACGCTCACTGATCACAAAAATAGATCACTAGCTCTAATGAAGCCTTAATAAGGGTAGTACGTATTTTGATCAGTATGGCTGCAAGGTAGAAGGCATTCTGTATGGTGTAACTTTATCATTTTTCTGCCTAGTGATGAGCAGCAATATGCTGGCTGTAGCCGCCTTAAAAAAATAGGCGGCAATAGTATTATGCTGCAGACTTTAATAGCTCCGCTTAATGGCAAACGTAGCTAGGTTAAGCAGGGCTGTTTTATAGGTGGAAGGAGGAAGGATAGCTAAGGCATCTGTTGCTAGCTTTTGCTGCTCAGAGGCTTTTTCGAGAGTGTAATCAAGCGCGCCACTTTGAGTGATGATTGCAATGATTTCTTCAATGTTCACCTGCTCAGGTTTTTGGATAGCTTGTCTAACGCGCAGGGCTGCTTCAGGAGAGCCAGTTTGAATAGTATAAATCAAGGGCAGTGTGGGTTTACCTTCAGCCAAATCATCACCAATGTTTTTACCCATGGCTTTGGTATCACCTTGATAATCCAGCACATCATCAACCAGTTGAAATGCCATGCCCAAGTGACAGCCAAAATGACGCAGTGATTCACATACCTCTGGATCACTTCCTGCTAATTGCGCAGCTGTATGAGTAGACGCTTCAAACAACATGGCGGTTTTGCCATGAATGACTTGCATATAGTCTGTTTCTGACGTATTCGCATCTCTGATACGCATGAGCTGCATGACTTCACCTTCAGCAATGACATTGGTCGCTGAAGATAAAGTATCCATAATGCCCATATGCCCTAACTGCACCATCATCTGGAAAGCGCGGGAATAGAGAAAGTCGCCAACGAGGACGCTGGGGGCATTACCCCACTTAGCATTTGCGGTGGATTTGCCTCGTCTTAGATCCGAAGTGTCTACCACATCATCATGTAAAAGTGTGGCAGTGTGGAGAAACTCTATAATAGCGGCCAAAGAGATTTGCTGCTCCCCCTGGTAGCCACATGCACGGGCTGCAAGAAGGACGAGCAAAGGTCTGAGTCGTTTACCACCAGCTTGAACAATATATTCAGCTATTTTAGTGACCAGAGGAACTTGTGATGTGAGCTGGATGTTGATGCACTTATCAACAGCAGTAAAGTCATCAGCGACGACTGCGTAGATATCTTGAACAAGCTTGGATTCAGGCATGAGATTTTATGTGCACGATTAAAGAAAACCGCCCGCATGCTAGGGGGGTATAAACATTCTGTCAAGAATGATAACGCGGATACCCTGTGAGATATACCCGCTGGGAATGATTTTTACTTACAATACGCTTTATCTTACTTATTTGCTAACTGCTTTCTATTCTAGCCTGAGTTAAAAGTGCGCTCGTTAGACGCTGTGGCGAGTTAAAGTTATAGGCTAAAATGAAAGCAGGTAATACTTGCTTGACTCAAGTGATTTCCGTAGAATTGCGCGCTCACGCGCGAAAATCCTAGATTTCTTCTTTTTGTTATAAACGCTATAAACATCAAGCTAAGGCAGATATATGCCACTGCTAATATGCTGTTGTAGCTGTTTATGGGAAGTAATCTTAGTATGCGTTACGCTTGTTTAGTGTGTGTTACGCATGGGTATTTTCGATTTTATAAATTCCAGATCTAACTGGATGCCTTTAACAAAAAGGCGGCTGTGGATTTTCGGAGATAGATACATGTATGCGGTAATCGTAAGTGGCGGCAAACAGTATAAAGTCGCTGAAGGGGATACCCTAAAGTTAGAAAAGCTGGAAGTAGCCACAGGTGAGGCTATCGAGTTTGATAAAGTGCTGTTGGTTGCTAACGGTGAAGAAATCAAAATCGGTGCACCTCAAGTTGAAGGGGCCAAGGTTTCTGCTGAAGTGGTTGCGCATGGTCGCGGTAAAAAAGTGCAAATCGTCAAGTTCAGACGTCGTAAGCACCATCGCAAGCAAATGGGTCACCGTCAGTGGTACACCCAAGTTAAAATTACTGGCATTAGTGCGTAATCTACGATAGGAGACTGAAGCATGGCTCACAAGAAAGCAGGGGGTAGTACCCGTAACGGACGCGATTCCCAGAGTAAACGCTTAGGTGTTAAGCGCTTTGGTGGACAGCTGGTACCAGCAGGCAGCATTATCGTGCGTCAACGTGGCACACGTTTTCATGCTGGTGAAAACGTAGGTATGGGTACAGACCACACCTTGTTTGCTAAAGCTGAAGGCAGAGTGGTTTTCGAGGTTAAAGGCCCTAAAAACCGTAAATATGTACGGATTGAAGCGGCATAAAATCGCCTTCCAGTTTTCAAGAAAAGCCCCGCTCTGTCGGGGCTTTTTAATTTCAACACCTAAACCCAAGTATACCCTTCGCGAATCAACTTTAGGGTTTGTTGCCTTCATTTTTCACCTCAGTCACTTATTTATATAAGCTTCTGGGGCTTCATCACTTGACGGCTGCCCCTAAAAATCCTTCGCTTTAGGTATAGAAAAGATGGTGGCAATATTTTTTGGCGCGAGTAGGATGACTGTCTCCTATTTGGGTGCGATCTGTGAAAGGTGGTTAAAACATGAAGTTTGTCGATGAAGCTTCCATTTATGTTGAGGCTGGAAACGGTGGTGATGGATGCTTGAGTTTTCGGCGTGAAAAGTTTGTCGAGAGAGGTGGCCCAGATGGAGGAGATGGCGGTAATGGGGGGAGTGTTTATTTAATAGCTGATAATGACCTCAACACGCTTGTAGATTATCGCTATCAGCCTAAATATCGTGCTGAGCGTGGAGAAAATGGCCGTGGTCGCAACTGCTCTGGCAAAAAAGGCGGTGATATTGTCCTGAAAGTTCCAGTTGGGACCACAATTATTGATGAAGATACGCGAGAGGTTATTGGTGACCTGACTAGTGTGGGTGACAAACTGTTAGTCGCCAAAGGTGGTCATCATGGCTTAGGTAATACTCATTTTAAGTCCAGTACTAACCGTGCTCCTCGGCGGACAACAAAAGGGACGCCAGGCGAGAAGCGTAATTTACGTTTAGAGCTAAAGGTTATAGCTGACGTTGGCCTACTTGGGATGCCTAATGCAGGCAAGTCTACTTTTATTCGTTCAGTATCTCATGCGAAGCCCAAGGTTGCAGATTATCCTTTTACAACGCTGGTGCCTAACCTCGGAGTGGTAAAAATCGAGCAGCACCGTGGTTTTGTGATTGCTGATATTCCAGGATTAATAGAAGGTGCATCTGAGGGAGCTGGCCTTGGTATACGTTTTTTGAAGCATTTGGCGCGTTGCCGTATTTTGCTGCACTTGGTTGATATTGCACCTATGGATGGTAGTGATCCTGTGCAGGTAGCCAGTGCAATTATTCAGGAGCTGGAAAAATTTAGCCCAGCTTTAGCGGCGCGTGAGCGATGGTTGGTGCTGAATAAGGTTGATGTTGTGTCTGCAGAAGATTTGGCTGTAATAAAGCAAAATATTGTGGATGCACTGGGCTGGCAGGGGCCTGTTTATACTGTCTCAGCTTTGGCTAGAAAAGGTACTGAGCAGCTTTGTCAGGACATTATGAATTACATTGAAGCCAAAGCTGAAGAAGAAGCATCTAACCCTGATGCAGCTGCTGAAGAAGCAGACTTTAAAGCGCAAATGGAAGCTGAAGCTCGAGAGCAAATGCGCATTCTGGTTGAGCAGCGGCGAGCGCGTAAGCAAGCGGCTAAACAGCAAGACGATGATGATAATGATGACGATGATGTTGAAGTTTTATATGTACCCTAAACAATAAAGACTGTTTTCGTGTTTGTCTGCCTTTCACGAATTAACAATTTTTTTGGCTAATTAAATGGCTGTCAGGCAATGATTTATTAGTCAAGTTCAGGCTAACGTTCTCATGTAGTTAACTTTCATGCAGCAAGATAATCAAAGAGAAAAACTGACTAAAGCGAAACGCTGGGTTGTCAAGATAGGCAGTGCCCTGCTCACCGCAAATGGTAAAGGCTTAGCCACTGAAGCAATGCAGCAGTGGGTAGAGCAAATAGCTACATTGCGTAAGCAAGGCATAGAAGTTGTGCTGGTTTCATCTGGGTCAGTAGCTCAAGGAATGGTTAGACTGGGCTGGGCTTCTCGACCGAGAGCCATTCATGAGCTACAAGTGGCAGCGGCAGTAGGGCAGATGGGGTTGATTCAGGCTTATGAAAGCTTTTTCCGGCAGCATAATATCTCTCCCGCACAAGTGCTTCTCACCCATGCTGATTTATCTAATCGGCAGCGTTATTTAAATGCCAGAAGTGCTTTACGTACTATGTTAGAGCTAGGTGTTATTCCAATCATCAACGAAAATGATACGGTTGCTACAGATGAAATACGCTTTGGCGACAATGACACCTTAGGAGCACTGGTAGCTAACCTAGTTGAGGCAGATCTTTTAGTCATTTTGACAGATCAGCAGGGTCTTTATGATGCAGACCCCAGAACTAATAAGGATGCCAAGCTAGTAAGTACAGCACCGGCTGCCAGTAAAACACTGGATAATATGGCTGCTGGAAGTGCCGGTGCATTAGGTCGTGGTGGCATGATGACGAAGGTGCGTGCTGCAAGGCTAGCTGCCCGGTCAGGGGCGCATACCGTTATAGTGGGTGGTGCTCAGTCTGATGTTTTAACGCGAGTAGCGGCTGGTGAAGACATTGGCACACTGCTTACACCTGAGCAAGAACGATTAGCTGCTCGTAAGCAATGGCTGGCAGGACACCTGCAAACTCGAGGACGTTTGGTCATTGATGCTGGTGCTGTAAGAGTATTGCTAGAAGAAGGGCGGAGCTTACTACCAGTTGGCGTCTCTGCTATAGAGGGAGGCTTTCAGCGAGGGGAGATGGTGACCTGTGTAGATTTGCAAGGTGTGCCTATTGCAAATGGCCTGGTGAACTACAGTGCAGATGAAGCAAGGCAGATTATTGGCAAGCCGAGTCATCAGATAGAAGGGATTTTAGGGTATGTGGATGAGCCAGAGTTGATTCATCGGGATAACCTTGTATTACTAACGGATGGGTAAGGTGAAGTGGTTAGGATCAAGGTTTGTTTAGCTGAGTGAAATTTGGCAGGCAAAAAAAAACCGGCGACAGCCGGCTTTATCAGGCTAGTTAGCCTTAAGCTTCAGCTAAAGCCTTGACCTTAGCAGACAAGCGACTCTTATGACGCGCTGCTTTGTTTTTGTGAATGATGCCTTTATCGGCCATTCGGTCAATCACAGGTACTGCAGCAGTGAAAGAAGCCTTAGCTTGTTCGATATCTTTGGCTTCAACTGCAGCAATGACTTTCTTGATTACTGTACGTACATGAGAGCGCAGGCTGGCGTTATGCTGACGGCGCTTCTCATTCTGACGTGCACGTTTTTTAGCAGAGGGGGTATTTGCCACCGTCTTGCTCCTTGAATGCTATCACCATATAAAATTAGACGCGCAACTATGCCCATTTGGTCTGTCATTGTCAATATTTGTCCAGTAAAACGCGCGCTTTTATCACTGAGCTTAAGGTTGAGAACCTTGGCTTGCTACAAACGAGACTCACGCTATTTACCCAAGCTCATCAGTCAAGTCTTGCTAAAAGAACAGCTGCTGTATTTCAATGTGCGTCTATTGAATACAAAGTTGGCGAGTTTGTTGTGTGCTTGAGCATAGCTGGGCAGACTTTGGGCAATAGGGTTTTAGAAAGACGATTTTTATAAAATACAGTGCATTTGTGAGAGCCCTCCTTTTTTACAAAGTGCTATGGGTTGATGGCTAAGTCACTTTTGTGATGTAAGAAAAAGTTATAATAAGTTCCTTTTTTAGTTTATACCCTTCGCAGAGGGTATAGTTACTACCTGTTTGGATACCATGCAATGAGTGAAACTGAACCTTCACGTCAAGAAAAACCTGCTAAACCTTCTAAGTCATTTGGTCTGCTGCGTTCCAGTGCCATTGTTAGTGTGATGACCCTTTTGTCCAGGGTTTTGGGGTTGGCACGAGATAATGTTGTTGCCAACTATTTTGGCTCTACGGCAGCCGCAGACGCTTTTTTTGTAGCCTTTAAAATCCCCAATTTTTTTCGGCGTCTTTTTGCAGAAGGTGCTTTTTCACAAGCCTTTGTTCCTGTGCTGACTGAATATCATACAAAGCGTTCGCATAGTGAGGTGCAAGAGCTTGTAAAAAGAACCATGGGGACATTAGGTGGAGCCTTATTAATACTAACCAGTATTGGTGTTTTGGCTGCTCCGTTGATTATTACCATTTTTGCACCAGGGTTTCGGCAAATGCCAGAGAAACTCTCATTGACGGCAGAAATGCTTCAAATCACTTTTCCCTATTTGATGCTGATATCGCTAACGGCTTTATGTGGCAGTGTATTGAATAGCTTTAACCGTTTTGCTATTCCTGCGTTTACGCCTGTTCTTCTTAATGTAGCATTAATTTTGGCCACATTGTTTATGACACCCTGGTTTGATGAGCCAGTTATGGCGCTGGCTTATGGGGTGATGTTGGCTGGTATTGCGCAACTGTGCTTTCAGCTACCATTTTTAGTACGGCTGCAACTCTTCTCATGGCCGCGTTGGGGGTGGCACCATGAGGGCGTTCAGCGGATTATGAAGCTGATGGTTCCAGCTTTGTTTGGTGCATCGGTTTATCAGATAAGTGTGCTGTTTGATACGGTCTTAGCATCATTGCTGGAGACGGGCAGTATTTCTTGGTTGTATTACTCTGAGCGTTTGACTCAGCTTCCTCAAGGTATTTTTGGTATTGCCATTGCCACGGTTATCCTGCCTAGCTTATCGCGTAAACATGCAGAACAATCTTCAGAGAGTTTTTCGCGAACCATTGACTGGGCTTTGAAACTAGTCTGTTTAGTGGGAATTCCATCGGCCCTGGCGCTATTTATTTTGGCAGAGCCACTCATTGCTACCTTATTTCACTATGGAGCAATGCAAGACAGTGATGTCTTTAATGCCGCGAAAAGCCTTCGTGCTTATACTCTGGGGTTAGTTGCCTTTATGTTGATTAAAGTACTGGCGACTGGCTACTTTTCGAGGCATGACACCAAAACCCCTGTTCGTATAGCTATTAAAGCAATGTTTGCCAGTATGATTTTAAATGTCATTTTGGTTATTCCGCTTAAACATGCAGGTTTGGCGCTAGCAACCTCGCTTTCTTCACTGCTGAATGCTGGCATGCTCTATTGGGGATTGCATCGTATAGGCGTGTTTAAGCTTCAGCCTGGTTGGCGGCTACTGAGTTTGCGTATGCTTCTGGCAAACAGCCTGATGGTATTCGTGGTTTATGAGTTAATGGCTGATGTATCTCTTTGGTTGAGCTGGGGGTGGATTGACCGTGCTTTACAGATTGCCTTGCTAGTATCTGCTGGAGTATTGGCATATGCTGCCGCATTATTTCTCAGCGGATTTAAACCCCGACATTTAGCCCACTGAAGCTTGCATTGATAGTTCCAATGGTTGTGCTTTTGAATTCCAGGTGTTCAGCACTAGGACCCTGCTATATAATGGCTGGCCCTGGAGTGTAAGTGAGTAAAACAATGGAACTCATCCGTGGTTTACATAACCTCAAACAACAGTATGGCAGTGTTGTCACCATTGGTAACTTTGATGGTGTGCATCGAGGGCATCAGGCTATTCTAAATCAATTGAAAGATCAGGCTGAGCAGCTTGGACTTCCATCTGTTGTCGTATTGTTTGAGCCACAGCCTAGAGAGTTTTTTGATGGTCAAAATGCTCCCGCTCGACTGACCTCCTTAACCGAAAAGCTTGACCTCCTTAAGCGATACGATGTCGATAAAGTGCTTTGCCTGCATTTTAATCGTCAACTCCGAGCCTTCACTGCAGATGAGTTTATCCAGCGTATTTTATTGAGCGGGCTGGCGATGAAGCACCTTGTAGTGGGTGATGATTTCCGTTTTGGCTGTGATCGGAGAGGTAACTTCCAGCTCCTGAAAGAGTATGGTGAACAGCATGGTGTTAGCGTAGCAAGCAACTGTAGTGTGCTGTTTCAGGGCAAACGGATTAGTAGTACCTGGGTTAGGCAAGCTTTGCAGGAAGCGGACTTTGAGCTTGCAGCACAGCTTTTAGGGCGACCCTATGCCATTCAAGGCCGCGTTATTCGAGGGCAACAGTTAGGGCGGACGCTTGGTGTGCCTACTGCCAATATTGCGTTAAAGCGTTGCCAGTTACCACTTCAGGGCGTGTATGCGGTAAAAGTTCATGGGTATAGCAGGCACCCCTTAAACGGTGTCGCGAATATCGGTTGGCGACCAACCGTTGTCAGTAAACAGCCCATGCTGGAAACACATTTATTGGATTTTTCTGGTGACTTGTATCGTAAGCGGCTTGCGGTAGAATTTGTCAGCAAACTGAGAGATGAACAAAAGTTCTCGTCTATCAATGCCTTACGCGAGGCAATCGAAAAGGACATTGTGATGGCTCAACAATTGTTCCACCGATGATCATCAATAGGTAAAAGCAAACTTGAGTACTTGGTATAAACAATCATGACTGACTATAAATCGACGCTGAACCTACCTAAAACGAGCTTCCCTATGAAGGCGAACCTGGCGCAACGCGAGCCTCAAATGCTCAAGCGCTGGTACCAAACAGGGTTGTATCAAAAAATTCGTGAGGTCAGCAAAGGTCGAGACAAATTTATTTTGCATGATGGCCCACCGTACGCCAACGGTGATATTCACATTGGTCACTCAGTCAACAAGATACTTAAAGATATTATTATCAAGTCAAAAATCCTATCTGGTTATGACGCACCTTATATACCTGGTTGGGACTGCCATGGCTTACCTATTGAGCACAAGGTAGAAGGTAAAGTCGGTCGTGCCGGTACTAAGATAGACCACAAGGCATTTCGCCAAAAGTGTCGTGAATATGCCATGAAACAGGTGGAAGGGCAGCGTAAGGACTTCAAGCGCTTAGGTGTTTTGGGCGATTGGGATAATCCTTACTTAACAATGGATTACACGTTTGAGGCGAATATTATTCGTGCTCTGGGGCGTGTTGCTAAAAATGGTCACCTACATAAAGGTGAAAAGCCTGTTTACTGGAGTGTAGTGGGTGGTTCGGCATTGGCTGAGGCAGAGGTTGAATATCAGGATAAAACTTCGTTTTCAATCGATGTGCGCTTTGCGCCAGAGGATATTGAAGCATTTTTGTCTGCCTTTGACCTCAAGCAAGCACCAGTAGGCAAGGTGTCAACGGTAATCTGGACAACAACCCCTTGGACATTACCTTCTAACCAAGGTATTTCACTTCATCCGGACTTAACCTATGCCTTGGTTCAAGCCGACTTTGGTCTGGGGCAGGAAGTGATCATGCTGGCTGAGCCAATGGTTGAGTCGGTGATGGCACGTTATGACGTCAGTGATTATCAAGTCATTGGTACTGCTGAAGGCGGCAAACTGGATAAGTTGCGGGTTAAGCATCCTTTCTACGATCGAGTTTCTATGCTGATGATGGCTGATCATGTCACTACGGATAGTGGTACAGGTGCTGTTCATACTGCGCCAGATCATGGTCCTGATGACTTCGTAGTGGGACAGCGCTATGGTTTAGGCACACTTAAACTGGTGGATGATCATGGTGTATTCAGCGAAAAGGCTGGGCAGTTTGCAGGTGAGCACGTTTATAAAGTAGATGAAAAAATTGTTGCTGAACTTGAAGTGCGTGGCGCATTGCTGCGTCAAAGTAAGCTGCAGCATAGTTACCCTCACTGCTGGCGAACTAAAACGCCATTGATTTATCGTACGACACCTCAGTGGTTCGTCAGTATGCATAAGAATGGCTTGTTAGATAAAGCTAAAGCTGCAGTAAGACAGGTGAAGTGGACCCCAGCCTGGGGACAAAATCGCATGGAAGTCATGCTGGAAAGTAGTCCCGACTGGTGTATTTCTCGACAACGGACCTGGGGCGTGCCTATCACTTTATTTGTACATAAAGAAACACAGGAATTGCACCCAAATACTGAAGCGCTCATTGAGCAAGTTGCTCTGAAAGTTGAGCAGCAAGGAATGGATGCTTGGTTTGACTTGGATCCTAAGGAACTTCTGGGCGCTGAGGCAGAGCAATATACCAAAGTGACGGATACGTTGGATGTCTGGTTCGACTCTGGCGTTACTCATGCGGCTGTGTTAGAGCATAGAGATGAGCTTCGCTTTCCAGCGGACCTTTATTTAGAAGGCTCAGATCAACATCGTGGCTGGTTTCAATCATCACTGAAGACGGCTATCGCTACTCGTAATGAGCCACCTTATCGTGCAGTGCTGACCCATGGTTTTACGGTTGATGCGCATGGTCGTAAGATGTCAAA
The DNA here is from genome assembly GCF_018263875.1 of Zooshikella ganghwensis. Lineage (NCBI taxonomy): Bacteria > Pseudomonadati > Pseudomonadota > Gammaproteobacteria > Oceanospirillales > Zooshikellaceae > Zooshikella > Zooshikella ganghwensis. The sequence continues at coordinate 23,468 of NZ_JAEVHG010000001.1, forward strand.
GTCGCTGGGCAATGTGGTCGCGCCTCAACAAGTGATGAATACGTTAGGTGCAGATATTCTCCGTCTATGGGTAGCTGCGACGGATTATAGTGGCGAAATGACGGTTTCTGATGAAATCTTAAAGCGTACCGCCGATGCTTATCGTCGTATTCGAAATACAGCACGTTTCTTATTGGCTAACCTGAATGGCTTTGATCCTGCTAAAGATTTACTGCCAGTTGATGAGTTGTTAGCCCTGGACCGTTGGGCTGTTGATCGTGCTTGGCAGTTACAGGAAGAAGTCAAAGCGGCCTATGATAACTATCAGTTCATTGCGGTTTACCAGGCGATTCACCATTTTTGCAGCCTAGACTTAGGTAGCTTTTATCTGGATGTTATCAAAGATCGTCAATACACCACGCAAGCGGATAGTTTGCCTCGGCGTAGTTGCCAGTCCGCGATGTACCATATTGCTGAAGCCTTTGTGCGTTGGGTTGCACCAATCCTGAGTTTCACTGCAGAGGAGATTTGGGAAGCCTTACCCGGTGAGCATACTGAGTCAGTATTGTTTTCAACCTGGTATCAGGGGCTACAACCTCTGCCAGATAGCAGCGAAATGGGTGCTGGCTATTGGCGTACGATTCAAGACGTTAAGCAGGTTGTTAACAAAGCACTGGAAAATGCACGTGTCGAAGGCTTAATAGGTGGAAGCTTAGCTGCTGAAGTTGAGCTTTACTGCTCACCTGGTCTAAAGGCTGAATTGGGCAAGCTTGGAGATGAGCTACGCTTTGCGCTAATTACTTCATCAGCCACACTGCTAGACATTGATAGTGCTCCCGCAGATGCAGTTGCCACTGAGTTTGATGGCTTATCTGTTGTTGTTAAATCTTCAGCACACAATAAGTGTGTGCGCTGCTGGCATCAGCGAGAAGATGTGGGCCATCATCATGAACACCTTGAGCTTTGTGGTCGATGTGTAGACAATGTCACAGGCAGAGGTGAACATAGACAGTACTGTTGATCTCAGCATTGAGACGTGGTTTTTTGTATAAGTTGTTTACGCATAAAATGGGGCTTTCTCCTAAAGGAGAGCCCCTTTTTTACTTAAGTACGATGACTTAGGACTAGACGAATAATGGAGCAAGCATTGAATCCAGAAAAAGCAGAACAGGTAGAAAAAGGTATGCTGCACTGGTTGTGGCTATCTGTCTTGGTCATCATTTTGGACCAAGCATCAAAAGTATTTGTACAGAGTCAGCTGGAAATGCATGAGTTTGTCCCAGTGTTACCTGTATTTGGGTTTACCTTAGCCTATAACACAGGTGCAGCCTTTAGCTTTTTGAGTGAAGCTTCTGGCTGGCAGCGTTGGTTTTTTAGTCTAATTGCTGTGGGGGTTAGTGCAATTCTGGTTTTTTGGCTTAAGCAGTTACCTAAAAATGATCGTTGGCAAGCGGTTGCTTTCGCGCTTTTGTTAGGCGGTGCGCTTGGGAATTTATATGATCGTTTGGTGTTAGGGCATGTAGTTGACTTTTTGCTTGTGCATTGGGAAAACCATATGTTTCCTGCGTTTAATATTGCAGATAGTGCTATTACTATTGGCGCATTTATGTTGATTATTGACTTATTTCGTAAGCCCTCACGCTAAGAAAGGAAAAGTGTAGATGACAACATCTGGTCGTGAAATAAATGAAGAGGTCTCGGCTATCAGTGGTGTGGTAAACCGAATCGGTAGCCATAGCGTTGTTGAGCTGCACTTTGCCCTTAAGCTAGAAGATGGCTCAGTAGTGGATTCCACATTCGAAAAGCAACCTGCCAAATTTACAATGGGAGATGGTAACTTACTACCAGGGTTTGAGCAGGCATTATTAGGTTTGCCTGAAGGGGTTCGACAAGAGCTGCTCATAAAGCCTGAGCAAGGTTTTGGTATGCCTAACCCTAATAATGTGCAAAAAATAAAGAAAGAACAGTTTGCACAAGATATGGAATTAACTGAAGGGTTGATGGTGTCATTTGCAGATGCCAATAAAGCTGAATTACCTGGCGTAATTAAGACATTTGATGAGCAATGGGTGTGGGTTGACTTTAATCACCCGTTAGCAGGTAAAACCCTTACTTTTGATGTGCAGATCATTGCTGTGCACCCAGCAGACAAAGTGAGTGACTAGTCATGACTTTTTCAGTGAAATTAGCCAATCCTCGCGGCTTTTGTGCAGGTGTTGATCGTGCTATAGCTATCGTTAACAGAGCCTTAGAGTTGTTTGAGCCACCAATCTATGTACGTCATGAAGTTGTACACAATAAGTTTGTGGTAGATGATTTACGTAACCGGGGAGCAGTTTTTGTTGATGAACTGGATGAAGTTCCTGATAGCATGATTGTTATTTTCAGTGCACACGGTGTATCCAAAGCTGTTCAGCAACAAGCAAAAGATAGAGGTTTAAAAGTTTTTGATGCTACTTGTCCATTAGTCACAAAAGTCCATATGGAAGTAGCTCGTTATAGTCGGGATGGTTTTGAGTGTGTATTGATAGGACACAATGGGCATCCTGAAGTTGAAGGGACAATGGGCCAGTTTGATCACAGTTTTGGTGGCCGTATTTACTTAGTTGAAAACGAAAAAGACGTTGAAAAGTTACAGATTGATAATCCAGGAAAGCTAGCTTATGTAACCCAAACAACGCTTTCGATGGATGATACTGCTAAGGTTATTGATGCATTACGAGACCGGTTCCCATCAATTAAAGGTCCTCGTAAAGATGATATTTGCTATGCCACCCAAAATCGCCAAGATGCAGTAAAAAGCCTTGCTAGTGATTGCGACTTAGTTTTGGTAGTAGGTTCACCTAATAGCTCTAATTCTAATCGGCTACGAGAACTTGCAGAACGAATGGGAGCTCAGGCCTACCTTATTGATACCGCAGATGAAATTAGTGAGCACTGGATGAAGGGTAAGTCATCAGTGGGTATTACTGCGGGGGCATCAGCCCCTGAAATACTGGTAAAAAATGTTATTGAGCGACTGCAAGCTCTTGGCGCAAAAGAAGCCCCCAATGAATTAAAAGGCAGAGAGGAAAATGTAGTTTTTTCAATGCCTAGAGAACTTAGAGTAAAAACGATAGAAAATACCTAATGACTTTTGCTGCAGAAGACCATCCTTGGTCTCTGCAGCATATGGTTTTCTCAACACTTCCTTCACAACCTCACTCAAGTACAGCAAACCCACTTTTTGCAATTACCCAATTACAAGGCAAAGGCAGGGATAACCTGCGTTAAACTGTTTGCTGCCAAGGTACGGTAACCAAGTCTACAAGGAAGAATTTACCGCGTATTAAATGTGAGTTATACATACTATAAATAAAAGTGATTAATCGTTAGATGGCCTCGCCAAAAGCCATTCGCACAGGCAAAAAAAGTATAAGAAAACATTTTATTTATTGTGGAAGAAGATCTATCGGATTTAGATTGTTGCTCTGTTTCTCAAAAATAAGATTTGTACTAAATAAAAAATAGCTTCCTTTTAAGTTTATGAAACTGGTTTTCCGTTAGTGTTAAAAAAAATGCCGCTTATCTTCAGATAAGATTTTATAAAGAGGAACCTTTTGGTATTTATTTTGTGCCTTTTATCTATGATTTTTTATTAACTTTATGATTTGTAAAGATAATGTGATTATTTCTTTTTGATATAAATTATTAATTGCTTAGATTCTGCTTTTATTTATTGTTAGTTCAGTCCTGAAAATTGATTGATTATCGATCGATAGCCTTTCTATAACATATTTTCTGCTTCAATCTATACTGTGTGAATAATGATGTTCTGCAAAGAAGTAAGAATATATGTTCAAAAAAAATAATGGATTTACCTTAATTGAGTTGCTAGTTACTGTCACTGTACTAGGTATCATCCTTGCTATTGCTGTTCCTTCTTTTGATGCAATGATTAGGAATTACAGACTGCAAAGTGCGACGAGTCAGCTAGTCGACAGCATTAATTTAGCCAGAAATACTGCGCTTAGTAGCAATCAAGTAATAACAATTGAGGCTTCAGGAACTGGAACCGATCAAAGCTGGAATAATGGTTGGGTAATAAGTAGAGGCACAGAGGAAGTTCGTGTTTTCGAAGAGGTTGCGGGTGCTACGGTAAATGCAACCACAACTACGACATCAACTTCAGGTACATCTGGAACACCTTCAACCACTACAACAAATATTACTGAAATAGCATTTGCAGGAAATGGTAGATTAAGTGCACCGAATACTGGTGCTGCATTTACAGTGACTGTTGGTACAGAAAACCGTACTGTAAATGTGAATTTATCAGGGCAAACGCGAGTACGTTAAATAGTTAATTTGGGCTGATAAAAGTTACCAAGTGTTATTGGATTATTAACATGAAAATAAACGTTAGAGGAATTTCGCTAATAGAAGTGTTAATCACTATTTTAGTGATTGGCATTGGTTTGCTCGGGTTGGCAGGATTGCAGTCTGTATCCATGAAAAATACTTATCAAGCTTCTCAACGTTCACAGGCGATGTGGTTGGCGCAAGAAATAGCAGAAAGAATGCGTGCAAATCCAGCAGGGAAAGAGGCTGGATTTTATAGTACTACGGGCACTACAAATAAGTTTGGTGCTAGAACACCTAATAACTCCACAAAGTGTGGAACAAAACCAACCAAAATGTGTAGCGCATACTCTAACAATGGAGCTGGTTTTGCTACGACAGCTGCTGCAACAGATTGTTCTGCTGAAGAAATGGCAAGCTACGATGCGTGGGAACTAATGTGTGGTCAATCTTATACTGAGAAAACAGTGAATTCTTCTGTCATTGATACGTTACCCGAGTTAACAGCGACAATTACATGTGCTGATGCAGATACTGGGGATACTCTTCCTTGTTCGGCTGGTTCTGATATTAATATTAATCTTCGTTGGTTTTCTACTCAGCGTCTTGGAACCGATGCTGATGCACCTGTGCAAGATGATAATAATGTTAATTTAAAAGTGAGACTCTAATATGTTTGCGAATAAACAGAAAGGATTATCGCTAATCGAGTTAATGATCGCTTTAGTATTAGGTCTTTTATTAGTGGCAGGAGTCATTCAGATATTTTTAGGTACCTCCCAAACCTATCGCTTAACGGGTGATATTGCACGTGTACAAGAAAATGCCAGATTCGCATTAGATATTTTGGCGAGAGATATTCGCATGGCAGGTTACAGTGACCCGGATAAAGGTGAAATTTTACCTTTTTTTGCAGTAGATTCAGCGGATTGTCCTGAAAGTGACGATAATAACTGCTCAACGAATGCAGATGATGTAAATAACTCAGATCGTCTAGCAGTAGTGTTTGATCCAATCAATAACGCAGATTGTATAGGAAATGGTGTTGATGCCGATGATGTAATTATTAACCTCTATTATATTGATGAAGAAGATGGAATTGCGAGCCTATATTGTCGAGGTTGGAATAGAACAGATAGTGCATGGGTCAGTACACCTCAGCCACTTGTGGATGGCATTGAAAGAATGCAAGTTCTTTATGGTGTAACTAATACAGCAGGCAATGCTATTCAGCAATATGTTAATAGAAATGATGTCACTGATTGGACCAAAGTAAGAGCGGTGCGTATCGGTTTGTTAGTCAGCACGGGCGCTATACGAGGATCAATAGAATCGAAAAGTAGAAGCTATACAGTATTAGACAGTGGGAAAATTGATATTAATGATAATATTCCTCGTTACATTTATACAACAACGGTGGTGATTAATAACTCTTCATCAGACTTTCTTTAGGAGTAATAAAGTGATGGAAAAACAAAAAGGCTCGGCATTAATTGTTAGTCTGATTATATTAATTATTTTAACAGTTATTGGGTTTTCTGCTTCACGAACAACAGTTTTAGAAGAGAGAATGGCATCAAACTCACAAAACAAACTTAAGGTTTATCAGCTTGGTATCTCTGAGCTTAATGCTCAATTTGTAGGAATGCGCTCTGATCCTAGTGAGTTAGTAAAAGCGATTAAGAGTAAAGGTAACCCGCAGGCTCAAACAGCAAAAGTTGAGGATAAAGTAACAGTGGGTGCTACAGATAAAAAAGTTTCTAATGTTGATACAGAATTAACTTATATATCTGATGCAAGTATTCCTGATGGTGAGGATTTACCTGAAACAAGAGCCTATCGTTATCACCTTGATACAGAAGTTGAAGTAATTAATGCAAATGTGCAAACCGACCAAACACTGGGTTTTCAGTACGAAATTAGAACTGGTGGATAGTAGTCATAAAGGATTTTAACTATGAAGAAGTTATTATGTACCCCTTTACTGTTTTTATCGTTATCTGTGATAGCTGATGATACGGAAATTTTTACGTATACTGCTGAAACACCAGATGATGAAAGTAAGTCAAATGTGCTATTTATGCTGGATAATTCTGGAAGTATGAGAGGTAGTAGGTTAACTCAACTTAAAACGGCTACTACAAACATTATCAATAAGCAAAAAAATGGTAGTGTAAATGTTGGGTTAATGATTTTTAATCATAGTAGTGGTGGTAAAATTTATAAGCCTGTAAAAGAGCTAACAGCTAGTTACAAAACTGAGCTAGTGAATGCAGTTAATGCATTGAACGCTACTACTTGGACACCATTATCAGAAACGTTATACGAAGCATATTTATATTATAATGGAAAAAAACCTGAGTTTGGTGGAAGTTATACGGGTGTTTCTGGCGTACTAAATAGTAGTGGTAACTATGTCAGCCCAATTAAACATAAAGGTGTTTGTGGAGTATCCAACAGCATTATACTATTCACTGATGGTGCTCCAACCCAGGATAATGAAGCAAATGATGAGATTGAGAAGCTTATAAAACCTATTCCTGATTCAGATTACCCAGCTAAAAAGACAGGTCTTAATAAATTAGCCAAAAAGTGCAGCAAGGGATCGTGTCTTGATGAGTTAGGTTGGTACCTTGGTCGTCAAGACAATAGCTCATCTGTTGATGGTGTCCAAAAGATTCCTGTGCATACTATAGCTGCATTTGGTATAACAGAAACTTCTAATGAAGGAAGATTATTAAAAAGTACAGCAGAGTACTCTGAAGGAACATTTGCCTTAGCGAGTTCTACATCTGAAATTGAAGCAGCTTTTAGCTCAGCGCTAGTATCTATTAAAGAAGAAACTTCCACATTTGTAACACCCTCAGTATCTTTAGACTACTTTAATCCTCTGCAGCACAATAATGAGCAATATTATGTTATGTTTAAAGCTAGTAAAAATGCTGACTGGGGAGGTAATTTAAAAAAATACAAACTAGTAAATGGTATTTTAACAGATCAAACTTTTACTGGGGATGAGTCAAGTGTCACAGCAGCAAACTCCATTCTTGTAGATGGAAAAATAAAGGATACAGCACGTAGCTTTTGGACTAGTACAAGTGGTGATCCTGATGGAAATGATGTAACAAAAGGAGGGATGATTAGTGTACTGCCAGCTAGCCGAACACTATACACCAATGTCACTACTGCAGAAATAAATGTAAGTGCAAATAAAATAGTTGCCGATAACTCAAATTTGGTGAGTCAGTTTGGTCCAGGAATTGACACTATTGATCAAGTTAATGAAGTTGTTAACTGGTTAAATACAAGTAAAAAAATTGGTGATCCATTACATACTAACCCAACCGTGATTACTTATTTTACGGAAGAAACTACAACTGGCTCTACAACGATAAAAAACTATGACTCGACTGTTTTCTTTGGAACAAATCAAGGCTTTTTACATGCTGTTGATACGAAAACAGGTATCGAAAAATTTGCATTTATTCCAAGTAAGCACTTGAAAAATATTGTAGCTTATAAAAATGCAACGTCTGGAAAAGTGTATGGTTTAGATGGGCCAATTACCCCATGGGTTAATGATGGAAATGGAAATGGAAAAATTGTTAATACTATTAATGGAAATACTGCTGATACTGACTCTTCAACTTCTCCTGCAACCACTGACTTTGCTTATTTGTATGTGGGAGAAAGGCGTGGTGGAAGAAGCTACTATGCTTTAGATGTTACAAACCGTTCGGCACCAACATTAAAATGGACTATCAGTGGTGGTGGAACAACAGGGGATTTTTCTGAGCTTGGTCAAACTTGGTCAAAACCAAGCTTAGCAAAAGTTAAATTAAATGGAGTCGTCAAGGATGTTCTATTTTTTGCTGGGGGATATGACCCTGCGAACGATGTTGGAGATCCTGCTACTCATAAGCTAAATAATGTTGATTCAGCTGGGGCTTTGACATCAAAAAGCTCAATGGGAAGAGCTATTTATATGGTTGACGCTAAAACAGGAGATCGTTTATGGTGGGCGTCAAGTACAGCAACGGCTACAAATGGACTTCAACTGTCAGAAATGAAATATAGTATACCTGCTGATTTAACCGCTTTTGATATTGATGGTGATCAGCTTGCAGATCGGATTTTTGTTGTTGATATTGCAGGTCAGCTATGGCGCTTTGATCTTAATCATGAAAACTCGGGCGTGAGTGATTTTGCTACAGGTGGAATTATTGCTAAATTTTCAGGAGATGATTCTCCCAATTCACGGCATTTTTTCAATGCGCCTAGTGTTGCTTTAATGAGGGAAAGAGGGCAAAAGGAATATTTGGCAATAGCTGTTGGTTCTGGTGTTAGATCAAATCCTTTGAATGAAGTCATTCAAGATAAGTTTTTCTTAATAAAAGACTATAATGTGTATTCTCCTCCTCCTGCGAGCAGTTCTGGCAGCTCAACAAGTCCTGACTATTCATATGTTGGTTCTGAGGTTATTAAAGAAAGTAACTTATATGATGCCACAGCAAATAATGTAGCTGCATTAGTTTCTAGTTATGAAGGGCTATCTGATTCTGATAAAGCAGATTCCAGTAATACAACTGTTCAGAAGTATAATTCGTTAAGTAAGTATGGATGGTATATAAATGTTCATGATTTAAATGATACTGCTGATATTAAGGGCGAAAAAGTTCTGGCAAAAGCTTCAATAACTTCAGGGGTTATCTTTTTCACGACTTATCAGCCAAATGTAGTTGTTCCATCCAACCCATGTGAACCAACTACAGGTAAAGCTCGAATGTATGCGATAAGCATAAAAGATGCAGCAACGCCTGCTAGTTTGATTAGTGATCCCACCCAAAGGTCTAAAAGGCATATAGTACTTTCGACGACGGGTATTCCTGGACGTCCTGCAGTTCTTCAACAGCCTGGTGGTACAAGTGGTGGTTCATCAGGTGGTATTGTTAAGCGGGTTTGTGGTGGACCTGGTGAGTGTTTAACACCACCGAGTGAAAACCCTTTACAAAAGGTGTTTTGGCGTGAAAATCTGGAAGACGCTGGCACAAGTTCAAGTTCAAGTACTGGAGGTACTCCAACTACTACTCCATAATGAGTCAGTTGTAAGATACAAGACAATCTAAAACCTAACCAATACAATAGCCACTTCATTAGCATGGAGTGGCTATTTTGTTTTTACTGGATGAAGCACAGTGGCGAACACTGTTATTAAAAGATATTCCCCTACTTGATGTGCGTGCTCCAATTGAGTTTCGAAAAGGAAGCTTTCCCTTTTCAGTCAATCTTCCCTTGCTTGATAATGAGCAGCGAGAGAAAGTGGGAAAATGTTATAAGGAGCGTGGCCAGCAAGCTGCTATTGTTCTTGGTTATCAACTCGCAACGCCAGCCATTAAACAAACTAGAATAAACAGCTGGTTGCAATTTATTCAGCAAAACCCTCATGGAGCTTTGTATTGCGCACGGGGAGGATTACGCTCAACAATCACTCAACAGTGGCTAGCGGAGTCTGGTATTGATTATCCTCGAATTGTCGGTGGTTATAAAACACTTAGGAGCTGTTTATTAACGTACCTGGAAAGAGAAGACAATTATCCATCTTTTATTGTTCTCTCAGGTTTGAGCTGTGTGGGTAAAACATTATTTTTACGACAATTTTCTGCTCATCTGGATTTAGAGGGAATAGCAAAACACAGAGGCTCAGCCTTTGGTACTTTGAATGTAGAGCAACCATCACAGGCTAGCTTTGAAAATGCATTGGCAGTCAATCTGATGCAACTTAAAGAAAAGTATCGTTGTCCTATATTAGTAGAGGATGAAAGTCATTTAATAGGTCGTTGTGCGCTACCAAAAACCTTGCAACGTGTTATGTGGCAATCATCTTATATTGAGTTAACAGCATCGATTGAAGAGCGTATCGACAATGCATTTCAGGATTATATTGAAAATAGTCCTTACCCAATGGAGTTAGTTGTACAGCACTTAATGTCTGCTTTAACTAGAATAAAAAGTCGTTTGGGTGGAATGCGTTATTCACTGTTTAGCAAAATGGTTAAAGAGGGAGTAGCAAAGCTTCAGCGGGTGAATGATGGGTCTTTACTTCGTTGTGTCATAAAACTGATGCTTACGGAGTATTATGATCCTATGTATTATTACCATCAGCAAAAATATAAAAGAAAGCCTTTGTTTCAAGGGAGTGCTGGAGAAGTTAGGGATTGGCTGATGACTCATTTACAAAAGGAACCAAGGGCTTTGAATAGTTCAGGAAAGGAGCTGCATATAGTTTGAATACACCTCAAACAGTTTATGCAAAAGACATTGTATTAGTTGGTGGGGGGCACACTCATGTGCTATTTATCCGACGTTGGAAAATGAAACCTCTACCAGATACTCGTTTAACTTTAATATCACCTCAGGTTTACACGCCTTATTCAGGTATGCTGCCAGGCCTTATTGCTGAGCATTATACCTTTGAGCAAACACATATAGATTTGCGAAGGTTGTGCCAATGGGCTGGTGTACGCTTTATTCAAGACCATGTCGTTGATATAGACCCGAATACACAACACTTGTCTTTAGAGCGCTATCCTCAGCTCAATTACGATATCCTCTCATTAGATATTGGCTTAACACCCGATTTGAGCATTCCTGGGGCCGCTGAGTATGCAATACCCGTCAAGCCCATAGGTGATTTTTTTAGACAATGGAAGTCTTTAAAACAAACAGTAAAAGCTGGGCAACAATCACACTACACAATAGGTATTGTGGGTGGAGGCGCTGGAAGTATAGAGCTGGCTTTTGCAATTTCATATAGTTTAAAGTATGTAACTACTCACTTCACGATACATCTTTTTACCGCAAGTCCATATATTTTGCCAAACTATTTGCCTAAAACGAGACAACACGTTAAGCATAAGTTATTTCTGGAACAGGTCTGTATCCATGAAAATTTTAAAGTGCGTAATGTCTGTAGTAGTTCGATTTATGATCAGCATAATAATGAAGTAAAACTAGATAAGATTTTTTGGTGCACCCATGGCAAAGGGGTGAGTTGGTTAAAAAACACATCACTTGATTTATCCGAGCAAGGGTTTGTGCTGGTCAAAGACACATTACAAACGCTGAAGTTTGATAACATTTTTGCAGCAGGTGATGTTGCTCACTTAACACCTAAAGCAAACGCTAAAGCGGGGGTGTATGCAGTACGCATGGCTCCTGTACTCTTTCATAACATTTCTGCTCAATTAACTGGCAGAAGGTTAAAACAATTTAAGCCTCAACGGCACTTCTTAAGTCTGTTAGCTTGTGGAGATAAAAGCGCAATTGGCGAGCGAGTACCATTTTCTTTTTCTGGGACTTGGGTATGGCGATGGAAGGATTTCTTAGATCGCCAGTTTATGAAAAAATTTCAGCAGTTGTCTTTTAATGAAATGCCAAGCCTGATCAATCGGTATCTTCATGAAAACACAACTCCAGTGATGCGTTGTGATGGTTGTGGAGCAAAAATTAGTCAGGATATCCTAGCTGAAACACTACAAACAATAGGCGTAAATGATCAGGCTGAGGATGCTATAGTCATTCCCTGGAGGGAAGCAAACTATTTACTGCAAACGGTAGATCAGTTAAGAGCTTTTATTGATGATCCCTGGTTATTTGGACGGATAGCAGTAATACATGCTTTAAGTGATATTTATGCAATGGGTGGTAAGCCCCACAGTGTACAGGTAGCGATTACCTTACCTTATCAACAGCCGAGCAGTTTGAAACGAGAGTTGCTGTTATTGATGAATGGCATTCAATCTGAGTTAAACCAAGCTGAATGCGTGTTGGTTGGAGGGCATACAGCAGAAGGGACAGAATTAAGTGTAGCTGTCACCGTAAATGGACGACGAGGGCTGGGTAAATTATGGCAAAAAACAGGAGCCAAGCCAGGTGATGTATTAATCCTTACCAAACCCCTCGGTACCGGAGTGATACTTGCGGCTAACAAAGCTGCTCAAACCAAGGGTGACAGGGTTGAACACATGTTAGAAATGATGCTCCTCAGTAATCAAGCAGCTGTACCTATAGTTAAAAAATTTCAACCTCATGCTGTAACTGATATCACTGGCTTTGGGTTTCTAGGGCATTTGTTAGAAATGCTAAAACCTGAGCAACTCAGTGTTGAACTGGATATGGCACAGTTACCTGTCTTAGAGGGGGCTACAGACTTATTTCGTTATGGTTGGCAAAGTACACTTCAAACAGCAAATGAAAATAACCGACTTTATTTGTATGAAGTTAATCAATGGTTAAAAGAGGCTCATTATCCTTTGTTGTTTGACCCACAAACATCAGGGGGATTGTTAATTGCAGTGAGTAAGGATGTAGCGAATGAATGTCTCAATGCGTTACAAGTTGATTATCCGCAAGCAGCGATTGTAGGAAACATTCTTTCAAAGGATAAACAGACGACAACAACAGTTTATCTAAAAAAATAGACAGCTTATCTTTTAATAATTATTTTTAAGGCATACACTCTGGTAGATACAAATATATGTGTACTAAAACCAGACAAATTGTACGGATCGTGTTGTAATTTTATCTCTAGGTGCTCGCCTGAGATGCCAGGGTAATCGAATATTTTAAAAGCAAATTCTGAGCTTACCTTTATCCAAAGTCTACATAACGCCCTTCGAACACGCCGTGAATCCATCCTTGGAGGCTTGGTTGCCGCTTCCTTGCGGCAAACAGTTCGACGAGCATTACCCAGCCTTTGTTCTCTCCATTTCGACCAACAGAAATTAATCTTTATAGCGTTGTAGATTGATTAGTCCTGTTTATTTTTACAATTGAAGTGTCGTATCCCGTTTTATCAATACAAATCCCCCACCTGTCACGAGTTCGTCACACATAGCCAAAACCTGTTGTATAAAGCATCATCAGTTATTGTACTGCAGTGGTTAAATAATGAGCAAAATTAAAGGGTTTACGTTAATAGAGTTAATGGTGACAGTGGCCATACTCGGTATTTTGGCGGCTATTGGAATGCCATCAATGGTTGACATGATGCGTCGTGAAAAGGCTGCTGAGGGTACCAATAGAGTATTAAGTGCACTTAAAGAAATTAAAACAGAAGCAATGACAAGACGTAGAGAGTATACAATCATAATAAGAAACAAAGAATTAAATATTATTAATAATGGGGTTATAAAAAAAGTAACACTTCCAAGTGAGCTAACGTATCAAATGACACCAAGTAGAGGGGTGGGATTTGATAAAGATGGGTTTTTAACTCCATCAAGTCTAAAAGTGGTTCAAATTAACATCAATTCAACACATGCAGGTATTGCCACAAGGACAATTACAATTAATCGTTCTGGGCAAATTATTAAAAATTAATTAGGGATGATAATGAAAACGAAAATAAAAAATCAAACTGGTGTTAGCATGATTGAGGTTTTAGTTACCATTGTAATTACCAGTGTTGCATTATTGGGATTGGCCGCACTACTTACTAAATCAATGCAAAGTACTTTCGATGCGTCTCAGCGTACAACAGCAGTATGGGCGGCTAATGATTTTGTAGAGCGTTATCGAATGGAAATTGAAGCATATGCTAGCAGCTCTTCTCTTGTAAATAATGTGCAAAGTCAAATTTATATTGAGCATAGCTTGGACCAAAAATTAGCTGGCCAAAACCCCAAGCCAAAATATGATAAGGATGAAAATGCTATTGAAATTAGATGGAATTGTACGTCATGTAAAAATTCAGATGACCAGGCAATAAAACTGCTTTTAAATTAAGAGTAATGGAAGTAACTATGAATACTCAACGAGGGGTTACATTAATTGAGTTGATGATAGCATTAGCACTCAGTGTCATGCTATTAATGGGAATAACTAAAATATTTAGTTTAGGGAAGCAGACTTTAATGAGTGCAGAAAGCCAAATGCAGCATGAAGAGGCAGGCCGTCTTGGACTAAGCTATATTCGTCAGGCAATTCGGAATGCTCACTATGTTCCCTTTGATAATAATGCAGTACCTATTGAATTGTCCCAATTGCCTGGCTTTCCTCATGAAACTGCAGATTGTAGTGATAAAGGAATTGAGGGAGGATATTGTAATCAACAAAGTGCTGATGACAGTGACACGCTAACCGTAAGTTATATTTATGAAAACGAAAACCAATTTAGTTGCTCTCAAACTTTTGTCACTTCAATGCGAATAGCAGTTTCATTTTTTGTGGTGAATGATCAGCTAATGTGTCAAGCTTATTATTTTGATAAAAGTCGAAATCGATACATTAAAGAAGGTAATAGCGTTGATTTGGTTAAAAATATAATTGGGGTGAAGTTGTTTTATTATTATAAAAAAAGTGGAGTAGGTAAAACAGCTTTTAATCAGAGGGAAATAGATTGGAATAATGTTCGAGGTGTAAAAATTGCTGTAATAGTAACCTCTCCAGATAGGAAAGTAGGTGGAGCTCAGCAGACAGTTAATGTATTTGGTAATAATACAAACTTTAATATTCCTGTTAATTATCAGACTAAAGTTAATAAAGTATTTGCTACAACAGTGCAAGCAGTGAACTACGGAGTTAAGCAGCTATGATGATGAAAACTTCTTTAGCTAGACAAGAAGGTGCATTGCTAGTAGTTGCTTTAATAATTATGTTTTTGTTAAGTGCGGCGGGTATGTCTGCTTTTTATTTTTCACAAACATCTGAAAAAGCAACAGCATATAATTACTATAAAACAGTAACTGAGCAAAATACATTAACAGAAGTGTATGCCCAGCAGGACAGACTAGCAAATGATATAGTTACGATGCAAAGAGTTGAGAGCAAATTCCCAAGAAGTGATTGGGAGCCTAGACTTGATACAAGCCAACCAGATAAGCCATTTATTAAAATTAGTGGTGCAAAATTGGAGGGGGAATTATGTCAAGATTATGGTGGATACACTAACTGTTTTCAGAGCTACTTACGATATGAAAAAAAAGTACCAGCATTAAACCTCGGAAACCAAATAAATGTTGGTGAAGGCTCCACAGATTCATTTCATATGTTTAGTTTAAGAACTAGTGGATTCTTATCTTCCAGTACTAATCCTCAACAAGATGATATTTATGGTGAGGAAGAACAACAAGCAGGATTTGTAATAAAAAGATTGGATTAATGGTTTATAAAAAAATGAAAAAATATGCAACATTATTTGCAGTAAAGTTACTTGCATTGAGTATTTCAATTGCATCTTATGGCGATGACTTGGAGTTATACAAATCGACTGGTACAGCGGAAGATAAAAAGTCAAATATACTTTTTATCTTAGATAACTCAACAAGTATGAGTAATAGATTTTATGAGGGTGGGGCATATAAAACACGAATGAATTCGTTGAAAATGGCAACGAAAAGCATTTTTAATAGTCTACCTAATGATAGTATAAATATAGGTATTATGACTTTTGATACTGATCCATCTCAAGAAAAGAGGGGAGGAGATTGGAGATATAGATGGTATCATGATGGTGGAAAAATAAGGGCTGCAGTAAAAAACCTATCTACTACTCACAAAGATGACTTAATAAATGTTGTAAATAAAATAAAACCAGAAACAAATACACCTCTTTCAGAAAGCTTGTACGAAGCATATCTTTATTTCTACGGTAAACAACCTTTGTTTGCTGAAGGTTATACTTCTAGCTCTGGTATTATATCCGGTAATAAATATAAGTCACCAGTGATTGGGACAAGAGAAAAAAATTGTGAAGTAAAGGATAGTATAATATTATTTACTGACGGTGAGCCTACAGATGACACAGAGGCGAATTCCAAAATTGAGTCTCTAGTTGCTGGTCGAAACTTTAACTATATATCAGGAAATGATCCATTATTTAAAGAATGTAAAGCATTTTATGAAAATGAAATACCCGAAGAGAAAAGAAAGTTAATTTCAGTTTGGGAGGATAATGGTTGGGGAAATAAGTTTTATCGAAATAACTGCTTAGATGAGTTGAGTTGGTATTTAGGTAATACTGATGTTGATCCTACTATGGATGGTAAGCAAGTAATAAAAGTTCACACTATAGGTGGATTTGGTATGGATGAAAACTCATCTGAAGTAAAGTTGCTTAAAAGTACAGCAGCTTACTCAGGTGGAAAGTATGCCTCTGCAAATAATACTGCAGAAATTGTTACTGCAATTAAAAGAGCAATAAGTGATACAACTATTGACACTTCAACAGTATCCTCTCCATCAATTACAGTAAACCAGTTTTCCAAAGCAAGTCATGAAAACTATACGTTCTATGCAATGTTTAAGCCTTCATCTTCTGGAAAATGGGAAGGGAATATAAAAAAATATCAACTTGCTGCAAGATTTGTCAAAGATGATGGTACGTTAGCGAGTAATGAAGAGTTGAATTCTGTAAAAAATGCAAAAGATATATTTGATGTTAAGTTATTTCTTGAAGATAAAAACAATGACAATATTTTAGATGAAGCAGGTAAGGTGAGAAAAGAAACTCAAGATTTATGGAATAAAACTGATGTTAATGATGGTGGGAAAGTTGACTCTGGTGGTGTGAGATCCGCTATGGTTGCTCAGGACTGGAGTTTTTACACATTTGATGAAAATGCAGACAATAATCTTTTCACAAATATCGATATTGATAATATTGAATGCAATAAGTTTAATCTTGCTGATGGAGAGGGCTGTAATAAAATAAAAAACTTTTTAGTTGGAAAAAATGAACGTGGTGAGATATTAAATTGGCTTGGCGATATTATACATAGCACACCTACAGTAATAACATATCAGATTTCTTATAGTGGCCAGCCTGTATTTAAAGATGCTGGTACGGATGGAAATGCATATCTATTTGCAGGAAGTAATGACGGTTATATTCATGCATTTGATGCCAATAATGGTAGGCAAAAGTTTTCTTTCATACCAGAGGAGTTTTATAGAAATATTCGTGGTTATGTGGAAAATAATGAAGATGAGAAGCTATATGGATTTGATGGACCGATAACAGCTGACTATGATTATGAGCTGACCTGTAAACAAAAAGGTACCAATAATGACTGTGATTCGAACACAGATCATAATAGTAGAGAGTATATTAAAAAAATTAAGTATGCTAATTTAATTGTTGGTATGAGACGTGGTGGAACTGCTTATTATTCTCTAAATGTTAAAAATATTGATGCACCTCGCGTTAATTGGGTAATTCGTGGTAGTGCGCTTGGGGCAAAAGAACGTTATGGAAGAGCAATTGAAAAGAGAAATAAAGGCGTTGAAAGTATAGTCGCTAATAATTATGTTTTCAAGGGAACGAATACAGCTGTAAATAGTATATTGACATATCATCGAGGTTTTTCAGAGTTAGCACAAACATGGTCAAAGCCAATTATCGGAAAAGTAAAGCTTAGTGCTGCTGCAAAGCCAATTAAAGCGTTAATCTTTTCAGGAGGGTATGATCCAGTAAATGATAATAAAGATTATACATCTCCAACAAACTTTACAGCAGAAAGCAAGGGTAATGCGATATTCATCGTCAATGCAGAAACAGGTGAGCTTATTAAAAAGGTTACGGGTAAAGCTGATGAAGAACAAAGCGTTCACCTACCTGATATGAAATATAGTATTCCTGGTGGTGTTGCAGTCGCAGATAAAAATGGTGATGGTGTTATTGATGAGCTTTTTGCAGCAGATGTTCGAGGAAATATATTTCGTATAAATATTCCTAATGGAAATGTGGCAGAAATTAAAGCTAGCACAATTGCTAGTTTAGGTGCTCCAAATAGACATACACGCTTTTTTACTTCACCTCGAATAGCTTTGGTTAAAAATCCTCAGAGCATTCTGCAATATGCTATTGCTATTGGATCAGGGAATAGGGCTAATCCAAGAGATAGCTCAATGCAAAATGGCATTTTTGTTATATTTCAAGACATAGACTTTGCTAAAGCTACAAGTAAAGTTCTGGGTTATGAAAATTTACTGGATATTGCGAAAGTTGGTAAAAATACTGATTTAACTGATGAGCAAAAGGCTGCTAAAGCTGAAGCTAAGAAGTCTGAAAACGCTATGTCAGACGCAAAAAGTAAAATTAAAGAAATTAAAAATCTAAAAGCCGCTTTTAAGCGAGATTTGCTTGCATGGTTTGGTGTTAAAGAACAGTTTCTCGCAATTGAAGTTAATAAATATCGTAAGTTGGTTGATGAACACAAGAAGATCAAGAATGATAGTGAGCAGTTATCTAGGAAAGAAATAGCTGATCTTGAGAGTAGTGAGAAGTTTATAGATCAAGAAATAATTAAATTGAAAAAAGAAATTGCAACAGAAACAGATGCTGAAATAATAAAACAAAAAGAGCAGAGTGTTAAAAATAATGAAAGCAAAAAGGACAAGATATCAGCTAGTTTAAAGGAGAAAAAAGCTGAGTTTAAGAGTGAGATGTCTAAACATGATGACAATATTAAAATACAGCAAGTTATGCTCAATCTTTATAAAAAGAAGCGGAATAAACTTGTTAAGCTTAAAGAAAATATATCATCGTTAGCAACTATAGATAAATCATCTATAGTTGGATCAAATATGGAAGCTATTAACTCATTAACAGATGTTGAGCTAAGTGGTTCATCACTTGCTGAGTTAACAGCACAGTTAGGTAGTGTGGTAGAAAATCTTAAGGGTAAAAAGTCGTATGCAAATATTGATGATGCAGTTGCTAGCTTAGCTGACACCTTTAAGAAGGATGAGTTGTATTTAATTTTTCCAGATGATTCAGTAGATGAACTGATTGGAAAACTTAGTGTATCAGTTGATGGTGAAATTAAAAAAGAGAGTTTAAATAAATACTTAAAAGAAAATGATAAAGTTAAATCAAATTTAAATAACTTGTTGGATGCTAGTGTAGATGTTGAGATTCGTAATGCTTTTTGGAGTCAATTTTGGGGCGCCAATAGTAAGCTGAATACAGATGTTACTTCAATAGACTTCGCTGAATTCTCCAAAGCTTTAATGGACGATACTTACTATAGTGAGTTTGATTCTAGTAAACTAACTTCAGGCTCGTTGATTGACCGAGTTGATGAAGCTTATTCACAAATTTTAAATAAGTATAAAAATGAGTATGTAGATGCAGAAAATAAGTTTAAAGATATTTACAGTAGTAGTGGTTTGAAAATAGACTTAAAAGATTCGAAAGAAATTGAGAAAGCTATTTTCGCAGCTGGCGGTTGGAAAAAGATGTTTGAACCTGGGTGGAAGTCTTTGTCACCAGTGACGATAAGAGACCATAAAATCCGCTTTACTGGGTTTAAACCAAATGGAGCTTTGGCTATGATTAACTCATGTGATCCAGACCTTGGTCAGTCCTGGGAATACAGTTATGGACTAAAAACTGCTATAGAAGAATCAAAAATAAGACTTGGTGTTGGATTCTATGAAAGTCCCCAGTTGTTTAGAACTTATTATATTGCTGGTAATAGTGGAGATAGTAAAGATAAATATCTAAGAGAAACAGCTGATGGTAAGCTAAGTTCTACTACAGGAACCATAGTAAAAAAACCATTAGACTGCTTATTCGGAGCGGCAGGTGCTGTAGAGGAATGTAAGGATATTGATGTTAGTATGGAAATGGTCTATTGGAAAAACTGGTTAGAAACTAATGAAAGCTATTCTAGAGTATTTGAGGATGGTGATGACAGTGCAGCTAGTCCTGATGATAGTGGTGCAGATGTTGGCAGTGCTAGTGGCAAAGCGGCTGACCCTTCTGGTAGCTAATCATGGAAAGTATGCTTAAAAAAAAGCCCCTTTTAGGGGCTTTTTTTTAATCCCAATTAGCACTCTTGGCGTCATCACTTCTTAAAGTCACTGCATTATTATTTTCAGAACTAAAGCTATTTTTGACAGGGGTTGCTGAAAGAGTGATGATTGTATTTCTATTATTGTTTTGCTGACATTTTAATGTGATTGCATACTTGTTTGGAACGATCAGATAATTATTTTCAAAGCCTAAATCACCTTGGTCATTACAGTCAGTTCCTTGTATATTTCCCAAATTCCCTGCAAATTGCAAATTTTGAGTGAAAAACTTTTGTTGTACTTGCATAATTTCAAGCAGCTTAGTTTTAGCTTCTGATTTATTGCCTCGTTGAATATATTCACGGTAATTAGGTATAGCAATTGCCGCTAAAATGGCAATTATTGCTACTACAATCATTAGTTCTATAAGCGAAAAACCAGCTGATTTTTTTTTCATCACAATACTTCTACCTAAATTTATATCACTATCCATTAGTACTTCAGTTGTAATCAAGCGATGGTTGATTTTACTGATCTGAGGTGGGTATACCTTGGATGGTTATATTCAGATATTGCTTTTTGACAGGTGGTGAGTTTTAGATGATGTTTGGTAAAACAAGCGGGTTTTCATTTTGGCGAGGACTGTTTGAGCGAAGCGAGTTCCGCAAGCCAAGAATGGAAATCTGCTTGTGTGCAAGACCTTCAAATTAGTAAAAAAGAATTGGCAATTTTCCCGCTCAAAGAGAGCGGGATATGCAACTTCAAAACTTACGAAATAAGCTGTTTCTGAAGAAGATTATAAATTAGCCTCAGCAAATTCAGCTAAGAGTGAGCGTGGTACAGCTTTTAGCTGGATATTTCCCCCATGTTTAAACCCTTTAAAGCGTTCGGTTAAATAGGTTAAACCTGAGCTGGTGGCCGACAGGTAGGGTGTATCAATCTGAGCGAGGTTGCCTAAACAAATTACTTTACTGGCGTTGCCTGCTCGGGTAATGATGGTTTTAATTTGGTGAGGTGTCAGGTTCTGTGATTCATCGATAATGATCAGACTTTGCTGGAAGCTTCTACCGCGGATATAGTTGAGTGATTTAAAGTGAAGAGGGACCTTTTCCATAATATAATCAACGCTACCTGTAGTACATTCATCATCACAGTGTAGTGCTTCCAAGTTGTCAGTAATGGCCCCTAGCCATGGCTCCATCTTTTCCTCTTCAGTGCCAGGTAAAAAGCCAATATCTTCATCTAGCCCCTGAACACTTCGTGTGGCAATTATACGACGAAAGCGTTTGGTCACCACTGTCATCTCTATTGCTGCGGCTAACGCGAGTATGGTTTTTCCTGAGCCAGCTGCACCTGTTAGGTTTACTAGGTGTACATCAGGATCAAGCAGTAAGTTGAGGGCCATTGCCTGGTAAATATCCAGTGGTTTTAGTCCCCAGGCTTCTTGCTCTATGAGTTGATTGTAATGAAGGTGTAAAAGAATTACCTGGTCATCTGTGACCTCAGTAATACGACCAACGATGCCTTGAGAATCAAGAATAAACATGTTGGGGTATACATCTTGTAGAATACCTTCACGGGGCAGGTAATGAACGGTTTTCCCCTCTAATTGAACTGTTTCTACCTCTGCTATGTTATCCCAGAAGCTTCCTGCAATTTCATAATAACCTTTACTAAGCTGTGCGATATCAGATACCAGTTGGTCATTATGATAATCCTCAGAGTCAATGCCACAACCTCTTGCCTTAAGACGCATATTGATGTCTTTGGTGACCAAGACGATGCGCTCACCAGGCCGATCTTGTTGCATTTGGCAGAGGGTATTAATGATGGTGTTATCGTTGATGTGATTGGGCAAGTAAGAAATGTTATTGGCCTGTTGCGGCATGAGGATGGTGAGCGAGCCATTGGGTGGGCTTCGGTCACTTCGTTGTATAGGAACCCCTTGTTCGATTTCCTGGGGTGATGCTGAACCTAGAATCGTGTCAATTGCTCGAATAGCCTGACGGCAGTCTGCTGCAATTGTGTGTTTACCCGTTTTAAGTTTGTCCAGTTCCTCCAGAACGGTCATTGGAATTATTACACGGTGTTCATCGAAGTTGAATAAAGCGTTAGGGTCATGGATTAAAACATTGGTGTCGAGGACATAGTTGATGGGCAGAGACAAATCGGGTCTTGCTTGAATCAGGTTGTCCATAGTGATGGTTACCTTGTTAGGGCTAGTGATAAAAGTAACAATCCGTTCTACCAGTTTATACCTTGTTGGATGCATATATTTCGTATTGGATATACCCTTCGTTTTCGGTTTGTTTTTCCTCCATTATTCAGTGATTCATAGTTATTTAGGTTATTAACAATAGCAAGGATAAACTGATTGTTAATTTCAGTCCCTACTATAAATATTAACTAAGAATGAGTTGCTGACAAGGTGAAGGAAAAATTAAATTAATGTGAAAACAGAAAAAAGTGATTACGATAAGGTATAAGTTGTGTTTCACTTTAGCCTATAGTGATAGTAACCTGCATTTTACCAAAGGACCGTTCTGAAGTTAGCGGTAATAAATAGAATATGTAACTAAACTGACATATTGAAAATTTTAAAAAGAGTGGCTTTTTGAGAGGTATACCCTTCACGGATCATTTTTTGGGTATATTTATCGACAGTGAGGGCTAACAACTGTAGATGTAAGTAAATTTTTTTTACAGTCGTTAGCAGTTTTGTTTTATCGTTGATATTTTTTATGATGCTTACGAGGAGGACGTCGTTGCATCTTTTGAGGTGGAATATCTAGCGGTTTGAAAACATTTTCAGGTGGCTGTTGGTAGTCTAACTTTTTGCCTAAAAGTGCTTCAATAGCGGGAAGGGCAAAGGCGTCGTTTTCACCTGCAAAACTAATGGCCATACCCTTTTTACCTGCTCGACCTGTTCGCCCTATGCGGTGCACATAATCTTCAGGATCTTCTGGTAGTGCATAATTAATGACTAGATTTACATCGTCGATATGTATTCCTCGTCCAGCAACATCAGTGGCGACCATTACTGTAATCACACCACTTTTGAAGTTTTCCAGCGTTTTAATACGCTTCTGCTGATGTACTTCTCCTGATAATAATGCAGCTTTAAAACCTTGATGTTTAAGCTTGTCTGCTATGTGGCGAGTTTCGTCTCTTCTATTCGCAAAAACAATAGTGCGACACTCTCCTTGCTCCTGGAGAATATTGCATAAAACAGTGAATTTATCTTGCTCTGTAACTAAGTACAGTTTTTGTTCAACAGTATTCGTTGCTACTGTTTCAGGTTCAATTTCCACCTTTGTAGGCTTATAAGTCCACTGTTCTGACAGGTTTAAAATATCTTGAGTAAAGGTGGCGCTAAATAACAGCGTCTGACGATCACCACAACGAGGTGTTGCTCTAACAATACGACGTACTTGTGGGATAAAGCCCATGTCAAGCATACGATCAGCTTCGTCTATTATCAGGATTTCAATAAGATCAAGAAAGATATCTCTGCGCTGCAAGAAATCCAGTAAACGCCCTGGTGTTGCAACAACGATATCACAGTAATCAGTATTGAGTTGACGGAGCTGCTTCTCATAATCCATACCCCCAACCAAGTTAATCACATTCAATGGGGTGTATTTGGTCAGAGCTTCAGCATCTTTACAGATTTGCAGTGCTAGTTCGCGGGTTGGTGCTAATACAAGTGCACGAGGTTCACCGGTATAGCGCGGCTCGGGTGGTGGTACTTCTAACAACTGCTTAATGGTTGAGATTAAAAATGCTGCAGTTTTACCTGTACCAGTTTGTGCTTTACCAATCGCATCGCAGCCTTCAAGGGTGATTCCCAAAACTTCTGCCTGAATGGGCGTACAATACTGAAAGCCCTGGTCTTGAATGGCATGCATAAGTGGTGAGGGTAAGTTAAAGTCGTGGAAACGAGTCTTACCTGGTTCAGGGTGAACGACAAATTGGCTTATGTCCCAATTAGTTTGACGTCTCGTGTTAGGTGCTCGATGGTCAGGCTTACGTTTGTTTTGATGTTGACGGGTTGTCTTTTGCTGATTACGAGCTGCTTTTTTATGATCACCTGTTTGATTTGGGTTGGTTTTACCTGGTGTCGTCGTACTAGCGTGATGAGTTGTGCTTTCTTGAGCAGTGTCTGTGCGTTTTTTTAGAATATGTTTGATGCGTTTTAACAAAATTCACCTTTCCATTGCATTGTATGATGTGCTTAGTTTACCTCAGTGGAGGAAATTGCAAAGTCTGGACACGATTTTTGTGTAGTCTTTATGGGTCATCGAGAGTAAGGGTACGCTTAAAAATGACTTATGTGTGACCCTTATGGCAAGTGCATGTTTTTTATTGACCCGCTGACTACTTCTATCACCTCTGTAAAACTAAGTATATAGCTAAATGCTGGCGCTGAATGCTCTTAACATTCTATGAGACAAAAGAGAGCAGGTAGCTATGAGGCAAAAGAGAGCAGGTAGGAGGAAGAGAAGTGCTTAGCCATCAAAGCCTAACGGCTTTTGTGTCCAAGCACTGGAGTATTGACAGGTCTAGGCTAGACAGCTCAGTGAACTATTACTTAACTGACCAGCAAGGTGAAAAAAGTTCGAGCGAACGGGGGTGATCACCTGGCCTGCACTATTGAGTGCACCTGTTTGGTAAGAGGACAATAACTGAATCTTACCTAGTAGTTGTTTATTTAAACGATCAATCTGTGTCACCGGAATTCTGTATTCCGTGTGCTCGGGACCACCAATACGCTTCACTTCAAACTGCTCAAGATAATGAGAATTAATATCAAAGCTGACAATATGGGCAGCACCAAATTGTGGAAGATACCACTCGAGAGCCAGTCTGCGAGCGAATGATTCATGAAGCAATGGGTAGAAGAACTTTTGTTGCATCTCCTCACCCGGAAAAGCAGCAAAGTCCCGTTGCTTCAGATGTGCCAGTTGTTCTGGACCAATTGGGCGGTAAAGCGTTGTTGTTTTCATGGGTCGTCAAGCTGCAAAAGAAAATTTAATTGCCGGCCTTGCCTTATGTAATGCAGTATAGAGATTAAATGGTAAAGTGCTGTGCGTTTGTTAATGTTTTTAGTTGCTGTTTTGTTTTTTTCTGTATTGCTTGCACTATATAACGATAAGGTCCACCAGTCTCTAAAGCATCAAAGGGATAGCAGGTTACTAAAATAAGTTGATTAAAGCTATTATTAAGCACTAATTTTTCGGTACGGGTATCAGCAATTTTCGTTTTTATGACTTGATAATGAATTTTTTGCTGGCGAGCTTCAAGGGTTAATACGTCACCTGTTGTTAGCTCAGCCAAATGACTAAAGTGAGTATCACGATGGCCACTAATCACCACAGTACCAGGATTTCCAGGTAAAGCTGAAGCGGAAAGATGTCCTGGGGCAAATGCCAATGCTCGTCCTGTGGCGCCAGATAATACGATCATGGGTGGTTGATGAGGTAAATGAAGTCGTGCTACAGGCCATGAGTCTGCCCACTGCCAAGGTTTTTTTACTTGTTCACCTTGCTTGCTGTTTTGCCAGGCTTGTTCAAGAAGATACTGAGCAAGTGTCGCCTTCCCTATGATATAGCCAGCATGCAGTGCATGCCAGCCTGAGATTAACAGTAGCGCGGCACCTAACCACTTGAAACATTTATATTTCATAACGTTTCCTCAAGGTATTCCAGCTTAAACACAGTACGCCAAGTAAGGCAGTGATCAAAGCCATTAATTGGTGCCAAGGTGCAGCTGTTGCTGTTTGAGGAAATCCAGTCGTTTGATAAGCATTTCCCTGCGGTAATGCATTAGGAATAACTGCTGATTGGGTTGGTTTATTTGCTGGTTTTACAATCTCCTTTGCGACAGCGACAAAGCTGGTATAACGGGAAGCAAGCTGATGGGTGAGTGCAATTTGAGTAATTTGCTCTGGTAGCGCATTGTTATTTGTTTGAATGTACTCATCTTGAAGCGCTTCAATTTGCTGCCTTGCCCATAACTTACCAATGCCATTTGCTGGTTGATGTAGCTGTGCTTCAGGTATGACTTGCTGCCAAGCTTGTTTACCCATTTTTGCCTTAATTTTCAGGGGAGATTTAAGCGAGTCCAGTTTTCTTGTGATAATTAAAGGCTGCCCTTGGTATAAATCAGCAACCGTTTGCTGAAGACCATCTGGCCAGGTCACTGTTATGCCTGAAGCGATAGGATTTTGAATTTGATGAAATAAATGCGTGATACGCTGTTCAACGGTACTAATATTAGGAATATAAGTAAATGTGCCTCGACCAAACTCTGCGGATTTACTCATAAAGTAACTATTTGGCGCTGAGCCAATGCCTATGGTGAATAAACGGCGAGGTGCCAGATTTTGGCTAATATATTGAAGTATTTCTATTTCATTACCAACACTACCATCTGTCATAAAAATCATCTGACTGAGCTCTGTGTCAGTAAGTGGCAGTGCTACAGCAGTTTGTAATGCGGGTAAAATTTCTGTTCCTCCATCGGCTGTCAAGTCATCGATAAACTTAATTGCATCAGCCAAACTTAACATGGATACCCGCTGTGAGTGTTCAAAAAGTGTTCTGGTTGTTGAGTCAAATGCAATAATATTAAACCGGTCATTAGGGTTTAATTGTCGTAATGCAAATTGTAATGCCGCTTTTGCTTGGATCATTGAATTACCGGCCATTGAGCCTGATGTATCGATGATAAAAATTTGCTCTTTACTCAATGGCTTTTTACTGTCTTGTATTTTGGGTGGGATAACCATTAACAGGCCATAGGTTTCACCCATTATATTTTCAGTAAAAAAAGTGGCCTGAGGTTGCAGTTCTGTTTGTGGTTGCCAGATAAGCTCTAAGTCACGGTCAAAAATAACGGCATCATTTTTAAGTTGGACTGTATATTGGTGATCATTTTTATTAATTTTGAGCTTATGGGTTGGACTGGCCAAATGAGTTAATGGTAACCCAGCATTGATTTTAATACTTAAGTTTACTTTTAATGGCACTTGATGTGCTGCATGTTGTGGTAACGGGGGAAGTGGTGATGATTGTGGGGCAGGCTGAGAGTTTGAATTTGTTTGAGCAGTTTGGGCACCTTGGTATCTTGGGGTGATCGTCATGGGAAATCGTAACTGATACTGATTGTTAACGTAGGGTACTGACTGCATATAGGAAATTTTGACTTCTATGGTTTCTTCAGGAGCGATATTGGCAACTTGTGTGGTGAATAAATTGGGCCGGTGCTGAGATAATAAAGATGCTTGTTGGCCTGAGGCTTTAGCTGTTGTGTAAATATGTTTTGCCTCGTCCTTACGCTTAATTAAACCCTTAATCGTTCGATCACCAATCGTCATTTCCATGGCATAAACTGCAGCATTTTCAGGTAAAGGAAATGCATAAATACCTTCAGCCCATTCAGAACTACTGTTTTTAAAGCGCTGAGTGACAGTAACAGCAGCAATGATACCATTCACATCAATGTCTACATGGTTATCTAGGCGTAGTGCATTAGTATATGATGCCTCCTTTTTAAGGAGCAAGCTGCCTGAGGTAACTTCTTCTGGACTCTGGTAGACCTCATAGTAGTCATTTGACGTACTGGCTTTAGCGGTTGTAAATGTTAATAGGCTTAAAAAGCAAAATAACCACAAGCTAATGGCTAGCCACCCTAAGTACTGGTTAAGTGCTGCGAAATCATCTTTCATTATGAATGCTCCTTCCTCGTTAAGGCTTATTTAACAAGAGAAAAAGGCCATTGTTATTGGTGGAATGTGATGATTTTGGGAGCAATTATGGCGAAATGTGGCATAAATGATGGACTTGGCATTTTATACTAAATTAGTTGCACTTTCTTTCGCTATTTCTCTAAATAATATGCAGTATTGAATCTATTTATAATCATGAAGGTAATGAGCTTAATGTTAAGATATTTTCCAGTTATTGCATTTTTTTGTTTTATTTGTTGGATAATTGTAAGTGCTGATAGCGGCGAGCAAATCATTTTTATGAAAATGATGGCTGGTGTACCTTATGGTGATAAATTAGGTCATGTATTTTTATATGGAATTTTAACCTGGTTGCTAAATAGTGCGCTTAACTACAAATCTATAAAACTGGGAGGAAGGTCTTTACTGTTAGGTGCGGTGGCTGTTTTCAGCTTTGCGTTACTGGAAGAAATAAGCCAGCTTTACTTTCCTAAAAGGACATTTGACCTGGTTGACTTAACGGCTGATATTGTTGGCATAACGCTTTTTTCCTGGGTGCCTTATACATTTTATAGAAGAAACCTCCCTCTTTAGTAAGTGTCACCAAAGAGGGAGATTTTTTCTAAGCAGTTTGTTTCTTTGTGAAATAAACTCGAGCTTTTTTCTTTAATTGGCTTATATCTTCTACAACGCCATACAGTGATGGTATCAAAAACAAGGTGATCACTGTGGCGAAAAGAATACCAAAGCCAAGTGCGACAGCCATAGGAATCACAATTTTGGCCTGTAAACTTTTCTCCATAATAATAGGTGCCAACCCTAAAAAGGTTGTCAGGGAGGTAAGTAGAATGGCACGAAAGCGTTCTTTGCCTGAGGTCTGAATCGCTTCGCTGACACTTTTACCTCCTTCTTTCACGGCTTTATTAATAAAATCCACCAGAATTAAACTGTCATTAACCAATACACCTGCAAGGGCGATGAGCCCATAAATTGACATCATGCTGATGGATATATCAAACATCCAGTGACCTGCTACAGCGCCAATTAAACCAAATGGAATAATCGCCATGATAATTAAAGGCTGACTGTAGGACTTTAAGGGAATGGCTATCAAAGCATAAATTAACAATAGCCCAAATATAGCCGCTTGAATCATGCGTTGAATTGTTTTTTGTTGCTCTAAGCTGGCACCTTCCAAATCTGTCTTAAGTGATGGAAATTGACGCTTGAGTGAAGGGATAAAATTATCCTCCAAATCACTGATGACTTCTTGTGGTTCAACTTTGCCTGGGTCGATGTCTGCACTGATAGTAACTACGTTTGTACTATTAATTCGACGTATTTCACTGGGCGCAGGCTCTTGTCGCCAAGTAACAGCCTGGTTGAGTGGCATGGTATTTTCACCATCTACCCGTACTTTAAAATTAGCTAAGTCGCCTAAGTCTGATCGCTCATCTTTAGGGTAGCGGAGCATGACCTTTACTTCGCTGGTACCACGTTGGAAGGTCTGAATTTCATCACCATGAACACCTTGCCGCAACTGGTTACCAATATCTGCTAGTCGAAGTTGATAAGCAATCGCTTCTGGCATCAGAGATAATACAAAATCAGGGCGAGGTGCACTGTAACTGCTTTCTATATCAAAAACGCCGTCATAGGTCGTGAGCTGTTTTTTAAATTCAGCCACGGCCTGAATAAGTGCATCCTGATCTCGGCTGGAAAATTGAAAGAAAATAGGCGCACCACCACCGGCATTAGTGCTGGAATCAAAGCTAAGTTTTTTAACGCCAGGCAAGGTTCCTACAGCTTTCCGCCAATGGTCACTGATGGTATTGGCATCCCACTGTCGCAGCTCAGATTTAGTGAGTTCGACAACCAGCTCTCCACCTGTTTCGTCTGTGGTAAAGGTGAGCAGGTGTTTTAGGAAACCATCATCTTCAGCATATTGCTTTTTATAGTCTTCATTAATATCGGCAATTTTTTGTTCGATAAGTTTGAGCGTATTATTACGGCTGGTGTCGGAGGTGCCATCATTCATTGTCAGGTTAACTTGAATAAAGTCAGAGGGCACATTAGGAAAGAACACGAAGCGCACAATACCGCTTTGCAGAATACCTATTGTTAACATCAGCAGGCTAATAAAAATAGCAATTGTCGTGTAACGCTGTTTATAGGAGCGAGCTAATAAAGGTTGATAAACGCCCTGAATCAAAGACTGTAATTTTGCATCAAAACGGTCTTGTAATTTGGTGAGCCAGGTTTTCTTGTTAGGCTCATATTTCATGCTGACAAGGTGAGCAGGCAAAATGAGCTTTGATTCAACCAGCGAAAACAACAGACATAAAATAACGACCATCGCAATGGATTCGAAGAAGGGGGCAGCATTTCCCCCTACGTTCAGAATAGGCCCGAATGCTGCCATGGTTGTCAGTACACCGAAGGTTGCAGGTACCACTACCCGTTTAACACCGGAGATCACACTTTGATGGCTGTGACCATATTTCACAATATGGGTGTAGGCGCTCTCACCAATAATAATGGCATCATCAACAATAATGCCAAGTACTAAAATAAAGGCAAAAAGGCTAACAACATTAATAAATACCGGGAAAGGACCATGAGGCATTAACCATAGCGCGCCTAGAAAACTGATAGGAATACCTAACACAACCCAGAAAGCAACTCGGATTCTTAAAAAAAGACTTAATACGATAAAAACCAGTAATGCACCAATGCCCATATTTTCGAGCATCATGTTGAGCCGGCCTTTAAGATAAAAAGAAATGTCTCCCCAATAAGAAATTTGTAAGGATGTTGGTAATTGTGCTTGTTTATCAGCAATGTATTTTTTTACTGCATCTGCTGTGGCTATTTCATTATCACCTGCGGCTTCAACATATAAACCAACAGATAATTTTTGATTAAAACGAGAGAAATCACCTGTATCGGCAAAACCATCCGTTATTTTTGCAATATCGCCCAGCAATAATTGGGTACCATCTTGATTGGCACGTATCACAAGTTGGGAAAAGTCTGCAATGGTTTTGGCTTGGCCTTCTGCACGTAGCTGAATACGTCCACTATCTGCTTTGATAACGCCACTGGCAATATCAATTGAGCTACGCTTGAGTGCATTGGCTATTTCGTCAAAGGTCAGGTTATACGCTTGTAAGTCTTGCTCAGAAACTTCAATGGCAATTTCAGCTTCACGAATACCATAAAGTTCTGCTTTGCTGACTTCGGGTAAGGCTTGTACTTCATCACGTACCTCTTCGCCGACCCGATGTAATGTTGCATAGTCAACATCGCCGTAGAGTGACACATAAATTACTCGGGTTTTGCGTTCACTTTTTTTGATATGGGGTTTTTCTACGGCATCTGGAAAAGAGGTAATGCCATCAACAGCGGTTCTTACCTCATCCATAATATCGTCGACGTTGTAGCCATTGGCTACTTCCAGTGTGATGTTGGTGTAGCCTTCTATAGCAAAGGACTCAACTTTTTTTATGCCCGCGATAGTCCGGATGGCTGACTCTACTCTGAGCGTGACGCTTTGTGATACTTCTGTTGGGGAAGCACCAGGATAACTGATAGAAACAACAACATTATCAAGGGTAAAATCAGGAAACATCTGTTTTTTGATATTAATTGCTGAAGATATACCTACAGCAAGTAAGAACATCATAAGCAAATTAGCCGCAACAGGATTAGCGGCGAACCAGGCAATGACTCCTGATGATGATTTGGTCGTTTGCATACTTATTCGCCTAAAACCTTCTCTAGCATATAAACCTTGTGCTTACGCACATAAACCACATGGAGTTGATCCTTGCGCGTCCAGTATTTCATGTAGCCTATAGCTGTCTTCATTTACTTAGCCTTCGCTAGAAGGTGTTAGGTTTGATGAAGTTTCTTTATTGGCTGAAGTTTGTGTTGATTTTATGGCAACGGTCGATTGCTGTTCGGAGTCAGTGATGCTGACTTGCAGACCTGGAATAGGGTTAGGAATAGCGGTCAGGCACAATCTGTCACCCTCACTAAAGTTATTCTTAATAAAAGCACTTGCACGCTGCTCTCGAATTAGTTTTACAGGACGTATACGCAATGTGTCGTCTTGATCAATCACGAGTACTTGCTGACGGTTGATCAGTAGATGGCGTGGAATTTTAATGACATTTTCAGCAGCAACCCCGGTAATTGTGGCTTTAACAAATGAGCCAATAGGTAAAGGTACCTGCTGACTCTCTTGTTTTGCTGTAGCAGAAAGTGAGTAAGGGTCTTTGATACGTGCGACCAAATAGTGCATACGTGTTTTGGTGTCGACTACAGCTTCTTGGCGGGTAATTACAGCTTGCCACTCATGATCTGGGTTGTGGATTGAGGTGAGTATGACTTTTGGCCCCTGAAACTCACTTTGTCCATATTGAGGCAAGTCGAGATAAGGCATGTCACTGCGTTTAATGGGTAAGCGAATTTCTGCATAATCGGTTGCAAAGGTGTCTCCTAGCTGTGCACCCGTGGTTACATACTGGCCCACATCAACTTGTCGTGCCTTCGTCATACCATCATAAGGCGCGCGAATTTCTGTACGGGAGAGGTATTGCTGTGCTTTGTGCAAGTCAGCTTTGGCAGCATGAACTGCGGCTTTAGCTTCTTGCACATAGGGCTTGCGTAATACTAGATCATTAGCTTGCTTTAATGACCGCCCACGTTGGGTCCAGTCAGTACGAGCTGCTTCTGCTTTGCCTTGTTCTTCCATCAGCTTCGCTTCGGCTTGTGCAAGCTGAGCTTTGGCTTGTTCGACAGCTACTTTATAGTCAATGGGATCAATGCGAAGTAATATATCGCCCTTTTTGAAGGTGCCACCACTGACAAAGGTTGGAGAAATTTCGAGTACAGTACCTGCTACTTGTGAAATCAGTGTCGTTTCTGTACGAGGATTGATGGTGCCCTGGCTGCTAACATGAAACTGAACGGTTTCTTCAACAAAAGGCTTTGTCTCTACAACAAGAGGTGTTGCAGGTTTTTCGGATTTGGCGGGTTCAGGTTTCATGTTACTTAACTGCCAAGTAGCGACAGCCGCCAATGCTAACAAACCAATAGGGGTGATAACCTTAAGCCACCTCATGGATGATGATACTCCTCGATGCAAAATCGAACTGACTGGGTCATTTAATATGGGCGAATACCTTAGCAAGAACCTGGGTCTTTGCCAAAGAACATTTCACTTTATTCAGAAAATCTCATGAGCAGCTTAATGCGGCTATAACAGTATATCTACAAGGGGTATAAGGACTGCAATACAAGGTTTACTTAATATGCACAACAAGCTTCAAAATAAGACAGGCAAGTAGGTAAAATGATCCCAAATTATGTGAATATTCTTTGTTTTTTATGTGAAGGGCGTAACAAGCCTAATTAGTCAGAGGTTGATGTGTCGTGCTGGCAGGAGACATATAACTATCTTTCTTTACAAACAGCATCCTTAACAAAAGCCATCTTCTGAAGCATCTTTGTCTAAAGCCTGCAAATCGCCCGTCAAACTCGTCGTAAATCCATCCCTGGAGACTTGGTTACCGTGTCCTTGCGGTAAACAGTTTGATGGACGTTACCCAGCCTTTGCCTGCCATTTGCTTTTTATCACAGAGAAATACCACATATGCCCATGTAATAGTCATTGGGTATAGCAAAAAGAGGGCTGGCAGTGCACGAAGGTTTAATTAAAAATAGATTCCAAGGATGCAACGGGAAACCAATCTGATGGATGATCAATAAAACCAGTGACTACTGCAGGCAGTGCAAGAAGAACTTGCCCTTTTGTTGAAAGCCGTAATGGGTGTGTATGTGTATAACTACCAAAACGGTTAACTGGTTTTAGGTGAGTTGTGCAAAAACACCACTTTTGGTGCTTCCAGCCATTTGCCCAATGCATGTGAGATATATCACCTGAAAGCACTTTTACAAAGGCACCAACTGTGCTGTAGAGGTTTTGGGGGACTGCAATATGGCCGTAGTCACTTTGGGCAGATGTCATAAAGGCTAACCACCTATTTCTGTGTATTTCAAGTTTATCCCAGTTTAACTTTATGATATTAAAAGAGCTTTTGTAGTGGTTATCTTTTAAAATTGCAAAATCAGGAAACTGTTCTTGGATATCCTTTTCTATTTCTTTAAGAACAGTGATTTCTTGTTCAGACCTGTTTTCGGGAGCGCTGTCAATACTCTGAAATAGAGAAGGTGTTACTTCACTTGGCACATTTAGGCCCACAACACTTTTTGAGAAGTTTTGTTTTTTTTCTTTTTCGTTGTTGATTACTATTTTGGAGGGGTAATGTAGCGCTTGATTTTGTGTTAGTGCTATTCTTGGTATCATCTTTTTAAATAAGTGTAGATTTTCTTCCTGTTGTTTATCTACATATTCTCTGGAAGCTAAAGTGACACTTGGATCGATTTTTAATTCAATATGTTTAGCATTAGCGACTTCGATGATAACTTTTAAATAAAGGCTACTCCCGCTTCCTTCTTCGAGTTTAGGCTTATAGGTTTTAGGATATTTCCCTACACTGATTAAGTTGTTTTGCTCATCAAATAATCCAAATTCAGTGATACACCAACCACCTTCTGTAGCAGGAATTTCTGCTTCAATAACGACCCAAAGTGGATTTTTTTCATCTTGATATAAATGGTTGATTTTACCATGCCAGCGTTCTCGGGTGAGGTGCCGAGTTTGCTCGGTGGGAAATACTTCTGCACCACTATCTTGACCACCATCGCCTACTTTGATTGTTGTAAGCTTTAGTTTGGTATCTTGTAAAATAGCGTTGGTTAGCTGTGCTTTACCTATATCAGTTAAAATACTGTAGTATTGATTATTCATTATTTAGTAAATACTTTTGTTGTTGAAATTCGCAAGAATTTTTTTCTTTAAGTATTTTACTGGTGAAAATGAAAGTCCATTAGGTGAAATTTTTCAATTTCTTTGGAAATATACGGTTAAGTGATGCATTGATTCAAGATGATTAGCTCAAGACGTTAGTAGAAATAGGTTATTTACTACCAAAGGTCTACTCGTGTGAGCAAGAGCGTTCTAACTCACACTGAGTACTCATGGTAAAAATCACAAAGGTGTAGTGATAATAGGTAAGTGGTTAACACGGTGTGCTGTTTTGGCTTTTTCTGTTGTTAATTGGTGTTGTTTTATAAGTTTGCGTTTTACTCTACGGGCGGTGTCGTAAGACACTTTAAGTTCATGCATTAATGATAAAGCAGATAGTTTCTTTTGATGGGCAAGAAAATAGGCTGCTTTGAACCAGTCTTTAAGAGGAAGCTTAGTGCCTTGAAATATTGTGCCACTGATAAGTGACTGCTGCCGGTGACAATGGTTGCATTGGTAGAGTGGACGGGTTTTAAGGGTGCAATGCTTGGCACAACCACAGCTAGGGCAACGAAATCCATCGGGCCAGCGGAGCTGAAATAAGAGCTCATGACACTGGCTTTCGGTACCAAACTTATCTGCGAAGTGTTCAAACCCCTGAGTTTTGACAAGCGATATTAAATCAATTTCCATGATGAATCCCTTCTGCAATGATGAATGTATTGCGGATTTGTTCATTGTATTAGTCGTCAATATACGTATATTGATCTCTATCAGGGTTTTTCGGCTGAATTAGATGGGTAATTTCTAACTCATATGTCATGATCAGTCGTCTTTTGTACCTTTATCAGTGGGTATAACGTGTGAACATTGTTGGCAAACTTCTGCTAACTTCTTCCGTGCTAAGCTTTAAATAGTTCATTGTAGTTCTTGATAGCTTATTCTTGATGGTGGTAATAGTTGTCATCATGGTCATCGCGCCGCATAATTGGCGACAGTTTGTTCTGGTGGAGGCTTAAATGCAGCGTTATATCGCCATTGTGGAAGATGAAGCGGCCATTCGTGAGAACTATCGGGCGGTACTCACACGTTATGGTTATCATGTCAGCATGTACAGTAATCGCCGAGAAGCTATGGCAGCATTTAATCAGCAGCTTCCTGAGCTGGCAATTATTGACGTTGGTTTGGAAGATGAGATTGAAGGGGGCTTTGATCTTTGTCGTGAGCTTCGGGCTATTGCACCACAGTTGCCGATCATCTTTTTGACGGCGAGAGACAGTGAGTTGGATGCAATTTCTGGCTTGCGCTTGGGAGCTGATGATTATCTGACAAAAGACATCAGCTTAGAGCATATGGTTGCGCGGATTGTTGCGTTATTTCGCCGTGTGGATGCACTTCAATCAAAAGCACCCGCAGATCAAGGCCAACAATTATGCTGTGGGGACTTGGTGATGGACCTTGATCGGATGACAGCAAACTGGCAAGGTCAGCTGGTGCCACTAACCTTAACAGAATTTTGGCTGGTTTATGCGTTGGCAAAACACCCAGGACATGTGAAAAACCGCCAGCAACTGATGGATGCTGCAAACGTTGTGCTTGATGATAATACCATTACCTCCCACATCAAGCGTATTCGCAAAAAGTTTTCTAAGCTAGATGCTAATTTCCAGTCTATTGAAACGGTATATGGGTTTGGCTATCGCTGGCACCCTCAAAAATAGCAGCCTATATGCGTCTTCATATTCAGTTATTTATTATTAGTCTTATTACCCTGGCGCTACCTTGGGCTGGCTGCCAGTATGTTAAAGAAATGGAAACTGCCCTGCGCAGTGGACAGGAGCAAGCAGTGCAAGCAACCGCTAATGCGATTGCAAGCACCCTTACCAGGGTTACCTGGCCAAAAGTAGAAGGGGAGCAAGTGCTGTATGCTCACTCACTGAATATGCCTTTGGTGATTGATGGCTATCATGAAGACTGGCCGTTTTCTAATCAGCAAATTAATCACTTTCTTAGCTTAAAGAAAGAGTCAATGGCGATGCGTTTAGGTGCAGGAGGTGACCAGGCGCTCTATTTGCACATTACCTATCAAGATGATCGAGTTATCTACCAAACTCCTATGCAGCGTTCTTTATTTGCTTCTGATGCGCTGTTAATTCGAGTACAAAAAGGTCAAGAACATCAAGCTTATTTAGTACGTACACCTGCACCTGGCAAGGTGATTGCCGAACAGATTATTGTTGAAGAAAAACAAGTCATCCTTATTCCAGAACCGGATATTCAGGGGCAGTGGCAAGAGACCGCTCAGGGTATCAATATTGAGCTACGTATTGCACATCAACGGGTGGGTGATCGAGTTGCAGCAGGTATGGTTGACTATGACTTTATAAATCAGGTTCAAACTGTCGGTGCGCTTTTTAATGAACCTGTCATTGGGGAAGATAGTCTTATAGCGGCATTGGCCGGAGCAGAACCTATCCCTTACCAGCTGGTTACACCAACACCACACCTGAAAGCTTTGTTATCTCCTTTTGCGTCATTAGGACAACAAGTAGTGCTGGTTACCCCTCAAGGCTGGGTGCTTGCCTCAGCCAAACCTAAAAATAAAAACACGGCATTAGCTGAAGATATTGAGCAGCATCATATCGTTGTGCCTTATTGGCAGCGCACTTTGTTACATTGGATTTTGTCTTCTTCAGAATCTCTTCCAAAATGGTCATTGCGGTCAGGTCGAGTAAGCGCTGAATTTATGCAGCATGTTTTACAAGACAGTTTAGCTTCTCAGTGGTTTCAAGGTAGTAAGCAATACACCAATAAAGTCGTGGCAGGTACTCCAGTAGTACAAGATGATCAGGTTATTGGCGCTGTGCTTGTTGCAAATGCTTCTGATGAAATTGTATCGCTCACAGATAAAGCCTGGCTGGGAATGATAGGCGTAACATTTTGGGTTATCACCCTTGTTGTGGTAGTGCTTGTGGGTTATGCAGTGCTATTATCCAGTCGTATTCGGCGTTTAAGCCGCCTGGCCGAGCAAGTGTTGACAGCGGAAGGGCAACTGGCACAGGTATTTCCTGCTTCAAAACGAAAAGATGAAATAGGCGATTTGTCCCGGAGTTTCAAAGTTTTGCATCAGCGACTTTGGGACTATATGCATTATCTGCAAAGTTTATCGAGTAAATTAGCCCATGAGTTAAGAACTCCGTTAGCCGTGATGCGTTCTTCTCTTGAAAATCTGGAAATGGAAAACTCGTTGTCTAATACGGCAAAAGACTATGTATTAAGAGCCAAAGATGGTGCTGATCGATTACGGCATTTAATTGATGCCATGAGTGAAGCAAAACGTGTGGAGCAGAGCTTAGCGCAAGCAGAACCAGAATGTTTTCCTCTTGATCAGGTAGTCAATGGTATGGTTTTGGCCTACCAGGATGTTTACTCTAACCATTGCTTGCAGGTAGATATACAACCAGGGTTTTATTCACTATGGGGAGAAGCTGACTTTATCGTACAGTTGTTGGATAAACTGGTGGATAACGCGGTTGATTTTACCCCTGCTCAAGGATTAATTCGAATAGCACTTAAACAA
This sequence comes from Zooshikella ganghwensis, assembly GCF_018263875.1. Classification (NCBI taxonomy): domain Bacteria; kingdom Pseudomonadati; phylum Pseudomonadota; class Gammaproteobacteria; order Oceanospirillales; family Zooshikellaceae; genus Zooshikella; species Zooshikella ganghwensis. Next base: position 61,769 of record NZ_JAEVHG010000001.1, read on the forward strand.
GAACAAGAAAACTATTATTTAACGGTATTTAATCAAGGCTCATCTTTACCAGATTCAATGCGTGATCAGCTATTTGATTCTTTGGTATCTGTTCGTAAAGAAACCTCTTCTAAACAACACTTAGGGTTTGGTTTACATATTGCCAAATTAATTGTTGACTGGTTCCAGGGGCGTATTATGGCAGAAAATGCAGAAGGAGAGCATGGTGTGATATTTACTGTTGTGTTGCCCATAGTCAACCGTTATAACCCAAAATAATTTAGCCATTTATTAAAGCGGTTTCTTCAGCGAAGGGAAAAAGAGGTATTTTTGGTGTCATCAGGATTCATGATAGAAATTAAGGGTAAGCCGGTCAAAATAGAATACTCAGAAGGTGATATTCATGTGATTGGCTTGATGGATATGCCTTTTGAGTGGATCAAACAAGGCTCAAAGTCTGTTGAGGTTCGGGCGAATAGTGATGTCCGACCATTTGATTATAGTGTCATTAAACCTGGACATACTTTACGTCTCATTAACGAACAAACGGGTGAATCTTTAGAACGCCGTGTTATTCGAGTTGATCATTATCAGACAGTAAAAGAACTGCTTAATACAGAGGGAATGGAAAATACGTTACCCACTTTGGAATCTGTTGCGGAGGCTATTGAGTTGATACATAGTTTTCCGGGCTATAAGCAGGGTATAGTAAAGTACGGCGTTTATGCGATAGAAGTTATGTAGAGTTTAGCGCTGGCTTCATTATTTGCCATCTACAGATGGTGACCATGTTTAATGTATGGTTATACCCTTCACGAATGGTTTCTAGGTTTTGTTATCTTCACTCCTCACCTCAATCACCTATTAATATTGGTTCATGGAGCTTCGTCACTTGATGGCCGCACCTAAAAACCATTCGTATTGGGTATATTTTCTGGTATGTCTGTCGCCCCTTCCTTAAGGATCAAGAAAATTTGGTTACTTAATGCGTCGTATTGATGGTTTTATGTAAATTCTTGACTCATATTTGATTTTATATTTTGCCTATTAGTTAGGATATATCTTTGCAGGCTAAAGAGTTGCTTAGAAGCTGTATTGACAGTTTATTATGGGCAATTAATAGGCAATTTATCAAAGCACTATACCCTTCACAAATCATTTTTAGGAGTTGTTGTTGTCGGTGCGCTGACCAAGCATGGTTGGAGTGCAGTTTATGCATAATGACATAGATGTCATATAGTAGAGCAATGCAGGAGCTATTGCCGAGACGCATTTAACTGCCACCCCAGTCACTTATCAATATAGGCTCTGGGAGTTTATCGCTTGACAATAGCCCCTAAAAAACTTCGTCTTGGGTATATATTAAGAGTTGATTTATGAAAGGTAAAATACTTAACTTTGACGCTAGCACCAAGACAGGTATTATTTCTGGTGATGATGGGAACAGATATAATTTTCAAGCAGCAGATTGGAAGTCCGCTTCTGAGCCACGTGCAACATTGAAAGTTGACTTTACAGTAAATGGTGAGTTGGCAGCTGATATTTATGCTGATAGCTCTTCAAATAGTGGTGCCTCAAAGAAAGTTGCAGCAGCGTTGTTTGCTTTTTTCCTTGGCGCTTTTGGTGCCCATAAATTTTATCTAGGATACACCAAGCAAGGTGTTATCATGTTGCTGATTTTTATTTTTGGGATTATTCTTTTGGGTATTCCTTCAATGATTATTGGTATTATTGCATTTATTGAGTTTGTTCTTTACTTGACTAAATCTGACGAAGAGTTTGAGCAAACGTATATTATTGGCAAAAAGCCATGGTTTTAGTTTATTTAAGATGATTTATAATGATAGCCTTCATATGAAGGCTATTTTTTTACAAGCTATTTTAGTCAAGTACCATTGGGCGATGTTTACATAATGCTTGTTGAATACGCCGTGAAGGGTTTTATATAGATTTTGGGTACAGCTGCTTTAAAGCAGAGCGTATTAATGTGACGCTTCCTGCGCTTTTGGTTAAGCATATTAATGATCTTGTAATACTTCATCCTGAGTATAAATCACGGTCAGGTTTTCTTGCTGCCATCGCTCAAAATAAACTTTGACTTAGCTATACTCTATCATAACGTACCTATTATCCAATGAACTTATATAGTGGTGGATTTCAATGAATGAAAAGCATTGGAAGTGGATTATTCCCTTAGTAGTAGTCCTCGTCATTGGGGCTGTAGCGTTAATGGTGTTTTTTATTCATATTGTTTCTGTCTTTTCTGAAGTAGTAGGAGCAGTTATAGAAGTTTTTTGGACAATTTTTGAGGCGCTATTTGGGCTTTCTAAATAATGGGCTTGATAGCAATTTCATAGCTCACTTTTTCCTCTCTATGTGCTTATTCTTAGTGACGTCCTGTACGGGCTTTTATACGTATCCTTTCCCGCCTGTAGCTATCATCCATGCTAAGAACCATTGATGTGCAGAGCAAAACTACTAACGCTCTAGGGATCAAAACCTGAAGCAAAAAAGCACGCTCAATCCTGATTATGGAGGTGTAATCAGGGCCTTAGGGCTTCTCAATGCTGTAGAACAAGACACGTTCTAAGGTTTGTTCTTATCCAGATTGGTCGAGGATTTATCGCAAAAAAATGCTAATCACCAGTTAACTTTATAGTATTGAAGCTCATGCGACTCATTTTTGTCGTAATTAACTTCCTTGACTGAAATGAACTTTGTTTCAGGAGATAGCCAGGATACAGAGACAAACTTGTCATCTTCAAATATTTTGAGCTTGAAACAGTGAAATGTTCCAGCTTCAACGGTTATCGTATCAATAGAAGATACTTCATATCTAATTTTTTTGGTGCTACTTTCTTGGGATACCTCATTTCCTTGCATGGTTCGCTTGGTTTCCGTTACAAGTACTTCCCATTTTTTGCCAACTTTTATAGGGAATGGAGTGCGATCTGTATAGATATAATCATTTTTTTGAGTAATTCTAATTGGCACTCTATCTTTTACAAAAGTAGCATCTAATTCGAGAAGATCTAAATTCTCTTTATCTATTTTGCAGTGCCCTGTAATGACTTTATCATAATCCTTAATATGAATATCAACCTTAGTTAAATAACTATTACTTGATGTTTTATCATCAGTCACAGTGGCGATTATTCTTTCAATAGTGTCGTCTGAAATAGCTTTGACATCCCAGGTATCACCAATTTTTAAATCATAACGGTCATATGACCTTGAACTAGAAAGTTTGGAGCCTATGATATTACTCGAACAGCCGCTGAACAACGGGATTAAAAATAACAGTACAATCAATGGAGTATGGAATATTTTTTTGTTCACCGTAAACTCTCCAAGCGGAAGTCGAGGCAGCTACTGAAGGCTATCTAGATAGCTTAGTGAGAGATGGTCTCGCGATCATCAGGCAAGTGTAAACCAAACCTAAAAAGTGCCTATAAGACAGAAAAGCCTACTTTAGCAATCAGGTCCTGTACAACCACAATTGCCATTAGGGCATAGAAACAAAGACACTTTCTCTTCAGTATTATCTTCTAGTTCCTGCTTAACATTAACAACAGGTGAGCTTTGCTCGGTGTCGTAACTTGACTCGTCTTTTTCGTGATTGGAATTACATGCCATAACTGGTTGAATTGTTATACCTATTAAGACGAGTGCTGATAGTATAGAGCGTACTCTCATACCTATACCTCCATGTTTCATGTTGACAGAGTTGATTAACAAAAAAAACAATAATTGAGCAATGTAGTAGGCCATCCTCAAGTTACTCATATTATTGAGCACCTATACCACTATCGTAGCTTATTTTGTCACTATCCTGTTAAGTTTTAACTTTTAGACTCGTTTTACAGGATCCTCTAACCTTTGTGCTTTGTTGCCCATAGCTGAGCATTTATACCAACAATTGTGGGTGTACAGAGTAAAACCATCAGCGAGAGTACAAGTTGCAAAGGAATTATTGCCACGTTCTAGCAGAAAGGAAATGGTAAAAAAAAATTATTATTTTTGTCACTTGTTTGTGTGGTTTTCTATATAACGTTTTAATTCGAGCTGTTCTCGAGTGGTTACTGCATTATAGAAAAGGATCATAAAATAATGCTTAAAAAAATATTGCTATTAGCTGGAATCACATTTTTTTGTAACGCTATTTTTGCTGCTGAAAACGTCTATACCTATGACAAATGTTTAGCTGTAGATGTAACTGATCGATGTCCCCTGAAGGTTCATACTTTACTGCTGCCAAAAGATGTTTACATTGACTCTATTTCGATTAACGCTCATGACAGGATTGGTGATCGTACAAAGGGAGTAATAAATGTTTTTCTTGGTGATGACTTGATACTCAATGAAGGTGTGTTTCATAGGGGATCGGTTCACTACGCAAGAATTGGTAATATCTTTGGTGACAATATCTCAGAAAGAATATTGACTATTAGAGCAGCTGTGGATGATATCATGGTTTCAAAAGTAACCATCACATATTTTACTCCCTAGGAGTTTCCTCTTACTAATCGATAGGGTTTGTTATTACTTGTCCTCTTGGATTGGAAAGAGTGAACATGCCAAAAACTTATTTTTGTATGCGTTATCCAAGGGGGCATGAAAAATTTATCATCTCGTTCTAGGATTTAGGTGAGGCTACAGTGACTGAATAAGCATCAAGCAAACCTTCGTTTATAAAAACTAACCGCTTAGCTTCAAGTGATGACTGTTAACTGCCGTATAGGCAGGTTAGTAATCATTGCATGGCAGTGACGACATAGCAGTATAAGTGGACTGATAAATTAGATAGGCTAAGGGATCTTACTTGCACTTGTCTGTTTCTTTCCTATAAGAGGTACTTATCCTCTGCGGATAGAATTCTTTTGTCCTTACTCATCGTATGGCTTTTTGTGCTTTCAATTCAATTCCACGCTATACAGCAGATAAAGTGTACCATATCTTCTGACAATAATATGGGGGAAGAGCGATTGCCTAACGGTGAAACCTCTAACTCGTCGTGAATCTATTCTTTACAACTTGGTTGCCATTTTCTTGCAGCAAACAGCTTCACTTGAGCTATCCAGCAGTTGTTTGTGGTATACAGATATTGAAAGACAACAGGTGTTGGTTTAATCGGGCTTAAGTAGTGGGTGTGTGATATTGCAAGAAGGTTATTTGCAGAGCATGAATTTGTTTGCGAAGCAGGTGCCAGGAGCACCGTTAGCAGTAGAGACCAAGGATGGTCTTCTGCTGCGGGAGGAGCAAATTAATTCATGCTCTGCATTGGCACGATGTGTGGTAAGTTATATTTAGGAATAGACTTTCCCCTTTGATCATTTATAAACTACTCATGTCTTGCCATGTTAGTCGAGCTGAAAGGCCAGTTGTATGATGAAGAGAAAGGTACGTTGGGGGATTGCTGGTTTAGGAAAAATTGCACATCGGTTTGCTCAGGATTTAACTAGTCATGCCGATCATGCTGAACTCTATGCTGTGTCTGCGCGATGTTCAGAACGGGCAAAGGTTTTTGCTGACAGGTTTAGTTGCGAGAAGTGCTATGGCTCATACCAGGAATTAGCTGACGATCCTGTTGTTGATGTTGTCTATATTGCTTCGATTCATCCATTTCATAGAAGTATGGCAGAATTGTTTTTATCACACGGCAAGCATGTGGTGGTTGAAAAACCTGCATTTACTAATGTGGCAGATTGGGATGCGATGTATACCCTAGCTTCAAAAAAGGGCTTGCTATTAATTGAAGCAATGAAATCAGTGACTTTTCCTGCTTATCAAGCTATGCGAAAGTTTATTTCTGATAACAATATACAAATAAACTCTATTACAGCGGCCTTTGGTAATTGGCACAAGTTTGATATTGAACAGCCTATATTCAACCCTGATCTTTGTGGAGGGGCTACTTTAGATGTTGGCGTCTATGGTCTATGGCTTTATGTTGATCTCTGCCAGCTTGTAAATGGAAAAATATTGCCACCTAGAGTTAACTTTTATGTAGATAATCCAGAGTCAAGAGTTGATGAACTTGCTGAGTTTAAATTTCCTGGTGATGTATTAGGCAATATTAGTGCATCGATAACGCGTAACCTTGAACGAAAAGCAATAATAAATGGACCTGATCTAGATATTGTCATTCATGATAAGTGGTGGAATCCAAAAATAATAGATATAACATATAAAGGGGTTAAGAAACAGCTAACTATTGACAGTAAGGGTGGAGGTTTTGAGTATGAAATTGATCATATATCATCTCTAATCATCAACAATAAAGCAGAGTCAGATATTATTAATTCAGCCTCAACTCGAAAAGTTATTGAAATCATGGAAACATGTTTAATAATCGGTGGTTTTAGTCATTTGCTACGATTAAAATAGGTTGATAATATTATACCGCTATTGCTGAATAAAGATCTGTCAATTAAAGTGGCTATTGCTAGTTTCCTTGCAGCAAATCATTCATGAGTCTTCCAACCACTGCTTATCATTAACACACATTGATAGTCATCCCATTAAATTTGATTTTGGAATGGGGGGGTATAGCAAAAAAGGTTATTTGCAGAGCATGCATTTGTTTGTGAAGCAGGTGCTGGGAGCACCGTTAGCAGTAGTGACCAAGGATGGTCTTCTACTGCGGGAGGAGCAAATTGATTCTTGCTTTGCATTAGCACAGTACATATTCATCACGCACTGTTTGTAAATATACCCTTCACGAATGATTCCTAGGTTTTGTTATCTTCACTCCTCACCCCAATCACCTATTAATATAGGCTCATGGGGCTTCGTCACTCGATGGCCGCACCTAAAAACCATTCGTATTGGGTATATAAGCTGGAAATACTACTCTTGAAGTTCTTTTGAGGCTAGCTGTTTTTCTAGTTCTGCGGGTGACAGTAAAGTATTTACAGTAATGTTTGTCAGCTGTTGAAATAGTGGATGTTGTTGAAGTTTATTCAAGGTTAATGAAGGAAAGTGATTGTCTCGCAAATAGTGTATGAATTTAAGCGTTTTAAAGCCATCAAACCAGTGATGAAAGTGCTCTTTTAACTTATCACCTTCCAGCTTCTGCTGAGTGATATGCTTTTTAAACTGATTTATTTTTAAGGTGGTTAGTGCATTAGTCACTTCTTGAGGTAATTGTCCAAGTTGCTTTTCAATATAGTCTTTTGTCAGATTTTTTTTTGTTTTAAAAATAGATAATAATTGCTTAAGTGCATTAAAACATTCAGGGTTGTAGTATAAGTAGTCTTTTTTGGGCTCGCTGAGGGTTGAAATAGAGTGCAATGCGGGACCTGTACCAAAAAGGACGCGATCAGACAGGCGTGCATCGATAATGATGGGCTGACCTTTGAGTGAAATGATTTTGCCTACCTTGGCTAGTTTATTCAGGCAATAGAAGTCTTCACCTGCATTTCGACAGGGAAAACCCCTTACTTTTGTATAGGCTTCTGAGTGAATAGCTAATAAGCTACCTGTTGTATGAAAGGCATAAGGTGAGCCTGCCCAATGTAAGCCTAATACATAATAACGAAGTCGAATATCGTACAGCTGTTGGCTAACGGTTAAATCATGAGCATCAGCCAGGTGTTGATAATTATAAATAAAGGCACTGTAGTTATTTGGTGCGCAAGGATGTTCTATAACTTGCTCTAAATAGTCTGCGGGTAATACTGCATCCATATCTGTTGAGAAAATACAGGGGAAGCGTACTATACCTTGGTGTATAAAACGGCAGGCAATATCAGCACCTATTTTTCTGGCAAGACCAACGCCTGATTTAGCTGGAATCAGGTTAGGTGCAGTAGAGCGGTTAACAATATACAACCATTGTTGCTTAAAGGATATCAAACTGCTCAGGCAGGTTTTATGATCAACATTGAGTTGGTTTAATAGCTTGTGGTTGCTAGCGAGTTGTTGTGGTGTGGCGTTATTGGGAGCATTAACCACCAGCACTACTAGCCAGCTATCTTTAATATTGAGTGGTTGTAAAAGACGTTCCAAAGATTGAAGCGTCTCATTAAAACAGGGCACGACCAGTACGCTTTTAAACTGCCTTGTTTGTATTAAGGGTAAAATTTGTTGTGCTTCTGTTTCGGCATACTTCAGTAAGTACTGTTGAACTCGTGATGACATGATAAATATCGGGTTAAACCTTTGACCTTTATCGCTGAAAGATATTGACTCGCAAGAGATACCCTTCACGAATGATTTCTAGGTTTTGTTATCTTTACTCCTCACCCCAATCACCTATTAATATAGGCTCATGGGACTTCGTCACTCGATGGCCGCACCTAAAAACCATTCGTATTGGGTAGAGTATATACCCTTCTCTATGGGTATTGTTGGGCAAAGACGGGACATTTTAGAAAAATATGAATCTAGACTCAAATACTTGCTACTAAAAAAATTGCTTTAGCACTTGATATTTACACTGGTTGCCCTATAAAGCGCTATACCTGGAATTAATGAGTGCACATTAGTTTTATTTTGATCTCGTTGTGGATTGTTGTACCCAAAATAATGGGTATGTATCAGTAGCAGCTTGTGTACTCTGCGGAGTAACTGGCGAACTGGAGGCATCGTCTTACCTTATGAGTAGTAAAACAAAATATAAGTCATCTGATGACTTAAAACCTCAGAAAAGTACAGAAGGAATGAGTTGGTCAGGGCAGCTAACATGGTTTATTAATCACCCTAAGGTGCAAAATGGCATAGTCATATTAATTTTATTGAATGCAATACTTTTAGGGATTGAAACTTGGCAGTGGGCTATGGAGTCTATTGGTTGGTGGGTTTTAGTACTTGATCAAATCATCTTGACTGTATTTGTTATCGAGATTACTGCTCGATTAATCGTTCACCGTTTAGAGTTTTGGAAAGATCCATGGTCCATATTTGATTTTAGCGTTGTGGTTATCGCACTGTTACCTGCGACAGGCTCTTTTGCTGTATTGCGGGCTTTGAGAGTTTTGCGGGTGCTACGTCTATTAACAACAGTACCTTCGATGCGTAAGGTTGTGAGTGCGTTGTTAAAGGCTATTCCAGGTTTAGGCTCTATTGCGCTTCTTTTATTGATTATTTATTACGTGTTTGCCGTTATTGCAACAAACCTATTTGGAGAAGCCTATCCAGAGTGGTTTGGCAATATTGGTCAGTCACTCTACACATTATTTCAAATAATGACACTAGAGAGCTGGTCTATGGGAATTGCCCGACCAGTGATGGAAAACTTTCCTTTTGCCTGGGCTTTTTTCGTACCTTTTATCTTGATTGCGACTTTCACCATGCTGAACTTGTTTATTGCTATTATTGTGAATGCTATTCAAGATTACAGTGAAGCCGAACATAAAGACACGATTGAGCATGTTACCAATGTACGAGATGTGATAACCCATGATTTACACCAGGAAGTGAAAGCATTAAGAAGTGAAATCAGTGAGTTGAAGTCTTTGTTGGTAATGCAAAGTAAAAAGAGTTAGCTGAAATTATTAACAGATTACTTGTACTCCTCGACCAAAAACTTTACAGGTTTTATGAAAAACAAGTAGAACCGGTTACACTTTTAGAAGGCTGCATTTAAGATACATGGTTTGCTGTGTACCTTAACGTACGTTCAGAGTTAAATGTGGCTATATTGATACCCAAAGCGAAGGGTATATCCAAAAAAAGTGTTATTCGTTGTATAGTCAAGTTGAGGAGTAGTGCGTAATGCTTTTATTGCGTAAACCAGTAAATATGATCGTTTTAATGATCTCCTTAGTACTGGTGTTGCAGGTTGGACAGAGTTTTGCTGCTGAGAAGAAAGCCCCTGACACGCAAGATAAGCCCAGTATGTTAGAACGTCCTCTTATGGAACGATATGTACTGGATGAACTCAAGTCACTCCGTCAAGACCTCCTTTTACTTAAAAATGATGTCACACGTGATTTAGCGAGTACTCAATTACAAACAGCAGATAGATCCCTTCGGTATACTACAGATACGGTCAATAACATTTTTTTCATTATCACAGCTGCCACGTCAATATTGATCATTGCTGGTTGGAGTTCCCTGCGAGATGTAAAAAGCAAAGTGGATGAGTTGGTAGACTCAAGGGTGCGTTTAATTTCGCAAGGTTATGAAAAGCGGCTTGCTGAACTAGAGAAAAAACTGCGCCAGCGTACAGATCAAATTATTCAAGCTCAGGAAGAAATAGCACTTACTAACAATATTCATTCGTTGTGGATGCGTTCAGGCCTGGAATCAACACCGCAGTCTAAGATAAAAATTTACGACCAAATATTAAGTTTAAACCCTGAGGATGTAGAGGCTTTAACTTATAAGGCTGATGCGGCCTTAGAGCTCGAAGAGCCTCAGTGGGCATTAAGTTTGTGTAATAAAGCGTTAGAAATTTCATCCGAATATCCTTATGCCTATTATCAGCGAGCCTGTGCTCATGCGACGTTGGGCCAAGATGATCTGGCAATAGATGATCTTACCAAAGCACTGGATTTATCGAGTACTTATGTGGATGAAATGAAAGAAGAGCCTGCTTTCAAATCATTATCAGAGAGTGATCGTTTCTTAGCGTTAGTTTCACATCACTAATAGCTAAGAGCATGGCCTTGCCAGTCTCAAGTTTGGGTAATGGTAATTTCTGCTTCACTCTATCCTCATAAGAGGGCATAGAGTGTTATGTTTATTCAGTGAGGTATTTTGATGGAGTCTATTCAACTGATCTTCATGCTATCAACCCTGTTATTAGCTGGTGTGTTAACGGCAGTAAAGACTAAAGGGGATAGAACACCTGTGCGCGGGTTAAAGTTCCTTGGGATCTTGGTATCAAGCGTACCAATTATTGGTGTTATTCAGGGGATAATAGTTAGAAAGCGCCTGCCCTTGTATTCTGATGCTTGCTTTATCCAGGCCATTTATTGTGGAATTGGGTATGTCATTATTACGCAAGTACTACCTAAGTACGCGTAAAATAAATATATATCTTTCACGAATTATTTTTTAGTGAGGCTAGTCTTAGTAGACCTGCCCCACTAAAAAACCTTCATTTTGGGTATAAGTGATAAGCAGGTGTATGAAATCCTGCTTAGCTTTGCTTTTTAAAACGTTCTCTTAAGTGTTGTATGGCGGTATAAAATACGGGTACCAGAAGAGTGCCAACAATACCAGCCGCAAGCATACCCCCAAAGACACTGTAACCAATGGAATGTCGACTTGCAGCACCTGCTCCAGTAGCAATCACTAATGGCACAACGCCAAGAATAAATGAAAAGGCCGTCATAAGAACCGCTCTGAAGCGAAGTGTAGCTGCAGTCACTGCGGCATCCTGAATAGATAAACCTTCTGCTTCACGTTTTTCTTTAGCAAATTCAACAATCAAAATTGCATTTTTACTGGCAAGTCCAATTAATAGCACTAAACCAATTTGGGTGTATAAGTTCACATCCGATTGCGCAATCCATACATTTAAAAAGGCACCTAAAATAGCGATAGGGACCGCAAGTATGACTGCCCAAGGAATAAGCCAGCTTTCGTACTGTGCAACTAAAAACAAATAGACAAATATTAACGCAAGCGAGAAAAGTAAGGGGGCAAGATTACCAGCAGCAAGCTCCTGATAGGTCATACCTGTCCACTCAAAACTATAACCGTCAGGCAGTGTTGCTTTGGCAGCCTTTTCCATCGCAGTGACGGCTTGTCCTGAACTATGTCCGGCAGCTGGCTGACCATTAATGGTAACGCTGGTAAAAAGGTTATAACGATTTATGACATCAGGGCCTAATAGAGGGGTGATTGAAATAAGTGTGCTCAAAGGCACCATTTCTCCTGTGGCACTTCGAACATAAAAGCGTTTTAAATCATTTTCGTCATTGCGAAACTCTGGCTCAGCTTGCAATAACACTTTATAGGTTTTACCAAACTTGTTGAAATCATTAACATAGAGTGAACCAAGTTGTGTTTGCAGCGTACCAAAAATGTCAGAAAGCGGCACGCCTAAGTTTTTAACCTTTTCGCGCTGAACATCGATAAACATTTGTGGCACATTTGCCCGAAAAGTACTGAATGCAACGCCTATTTCTTTTGTTGAATTGGCCGCTAGTAGTAAACCACCCATAACCTGTGCTATTTCTCTTGGGTCACGGCCAAGCTGGTCTGTGAGTACAAACTCAAAACCACCTGTGGTACCAAGACCAGGAATTGCTGGAGTACTAAATGCAGCTGCTTTGGCGCGAGCAATGGTGGAAAGTTTAGCCTGCACTTGTCGGATAATGGCTGATTGAAAAAGCTCGGGTTCTTCTCGTTCATCCCAGGGTTTTAGTACAGCAATGGCCAGTCCAGCATTAGATGACATAGCACCGTTGAGAATGCTGTAGCCAGCTACAATCATTACATCAGAAACGCCGGGTACGCTTTTAACCATATCCGTCACTTGATGCATAACTTCTGCAGTTCTATTCAAGGACGCGCCATCAGGCAACTGCACATCTATCATGAAATAGCCTTGGTCTTCTTCAGGGATGAAGCCTGTAGGTAGCTGCTTTGCAAATACAAGTAAAATAGCGATTAGGGCTAAAAAGAGTAGGCCAACGATAAATAGTTTTCTTACTAGAATGGTGACAGTGCGCTGATAACTTCCTGTCAGTTTGTCAAACCACTGGTTAAACCACCTTAAAATAAAAAAGGGAGGAGAGGTAGACGGTTTTAGGAGGGTAGCACACAGTGCTGGGCTAAGGGTTAGGGCATTAATAGATGAAATAAGTACAGATACAGAAATAGTGATAGCAAACTGGGCGTACATTTGTCCTGTAATGCCTGGCATAAGCGCCACAGGTGTAAAAACCGCAAGCAATACAAGAGTTGTCGCAATAATTGGTCCACTTACTTGCTGCATAGCTTTAACGGTAGCTTCGACTGCAGATAGTTTTTCTTCTTCCATTAATCGCTGAACATTTTCGATGACCACTATCGCGTCATCAACAACGACACCAATAGCGAGAATAAGAGCGAAAAGTGAAATGGTGTTAATTGAAAAGCCAATAGCCAGTAGAACAGCAAACGTGCCTATGAGGGATACTGGAATGGCAATAGAGGGAATTAGTGTTGATCGCCAGTCTTGCAGGAATAGAAAGACGACAAGTATGACCAGTACAACAGCCACAAAAAGGGTTTCAACCACTTCGGCAATGGATGTTTCAATAAATCGTGTTGTGTCGTATAAAACTTCGAAACTGATATCATTCGGAAACTGCTTGGCCAGTCGTTCCATTTCGTCTTTGACTTTTTGTGCCACTTCCAAAGCATTTGCATCAGGTAACTGGTAGACGGCGAGAATAACACTGGGGCTATTATTAAGCTCACCAAACCAGCCATAAGAGGCAGAACCTAGCTCAATGCGTGCAACATCCCTCAAGTAAATTGATGATCCATCATTGCGTGATTTTAATATAATTTGCTCGAATTCCTCAGGAGATGAGAGTCGTCCCTTTGCTTGTAAAGAGTATTGAAACTGTTGAGTAGGGAGTGAAGGTGCTGCACCAATTTGGCCGGCGGGTACCTGAACATTTTGCTCATTAATAGCATTGTCAATGTCTTGCGTGGTGATGGCATAAGTCGACATTTTTGCCGGGTCAAGCCAAATACGCATTCCATAGTCTTGCGCACCTAAAATCTGGGCATCACTGACCCCTGATACCCTTGCTAATGTGTCTTTAATATTGATACTGGCGTAGTTCGATAAAAACAGGCCATCATAAGTGTTATTTGGGGAAATCAAATTAACAATTAACAGCATGTCAGATGACTTTTTATCAACTGCTACCCCTTGTCGTGTAACCTCAGCTGGAAGCTGTGGATTGGCTAAAGCAACACGGTTTTGAACATTAATTTGGGCCATGTTTGGGTCGGTACCCACGGCAAAGGTAACAGATAATCGATAGCTGCCATCATTAGCGCTTTTAGACGACATATAAATCATATCTTCAACCCCATTGACCTGAGACTCAATGGGGTTGGCGACGGTATCTTGAACCACTTTGGCACTGGCACCAGGAAAGTTGGCTGTGACTTCGATAACGGGGGGGGTAATAGGGGGAAACTGAGCAACGGGTAACACAGGAATAGCAAGTAAACCTGCAAGGGTAATAATAATCGAAATGACAAAGGCAAATTTTGGCCGATAAATAAAAAATTGGCTGATCATGGTATGCCTCCTAATTAACTTGCTGTTGTTTCTTTAAAAGGCGCAACCTGTTGTTCAGTCGGTTTGACTTTTCCACCAATTTTAACTTTTTGAATACCTTCTGTAATAATCGTTTCACCAGGATTTAATCCGTCTATCACTTCCCATCGTGTTTTGACGCGTTGTCCTAGTTTAACTGGGCGGGCTTCAACCACTTTTTCACTATTCACCACCAGAACGAATTTGCCCTGTTGATTTTCTTGAACGGAAGCTTGTGGAACCAGCAGAGCTTGCTGTGGTGTTTTTTGCCGTAAAATGAGCGTTACATATTGGCCTGGAAGCAGTGTTTTATTTTCATTAGGAAAGACTGCGCGAATTTTTATGGTGCCTGTAGTTTGGTCAACCCGATTATCCATAAAATCAAACTGTCCCTCATGAGGGTACATGGTGTCATTTGAAAGCCTTAATCGGGGGACTACTGAAGGTTCCTCCTGGCCGGCCGAAATTCGTTTTCTTGCTTCCTCTTGGAAATCCACAAATGCTTTTTCACTAACCTGAAAATTGACGTAGATTGGATCAAGTTTAACGATGGTTGCCAGTGTATCCTGATTAGGTGTGACAAGGTCTCCTAAACTTAATAATGATTTGCCTATACGACCAGTGATAGGTGCTGTAATTTTGGTGTAACTTAAATTTAAAGCAGCTTTTTCGAGTTGGGCTTGCGCGCCTTTAAGTGCTGATTCAGCTTGAATTTTTTTACTGGTTAACTCATCCATTTGAGACTGACTGATAGTTCCTTTTTTGACAAGTCGTTCCCCTCGATCAAAGTTAATTGTTGCTTCATCTAATATGGCTTGTAAGCGGTCAATTTCTGATTGGCTTTGGTCTACAACAGCTTGGTAAGGGGCTGGGTCCAGCGTGAATAATAGCTGATTCTTTTTGACTTCATCACCTTCATTAAAGTGTCTTTCCAGTAATGTTCCTTCAACTCGAGAGCGAATATTTACATCTTCACTGGCCTCGGTTCGACCTACCAGGTCGATGGAATGAAATATTTTGTCTTCTTTAACAGTGGTTACGATGACGGCAGGAGGCTCTTGAGTGATTGGTTCTTGCTCACAACCAGTGGTGCTTATACCTAGAAACGTAATCAGTATTAAAGTTGCTATCAGCGAGATTGGTTGTTTCCTTTCGTAAGATACGACAGACATCCCTGTGGCTCCTTAAGGCATTGCTTACTTCGAATATTAAAAAAAGTACATTCTAGCTTGGTCATCGTTCATCGTTATAGAGCTGAGTAAGTTACTATTTATGTAAAGTAAAGTGTGCTGAGTTCCTTGCTATTTTATTTATAGAGTATAGTTTTTATATATAGATTATAGTTATAACTGAGTGATAGTTATTATTAATTAACATGAATCTAAAAATGTATCTTTAGTATCTTAATTAATAGAGATGAAAAAAGTATTGAAAGAACATAGTGTTCTAAGTATTTAAATAATATTACATTATAGTTAGCGTTAGTAGTACAAAGATTGACATTAAAAATAAAATTTTATTGATTTTATTAATCCTTTTCTTTTGGAAGCCGATATAAGTAGTAAGCGATGGTAAAAGAGGTTCGTCAGGAGGTGTGAGATGAATAATCAAGTGATCAACCTCCTTCATACAGTGGTTCCTGCAACGTTGTCATATTTGAATGTACATTCACCTGTGGCAGCCTGTTTAATGGTCACAACAGCCTATGCAGAAAGCAGTCTTGCCACACATCAATATGATGGTAATGAGGGGTTAGGGGTCTATCATATTTCAGCTGAAAGTCACCGTTACCTGTGGGATGCATACTTAGCTCAGCATCCTGATTTAGCTAGTAAAGTACGTGGGTTGGCATCTCAGCAGTTGTTTTTAATTCAACCTGAGTTAGAGCTTTTAGGTAACCTATCATATGCAACGGCAATTGCCTGGCAGCTTTATCTTCAATCTGGCGTTGCTCTACCCGCAACAGCCGACCCATATCAACTAGCTCATTTTTGGCTGGAGAATTTTGAGAATGGCTCAGAAGGTAAGACAGTAAATGTGTTTATGCAGTCGTGGAAGTCGTTACGAGACTGCCATTCGATGTTATTAGTAGCGTAATAGCTAAAGAGTGGGGTGGTAACTGAAGGAGTGGTAGTTATTGACTGAGTATTTCACAAGTGAAGTTTACATTGTAAGTGATTTCTAACTACATATTTCCTTTTGAAAAGCATTATACACATAATGCTTTTTTTATTTTTAGAGGTACCCTTTAGTTTATTGCTTGATATGGTCTCTATTGCTAATCGCTAAGAGTATTCATGCTAAATTTAGTAAGCAAGGGATGATGAATGCGATCCATAAAAGTGGCTAAAGTTTGGGTAATCACACTAAAAAAGTCAGGTTTAAAAACTAGATAACAATGATAAATATTTGGCACCTTACTCTGTGGCTGGCAGTGATTTTTTCATGTAATAGCTATAGTGATGACTTAATAGTATCGGGGCATTCAAGCTATCCCCCCGTATCTCAGGCTGAAGGAGAATTAATCACCGGTGTTGCTGCCAAGGTAACAACGGCCATTGCAGATCAGCTTGGCATTTCATATCAACTTGTTTCCTCAGGTCCATGGAAGCGTGTCCACTGGGCTGCTGAGAAAGGGGAAATTGACATGATTGCTGGAGTGTATCTGAATGAACATCGAACAGCCTATTTGGATTATGCTGAGTGGTTCATGACAGATCCTGTTGTCATTTTTGTTAAGAAAGGCAATGCGTTTCCTTATCGTCAATGGAAAGACTTGATTGGCAGGAAAGGTTCCACTAATTTAGGTGAAAGCTTTGGAGAAGCATTTGACCGCTTTATTGAAAAGTATCTTTATATGGAGTGGGAGCATGAATCTGTAGATAACTTTCGGAAACTTGCCCATGGCCGGATCGATTATTTTCTATATGGGCTTTATCCTGCATCAGCCCAACTTAAGATACATGGTTATGAAGACGTTTTTGAGGTAATTCCTACCCCTGTTGTTGAAGAAAAGTTTTATTTTGCTTTTTCTAAACACTCAAAGTTTCGTTACTTAAAACCTAAAATGAATGCTGTCATCGTTGAGTTAAGAGAGTCTGGAATTATTCAACGATGGGTAGATGAATTTTTTCGACGTTAATGCCATCAACTGTTAATACTGTAAAATTGACGTCTGCATATCCTTTTTTTTAAGCTTATCAATTATTCTTGATTAATCAGTCAAGAGTTTTTTATTTTAAGTTGTGTGTTCTTATTTTAGTGATAGTCGAACATTGTCGATAAAAAAGTTATCACTATGAGGACCAAAAATCATGATATCCAGGCTTTTAATATTTAATTTAGTGGGTGTAGTGAAACTTCCTGTCACGGGCCACCATTGTTGAGTAGGTACTTTGCCAAGAAAGATATCTTGTATTTGTAGACCTTCATTACTGTCAATAAAGAGGTGTACGCAAACATTATCACTGTATTGTTGTGTGCTAGGAATATTAATCTCAAAGCTTAGTTGATACTGGTGCCCTGCGAGAAGTAATTTTTTTGCAGGTAGTTTAGCCGCTGAAAACCATTTATGGCGATTAAAAATATGTAAGACACCACCTTGCTCTGACTGGGTATATTGTTGTTCTACACTGGCACCAAACATACCTTGCCAATGTTGAGAGTCATACTCAAAATCAAAATGCAGGCTTGGTAAAGTTTTTATGGAGTATGAAGAAGTGTAGTTATGCGTTGCCTTAAGCTTTTCTGAATAAGGCTGAAGGTGATTGGCATAGATTTCTTGAATAAGGCAAGTATAGCTGATTATTCCCCATAACAACTGAAGACGATAGCGGGTAACGAGTCGCTCCTTGCTAGAGTTGAGCATACCTTTCTCCTTATAGGTAAACTTTTTATCGCTTTTTTATTGTGGTTATACAATTCATAAGAAACACAAAACAAAAAGAGTATTTTTGTCCTCAAGCCTTTGATTGCACAGTACCTTACACTTACACAAGTACTCTACAAGAGTACTCTGGAGGTTGGTGATTGTCTTACTTGAGCACAGCTTAACTTGCATAGACTAAGTTTTGTTAAAAATTAAGTATCAGGTAAAAAGGCGAATCAAGAATGTAAGGCACAAGGCGGGTTTTGCAAAGGTATAGTGAAGTTTAATCGTTTGTTATGTGATCTATTTCAATTATAAGTGTCTGCTTATATCTGTGGCTAAGTGTTCTGCCAGCCTGGTATGCTTAATATTGGAAAGGGGGGGGGGTCATTATGCCGAGTGTTACAGTAGCATTGAGTATATCTACAGAGGAGTTTTTGCGTTATTACAGAGGCTCTGCAAAACAAGTAATAGCGCACACGGTCGATGGTCGTTCAGTTAGTTTCCCTGCTAATATCTTACAGCGTTTCTTAACGCATGAAGGAATACATGGACAGTTTGTTATTGAGTTTGATAATGCAGGACACTTTAAGTCTATTAAAGATATCTCTTGTTAAGTTGTTATAGCCTGAAGCGCATTAGCTGGTGCACTGAACGTCCTTGCCTTTTCTTGTTTCAATTATGCCATCACCATCTGTATCTGCGGCATGTTTTGTTCGTCCAGTAAAGCTAACAATAAGCTGTCGTGCATGACGATTATTATTGTCGGAAGGGCAGACGGTTAAAGTGCCTGCTGTACCAGAAATGATGCCATCAGGTTTAAAGCGTAGATAACTTCTACCTGCTGACAATCGGCTTGATATTTTAACTCGAGTGTTTAAATCAAATATTTGATAAAGCGCTTCTCCCGCGTCAATCTGCTTATTTTTATTAGGATCGCTAAAAACAATGATATGTTGCTGCCACTTGGCCTGGCAGGAAATGCCATCTGCTGAAGGGCATAGTGTGACAGTGGTTTTGTGTACCACAGCTTGCGTACGCGCTGTAGCGATAGCGCTATGAATTGTGTTGATACTGGTCCGGGTTGAGCTGCTTTGTATAAATTGATTGAGTGCTGGCAGGCCATAGCCAATGAGAATTAATAGAATACTGCAAGTCACCAGTAATTCTATCAGTGTAAACCCTCGCATATTATGGGGAGTGTTAATGTTATTAATTGATGGTGTTTGTTGGGGAGGCGTAGAATTTTGATGGATTACAAATGATTGCATGTGCCCTCCTTGGTCTAATAGTGCATATACCGTTAACAAAAGGTGTATATACGAGGTAAGTTGCTTTCCCTAAAAAGTAAAAATAAATCTGTATAAAAAATGATCATATTTGTTTTTGGGAAAAAATCTGTTAATTCTTCAGCAACTTTTTTGTGCTTGAAAATGTTCTCTGGGTTAACGTTGATTTAGCTCAGTTTTGGCTAGGGCCTGTTAACACTATTTGAATCAACACTGCCGTAGACTATTTTTTCGCCTAGCAAGGCACAAGGAATGCTGTGTTATTCTACATAAATGACTTGTAACACTGCTAGGTGGAAAAATAATCACGGCCCGAAGGGTTATGACGGTAAAAGCACTACTCGTTGTTGCTCATTGTTCATTTAGAACAACTAAACTTCACTCTTCGCGCCTAGATTAGTGCTTTTACCGTCATAACAGTGATATTCAAATAGTGTTAACAGGCCCTAGTCTAATCCTAGCTTTTTCAGGCGATAGCGAAGTGCGCGGAAAGTTATTCCTAATTTTTTTGCGGCGGCTGTTTTGTTCCAGCGAGACTCTTCAAGTGCCTGGACAATGGCTTTACGTTCCAACTCCGCTAAGTAATCTTCTAGCGATTGGCTTCCATCAAGAGGGATAGGTGATTCTGTTGTTACGGATTGTTGATCAGAATCTGGTGTGATACTGGTAGCAGGTGTGGCGCTATCAACATTTAATTTTAAGTCACTTGCTGATATTTCATCTGCTTCACACAATGTAAAAGCACGCTCTAAAATGTTTTCTAGCTCTCGAACATTGCCTGGAAAATTATAAGCAAGTAGTGCTTTTTCAGCCTCAGGAGTAAGGTGAGGTGGGGGTGTTTGGCATGACTCTGCAAGTTGCCTTAAAAAGAAGTTGGCCAGGAGTAGAATATCTTCTTGTCGCTCGCGGAGCGGAGGGACATTAAGTTCAATCACATTAATACGATAAAATAGGTCTTGTCTAAATTGACCATTAGCCACCATCTCGGCTAGGTCTTTGTGGGTAGCGCTCAGAATACGGGTATTAGTTTTGATTTCTTGCTGACTTCCCACTGGACGAATAGCTTTTTCTTGGATAGCACGTAGCAGTTTTACTTGCATAGGGGCAGGAAGATCTGCAACCTCATCTAAAAATAAAGTACCTCCATCTGCCGATTGAAAAAGGCCCTCTTTATCATTGGTAGCACCTGTAAAGCTACCTTTTTTATGGCCAAAAAATTCACTTTCCATCAGCTCTGAAGGAATTGCACCACAGTTAACTGGAATAAAAGGCTGGTCGGCACGGGGCCCTTGCTCATGAATCAAACGAGCCACCATTTCTTTACCTGTTCCGGATTCACCACTGATGTAAACAGGTGCTTGGCTTCGGGCCAGTTTGATGATTTGCTTTCCCAGCTGAATCATGACGGCTGACTGCCCTAGTAGCTGAGTTTGTTTGTTAATGGTGGTATCTGCTATTGGGGTAACAAGCTGCAGGGCATTGTTAATAAGCTCTCGAAGTCGTTGTAAATCAATAGGTTTACTGACGAAGTCAAAGGCTCCAGCTTTCAGGGCTTCAATCGCCGTATCCATGCTGCCATAGGCTGTAATCATCGCAACGGGCATATCACTGTAGTGTTGGCTAATATGCTTAACTAAATCGATGCCGTTACCGTCAGGTAAGTTCATATCAGTAAGACAAAGGTTGTATGTATCCTCGGCCAGGGCAGACTTTGCGCTACTGACGCTATCGACAGCTAAAGTATTAAGACGCATGCGGCCTAGAGTAATTTCCAGTAACTCTCGAATGTCGGGTTCATCATCAACAATGAGAACTTTTGGGTTATTCATCGGTATCGTTTAAATGCAAGCTTTCTTGTTGACCATGAGTGAATGTGATTCTGAAGGTACAGCCTGGTTCGTACTGAACTAGCTCTAGGGTTGCCTGGTTGGCTTCACATAGTTCTTTGGATATATACAACCCTAGACCTGTGCCTCTTGGTTCAGTGGTATAAAAGGGTTCGAATAAGTGGTTTCTAACCTCGGGTTTCATACCTGGTCCGTTGTCAGTGATATCAAGATACGGTAGACCGTTATCTTCTCGTAACCCTGTATGTAATTGTAGCGTGGCTTGCTGATTCTTCTTAAAGCTATAACGTAGTCCATTTTGACAAAGATTCGTGACAACTTGAGTGATCTGGTCGGGGTCAGCCATAACCTGAATGGGTAGAGGGGAGGGGAGGAAGCTAATGACTGGGTTACTGAAGCCTGGAAAGGGTTCTTCTGTCAAAAACTGCTTAATCCAGTCATTGAGTAAAAGAGTTTGATGATTACTGGTTTTACGACGAGTAAGTTGCAGAACATTTTCAATAATGATGTTCATCCGGCGTGAGTGATTTTGAATAATCTCAATGAGCCGCTGATCAGCATTGTTTAACTGGTCTGACTCATTCAGTAATTGTGCAGCATGACTAATAGCGCCAAGCGGGTTGCGGATCTCGTGGGCAATGGCCGCAGTAAGTTTTCCCAAAGATGCGAGTTTGAGCTGTTGAGCTTGCTGATTTAATGCTGTCAGATCATCAAGAAAAATAATTACTTTACTCGACTCATTGTCGTATATCTGGGTGAAACTTGACTGCACTTTAGGGCGGTCTGGACTGGTTTGAAAGGGTTTAGGCGTTTGCTCAGGACTTTCTTTCCATTGCTGGTAACAGGCATGTAAGTCAGGAGAAGCCTGGAGCAGGGTGGGCGTTTGCACAGGGCTATTTAAAAAAAAGTGACTGGCTTGGTTCATCATAATAATACGTTCATGGGCATCAATGACCAGAATGCCTGTTCGCATACGCTGGATGATTAGCTGATTAAGCTTTTGCAGGTTATAGAACTCAGTACTTCGCTGCCTGGCAAGCTCCTCACTACGTCGTATCCGCTCAGATAGACTTTGCACAAAAATGGCTGTTGCAAAGATAATTGCACCTAACAGACCAGCATTAATTGATTTGCTTTGTTGGTCGGGAACCAGCGTTTGATAAATACTCAGAGCGATAATGCATAGGGTTGCCAGTGCCGCAATGGCAATACCGGTTCGCCCCTTTAATAAGATATTGCCTGCTGCAACAGAAACAATTAACAGGTTGCCCAAGCCTGTTGCCTGTTTACGACTTAAATAAAAAAGCAAGCTTAGTAAAACAATATCCAAACAGACAATAGTAAAAATCTGTATCGTATTTGGCGGCTTTCTACTGATAGCAATGATCAGCATATTGATGCCAAGGTAAATAAATGCAAATACTTTGAAATGGATTGATGTATCTGGTGTGATCAGCTCTTTGCCGATAGGGCTGAATGCCGCAGCGATGAAAAGCAGGCCTAAAATCGCGCGATATAGATTATATACCCTCAGTGCATGAAATCGTCGATTGGATAATTCGTTGTTGTAGACAGTGACCGGCATCGGGATGTTATTGACTATTTTGAAAGTGAATAAGACAAGCGTTAAGTCGCTTTCAGTGCTCTGGTTTTTATTTTGAGTTCAGTGTAGCAAATGAATGTTTGTTCAAGGTGGCAGCTCAGTGATGTAAAAGGGGAAGTCGCTATACTACAAACACTGTTGATGATGTAACGTATTAAGCTATTTTACAGTGTGCTTTGTTTCCCCCAAAATAGCGCAAACTTTTCAATTGACCACTAGGGTTTTTATGTCCGCGAAGCTTTCGATTGTCATGGCTCAACTGAATTTTTTAGTTGGGGATATTCAGGGTAATACGAAAAAAATTATTGCAGCTGCTGAGCAGGCAAAGCAGTTATATCAAGCAGAAATCATCGTATTTTCTGAATTAAGTGTGTGTGGCTATCCGCCAGAAGACTTGCTTTTACGAGACAGTATGCAATTGAGGGTTGAGAAGGCATTAACCCAGCTAGGAGAGGTAACTGGAATTGATATTGTTATTGGCTTGCCCTTTGATGGTCAAAACCAGGCTGTAGTGATAAGGGATGGCAAGATTAAAGCCCGCTATGCCAAGCAATTGCTACCGAACTATCAAGTATTTGATGAAAAACGTTACTTTACACCAGGCCATGAAACCACAGTATATGACCATAATGGCGTTAAGATCGGGCTTTGTATTTGTGAGGATATCTGGGAGCCAGGTCCTGTCCAGTCAGCTAAGCAAGCAGGTGCAGAGTTACTATTGTGCTTAAATGCTTCTCCCTATCATATGGATAAAGTAGCGGATCGCCAGCAAGTTGCTAGACAGCGCTGTACTGAAAGCCAACTTCCCATGATTTATGTTAACCAAGTGGGAGGGCAAGATGAGCTGGTATTTGATGGTGGCTCCTTTGCGATGAGTGCTGATGGTGTCATAGCAGTAGGTGGAGACTATTATCAAGAAGGGCTTTACCCTGTTGAGGTTGACTTAACATCAAAATCCATTGTGACTGGAAAACAAGTTCATCCGCCAGCAAAAATGCCAAGTATTTATCAGGCTTTGGTGTTGGGGGTAAGAGACTATGTCGAAAAGAATGGCTTTAAGGGCGTTATTTTAGGATTGTCTGGTGGTATTGACTCCGCATTGACCTTAGCTGTTGCTGTCGATGCGCTGGGCCATGAACGTGTGTCTGCCATTATGATGCCTTACCACTATACCTCATCCATGAGTCTGGAAGATGCTGAGGCTGAAGCAAAAGCATTAAAGGTAGACTACAAAGTGCTGCCTATTGAACCTATGTTTGATGCATTTATGTCAGCCCTATCAGATGAGTTTAAAGACACGACTCGAGATACGACAGAGGAAAACCTTCAGGCACGTTGTCGGGGTGTACTACTGATGGCGCTTTCTAATAAAAAGCGTTATTTGGTACTGACAACGGGTAACAAAAGTGAAATGGCTGTTGGTTATGCCACGCTGTATGGTGATATGGCTGGTGGCTTTGATGTGTTAAAAGATGTGCCAAAAACATTGGTTTTTGAGTTGGCGCGGTATCGAAATACAATCTCGCCTGTTATTCCTGAGCGGGTTATAACCCGACCGCCATCGGCTGAGTTGGCGCCAGGTCAGGTAGACGAAGATAGCTTACCAAGTTACGATGTGCTGGATGCTATTTTAGCGAACTATATAGAGCATGATTTAAGTGCTGATGCTATTGTCGAGCAGGGTTTTGCAAAAGACGACGTTTATCGTGTACTGCGTTTAGTTGATATTAATGAGTATAAGCGGCGTCAAGCGGCTATTGGCGTGAGAGTTACTCGTCGTGGATTTGGGCGAGACAGGCGATACCCTGTGACTAATGGCTGGAAATTAGGTGAATAGGCTACCTATTGTGGGCTTACTTAATAGGAAGTTTACTAATCACCTCGCTAGGCAGTGAACACAAAAAACGGGGCATTAGCCCCGTTTTTTAATGAAAGAATAACACTATTCATCGCGCTGCAAGATATCTTCAGCTGTTTCCGTTTTGCCTGTTTTAGACGTTTCGGAATTTTCTTCTCCATCATCACCAATTAAGCCAAAACTGATAACGTTTAGCCAAGAGCGTTCATGGCCTACTTCAGCTTCCAGATCTAATTGGTCACGACTTTTCCGGCGAGACGGTGGCTCAACATCTTCAGGGTCATCCAGCAAGCCAAAGCTCATAATGTTCCATATTGATGGGTCAACATCATGGTAAACCTTGTAGTTGACGAATTTGCCGTTCTCATCCAGGGATTTATGTTTAGGTGAATTTAATCTCAGCGTTTCCAGTGCATTGTTCGCTGCAGCTGTCAGGCCTAAGTGCTGGTATGCTTCGACCATAATTGCTAGTGCATCAGGCACTGCTGGGGTCTCTTGCAGGTTTTCAACCACATATTTACCACGATTAGCGGCAGCCACGTAAGCTTTGCGCTTCAAGTAATAGTTTGCAACATGCACTTCATAGGCAGCGAGTTGATTACGAAGAAATATCATCCGTTTTCGAGCGTCCGGTGCATAGCGACTGTCTGGAAAACGGCGTAATAGTTCAGAAAACTCATTAAATGAGTCTCGTGCCTGGCCTGGGTCACGCTTGCTCATATCAATCTCAACATAGCGCTCAACAATGCCAACATCAGCCGTATATGAAGATAAGCCTTTCAGGTAGTAGGCATAGTCAACATTTTCATGGTTGGGGTGCAAGCGGATAAATCGGTCTGCTGCGGCAATCGCGGATCCTTGCTCTTGGTTTTTGTAATAAGCAAAGATTAAGTCCAACTGGGCTTGCTCAGCGTAGGAGCCAAAAGGAAAGCGGGCTTCCAGGGCTTTCAGTTTATCAATTGCATCATTGTAATTACTGGTATCAAGAGCCACTTGTGCCTGCTCATAAAGCTCTGACTCAGTCAGGCTTTCATCAATCTCTTTTTTGGAGTCTGAGGCACATGCTACTAATAAGCTAATAAAGCTGAGAATGATTAAGTGTTTAGCAATACGCATGTTGTGTGCTTATCCCTATTAGTACTTAACGTGTAGGCCAACAGGTTAAGTGAATTGATTCGTGCTTTAACAGCAATCAGTGAACCATTTATCTTGTAATTTTCTGCTTAAGTGTTCAACCGGATCAGTGACATGAGGTTTGAACCAGTCCAAGCTTTTTTCAAAAACTTGTTTGCTGGTATCTCCCCCAGATGATGCACTAAGTTGGATAAGGCTATGATAGACTTACTGCCAGCGCTGCTGGGGCTAGCCTTATCGGTTATGCATTATTTGCTCAATGACCCACGATTAGTGTTATTTAACCACAGCAACCTATTGAATCCAAAGCATAAAAGCTACCTATTACGGTTTTGCGACATGACAGCAGGTTTATGACTGAATATACACAGCACGAAACACAGATAGAATTAGAAGCAGTAGTGCCCATGACGATGAGTGGGCAACGCTTGGATCAGATCGCAGCACACTGCTTCAGTGAGTATTCTAGATCAAGATTACAGGCTTGGATAAAGTCAGGACAACTGAAGGTGGATCAACACCAGGCTAAACCTAAAGATAAGCTGCTGGGTGGTGAAACATTAACTGTACAAGCAGCGCTGGAAGCTGAAGAGCGTTGGGTTGCAGAAGATATTCCACTGGATATCGTTTTTGAGGATGATGATCTCATTGTTCTCAATAAGCCTGCAGGATTGGTTGTGCATCCTGCGGCAGGGCATGCTCAGGGCACATTGTTGAATGCCTTATTACATCATTGTCCTGCGCTTGCCACTGTACCGCGAGCAGGCATTGTTCATCGCTTAGACAAAGATACGACAGGCCTGATGGTTGTAGCTAAAAATTTAACAGCGCACTGTGACCTCGTCGAGCAGCTTCAGGCTAGAACAGTGAGTCGTGAGTATGAGGCCTTAGTGTATGGCGCTATGACCGCTGGAGGGACTGTTGAGCAGCCCATTGGCCGTCACCCTCATGACCGCAAAAAAATGGCAGTGGTAGAAACAGGTAAGCCAGCTGTGAGCCACTATCGTGTTTTACAGCGTTTTGAGTCAGCTACGCTCGTAAAAGTGAAGTTAGAAACTGGTCGTACCCATCAGATTCGCGTACATATGAGCTATTTGCACTATCCTTTAGTGGGAGACACGCTTTATGGTGGCCGGTTACGTCTACCCAAGGGTGCTTCACCTCAGCTGCAGTCTGTGTTACACGGTTTTTCTCGACAGGCCCTTCATGCCAGACGTTTGGGGTTAATTCACCCAAGTCAAGAGGAATACTGCGAGTGGCAAGTTGATCGCCCTGCAGATTTTCAGCAATTGATCAGTGCGTTTGAGCAAGGCTAAGTGTAACACCTATCAAAAGTGCAACACCTATCAATAGAAGAGGAATAGGAATGAAGGTGGAAACCAAAGCAGAAAAGCTATGCAAGCATCGTTATTTGCTGGCAGAGTGGCCTGCACCGGCTAATGTTCATGCTTTGGTTACTACACGGGTATCAGGTAACAGTTTACCGCCTTATGGCTACTTTAATTTGGCATTACATGTTGGGGATAATGAAGACCGTGTTGCTGAAAACCGTAAACTTTTAATGGAAGACTGGGCGCTTTCCCAGCCTATACAGTGGTTGAAGCAAGAGCATGGCGTGGAAGTGATTAATGCCTGTAATGATGGCAAGGAACGTACAGCTGATGCTGTGATTATAACGGAGCCTAACCTTGCGGGTGCCGTGTTAACGGCAGACTGCCTGCCAGTTTTTGTCACTAACCTGAGTGGAAGCAAAGTAGCTGTTATTCATGCGGGTTGGCGAGGAATGGCTGAAGGTGTTATTGAAAATACCATTCATATTCTAGAGGAACCCCCCGAGCAACTTATGGTCTGGTTGGGACCTGCCATTAGTCAGCAGCAGTATGAGGTTGGTGAAGAGGTCATGCAGGCCTTTGCAGGTCACCAGGATACAAACCGTTGCTTTCAACCAAGTCAGCGTAAAGGGCACTGGTTTGCTGATTTATATGAATTAGCACGAATACGCTTGTATTCTCTGGGAATAGAAGCGATCTATGGTGGAAATTTGTGTACCTTTAGCCAGCCTGAATACTTTTATTCATATCGACGAGAAAACCAAACAGGTCGCATGGCTAGCGTTATTTGGTTTGCTTAGGCAACGCTCTTTAAGTTGCTGATTTTTAGTAATCTCCTATCGAAGGTCATTGGGTTTAACCTGCTGGCCTTGAATCCCCCTCTCTGAACTCCATATTAGTAAACAAGTAGATTCTGTCCGGAGAAGAAGGACAGTCACAGGTAGTTAATAGCTTCTCCTTTTCAGAATTCCAACGCCAAGTACCGTATTAATTGGCAAAGGAGTAAATGGTCTGACTCCTAACAATCAATAAAAAAGAGAGTTCAGGGCATACTCACCATCGCTTGGCAGGTTTATCAACAGTTTGCTAAAGATAGGGTGAACGAAGATGAGAATTGACCGACTGACTGCAAAACTCCAGGAAGCGATTGCTGATGCTCAGTCTCTAGCCGTAGGTAAAGACCATAACTACATAGAACCATTGCACCTTATGGTGGCTCTGCTTGAGCAGCAGGGTGGCTCCGTAAAGCCTTTATTAATGCAGGTTGGGTTCAACCTCCAACAACTGCGTCAGGACTTAGATTTAGCGCTGAGTCGCTTGCCTACCTTGAAGACCCCTGATGGTAATGTGCAAATGTCACCAGATCTGGGACGTTTACTTAACATGGCCGATAAGCAGGCCCAGCAGCAAGGTGACCAGTTTATTTCCAGTGAAACCTTATTGTTGGCTGTCATGGAAGATAAAGGAGCGTTAGGTGAGTTATTACGTCGGCAGGGTATCAGTAAGCAGGCATTACAAAACGCTATTGCTAACCTGCGCGGTGGTGAGTCGATTAACGACCCTAATGCTGAAGAGCATCGTCAGGCATTAGACAAGTACACAATTGATTTAACGGCAAGAGCTGAAAAAAGTCAGTTAGACCCTGTTATTGGTCGAGATGATGAAATTCGTCGCACAGTTCAGGTTTTGCAGCGCAGGACTAAAAATAACCCAGTGTTGATTGGGGAGCCAGGGGTGGGTAAGACTGCAATCGTTGAAGGTCTTGCGCAACGTATTATTAATGGTGAAGTCCCAGATGGCTTAAAAGATAAGCGGATTTTAGCCTTAGACATGGGGGCGTTGATTGCTGGAGCAAAATTTCGTGGTGATTTTGAAGAGCGCCTAAAAGCTGTGCTGAATGAGCTTTCCAAGCAGGAAGGGCGCATCATTCTGTTTATTGATGAGTTGCATACCATGGTTGGTGCTGGCAAAGCTGAAGGTGCTATGGATGCAGGCAATATGCTTAAGCCTGCGCTTGCCAGGGGGGAGCTACATTGTGTTGGTGCTACCACGCTTGATGAGTACCGCCAGTATATTGAGAAAGATGCTGCGTTAGAACGACGTTTTCAGAAAGTATTGGTTGATGAGCCTAGTGAAGAGGACACCATAGCCATTTTACGTGGTTTGAAAGAACGTTATGAAGTACACCATGGGGTTAATATTACTGACTCAGCAATTATTGCAGCTGCGAAACTCTCTCATCGTTATATAACTGATCGGCAGCTACCTGATAAGGCAATTGACCTAATTGATGAAGCAGCTAGTCGGATTCGGATGGAGATGGACTCCAAGCCGGAATCTATGGATAAGCTTGAGCGTCGTTTAATCCAATTAAAAATTGAGCAAGAGGCACTCAAAAAAGAAGAAGACCAGGCTTCTCGTAAGCGGTTGGAAAAGTTAGAAGGTGACATTGAACGTCTTGAGCGAGAATTCGCTGACCTTGAAGAAGTCTGGAAGGCTGAAAAAGCAGCTTTGCAAGGCTCACAAAAGGTTAAAGAAGATTTGGAGCGTGCTAGGACTGAACTGGACGCAGCAAGGCGTAGTGGGGATTTAACCCGGATGTCTGAGTTGCAGTATGGACGCATTCCTGAGCTGGAGAAAAAGCTTGATTTAGCAGGCCAGGCAGAGATGAGTTCAATGAAGCTGCTGCGCAACAAAGTCAGTGAAGAAGAAATCGCTGAAGTGGTTTCCAAGTGGACGGGTATTCCTGTGGCCAAAATGCTGGAGGGGGAGCGGGATAAACTGTTACGTATGGAGTCAGCTCTGCATCGCCGTGTTGTGGGGCAGGAAGAGGCCGTACGAGCGGTGTCCAATGCAGTACGACGCTCACGGGCAGGGCTTGCTGATCCTAACCGACCTAACGGTTCGTTTATGTTCCTGGGGCCAACAGGTGTCGGTAAAACAGAATTATGTAAGGCGCTGGCTGAGTTTCTATTTGATACTGAAGAAGCCATGGTGCGCATTGATATGTCAGAGTTTATGGAGAAACACTCTGTAGCGCGCTTAGTGGGGGCACCTCCTGGTTATGTTGGTTATGAAGAAGGTGGCTACCTCACTGAGGCTGTTAGAAGAAAACCTTACTCTTTGATTCTGTTGGATGAGGTGGAAAAGGCGCATCCTGATGTCTTTAATATTTTGCTTCAGGTCCTGGAAGATGGCCGGCTAACAGATAGTCATGGACGTACCGTTGACTTCAAAAATTCGGTTGTCGTGATGACATCTAACTTAGGTTCGGATGTGTTACAACGGATTGATGAGCAGGATTTTAAAAAGGTAAAAAATACCTTGATGGATATTGTAGCAACCCACTTTAGGCCAGAATTTGTTAATAGGATTGATGAGCTTGTGGTTTTCCATCCATTGGCCGCAGAGCAGATTAAAGGCATTGCGGAAATTCAGATCAACCTTTTGAAGCGTCGTCTCGCTGACTTGGATTTAAACATTCAGGTCAGTAGTGAGGTGATGAGTAAATTAGTTGAAGTAGGGTTTGATCCTGTTTATGGGGCTCGTCCTCTAAAACGTGCTATACAACGCTGGCTTGAGAACCCTTTGGCTCAATATATTTTGGGGGGGCAGTTTGCGCCAGGAAGTACGATAGTTGCCTACTTGGCGGATGATGAGATTAGCTTTCGCCAGGAGTAAGCAGTTTCTAAGTCAGTTAAATTAGGGCTTTGCTGATTTAGCTATTGGACTCACTGGTTTGATAAGCTTCGCTGTGAGCATCAATAAACTGCTCTAAAGCACTTTGAGCTGATTCGCTAATATCAATGATATGAAACCCCGCCCAAAATAGGGTGGGGGCATTGCTGGGGGTGGCCCATAAGCATTCAACGCCTAAATTAAGAGTGCGTTCTTCTTTAGGGACATCGGTTAGATGTAGGCGGCATTGAAAAATGCGGCTTGGTGAAATGGACTGTGTGGTGAGCAGCATAAATCCGCTGTACGACAGGTCTACTAATGAGCCAAGCTTATGCTCAGTGTGAACATCGTATACCTCAAGCGGTTGTGCAATGGATATACGCTGTTCTTTGCGCCGATCATTCATACCCTAAGCCTTCATTCTTTGGATTTTTTGGGACGGGAAAGCCGCTTTAAAAAAGAGTGAATCTTTTCTAATGCACGATCCATTAACGGAGTTTTGGCGGGTAATGTATAAAAGTCCGCTTTATTACTTTGAAAGTCTTCAACCAGCTCACTCAGTGTTTTAACCATGGTCTTGTGCCCAGAGCTATCAACAAACATGTAGTGAAAGGTTGTATTGCTGTACCAGGACAGCTTTAGCCTTATCCAATCATCTTGCACCTTAAATGAAAACCAGGTGCCGTAGTCAATCTTGCTTAACTTCTCTTTGAGCGATAGTGACTGCTCTATCGCTTCAACGGCTTCAGGATCAGAGATGTCATCTGATGTGTCTTGAGGAGCTACTGCGGCTGAGCTGGTTTTTGCTTCTTCGTGCTTAGTAATATCTTCTTCTTTTTCCTGAGCGGACTTAGTAGCAGTTGAAGGCGGTGAGTGTATTACTTCTTCCTCAATAGCATTTAGTGCTGCACGCTGACAGCTGACCAGCGGGCGCATGGCTTCTTTTATATAGCTTTCCTGGTGGCCGCCTAAAGCAAGAATAAACTGTCGCAATTCATTAATCAGATGGGGTTGAGACTGCCGAAGTAAGTTTTTATCTCCTGGTGTTAACTTGGGTGAGATACTCCACAAAAGCTCATGAGCCAAGTCTTGAGCTTTTTGCCACTCACTATGCTTGTCATCTTTTCGCAGGTAGTGAAACACTAATACCTCATGCCATAGCGAGAATAAAAAGTGGTGAATAGGTTGAGGTACTTTGAACTTGAAGCTGGCTATAGCCTGCTGAATAACTTGCTTGGCTTCTTCTTTAGCTGCCTGTAGACGATCATGTCCTTTTTCAGCTTCAACCGTTCGCCGTTCGATGATTTCTGCTTGTCGCTCCAGTTGTTTAATAAACTGGTCAAACTCTTGGAAAAGTAACTCGAAAAACTCAATGTCAGTATTGAATTCATTAAGTATTGTACGGACAGTAAACTGAATTTTGTCGATAACTCCATGGCTATCTTCATTGTTTTCCACCCAGTCTATGGCAGCTTGCGCCATAGTGTTGAGAAGTCGCCTGGCAGGATGAGTGTGCAGGGTAAAAAGGGCCTTATCCATTAATGCAAGCTTGAGATAGGGGGTGTGCAGGTGGCTGAGGATGACTTTGGCTTTATCTGGAAGGGTTTGTTCATCAAGAATAAAGTCAAAGAGCATACCTACCAAGTCAATAATATCTGCATCATTGGAAGCGATAGGTTGCGCATGCTCATGGCCTTGGCTAAGTGTTGCAACAAGCTCTTCCTTTAGCTCATTAACAACTTGCTCTTTTGGAAATGGTTCAGTTAGCGGCCGCTGAGCATGGTTTTGCAGAGTGTTAAGGGCGTCAACGACATCTGTTGTTGAATAGTCTGGAGTATTATTGTCAACATCAGCATTAAACTGATGAATGCTTCGAAATGGACGATTTACAGCTGAGCCTGTTGCAAGCTGCGGTGTGCTTAGTCCGTCAACGGGGTGGGAGGTGCCACTAAAAATATCGCGATAGTCAGCTAACAGGTCATGAATGGCATTGAATAAGGTGGCGGCTTTTTGAGAGGGATCAGCGGTGCTCTCACTGTAACCAGGCTCACTGTCTGCTGTTGTCTGTGGTGAAGTTGGTGCAGAGACCTTTGTAGTTAATGGTGCGCTCTCTGTTTCGGCCTGTTTGGCTGTCGGTTGATTTTGTGGCTGAGAAGAGCTTTGACCACGAGATGTAATGGTTGATTTAACTTTGCTGTACCGAATGTTCGGTAAGATGTCTGCCTCAATTAATCGGTCATTAAGTGCCTCATAAACAGTAGCTAGCTCACTCATAACGTATAACTCAAATAGCTCAAATAAAGCCTTTTTAATACGCTTATTAAGTGCTACGACGCTAATAGCTTTTGCAAAACACTCTGCAATGCTCACTGGGGCAAATGGGATTTTTTCAATAGGCAGTCGCTCAGCTTTTAGCAATAAAGCAAAACGTTGGCTGAGGCTATATAAAGCTTCGTTATTTTTGGCTACTGCTCGACTGGCAATGCTTGTCAGCAGGACAGTTTGCTCAAATTCCTCTTGCTGCACGAGGTTGAGCTGGTCTGCGGTAATATCTTCAAATCCATTACTGTTTTGGTTTTGAGGTCCATAAAGGTGGTTTTCAAAGTGTTGTGCTAGATGTTGATGAAAAGCTCGCTCAATAGAAGCTCTTTGCATGCGAAGCTCTCGCATGGCATCAAAGAAGATGGTTTGGATGCTGTTGGTTTCTGCCTGGTCTGCTGCAGCAAAGAAAGCATCATCAATATTGTTGAACAGGTTGGTCAGCATTTCTGCTGTATGATTCATCGTGATTTGACGGCAACTTTGCAGTAATTTTTCAAATCGAGGCTCAATTTGCCTGCGCGGGCCTTTTTGTTTAGAGGCTAAATCGACGATCTTGTTATTTTCAGGCTTTGTCATATCTGTCCTTGCGCTCTGGGAGTCCCGAAAACATCGACAACAGGTTGCATAGTCCTGCTAAAAATTGGGTTTGCTTTGTTCTGGTGAGAGTAGATCACGGATAATCTGCTCGGTCGTGGTTTGGTGAATAGATCAACTCATCAGCTCTGGTTTTTGAACACATTACCTTGAGTATAGTTGGCAAACAATTTTTGGGTGTGGATTGATAGGATGAGCCACTTTTACTCTAATTAAACCAAAATTGTTTAGGCTGGTATTGCTTGCAGCGGCTTTATACGAAATTGTTTAAAATATGTCTAGCTACAAAAGAGTTAGCTAATTTTGCTATAAAAGGGGTTGACAGTTTCTACCAGTACGGTATCATGCGCGCCACCAACGTTGAGGGAGACAGCAAAAACCTCAGCGTTGAGTCGGTCCCCGATAGCTCAGTTGGTAGAGCAAATGACTGTTAATCATTGGGTCGCTGGTTCGAGTCCAGCTCGGGGAGCCAAATCACGGGGTATAGCGCAGTCTGGTAGCGCGCCTGCTTTGGGAGCAGGATGTCGGGAGTTCGAATCTCTCTACCCCGACCATCTTTGGGTCGTTAGCTCAGTCGGTAGAGCAGTTGGCTTTTAACCAATTGGTCGCAGGTTCGAATCCTGCACGACCCACCATCATTAAAGACCTCTCTTTTATATCAACCATACCTTACTTAAAATCCTTAAATTTAAAATCTTTCCACTTGCCTCTGATCTAAGCAAATAGCGGCTCTGCAGCTTAATCTATTTTGACCTAGCCTATACCCAAAAAGAAGGGTTTTTAGGGGCGGCCGTCAAATGATGAAGACCCAGGAGATTATATTAATAAGTGACTGGGGTGGCAGTTAAATGCTCATGCATAAACTGCATTTCCACCATCCTTGGTGGTCAAGAGCGATGACAACAAACCCTGAAAATGATTCGTAAAGGGTATATCCGCCAAAAAGCTGACTCATAAAGTAATTACCTAACTCACGACTGATTACCCCCAGCCCAATAATAATCAGCATAAGCCAGCCAAGTAACTTTAATGGCTTAAAGGGTGATCGTTCGATTTGGTGGACAGGTGAACTTAAGTACTCATTTACACGGGCGAGGTCTTCAGTAGAGAGTGATTTTGAGCTGGGCGACTGGTCATGTTTATTTTTGCTTGGGGTTGCTGCAGACATAGCCTTAATGTGCTCCATGCATTTTACGGTTCAGTTTAATCAACATGTAAAACCTGCTTATCCTGAAGCTGGCTTTACATGTCGTATTTGATAGTCAGTTATTTTTTTATGAAATCCGCTCAATGGCTACTGCTGTGGCCTCACCTCCACCAATGCATAGAGAAGCAATGCCACGTTTCAAATTATAATGCTCAAGCGCATACATGAGCGTAATCAAAATTCTGGAGCCTGTTGAGCCAACAGGATGGCCCTGAGCACATGCACCACCGTGAATATTGACTTTCTCATGAGGTAAATCTAAGGCTTGCATGGCAAACATGGTGACCATGGCAAAAGCTTCATTGATCTCAAATAAATCGACATCATCTTTTTGCCACTGAGCTTTATCCAGAACTTTTTTAATGGCGCCAACAGGGGCTGTTGTAAAGGTCGATGGATGTTGTGAGTGGGTGCTATGAGCAATAATACGGGCTTTGGGAGTCAAACCACGCTGTACAGCTTCTGACTCAGACATTAACACAATGGCTGATGCACCATCCGAGATAGAGCTGGAGTTTGCGGCAGTAATAGAGCCATTCTGAGCGAATGCTGGCTTCAAGGAAGGGATTTTCTCAATATTTGCCTGACCCGGCTGCTCATCGGTTTGAACGAGGGTTGTTTGTTTACGCGTTTGTACAGGAACAGGAACAATTTCAGCGTCGAGCTTATTGGTTTGAATTGCATCATTGGCACGTTGCAATGAGTTAATAGCAAATTGATCCATGGCTTCTCGACTAATTTCATGTTCATCTGCCGTATGTTGTGCAAACCAACCCATGAGCTTGCCAGTCTCTGCATCCTCAAGCCCATCAGTAAACATGTGATCTAGCACCTGTTGATGTCCCATTCGATAACCTTGTCTGGCTTTTTCAAGAAGGAAAGGTGCATTACTCATACTTTCCATGCCGCCAGCTAGCATGATGGTATTCGTACCCGCCTTAATTAAGTCATGGGCAAGCATGACTGCTTTCATACCTGAGCCGCATAACTTGTTAATCGTTGTACAGCCTGTACTTACAGGAATGCCTGCTTGGAGACTAGCTTGGCGAGCAGGACCTTGCTTCAGACCAGCAGGTAACACACAACCCATGATAACTTCTTGAATATCTGTGGGTGACAAAGCACTTCTTTGAATGGCCTCTTTGACAGCAATAGCAGCTAAATCAACAGCCGACAGTGTTTTAAATGCACCTTGAAAGCTGCCCATGGGAGTGCGGGCGCCATCAACCAGAACAACTGCATCCTTATTTTGCATGAGCTTACCTGTTCATATTAGAAAATTTGTTATTAGATTTATTCTTCTGCAATACCCTTTGCTTAGAGGGTAAGGGGATGATTATTACGTTTTGTAGTGAGATTTTAACTGTTTTTAAAGGGGAAATACTACGTAATAACTGACTGGTAAGTTTTGGAAATGTTAATGACTTTTTTGTCTTAAAGATTGCTTTTTGCACTTAGCTACATGCACGATCAATGTCGTATATTTATTCTGTTAAGAGTATAAACGTTAGTGTGGTGTATAGAATGACTAGGAGTTTATATAAAGCAGTAACTCGACGGTCAGTTTATGTGCATTTAAGCTTTATTAATAAGCTTTACAACTTCGTGATCACAGTGTCGAAGGCTTTATGATGTATTTAAGTCGTTAATATGACACGTTAAGGATGACAATTCATGCTAAAAACAAAAATTGTTAAACCCACTGCCAGTGCGTACGAATATCCTCTTTTAATTAAGCAGATTTTACTCTCTGGTCTGCGTTATGAGCCTCAGCAGGAAATAGTCTATCGTGATTTATTTCGTTATACCTACGGCGAGCTTTATGAGCGTATCTGTCGTTTAGCAAATGCCTTAACAAAAGCGGGAGTGAGACCTGGAGATACTGTAGCAGTTTTAGAGTGGGACTCTCATCGTTACCTTGAGTGTATGTTTGCGATTCCCATGATCGGTGCCATTATCCATACGGTAAATATTCGCTTATCTCCCGAGCAGATTTTATACACAATGAATCATGCCGATGATAAGTTAGTGCTAGTTCATGATGACTTTGTACCGTTAATGGCACAAATAAAAGACAAGTTAAATACGGTTGAAGGATTCTGGCTATTAACAGACAAGCCATCTGAAAGTAAGCATGATAACTTGTCTTCGCAAGGCGTTTCATTTCAGGGAGAGTACGAAGCGCTTTTGGCTGAAAGTGAGACTACCTATAATTTCCCTGACTTTGATGAGCACTCTGTAGCTACTACTTTTTATACAACAGGTACTACCGGAAATCCCAAGGGAGTTTATTTTACCCACAGACAAATTGTTCTGCATACCTTGGTGATTTCTTTATCATTAGGCAGTTTAGCGGGCCAGCCATTGATGAACTCTGGCGACACTTATATGCCTATCACACCCATGTTTCATGTTCATGCTTGGGGAGTGCCCTATGCAGCAACAATGATGGGCACGAAGCAAGTTTATCCTGGACGCTATGAGCCTGATTTGCTGATTAAATTACAACAGCAAGAAAAAGTTAGCTTTTCTCATTGTGTACCCACAATTGTAAATATGCTTTTAAACTCAGAGGCTGCAAAGCAGGCAGACTTATCTGGTTGGCGTATTTTAATTGGAGGTTCGGCTTTAACGAAAGGGTTGACTGTTGCTGCCAGAGAAAAAGGCGTTATTTTGACAGGGGCTTATGGTTTATCAGAGACATGTCCGTTGCTATCAGTTGCTTATTTAAACGAAAAGCTAAGAAATTTGCCTGAGGATGAGCAAATTGATTTTAGAATTAAAACTGGTATACCTGCACCTTTGGTGGAGTTGGCAATTGTTGATGAAGAGGGTAATGATTTAGCCCATGATGGTCAGCAAGTAGGTGAAATAGTGTGTCGGGCGCCTTGGCTCACTCAAGGTTATTTAAAAGAAGAAAAAGGAAGTGAGGCATTATGGCGTGATGGTTGGCTTCATACTGGTGATGTGGCAACCATTGATGCACTTGGTTTTATTCAAATTACTGACCGAATTAAAGATGTCATAAAGACTGGTGGAGAGTGGATTTCTTCACTGACCCTGGAAAACTTAATCAGTCAGCACCCGGGTGTATCTGAAGTTGCTGTTATTGGTTTACCTCATCCTGAGTGGGGGGAAAGACCATGTGCTTTGATTGTATTAAAAGATAAGCAAACAAAGGGTGAAGATATACAGATACACTTACAGCAATTTGTAGCACAAGGGAAGATTCATAAGTGGGCGATTCCTGAAGTAATAGAGTTCGTTGATGCTATTCCTAAAACCAGTGTAGGAAAAATTGATAAGAAAAAAATACGTGCAGAAAAAATCCAGTAAGCGCTATTTTTTACTGGTTGGCTCAGTAGCACAAGGAGTGTGCTATGCAATTAGAGTATAAAGTCGCTGTTTTTGATGAGTCACCTGCAACAGCATGGGTTGGAAGAGTTGAGCGTTTTTTTCATGTGCTTAAGCTCAACTCTGTGGATGAAATGCAACATGCGGCGAGTAGTGAGTCAGTAAAGTTAATTGTTATTTTCCCCATTGAGTCGATGGCTACAGCATTATCGATGTGTCAGCATTTATATGAGAATGGCCTGACTGAAGGGACCTCTATTGTGCTGGTGGCTTACGAAAAAGACCTTGAGTTTCGTATGCATGCTTATGAAATGGGGTGTAATGATGTTATTCATGTTGCTATGGGAGATAATGAATTACATGCTAGGCTGACTAAAGAAATCTACCACACCATTGCTAATCAGCAGCTGAAAAAGCGCCTAAAACTTTCCCTAAGACAGCAGCTAACAAGTATCGATAATTTACCTCAGGGTGTGTCTTATGACTTTGTTCAGGACTGTTTCAGCAGTGAAAATCTCGATCAGTTAGGGCAATGTTTGCTTACTCAGCTGGAAAGCTTCGATATTGCCGCAAGTGTTCAGTTGCGGGCTCAGTTCGGCAAAAAAACCATGGAAGCACATGGTATGACGAAAGCCTTTGAAACACACTTGTTGGATAAGTTATGTAAACAGGGTGCCTGGCATGTATTTGGTCGACGTTGTGTATTCAATACTGAGCGAGTATCGCTCTTATTAAAAAAAGCACCGGACTTTTCTGGGAAAGAGGTTGATGCATTCAGGCAATGGTTAAGTGTTCATGTTGCTATTGTCGAACAGAAAATCCAACAGCTGGATATGAGTATGGCATTGCAAGCTGAGCGTGCTTTTATCAATATTTTTATTGCTAGGGTGCAGCGTTTTATACAAAAAGTAGAAGATGGCTATCAAGCCTCCCTTAGAGAGGTTGCTGATTTATTTGATAATTTATCGTTGCAACTGGGTGATGTTGTGCATGGTAAATCATATCCTGCGTCCTCGGAAACAATAGACCAGGTATGGGCTGAGACAAATAAACAACTACAAAGTGTTTTCCAGCAAAGTATTTATATCGAAAATGAGTTTGAACGTTTAGTTTACAAGTTAAACGCTGTTATTAATGGACAAGAGAGTGAAAGCAGAGCTAGCTTGCTGAAAGATATTATCGATAATGAACTAGAGTCTGTTAACACTATTTGACTCACTGTTGGGAGGCTAATTTTCAAGCCAACGATACGAGAGGTAAAAATGAAGCACTAGCCTTTAACGCTGTGTTTCATAGTAAGTGAAGGAGCATACTATAAAAAGCCAAATTAGGTGGGGGAAATAATGAGGCAGTTACAGGAATATGCGCGAGTCGGGCTGATCATTGCTTTATTGGGTGGGGGTGTTGTGGGATGCCAAAAGTTAGTTGATGGCGACTGGTTTAAGGAACCATTCGCTAAGCAAACGGCAAAGGTTGATGCGAACAAAAACTATTCTGCTAAAGATAATTTTTATATTGACCGGCAAGAAGAGTCTTTGCGTCAAGCATTAGAAAAAACAAAAGTAAGTGTTTCTCGCGATTTAGATCATTTAGTATTGATAATGCCTGAGGAGGCGAGTTTTGCTATCAATGCTACACATATCCGCCAGGACTTTAGCAAAGTACTTAATGCATTAGCAAATGTTTTAGCGGAGTTTGATCAGAATACGGTTGAAATTATTGGACATACTGACAATACAGGTGACTATCAATTTAATCAGCGATTATCCCGAGAGCGAGCAAGAGAGGTAGCTTATCATCTTACACAAAGAGGTATTGCAGCTTCTCGTGTCACTTTTTATGGTATGGGACCTGATAGTCCAATAGCCAGTAATGATACTTCATCTGGCCGTATGATGAATCGTCGAGTTGAAATTAATATCAAACCCCCGAAACATTAAATGGTGATATAGCTGCCGTTAAAGCAGCTATATTTTTTTAGGGGTTATTGTGTGATCTTTGAGTGTATTGCTGCTGCATATCCGCTAGCAATTTATCCTTTTTTTGCCAAAGATCACTTACCCAAAACTGGAATTGCTCCCGAAACACCGGGTCATTGAGATAATCTTTGTTTTTAAACTCGTTAGGGATTTCTGTTTGCTCAATTTTAATAACCACATTACGAAATTTTCCACATAAAAAGTCCCAATAAGAGCGGTACTGAGCAGGGTAATAAATCGTAATATTCAGCATACTCTTTAGCTGATCACCCATGGCGCCTAATACAAAGCCAATACCTCCTGCCTTGGGCTTCAGTAGAAACTGATAAGGTGACTGTTGGTCCCGGTGTTTATGTGGTGTAAAGCGGGTTCCTTCTAAAAAATTAAAAATGGCAACGGGTGTGTTTCGGAATTTCTCGCAGGCTTTTCTTGTTGTTTCTAAATCTTGACCTTTTTTTTCTGGGTATTTTTCAAGGTAGTCTCTGCTATAGCGCTTCATAAATGGAAAATCTAAAGCCCACCAGCATAACCCAATAAAAGGTACCCATATCAACTCTTGCTTGAGGAAAAACTTAAGCATAGGAATACGTCGGTTGAGTATATGCTGCAAAATTGTAATATCAGCCCAAGACTGATGGTTACTTGTAACTAAATACCAGCCCTCTTTCTGGAGCTGCTCAAGACCCTCAATATGCCACTTTGGCTTTTGGGTAAGGTGAATCCAGCCGCTATTAATGGTCATCCATAATTCAGCAATACGAATAGAGACTTTAGCGCACCATGCCCGCCACCCTTGAATAGGAATAATCAGCTTTAAAAAAGTGATAATAAATAATGGCCAACACAAAGTCAGCGTATTAAGCACCAGCAGTAATCCTGCAACGCATCCACGAACTGTTGATGGTAAAAAATACAGCATGTGTTTTCGTCTCTTTTTTTATGATTTCCTTGGTAGCTGGTTTTTAGTGTTTATTATGTGCTCTATCCAAAGCAATAAGAGAGTATTATCACTAAAAGCAGCAGCTTACGATGGATTTTAATAAAAGTGCAATATGAGTACGATGAGTAACGCGGAGTTTGACAGGTTTAGGAAAGGATTTCATCTTGTTTAAATAAGATGGCAATTAAGGTAGAACTAAAGAAAGAGGAGCGTATACCTTGAACAAGGCACACGCTGTTTGGGTTAATTACTTT
Source organism: Zooshikella ganghwensis (assembly GCF_018263875.1). Taxonomy (NCBI): domain Bacteria; kingdom Pseudomonadati; phylum Pseudomonadota; class Gammaproteobacteria; order Oceanospirillales; family Zooshikellaceae; genus Zooshikella; species Zooshikella ganghwensis. The sequence continues at coordinate 103,227 of NZ_JAEVHG010000001.1, forward strand.
CTGCTTTTCTTGCAGCAGCTTCGCGCTGTACTTGTTCCGCCTGGATTGCGGTCAAAGCAATTGTAAAGACGATATCATCAACCAGAGCACCACGGGATAGGTCGTTTACAGGTTTGTTTAACCCCTGCAGCATAGGACCTACACTGATTACATCTGCACTACGTTGCACAGCTTTATAGGTGGTATTTCCAGTATTAAGATCAGGGAAAATAAAGACGGTTGCTTTACCTGCCACAGGGCTATCAGGAGCTTTTTTATTAGCAACACTTTCGATAGCAGCAGCATCGTACTGCAAGGGACCATCAATCAAAAGGTGAGGGCGCTTGCTACGCGCAATCTCTGTGGCTTTTCTTACTTTCTCTACTTCACTGCCAGAGCCTGAAGAACCTGTACTGTAGCTGATCATGGCAACCCTTGGCTCAATACCAAAGACTTTCGCTGACTCAGCACTTTGAATAGCGATATCAGCCAGGTCTTCTGCTGTAGGCTCAGGATTTACTGCACAGTCACCATAGACCAGTACCTGATCAGGTAGCAGCATAAAGAAAACTGAAGAGACTAGCTTGGCATCGGGTTTGGTTTTAACCAGCTGGAAAGCAGGGCGAATGGTGTTCGCAGTGGTATGCACAGCACCGGATACCAGTCCATCAACTTCATCCATAGCCAACATCATAGTGCCTAATACCACGTTATCTTCCAGTTGTGCTTCAGCCATAGGAGCATTCAGGCCCTTGTGCTTCCGCAGTTCAACCATTGGCTGGATATAGCGTCCACGGACGGCCTCAGGGTCCATAATAATGACTGTCTCAGGTAACTCAACACCGTGGTTTGCTGCAACCTGATAGATTTCTTCCCGGTTACCCAAAAGGATACACTGGGCAATGCCTCGGTCATGGCAAATTGCAGCGGCTTGAATTGTTCTGGGTTCATTACCTTCTGGCAGCACGACTCTTTTCTTCGCTTCGTTAGCGCGCTTGGTGAGCTGATAACGAAATGCTGCAGGAGACATCCGAGTTTCAATAGCTGTACCACAGCGTTCTTTTAACCACTCAGCATTGAGGTGATCAGCCACAAAGTTCATGACCTGTTCCATACGGTCATAATCGTCAAGAGGTACCTCAGTATTCATTTGAGTCAGTGCTGCAGCTGTGTTGAAAGAGTCTAAGCCTGTAAGCAATACAGGTAAGCCACTCTCATGAATAGCTTTTTTACACAGCTCAAAAATCCGAGGATCGGGTTCGATACCATTGGTCAGCATTAAGCCTGCCAAAGGGACGCCATTCGATGCGGCCATACTGGAGGCAAGAATCACATCATCACGATCACCAGGGGTAATGATCAACTTACCAGGCTTAAGGTGGTGGCTCATATTGGCCGCAGTTCGTGCACATAGCACTTTAGAGGTGACTCTTCGAGAGGTGATGTCCCCTTCGTAGATAATTTTGGTGTCCAGTAATTCAGCAATATCTTTGGTGCGCGGAGAAGACAACGCCTCATCCCAAGGAACTGCACCAATAGGGGCAAACTCTTTGCGGTTAAAGGCGGCAAGTTTTCGTAGCTCTATGGGCTTACCAGGGCAAATTTTCTTATAGTCGGCGTTTGGAACCTTGTTAAGAATGTAACCCAGTAGCTTGTTGTTACCAATACCACCAAAATTCTCAGCCGCAATTTCTAAGCGGTTTGCTGTTTCTTCCAGTGTGCTTTCATTGCATGAAGCAACCAAAATGACTTCTGCACCAATTGCTTTTGCAATTTCGCGGTTTAAGTGAGTGACATAAGGAGCACTTCGAGTGGGAACTAAGCCTTCAATGACAACCACATCAGCATCTTTAGCGCTTTGATCAAACAGCTCAATGATACGGTCCAGTAACTTATCTTTTTGATTATCACCCAGCAAATCTTCCACTTCACTCAGTGAAATCGGAGTGGGTGGATTTAGCCCCATGTGTTGCTGAATGACATGTGTTGAACGTTCTGGGCCTCGATCTGAGATGTGAAGCTGCCCAATAGGCTTAAAAAAATGAACCCGCAGGCCGACGTTATCAAAGGCACGGACCAGCCCCATAGATACGGATGTGAGTCCGACTCCAGCACTTGTGGGTGCAAGAAAAAAAGTATGCATACAGTTAATCCTTCTACAGCAACTGTATATACCCCCAGCAAACTGTGAACATAGCAAACAAAAGCTATGACAAATATGAGCTTGCTGCGGCTATATCTTCAAATTAACAGCCTGCAAGTTGAGCTGCGTCACGAGCAATCATGAGTTCTTCATTGGTATTGATGACCAAGGCAACAGGGCTATCTGCAGTAGTAATAATGCCTTTGTTATTTTTACCGTTGTTTGCATTGGCATCAGCATCAAGTTGAAAGCCAAAAATACGCAGTTGTTGTAAAACCTTAGCACGTATTACGCGAGAGTTTTCACCAATACCACCTGTAAAGATTAGGGCATCAATATGGTCCAGTGAGCTGGCAAGGCCACTCAAGGATTTAGCCAGCACATAGCTGAATACATCTATTGCCAGTGTTGCCTGTTCGTGACCCTGCTCCATAGCTTCTTCAAGTGTACGACAATCATTACTGAGTTCAGATAGACCAAGTAATCCACTTTCTTTGTTAAGTAATGTGGTAATACGGTCAATATCATAGCCAAGCTGTTGATGAAGGAAGTTGAAAATATTGGCATCAATATTCCCACAGCGCGTGCCCATGACCAGCCCTTCTAATGGCGTTAGGCCCATCGTCGTATCTACTGATTGGCCATGATATATGGCAGCAGCACTGCAACCATTACCTAAGTGAGCACATAAAATATTGCTTTCATTTACAGGAATATTAAGGCGCTGGCAGGCTTCCCCTGTGACAAAGCGGTAGCTGGTACCATGGAAACCATAACGGCGGACATGATGGTCGCGATAGAGAGAATGAGGAATAGCATAGAGGTAAGCCTGAGGAGGCATAGTTTGGTGGAACGAAGTGTCGAATACAGCAGCTTGAGGCAAGTTTGGAAAATACTTTTGAGTAATTCTAATGCCCAGTAAATGTGCTGGGTTGTGAAGAGGTGCAAGCCCTTTACAGTCTTCAATGGCTTGTACTACATCATCATTGATGAGGGTAGAAGCTTTGAAGTGCTCACCGCCATGTACAACACGGTGGCCAATAGCGGCAAGGGTTTCTGTCAGTTGTTGCTCTTCCAGTAAGTGGAGAATTTTCTGGCAGACAATATCGTGATCTGCATTAGGCATATCGTAAATGGTTTTTTCACCATCTTGCTTCCAAATGATACGTGCTTCAGGCTGGCTTAAACGCTCAGCTAAACCACTGACATATTCATGTTCATTTTGGGGGTTGATGACTGCAAACTTGATTGAGGAACTGCCTGAATTGATGACAAGAATATTTTGCTTACTCATAGTTACCTTCACAACTGCTAAAGCTAGAGTTTGACAGGCCTTACACACTGACTAGGTCACCTATGTCTGCGGGTGTCAGAGGCTGAGGGCTGCTGGAGACAATCATTCACACAAGTCTGGAAGCTTACTGGTGTGCTTACCTATAAAAGCGTGATGTGAGACGCTATTGTTTGATCGCCCGGATCAATTTACCCCAAGTCAGTATAGTGCTGAATGAGGGTTGATGACGGATGATTATGGACTTGTAGCGATTATGCAGGGAAGTGTAACCGGAAAAACAATATCGGGTATACGTAAAGCTACGGAAAAACACGTATTAATTGATCTGAGTGGGAGGTTGTTGAACAGATTGAATTAGCAGTATGTTTTGGAAAATGATTCACTTGCTTTATAAACTTTTCAGTTATGTAAATTTGTTAAAATTACTACAATTAAACACACTTTTCGTAAGTTTTCTGTTCTGGTAAACCTTGAGCAGGTTGCACTTAAATACTCTCTTAAATTGAAGAGGAAAATGATAGCTGAATACGTTTGCCATTCAGCTGTTTATAAAACAGGCTACAGGTATTTCATTATTGAGTGGCGCTCTCTTCAATCGTTAACTGTTGTTTAATCAATGGGGCCAGTACAGTCCATACATTTTTCAAAATAATAGGCTGAGCTGCCTGGTTGGGGTGCAAACCATCAGCCTGGATAAACTCTGGATTTCCTGCAACACCTTCTAGAAAGAAAGGCATTAGTGGAATGTTTTGTTCTTGGCTGAGGGTGGAAAAAAGCTGACTAAATGCTGTTGTGTAGGGCTTGCCGTAGTTGGGCGGGATATGCATCGTGAAGAGTACTGGTAAGGCACCTTGCTGTTTACAGAGCAGAATCATTTGTCGAAGGTTTTGCTCAAGAAGCTTTAAAGGAAGCCCTTGTAGGCCATCATTAGCTCCGAGTTCAATCAGTACGATAGTTGGCGTATATTTAGCAAGTGCAGAGGGTAGGCGGCGTAATGCGCCAGCGGATGTTTCTCCGCTAATGCTTATATTAGCTACTGATAAAGGAATATCGTGAGCTTTAAGTCGTTCTGCCAGTTGGTTGACCCAGCCAGCGGCTGGATCTAAACCATAACCAGCACTCAGGCTATCACCTACGACTAAAAGGGTTTTAGCGAATACATTTTGCGTTAAGCTGAGTGTCAAAGTCATCAGAATAACTCGAACTGTCTGTTGCCAATACGAAAGAAGGAATTCCATGTCGATACCCAGTGCTGTAGCGGCGAAAAATATCGGTAAGCATGTTACAACCCCCGATGGAGTACTCACTATATTGGAGGGTATTAGCTTTGAGATCAAGCAGGGGGAGTCTGTCTCTGTTGTTGGCGCCTCAGGTTCTGGCAAGTCGACCTTGTTAGGTTTATTAGCTGGTCTGGATACACCCAGTCAGGGAGACATCATGTTGAATGGTGAAGTCATTAGCTCTCTTGGGGAAGATGAGCGAGCCAAGCTTCGTGGTGAAAAAGTAGGTTTTGTCTTTCAGTCATTTCACTTAATTCCTGCGCTGACAGCACTGGAAAATGTTATGTTGCCTTTGGAACTTGCTGGACATCCTTCTCCTGAAACGGAAGCTAAATCTCTTATGGTGCGTGTAGGGTTAGACCATCGTTTGCAGCACTATCCCAAGCAGCTTTCTGGCGGTGAGCAGCAGCGCGTTGCTATTGCTCGAGCCTTCGTCAATCGTCCTCCTATTTTATTTGCGGATGAGCCAACTGGTAACTTAGATACGCATACGGGTGAGCGTATTATTGAATTATTGTTTCAGCTGAATGAAGAGGAAAATACGACACTTATTTTGGTAACCCATGACATGCAGCTAGCTAGTGCTTGTCAAAGACAACTTCACATAGATGCTGGACAGTTGGTAGCTGCATCATGAAACGAGTACTGCTAAGTATACGTCTGTTATTGCGTGATATTCGTTCAGGTGAGCTTAATGTCATTATTGCCGCATTATTAGTGGCTATTGCCACAGTAGTTGCCATAAACAGCATTACGGAGCGCTTGGAAAAAGTCATGAGTCGTCAGGCCACTGAGTTGCTTGGGGCTGACTTGGTGTTACGCAGTGCTTATCCTGCGCAAGATTCACTATTGGCTGAAGTAAAGACTTTACCTCTAAAGCATGCTGAGACAGTCACTTTTCCAAGTGTGGTCGTTGCCAATAACAATTTTCAGCTGGCGGCTATAAAAGCTGTGAGTGAGGGGTATCCTCTGCGCGGTGAGTTAAGGGTTGGACAGCAGGTTTATGGGCCTGGTCAAAAAACTCAGGCAGTCCCTGCAGAAGGAGAGGTATGGCTTGAGCCGCGGCTGTTTGGGTTGCTCAATATTAAGCTTGGAGAGACTTTAACGATAGGAGATGCAAACTTTAAAGTGACCCAGGTACTCACTTATGAGTCAGATAGAAGTGGTGACTTTTATACATTGTCTCCTCGAGTCTTGCTTAATCTCAAGTCGCTGCCTGCAACGAAAGTCATTCAACCAGGGAGTCGAGTAGCTTACTTTTATTTGTTTAGTGGCTTACCAGAGACTATTGAGCAGCTAAAAACACGACTTACATCCAAATTACAGCCCAGTCAGCGCTTGTTGGATGTTAAAGCCAATCGACCAGCATTAAGTAATGCTTTAGAACGAGCAGAGCGATATTTAAGGCTGGCTGGCCTGATTGCATTAGCGCTTGCGGGTGTTGCCATTGCGGTTGGTGTGCAACGTTATGCACAGCGACACTATGATGCGGTTGCGATTATGCGAGCTGTAGGGTACACCCAGGCTGCTGTGTTGCAGTTACATATGCTGCAACTGGTGTGCTTGGTCTGTGGAACTTGGCTTATTGGCTCAATTTTAGGGTTAGCAATACATCATGGCGTTATTTTAATTTTAGGGGAATTGCTGCCTCCATCACTTCCCCCAGTAGGCTGGCAGCCATGGGGTATTGGTTTGCTTGCTGGTTTAGGCGTTATGCTAGGTTTTGCGTTACCCAGCTTATTGCAGCTAAAGCAGGTTCCTCCCTTGCGTGTGCTACGAAGAGATTTATTGCCACCGTCAATTCGAAGTCAGTTGTGGTATGGTATTGCAGTACTCACATTAGGCCTTTTGATGTGGTGGATCACTCAGGACTGGGTTTTGGCCATAGTCATTTTAGTCGCTATGTTAGGTTCTGGATTAGTACTGAGCATGGTATTACTGGCGTTGATCAGGCTTCTGCTCAAGCGTTTGCAACGTGAAAAACTACCACTGTTATTACGCTTTGCCAGCCGTCGTTTGTTACGACATCTGAGGTTTGTAGTGGGGCAAGTGCTTGCGTTGGGTTTAACTCTGATGGTAATGGCGCTCATATTCTTGTTACGAACTGATTTGTTGAGCGATTGGCAGAAGCAACTTCCTGTTGAAACACCAAACTACTTTGCAATGAATATAATGTCTGATCAGGTCCCTGAGCTATTACAGCAATTAACTCAGGGGAACGTCAGTCGCTCAGCTGTTTACCCCATTATCCGGGGAAGATTGCAAGAACTTAATCAAGTGCCTATCAAACAAGCTGTGACAAAAGAAGCACAAGATAATAACGCCCTTCGACGTGAACTTAATTTTACATGGTCAGATGAGTTACCGGCTGATAATAAACTAGTTGCAGGACAGTGGTGGACGAAGGAGGTAAGTTCAGAAGAAGTTTCCATTGAGTCGCAGCTGGCTAAAAAATTAGGCATAAAGCTTGGTGATCAATTGCTGTTTAATATCACGGGGCAGACATTCACGGTAAAAGTGACCAGCATTCGTGAAGTTAACTGGGAATCATTTAAACCGAACTTTTATTTTATTTTTCCTAAAAAAGTATTAGATGAATATGCTGCAACTAACTTATTGAGTTTTTATCTGCCACCCGGACAAGAGCACTTTATTATTGACTTGATTAAGCAATTTCCTAGCGTGACGCTATTGGATATTGATTTAGTCATACGACAGGTTCGGCAGATTTTAACGCAAGTAACGCTAGCCATTGAGTGTGTACTGGGGTTTGTGTTGGCAGCTGCGCTGGCGGTGTTAGCTGCTGCGATTGCGTCAAGTCGTGATGAACGGCTTCAAGAAGCGGTTATTCTTCGAGCATTAGGCGCAGAGACAGCCCGTATTCGACGCACAATTATTACAGAGTTTGCACTGTTAGGTGCACTGGCTGGTACTTTGGCGGTAGTTGGGCTCGAATTAACTACTTGGTTTTTATACGAGCAAGTCTTTAATTTAGATTTTAGCTTTCACCTGCTGTATTGGTTTGTATTACCTATTAGTGGTACATGCTTAATTGGTGCTATAGGTTGGCTAACCACTCGTCAAGTGACCACAGCCTCACCAATGAAGCTGTTGACAAATAGCCCGTAAGGCTTTTTAACTGTCAAAGTAGAACATGTTCTATAAAAGTAGTACATGTTCTTAAGTGCCTTAGGGCATATATTGGTCATTAGTGTCTTTTTGTAAGTAAAAGCCCTTTTAAAAGTCATGACGGACTAGTTCGCCACCATTAAAAGGGTTGCTGATAGTAGAGGTAGAACCTACATATTGAGCATTATGCTGTTGTTGCACTATTTGTTTAACAGTTACTAATTGGTTAGGCTCAATATCAACTAGCAGTAAAAAGCTCCCTTTTTTCAAATGGTGGTGGTAAGGCGCTATTCGATAATTGTCATGTGCAGCGCCTATCATACCTCCAACCCAAGTGGAAAATGCGGTTAAAAGCCCGATAACAAAGATGATTAGGGCTAGATGCTCACTGGCTTCAGGGAAAAACAATAGCAGCCCATTACCTGCAGTGAGTCCTACTAGCAAGCCTATCAGTAGGCCGCGTTGGCCACAGTGAATAATATCCAGCTCTTGCCAAAAACTACTGTCATTAAGTCCGTGAAACTGGATAAGGGAGTGATCTTTATGTACAACATGGATGTTATTCTCTTTTACTCCTGACTTGTAAAGTTGTTGGGTAAGTTGATTGACGGTTTTAATGTTGTTGGTAAGGATATGAAGCTGTCTCATAGCGCACCTCCTTTTACCTTTTACAATAGTTTATATTTGTATAAGTTTTCATGGTTTTTTAATACAAAATTAGCATTAAGAAAAATTCGTAAGTTTCGGTTTGCTATAGAAAACTTTGATAAAACGTTATTTATTATTAGGTTAGATGTTTAGGTGGTAGTGAATTGTGTTTTATCACAAGGTGCTAAAGGCATAGTATCTTGTATAACTTGAAAAGCTAAAGTTACACCTTTAGTGCTATAGATTAAGCAAATGTAAGGGAGAGATTTGCGATGGTACTTAATCATGTTTGGGGTTTATTCACACATCCCCGTGAAGAATGGGTGGATATTCGCAAGGAAACACTGGTAAACAAACACCGCTATTTGTCTCATGTGTTAATTTTGGCTGCTGTACCAGCGATTAGCTCGTATGTTGGCGCAACCTGGACAGGTTGGTCTATTGGTGAGTTGGATTCTGCTAAATTAACAGCGGGTAGCGCTTTGTTGATGTCTTTAATGTCTTATCTAGCGATTATTGTTGCGGTTTTTATTATGGGGGCCTTTATTCACTGGATGGCAAAAACCTATGGTACTGACCCTAGCTTAATAAAGTGTATTATTTTTACAGCTTATGTTGGTACACCACTTTATTTAGTGGGTATTGTCGGTATTTATCCTTCGATTCCAATTACTATGACCGCGATAATTATCGCCATTGGGTATACTGCATATTTATTATACATAGGTATTCCCAGGGTGATGGAAATACCGCCAGAGCGAGGCTTCTTGTTTTCTACATCAGTGGTGTGTGTGGGCCTTGTCTTGTTGGTATCAATGAAAGTAGTTACTGCTATTTTTTGGGGAATTGGCATTGGCCCTGTCTACAGCTTTTAACTCATTCTTACAGCGGGGATGGCTGTATTTGTGTTTTGGAAGTATAAGGTGCAGGTGAGAGCAGCAAATGGATGAACTGCTGTGTCACATACTGCCAGTCCTGACGTAATGCCGTATAGCGGGCATTACGTTTAATAGAGGCGATTTTATCCGGTCGGTCACATAGTGCTAATACCCGATCAATAAAGGTTTCTTCATCAACCCAGCCGCCATTTAAAGAAATTGACAGGCCTGATACATGGTTTTGTACATGTTGAGCCACTGCGCCTCGTTTAAATCCAACGACAACAACACCACTTGCCATTGCCTCTATAACAGTATTGCCCAGTAATCCTTGTTTATTGGGCTGTAGTAATATGTCGGCAGACGCATATATTTTTGGCAGTTGGCTGGCAGGAACATGGTTTATATAGGTGATGCCAGGAAAACGGTGTTTTAAATGCTCGGCTTGTTTGCCACTGCCAATACATAACATTTTATGCTGTTTGCTAGGAAAGTGATCTTTGATAATGCGAAATGTGCGTAGAGCAAGTTCAGCATTATGAGCTTGATCCAATGGACCTGTATATAAAAAAACTAGATCATGACGGCCTGCTTGCCACTGCTGTCGAAGTTCAGTACTGCGGTAGCAGGGGGCAAAACGTTTGCTGTCAACTCCGTGACTAAGAATGGCTAAACGCTTCAGGCGTAATGATTGAAATTGTCGAGCATGATGGATTGAGTTAACCAGTGAATATTTGCTCTTGCTGTTAAACCAAGGCAAAACCAAGTGATTTGCAATATGTTTTACACAATTAAAGTGAGAGGGTATTGTCAAATCAAAAAAACCTGTCACTGTTTGGATGGCTAGCCGAGAAGCTAAACGTGTTACCTGCCAGCCCATAAAGCTGGGTGAGGAAATATATACGGCGTCTGGTGGGTTTTGTGCCCAATAGTCAGCAAGCCATGCAATAGGGGAAAGTGATAGTTTTTTTTTGCTGGATGCCATCATGTGTGAAGGTGTTACACAGATTAATCCAGGATGATATCGATGGTCTTCTTCTTGAGTGTGTGGGCATATTAGTTGTACTTGTAACCCATGATGGAGCATGCCATCAATCAAGTGGCGCAGCATCGTATTATGTGCCTGATTAAATAGAACAGGCGTATTAGCGACAATGGCAATGGTGGTTGGCTTGTGGGTCATAGGGAAGCTGCTAGTCAAATTACCAGAGACTATGCATCTTCACCATGACGAAGGTGTGAAAAAAATATGATGTTAATATTATTGCTCGTAGAGCTTTTCATTGACCCAAAGAATTGTTCCTCCGGCAACGGCTGCAGGAATAACGAGTAAGTTGACAAAGGGGATAAGCGTCATTAAATAGACAAGCCCGCCAAAGCTATAAGTCATACTTTTACGTTGTTTTAGTTTGTTCAAAAGTGCAGGAAATGGCACTTTGTTATTGTCGGCGGGAAAATCGGCATATTGAACCGCCATCATCCAGGCACCCCATATCAACCAGACAATAGGCGCAATAAAGTTAATGACAGGAATAAACGTCAGTATTACTAATAATAGCCAGCGAGGGACAATGTAGCCTAGCTTTCGAAGCTCGCGGCTTAATGTTCTAGGAATCAACAAAGAAAGCTCTTTCCAGTCTAGAGGGGTTTCTGATACTGGTAGGCCTTGTTGTTGGCGAGTATGTTTCTCCACCGCTTCTGATAAAAAGCCGTTAAACGGAGCTGCAATAAAATTAGCTATCAACGAAAATGAAAAAAATACCAGCAAACACATTAGGATTAAGGCTATAGGCCATATAAGCCAACTAAGAAAACTTAAGAATTCGGGTAGCCAAGCTATGAAGTTGCTAATTTGTGAATCAATAAAGCCAATAGAATAATAAATCATCACGGAAAAAAGGATGATATTAAGAGTAAGCGGGATAAATACAAAGCGGCGCATCCCCGGCTGAAAAATTAGTTTTAAACCGGCAAAAAAATAGTGCGTTGATTGATTGGATTGCTGCATAGTAGCCATAGCGTCTGAAGGGTTTTTGATTAATCTTTACAGTCATTGCGTAGTATATCGTGGAGCATATACCCTTCACGAATCATTTTTAGGGTTTGTTGTCGGCGCTTTTCACCCCAGTCACTTATTAATATAAGCTACTGGAGGCTTCATCGCTTGACGGCCGCCCCTAAAAACCCTTCGTTTTAGGTATAGTATGCGTATCAAGTTCATCTAACATTGAGGTTATTTGGTCACAGTGTTACATGCTAAACAGTGTGTTTTGATGTTTGATAGTTTTTTTATATTAGCTTGATTGTTTTTATCAACTACTCAGTGGCTGTCTAGTTAACGTATCATAGCGACATGAAAAGCTTTGTCGACTGTGTATCTCTCGTTATGGATGTTATTTTTTGCTAAAGAGAGGGCGAAAGAGTCTTTGAAACTGTTAAAGTTACCGCTTTGTGAAATAGACTCACTCGTCGACTGAATAATCGCCTGTATAAGGCGGTATCTCAGAAAGTAGCAAGTATAATCGCATCTCGCTAATGCAGTGAATTATATAAGGCTTTGCAAAGAATTAAGTGGAGAAAAGTAATGGCCGATACAAAGCATGCACGTTTGTTGATATTAGGATCAGGTCCTGCCGGATACACTGCAGCTGTCTACGCTGCTAGAGCTAACCTTAACCCTGTATTGATTACCGGCATGCAAATGGGTGGACAGTTAACTACTACAACAGATGTGGATAACTGGCCTGGTGATGTGGAAGGATTACAAGGTCCTGCTTTGATGGAGCGGATGCGTGAACATGCAGAGCGCTTTAATACAGAGATTATCTTTGACCATATCAATAAGGCAGATTTATCTCAGCGTCCTTTTCGATTAGAAGGTGATAGCGGTGTTTATACTTGTGATGCGTTGATTGTAGCAACGGGGGCAAGTGCCCGTTACTTAGGTCTGCCCAGTGAAGAGGCTTACAAAGGAAAAGGTGTATCTGCTTGTGCTACTTGTGATGGCTTTTTTTATAAACAACAAGATGTTGCGGTCATTGGTGGTGGTAATACAGCGGTTGAGGAAGCACTTTATCTATCAAATATTGCTAAATCAGTAACACTGGTTCATCGACGTGATGAGTTTCGCGCTGAAAAAATACTGCAGCAAAAGCTGTTTGATAAGGTTAACAACGGCAATATAAAGCTGGTGTTGGATAATACCTTGGAAGAGGTATTGGGCGATGATCAGGGCGTAACAGGTATTCGTGTTAAAAATGTTAAATCAGGCGAGGTGACTGACATTAATGTAACCGGCGTTTTTATTGCCATTGGTCATACACCTAACACAAGTTTGTTTGTAGACCAGTTAGAAATGAAAGATGGCTATATTAAGGTTAATAGTGGGCTTAATGGCAATGCGACAGCAGCAAGTATACCTGGTGTGTACGCCGCTGGAGATGTGATGGACTATGTTTATCGCCAAGCAATCACTTCTGCCGGTACTGGATGTATGGCCGCACTTGATGCAGAACGTTATTTAGATGAACAGTAAAAAATAAAATAGTTTACATGTGAACGACTTAGCCGGCATCGCCGGCTTTTTTTGTTTTTGGTGTTTTTTTGATCATCAAAAAATCATGTTGATGGTAATTTGTTGACAAAGTTATTGTATTTTTAAAGCGGCTGACTTTATGTGCTACTTTTAAAAATAATGATAATTAAATAAGAGTACTATACGTCATTTTGTACTAAACATCGCAAGGACTGCGAGAGCTATGGATAATCAAGTACCTATCAAAAACAGTCATGCATTACAGCCGTTAGCGTCAGTAGATGATGAAATTTCTTTAGTTGATATTATTAAGGTGTTGGTGAACCATTGGCGTTGGTTGTGTGGCATTACTGCGACAATTATTGTTGTAACAGTAGCGGTGGCTTTAATTAAGCCTGATGCATATACTTTTGTCAGTATTTACCAATTAGCTAAACGTAGCTGGAGTGACTATATTGAGCCTCCTCAAGCTGTCGTTCAGAAAGCAAATAGAGTTTACTATCCGCAAGTATCTCGTGAGTTTACCCAGCGATATCAACTTCAAGATTTACCTTTTAAAGTATCTTTCCAAGCGCTTAAAGATACCGGTTTAATTATGATTTCCAGTGATGCCCGTTTAGCTGGTAAAGATAAAGTGAGCGAGTTTCATAAAATTATTGTTGAAAAAATTCATGCTGCACAAACTGAAATTGTTGAACAGGCTTCAAGAAGTATTAAGCAACAGCTGTTGTCTACTAAGAAAACGTTGGAGCAAGTGGATGGGCATGCACCACCGGCTAAAACAATGGAGTTACTCATGAAGGTTACCACTTTGGAAAACCAGCTAAGTGAATTGCAAGGAGGGGTGATTATCGAGACCGCAACACAAAGCTTGCAACCAAAGGGTATAAGTAAAATGCTTTTGATTACCATTGGTTGCTTGCTGGCCATTATGTTTGGAATGTTTGGTGCCTTTATTGTAGAACTGGTTAATAGGGTGCGTTTAAATTTATCGCTGGCTACTTAGCCGTTTTTAGTTGTTCATCTGTAGGGAAATTACCTATAAAAAAACAGTATTAAGTGAATAGAAGGATGTGTTAATGCAATACCTGTATTTTGCTTTCCCCTAACCACTTTTAAAGTAACATTTGAGGTATTTTGAGGTAGGTGCCAAGTAGAACCTGGACAAAGGTGTTTTTGAAAGTGACCTTCAAGTAGTTAGGATTGATCTATATTTCTTTGTTGATAAGCAAGATAAAAAGATTGTTTTTCTGGTCGATTCAGTATAAAAGGATACTTAGGTTGCACTGACTTACTCTTCCTACTGATGATACTCCCTGTATCTTTTCCGCAGTGTGGTGCAGCTATCAATTAACCTGTTCCAATCCAGCCTTTGGAGCGTAATAAGTGAAAATTTGTTTTCTTATGTATCCTTGGGAGCGGATTTCTCCTGAGACAGATACGACTCTGCGCTTGATACATGAAACAGTAAGTCGTGGACATACTGTGGCCTTGACAACGCCTAACAGTCTAACAATTCGTGATAATACAGCGCATGCGTTTTGTAATGTATTTAAGAAAACGACAAAACTGACCAGTAATATCCCTAGCTTTTATAAAACGGCTGACTTTAAGCGTTCCAAGCTGCCGCTGGCAGGCTTTGATGTCATTATTATGCGGGCAAATCCACCTCTGGATACTGTAGCGCTAAACTTTTTGGACTCAGTTCGAGACGATACATTCATAATGAATGATATTGATGGTTTGCGTATTGCCAATAATAAACTGTACACCGCTTCTTTTAGTGGTGAAGCGCAAAAGTATATTCCTGTTACACATGTTTCTAAAAGCCGTGAGTATTTAGAGCGAGTGTTAATGGAGAATGAGGCAGATCGAATGATCCTGAAACCTCTAAATGGTTTTGGTGGACAGGGTGTTATCGTTATTGAAAAACGAGCGCGACAAAGCTTTCGCTCACTTTTGGATTTTTATATTGGCAGTGGTGATAAAAGCAACTATGTCATTTTACAAGAATATGTTCCAGGGGCTGAGCACGGAGATGTGCGCATCCTTATGTTGAATGGTGAGCCTATAGGTGCTATGCGTCGCCGCCCTGCGGAAAATGATGTGCGCTCAAATATTCACGCCGGTGGCACGGAAGTTAAACATGTATTGACTAAAGAAGAAAAAGCTTTATGCCAGGCAATAGGCCCTAAACTGGTGCGAGATGGATTGTTTTTTGTGGGGCTTGATGTCATTCATGGCAAGCTGATCGAGGTAAATGTATTAAGCCCTGGTGGAATTACACGTATTAACCGCCTTAATAGGACCAAACTGCAGAAGAAAGTGATCGATTTTGTGGAAAATGTAGTTTCTGCTAAAGAAATGATAGCGCAGCGAAAAACTGAGTTTCGCAAGGTGATTGAAGATGCAGAGTCGTACTGAAGCTGACATTGTCAAAGCCATTAAAGCAGGTGAACTCTTTGAGTGCAGTATTGAAGATGGCTCTTTTCAGATTAAAGTTGAAGATTATGTGCCTTTTATTTGTACTGCTATTCATAATGGAAGCCAGTTACGCTCGGAGTTAGTTAATCGCTGTCTATTAGATACCGACCAGCGCTATTTTGAGGAAGATCCATATACCGGAGAATTGATCCGTTCATTACCAATAACATTGGTAGCCTGTGACTCCAGATATGAATACGACTTAAACCGTCCATTAGCTCAATGTGTTTATAAGAGAGCTTGGGGGTTAAAAGTTTGGCGCTCACCTTTAACGGATAAGCAGTGGCATCGAAGTGCTGAAAAGCATCGCCAGTTTTACCGTATTCTTGATGCATTGATAGCTGCACTAGAGCAGCGTTTTGGTGCTAGTTTGGTATTTGATATTCATTCCTATAACAAAGGCCGACAATCTGATGATGCTCCTGTATTTAACTTAGGGTTAGAGCAGGTAGATATGGATCGTTGGACGCCAATCATAGAGCGTTATCAAAACTGTCTGGAGTCCTTGCAGCTACCTAACTTGAAGACCAGTGTGGAAATTAACCGAGTATTTTATGGGCGAGGCTATATGATTGCTCATGTAAACAGCCGCTTTGAAAATACCTTGGTTATCCCAACAGAAATTAAAAAAGTGTTCATGGATGAAAAGAGTGGTGAGCTTTATCCATTAGTATTGCAGAGTTTAAGTGAAGGAATGAAGCATACTGTAGTGGATACAGCAGCATTTTTTGCGAGGCGCTTTACAAAGAAAAAACAGGCCAAACGCAAGCATATGCTGGCCAGCTTAGTTGACCCCGCTATTAAGCGGGTTGATCGAGCATTATATCAGTTGGCAAAAGGTGTAAGCACGCTACAGTATGTTAACCCTATAAATATCGCTCATGAAATGAAGCGGTTTTTTTCGCACAGAACAAAGTATCAGCCTGAGTTTACCTATCGCCAGTTGGCAATGGACCCTTATTTACTAAGAGAAAAATTATATCGTCTACCCGTTGATGAAATCCGAGATGCAGGGATTCAGCAATTGTATCGTGAGGTTATTGATACTATCTCTATGAAGGTTGATTTGTTGGTGAGTATTGGTACTGAGCGGTTTATTTATAACTCTTTACGTTACTATGGTGAGCCAGGTAAACAGGATATTGATAATGCGCGCTTTTTACTCTATGCACCTGCTATTGCAGAGCAGGAGGAAAGCCCGGCTTACAATGCTGAGCAAATGCGTGAGATTTTGCAGCAAAAAGCTGTCGAATGGGGGCTGAACTGTAAAGTCGAAACCAGTTCTCGTTTGGTTGCGGCGGCCATGGTGAGTAGTGGGCGGAGAGCGTTATTGGTTCGCAAAGATGCCAAGGTGACAGCCACGGAACTGCAGGCGTTAGCTCATCATGAGTTGGGTGTTCATATGGTGACAACCTTGAACGCAGGTTTACAGCCATTAAAGGTGTTTTCTTTGGGGTTGCCAGATAACACGCTAACTCAGGAAGGTTTGGCTATTTTAAGTGAACACTTTTCAGGTAATTTGACTTTAAAGCGCTTAAAAATGCTTGGATTACGAGTCCTTGCTGTAGAACAGATGCTACTTTATCGTGATTTTCGACATACTTGGCTGTATTTAACCGAAGAACACCATATGAAGCCAGATGAGGCATTTCGCTTAACAACCCGAGTACACCGTGGTGGTGGCTTTACCAAGGATTATTTGTATCTACAAGGGCTATGCCAGGCAGTACAACTCTATAAAACACAGCCTATTCGCAACTTATTTATTGGTAAAACTGGTTTTCGTTTTTTACCGATTATTAATGAAATGATTGAGCGGGGTATGGCTAAAAAACCTGAGTGGTTACCAGCGTTTCTTTCTAGCCCTGTGGAAGCGGGTCCTGTAATGGACTACTTATTGCAGTCCATTCAGCCTTTTGATGTCAGTAAACAGCAAACAATAGTGATCACGCCAAATACAACCAGTGAGATTAAACAAGCTATTTAGCAGGTTGTGGTTGTATTGGCTGTTGCAAGCCAAACTCTTCAGAAAGAGTCCCTTTTTCATCCGGAGTTGATTTGGGGGCGTAGTCCTTGGGAGGTGATAATAGGGTGTCATCACTTTTTTCACGACTCTCAGGTGGTTGCTCTGGTGACAGAGTCTGGCTTGCTAATAAAGCATCAGAGAGTTGGTGAGATGCCGATGGATCTTGACTCAGTGACGCCGCACCATTTGCCATATGTACCTGCAAGTCTTTGTAAGCATCGGTGACACGGTTAAAAAGCTGGGCTGTTTGATTAAAGTGTTCATCAAGGTTTTGTTGGTGTTTTTGCATTTGCTTTTCCATGGCGGACAGCTTTGCCTCTAACTGGCTTCTCTCTACACCGCTCGTTGAGGCTCGATAAAGCCATGCGCCGATGATTGAGCCGATGACAAAGCTAATACTGCAGGCAAGCCAAAGATTCTCTGTCAGTTCCATGTTGTTACCCCCCTCTCACTTGTACTGAAATAAAAATTACTCAAGCAAGATTTGTGCAGGTTTAGTGTTGATTGTGTTTCAATGCTTGTGACGTTTTTGTGGCCAGCCTAGATTTCATCATATTTTCATTGAGTTGCCATTTATAGGCGTGGCCATTAAAGTTTCCTAGCGTGCAGGGACATTAAACACATAAAGAGGGGGGGATCGCAAGCCTCCGTAATATTCGCTGACAGTATTTGAGCACAGCTGACTGTGCCTTTTACTTTGAAGTATAAAAAAGCTAAGAGTATTTACCATGAGCCCTATTGAGCGTTACCAGCGGGATTTACAACGAGAGGATTTCTTATACGATGCAGCACAAGAGCAGGCGGTAAAACACCTTCAGCGTCTATATGAGGCACTGCAATCGGCATCAATCCGGCCAGCTAAACGTTCCTGGCTATTTTTTCGCATAAAAAAAGTAGAAGCACCTATTAAAGGTCTCTATTTCTGGGGAGGGGTTGGCAGAGGCAAGACTTACCTCGTCGATACGTTTTTTGAAAGCCTGACAACCCAACAGAAATGGCGTACTCATTTTCACCGCTTTATGATGCGCGTCCATCAGGAATTAAAAGCCATTCCAGGCGAAAAAAATCCACTAGAGCAAGTGGCACAAAAATTATCCGCAGACTTTCGTATTATTTGTCTTGACGAGTTTTTTGTCACTGATATAACGGATGCCATGATTTTGGCGGGGCTTCTGCAAGAGCTTTTTGCCAGAGGTGTAACGTTGGTAGCGACGTCAAATATTGTGCCTGATGACTTATATAAAGATGGTTTACAGCGACAGCGCTTTTTGCCGGCAATTGAATTATTAAAGACACATACTGAAGTGGTTAATGTCGACAGTGGTATTGATTACCGATTGAGAGTTTTAGAGCAGGCAGAGATTTATCATTACCCCCTGGATAAGCAAGCCAAACAGCAGTTAACTGAAAACTTTAAAAATCTTTCTGTATTAGGTGAGGGTAATATTGTTGAAGATGCCACCCTTGAGATTTTGGGACGAGATATCCCCTTTAAAAAGGTGTGTGATGGTATTGTCTGGTTTTCATTTGCTCAACTCTGCGATGGACCGCGTAGTCAAAATGACTATATTGAGATCAGCCGGCAGTTTCATACAGTATTACTGGATGAAATTCCTCAGCTTACCGCAAAAGATGATGACCTAGCGCGTCGTTTTATCAATTTGATTGATGAGTTTTATGATCGCAATGTGAATGTGATTATGTCTGCAGCTGTAGCTGTTACGGAGCTTTATCAAGGGCAGAATCTGAGCTTTCCATTTAAGCGCACTGTCAGTCGCTTACAAGAAATGCAGTCACATGAGTATTTGGCGCGACCACACCAGGCTTAGGTGCTGAGAAGGCTCAAGCACTCTTGGTCTTTTGGGAGTAAAGTGAGTTGAGCCTTTTATTTTTGAGCCTATGGGGCAGGGTTTGAATACTGTTGGTGGATTTGTGCTATCCCATCCAGAATCTCATTAGGTAAGGTTATTTTCCTGCTGGCAATATTGGTTTTTAATTGATCAATGGTTGTTGCACCTATGATTGTGCTAGTTGTGAATGGCTGGCTATTGACAAAGGCTAATGCCATTTGAGCTGGATTAAGCCCATACTGCTGTGCCAGTTGAACATAAGCCTCAGTTGCTTGTTGGGCATAGTGGTTATTATAACGACTAAAGCGACTAAATAGCGTTAGACGTGCCCCCACCGGTTTAGCACCATAAAGGTATTTCCCTGAAAGCACACCAAATGCCAGGGGAGAATAGGCGAGTAAACCCACAGACTCTCTTTGGGCAAACTCAGCCAGACCAACCTCGTATGTTCTGTTGAGTAAGTTGTAAGGGTTTTGGATACTGACAATCCTGGGCCAGTTATGCTTATCCGCAAGTTGTAGGTATTGACTAACCCCCCAGGGTGTCTCATTGGAAACACCTATGTATCGTACTTTACCACTCTTTACTAGCGAGTTTAGAGCAAAAAGCGTTTCTTCAATGGATGCAATGTCAGGGCTATCTTCAGCAAACTGATAACCTAGTTGACCAAAAAAATTTGTGCTGCGCCCTGGCCAGTGTATTTGATAAAGGTCGATATAATCAGTGTTTAAGCGTTTTAAAGAGCCTTCTACAGCACGCATAATGTCTGTATGTTTTAAAGTTGGTCCTGTTTCATTGATATAACTGACCCAGTCTCCGGGTCCAGCAGCTTTAGTTGCGATGATAAGGTTGCTCCTATGCCCGTGCAGGTTTAGCCATTTGCCAAGAATTTTTTCTGTAGTGGCATAGGTGTTGGCTTTGGGTGGGACTGGGTAGAGCTCTGCAGTATCAATAAAATTAACCCCGTGGCTGGTAGCATAGTCAAGCTGTTGAAAAGCATCAGCTTTACTGTTTTGTTCCCCCCAGGTCATTGTACCTAAACAGAGCTGGCTCACATTTAGCGAAGTGTTTGCTAATGGTCTATAGTCCATGAGATAAGTCCTAGCTGAGAATGGATAGCAAAGTCTGTTGTAGCCTGTTCGCGCGTAGAATGATGTTTTTAGTCTCGTACTTGATATCTGTACAAAAGCTAGTAAGCGTATCAGCCTGGTATGTTTAAAAGCTCGCTGACATTTGTTTTGTGAGGTATATAGCGCTCTTGCATGGCTTTGGAAGTATTCTGACTGAGTTATATTGTAGAGTTTTGTCAGTTTTCGGTTGCCAAAGTGTCTTTCAGGTCGCTTAGGACTTTTAAAATTTAGCCTGATGCGTATAATTGCGCATTCGTTTCCCAACGTCTAATGCCCCTTAAACGCAAACATCACTTTACATCTCAAGCCAAGGTGATAGGGGTGTTTGGTTTTGCCGGTAATTTATTCGGTCAATGAGGCAATTGTTTAATGAAAACGTTTAGTGCTAAGCCAGAAACAGTAAAGCGTGACTGGTACATTGTAGATGCAGCAGATAAGACCCTGGGTCGTCTTGCTACTGAACTTGCTCGTCGTTTACGCGGCAAGCATAAGCCAGAGTATACACCTCACGTTGATACTGGTGATTACATTGTTGTTATCAATGCTGAAAAAGTCCGGGTAACCGGGAATAAGAGCAAAGATAAGATGTATCACAGCCACACTGGCTACCCTGGTGGATTGCGTAGCATCAACTTTGAGGGCCTGATCAATAAAGCACCTGAACGTGTAATTGAGTCCGCAGTAAAAGGCATGCTGCCTAAGAATGCACTGGGTCGTGCGATGTATCGCAAGCTAAAAGTCTATGCTGGTACTGAGCATCCCCATACTGCGCAACAACCACAGGTTCTGGAAATTTAAGATAAGGTCTGGCTATGTCTGCTACTCAATACTATGGAACAGGTCGTCGTAAGTCTTCGACTGCTCGTGTCTTCCTGAAATCAGGTTCTGGTGCAATTATTGTTAATGGTCGTGAGCTGGATCAGTACTTTGGTCGTGAAACTGCTCGCATGGTCGTTCGTCAGCCTTTAGAGCTGGTCGAATTGACTGACAAGTTTGATATAAAAATTACTGTGACTGGTGGTGGTGCTGCTGGTCAAGCAGGTGCAATTCGTCATGGTATTACTCGTGCCCTGATGGATTACGATAACAATCTCCGTCCTTCATTGCGTAAAGCGGGTTATGTTACTCGTGATGCGCGTGAGGTTGAGCGTAAGAAAGTTGGATTGCGTAAAGCGCGTAAGCGTCCTCAGTTCTCCAAGCGTTAATTTACGCATTTACATTGCCCACTTCATTGTGGCTGTAAAATACCCGGCATTGACCGGGTATTTTTTTGCTTAAGCGTTGAGCATTTTCACTTCTTAAGTCTTACAAAATACCCTTAAGGTTGCTAGGTGAAGGGATTTTCTTTAACATTCGCAAAATTTTAATCATTTTTATAAGTCTGACGCTTTATATCTGTTCTGATTCTTCAGCTGCAAATTCGACGGGTCATGTCTCTGATGGGGAGAATAATTTAATGACGAATGACGGCGTGAATAAAACCCGGCGTCGCTTTCTTGTGGGCGCTACGTCAGTAGTAGGGGCTGTTGGTACAGTGGGAGTCGCCATCCCATTTGTAAAATCCTGGAACCCAAGTGCCAAGGCTAAGGCCGCGGGAGCCCCAGTTAAAGTGAACATCGCCAAGGTGGAGCCAGGTCAGCAAGTTGTTGCTGAGTGGCGAGGTAAGCCTGTATTTGTTGTCCGGCGAACGGAAGAAAGTTTAGCCAACATCAAAAAAATGGATGAGCGTGTTGCTGATCCTGGTTCAAATGAGGAGCAACAGCCTGAATATGCAAAAAATGAGTATCGTTCACGTAAACCAGAACTTTTAGTGTTGGTTGGCTTATGTACACACCTGGGCTGCTCTCCAAAATATCATCCTGAAGTTAAGGCCATGGATTTCGATGAACAATGGCTGGGAGGCTTTCACTGTCCCTGTCATGGCTCCAAGTTTGATTTAGCTGGCAGGGTTTATAAAGGAGTGCCTGCACCGCTGAATCTAGAGGTGCCCCCTTACTCATTTGAGGATGAAAACACCCTAATCATCGGGATTGATGAGGAGAACGCTTAATATGAGCAGAATGCAAAGATTCATGGCCTGGGTCGATGCGCGTTTTCCCGCCACAAAGATGTGGGAAGAACACTTAAGTAAATATTACGCGCCGAAGAACTTTAATTTTTGGTACTTTTTTGGCTCTCTGGCTTTATTGGTACTCGTTAACCAGCTATTGACGGGTATCTGGCTGACTATGAGCTATAAACCATCGGCTGAAGAGGCATTTGCTTCCGTCGAATATATTATGCGTGATGTTGAATGGGGTTGGCTGATTCGCTACTTGCACTCGACAGGAGCTTCTGCATTTTTCGTTGTGGTTTATTTGCACATGTTTCGCGGTATTTTATACGGATCATACCGTACACCTCGAGAGCTAGTATGGATATTTGGTATGGCCATTTATTTATTATTAATGGCTGAAGCATTTATGGGGTACCTGTTACCGTGGGGGCAAATGTCCTATTGGGGGGCTCAGGTTATTATTTCACTGTTTGGTGCTATTCCTGTGATAGGTGCTGATTTACAACAGTGGATTAGAGGGGATTACTTAATCTCTGATATTACCCTCAACCGCTTTTTTGCATTACATGTAATTGCCTTACCTCTAGTGCTGGTTGGTCTGGTTGTCTTGCACATCTTAGCACTGCATGAGGTTGGTTCTAACAACCCCGATGGTATTGAGATTAAAAAGAAAAAAGACACTAATGGTATACCTTTAGATGGTATTCCTTTTCATCCTTACTACACCGTTAAGGATATTGTGGGTGTTGTTGTTTTCTTATTTGTGTTTTGTATTGTTGTGTTCTTTTTCCCTGAAATGGGAGGGTTTTTCCTTGAAAAACCTAATTTTGAACAGGCAAATAGCTTGAAAACCCCGGATCATATTGCACCTGTTTGGTATTTTACGCCTTTTTATGCCATTTTGCGGGCAATTCCTGATAAACTAATGGGCGTTATTGCTATGGGGGCAGCGATTGCTATTTTATTTGTTCTGCCCTGGTTAGATCGTAGCCCAGTCAAATCTATCCGCTATAAGGGATGGATGAGTAAAGTAGCCATTGTGTTGTTTGCTGTTAGCTTCTTATGGTTGGGCTATTTAGGTGCTGTGCCTGCCACTGACACTCGAACGTTTTGGTCCCAAGTATGTACGGTCATTTACTTCTTATTTTTTCTGTTGATGCCATGGTACACACGGGTAGAGAAGACTAAACCAGTTCCAGAGAGGGTGACAGGCTAATGAAAAAGCAACTGATTGCGTTGTTATTAGCATGGATGCCTGTTGCTGTAATGGCCGCAGGTGGCAGTGGTTATCCATTGACCCATGTTGATATCAACTTGGAAGATAAGGCGGCTTTGCAAGAAGGTGCCAAGCTTTATATAAACTACTGTATGGGCTGCCACAGTACAGAGTTTCAGCGCTATGAGCGAGTGGCTGATGATTTAGGCATTCCTCATGAGCTTTTTATGGATAATTTGGTCTTTGATGACGCAAAAATTGGCGACCTAATGGAAAATGCCATGCGTGATGATGAGGCTAAACTTTGGTTTGGTGCTGCACCTCCTGACTTGACCCTTGTGGCTAGGGTGCGAGGTACAGATTGGTTATACACTTACCTGAATACTTTTTATGTTGACCCCAAGCGTCCTTGGGGCGTCAATAATAAAGTATTTCCTGATGTAGCTATGCCGCACGTGCTTGCAGAGCTTCAGGGGCTTCAGGAAGATACTTGTGGTGATACTGATCCCTCAACGCGTGATACTTTAACAGGTGAGCGCATGTGTGGGTTTAAACCTATTACAGGTAAAGAAGGATCAATGTCAGAGCAAGAGTATAAAGAAGCGACCAAAAACTTGGTGACTTTTTTAGCTTATGCAGGAGAACCTGCTCAGCTAGAGCGGAAACGAGTTGGTGTCTATGTGCTATTGTTTTTGGCAGTATTCTTTGTTTTTGCATACTTG
Source organism: Zooshikella ganghwensis (assembly GCF_018263875.1). Classification (NCBI taxonomy): domain Bacteria; kingdom Pseudomonadati; phylum Pseudomonadota; class Gammaproteobacteria; order Oceanospirillales; family Zooshikellaceae; genus Zooshikella; species Zooshikella ganghwensis. The sequence goes on from NZ_JAEVHG010000001.1 coordinate 127,597, forward strand.
CTGAAGCGAGAGTTTTGGAAAGACGTACACTAAGCAGTCATTGCTTGGTACAATAGCTTTTTAGCTAAGGTTAACAGCGTGTGCTCTTAGGAGTACGCGCATTGTTTGTTTTTTGGTTCAGTCAAAATGTGGGGTTAAACATGGGCGTAGTCGCCAAACGTTCCTCAATGACTTTTTACTCCGATCCTAAGGATCATTATTGTCATCGCGTTAGAATAGTTCTTGCTGAGAAAGGTGTGGCTGTTGATATTCAGGATGTTGATCCTGAAAATAAACCTGCCGAACTCGCTGATCTTAATCCATACAATAGTCTGCCAACACTTTTGGATCGAGATTTAATCTTGTATGAAGCCAATGTGATGATGGAGTATCTCGATGAGCGCTTCCCCCATCCACCATTGCTGCCAGTCTACCCTGTAGCTCGGGCACAAAGTCGGTTGTGGATGCACCGAATTGCCAAGGACTGGGCCACCAAGGTAGATACATTGCTGGATACTAAAACCAAAGAGACAACTGCAAACAGGGTGCGTAAAGAGCTGAGAGAAAGCTTGGTATCTACTACCCCCATCTTTATGGAAAAGCCCTTTTTCATGAGTGAAGAGTTTACGCTGGTTGACTGTTGTGTTGCTCCAGTTTTATGGCGATTACCAGTAATGGGTATTGAGCTGCCAAAACAAGCTCGACCTTTGATTGAGTATTCTGAGCGGTTATTTGCTAGGGAGTCGTTCAAAGAAAGCTTGTCAGAGGCTGAAAAGGAAATGCGTATCTAGGCAAAGCAGACTCTGTGTTTTCGCTATGAAGTCAGAGGGCTTTGGCCCTCTTAATGCTCACCAAAAAACTAGATACCCGCCAAACAAAGGAGACAATTGATGTCAATGAGCAGTAGCCGCCCATATATCATGAGAGCATTATATGAGTGGATAGTCGACAACAACTGTACCCCTTATGTATTAGTCAATACAGCGCAAGCTGGTGTGGTTGTACCGCAAGAGTTCATTAAGGATGATCAGATCGTACTCAATATCTCTCCTGTTGCTGTGCGGGACTTGTTAATGAGTAATGAGCAGATTGAATTTAATGGACGGTTTGGTGGATCACCCATGCATGTTTATGTACCTACAGGTGCAGTGATGGCGATTTATGCCAAGGAAAATGGACAAGGCATGGTCTTTGAAGTAGAGCAAACGCCTACTGATCCAGAGCCTACTCCAACCAGTCCAAGTACTGATGGACAACCTGGCTCACGGCCAAGTGGTAAGCCAAGTTTGAAAGTTGTTAAGTAAAAACGGGCCACAGTAGAATGACTTAATAGCAAGCAATGGCTTGCTATTTTTAATCGGTGTAATCAAAAATCTTAACAATTTTTTGTACGCCATAAGCTGTACGGCTAATGTCTACAGCTTGACGGGCGACAGACTGATTAACTTTTCCCATCAGATATACAATACCATTCTCTGTCACGATTTTGATTTTGCCTGCTGGGAAGTTCTTTTCAGCAAGCATTTTGGTTTTAATTTTTGAGGTTAACCAACTGTCATTACTGCGAATTAAGAACGTGGTAGCAGGACCAATTTCTAGCTCATTATAAACACGCCGTACTTTTTTAACATTACGGGCAACATCACCTGCAAGGTTACGCAAACGTTCATTCGCTACTTGTCCTGTTAATAAGACAATACCATCATAACTTGTCACTACGATATGCGACTGCTCGAGAGCTGGGTCTGCTTTGGTAATATTTACCTGAGCAACTGTTTCAATGGTGTTGTCATCAACCCAGTCGCCCACAGTCCGTGTGCTTTTGTCTTGCTGAATTGGACCATCATTCGTTGCTTTTAATATAGGGGTGCATGCTGTGGAGAAAGTTATTAAGTTGACTAAAAGGAACCATAAAATAGGATTTTTCATTTCGTTAAGCTCCACCAAAATTAAATGCCGCCAAACAAAAACTCGTCAATTAAATCACATAAGCAGTGTATGGTGAGCAGTTGAACCTCTTGAATACGCTGAGTATTAATTTCAGGTACTCGAATTTCTACATCTTCTGCATCCAATAATGCAGAAATATCTCCACCATCACCACCAGTTAATGCCACTACCAGCATTTCTCTATCATGAGCAGCCTGAATGGCCTGAACAATATTTGTCGAGCGGCCACTGGCTGAAATAACAAATAAAATGTCACTAGGTTGACCTAGAGCTCGTACTTGCTTTGAGTATATTTCATGAAAACTATAGTCGCAGGCAATGGCTGTGAGTGTAGCTGCATCTGCAGACAATGCTACAGCAGGCAGTGCGGGACGTTCTCGTTCAAAGCGATTAAGTAGTTTTGCAGTAAAATAAGCAGCACTGCTGGCTGAGTTGCCATTTCCACATGCTAAAATCTTCCCCTCATTGAGTAACGCGTTGACCATTAATTCGCTGGCTTGACCAATATGGGGGCTGAGAATTTCTGCTGCATGGGCCACTGCATCGATGCTTTCGGCAAAATGACGTGTTATGCGTTCATGCATTGGTTAAACAGCCTTACATTGTTGAATTGCTGAGGATAAAGACAGCAGTTGAAGAAATAAAGTGGTTGTCGTAAACGATTAATACAGCGTGCTGGTGGCTATCTCTTCTGACAGTCAGGCACTGATGTAACGTTTAGCTGGTGACTGAGGGTGCTATTGTAACCTGAATCAATAATGTCAGGACAGGGATGATGACAGATAAAAAACAAAAATACAGTCGTTAACAGTTTAAGTGTATTAATTAAATGAAGCTTGAGCTTGTTATTAGATGCTAGTAAGTCAACTGGATTATATTTTTGACCCATTCAGTTTGCTGGTCGGGCATTTGCCCTGTTATTGCGAGTAGATCAAAGCGGCAAGGAGGGTTGTGCTTAGCCTGTGTCAGTAGAAAGTGTTTAGCTGTGTTAATGAGTTTGCGTTGCTTACTGCTGGTTAATGTTTCAGCAGCTGTGCCATAGGTAGTATTTTTTCGATAACGAACCTCAATAAATACGAGTGTCGTTTTATCTAGCATAATGAGGTCAATTTCGCCGCCTTTCCAAGCATAATTTCGCTGCACAAGCGTTAATCCATGTTGCTTCAGGTAAGCCAGCGCGAAATCTTCATGCTGGCTCCCCCGGTGGCGATGGGAAAGGCGCCAAAACATACTCAAACTTACTGAGTACTAGGTTGGTTGAATGTCATCGTTGGTAACCGCTGTGGTTTACCCGCTTTAAAAATATACCAAGGTTGAGTTCGCTCAATTTCTTGATATGTGTTCATTGTCAGTGAGCCTGATGCACCGTTTATTTGAGTACCACTTAAGGACGCAAGTTGACCTAAGCGATCATATAAGCGGAAGGCGTCTATACCCAAGGCAAAAAGCTGAGCGTAAGATGTACCGTTGTTCTGACGCGCTTTAATAATTTCGGCTTTTAGTGGATCACTGAAATCATCATTGAGCCAGGGCATACCGGTAAAGCGAATATTGTTTAGGTCATGGTCAATTTGAGGGTTAACTGTGCCTGAAAATACATTTGCTGTAGCATAAACAGGCAGGTCTCCAGCAAAGTGATAAGCTAGAAAAGGCTTAACCAGTCGTGATTGGCTGGCACTGGCTGCAAGAAAAACAAAGTCGACATCCTGACGACGGCGCCCACTGAACTCAACTTCTTTACCTGCAAGGCGCTGGATCTCAAGGGCTCTAGCACTGCTGGCATTAACATTCATTAAGCGACCAATAACGGCTTTATAGTTATTATTTGCTTCATTGAATCGCCCAACCCCAACAACTTCACCACCCAGAGATTGTAGTTCTTGTTGAAAAGCTTCACTGGCGCGGACAGCCCAGTCACTGTCAGGAGTGATCACTACTGCAAAGCGATGACCATCATGTATTGCTTGACGAGCCGCTTGACGGCCTTCATCGTCAGCTGACAGTCCAAACTGGTAGAAAGGCCGATTGCCAGCCTGTTGACCACGATTAGCATAGTTTAATGCCATCACTGGGATTGGCAGGGCAGCATTATTTTGTAACTGTTGAACAGCATCTTTGCGTAGTGGGCCAATAGCCAGCTGTGCACCTGAAGCGGCAGCTTGGTTAAGCAAAGCAAGAGGGTCTGCTGAAGTTGTGTCATAAGGGATAATTTCTGGTACCTGACCACCGCTTCGCTGAGAGTGGTAGTAGGCAGTATAAAAGCCTAATTCAATGGCATTGCCTGCAACCTTTAGAGCACCATTTTTGGGTAACAGCAGAGCAACTTTTTGCGGGCGCTCTTGTGAGGCTTTGCTCAACAGTTGTTGAGTTTGAGGGAGTTGTTGATGCCCTGGATGGTTAGGCCACTGTTGCTGCCAGTTGGCGAAAGCCTGTAGCTGGCTTTCGATGTTATCTGATTTTTTAACAATGTTGGCCAGTTGAATATAACCAGTCAGTAAAGTGTCTGCTGTGTTCGCAGCCATAGCGTCCAGGGTTGGACTATCAACATTGAGTAAGTAACGCCACAAGCGCTGGTAAGAAAGCTGCTTTTCTCTCTCTGTTTGAAGGGGAATAGCCATCATGACTTCATCAATGGCTGCACGATACTCTTTATTCAGTGCATAGGCTTCAGCCCTAACGGCATAGGCGCGCTTGCCGACCTGACTATCAGAATTATTAATAACAGCAGGGGAGTCAAGCCACTCAAACGCTTTCATAGCGTTCATTTCTGCCAATGCCAGCTGCGCTTGGACAACGGCATAACGAGCTTGGTTTGAACCTGTCTCAACGCTGGGCGAAAGTTGCTGCAGAATATTTTTAGCTTCTGCTGTCTTTTGCTGCTCTAACAATATACTTACAGCATCCAGTCGCAGGGCATCTTGTTCTGCCCCTGTACTCTGTTCGGCACTCGAGAGAAGCTGCTGTACTTCTGCCATTGATTGAGTGGCTAGGGGATCACTTTGTGAGCTACCTGAACGGTTTATAAATGAGTTGCCGCAGCCCGTGAGTAAACCACTGATAAGGCAAGCTGAAACAAGCAGCTTGATGGCTTGCTTGAAAGGGGCTTTGATCTTTTTCGTGCTTGTCATGCTTGAATGCGATTCCTATTGCGTTGGTTTGAGCGGGTAAAAAAAGAACCTTTAGTAATTTTATCACGGTGCCCTGTCTTTAGGGATTATCAATCATGTCGCAAAAGCGCTATGCCTAGAACACAAAATGTAAGGACTGCTACTGCTAGAAAGCAGGACCCTTTAACATTAGGATAGGTCAATACTGCTAATGGTATACACCGAAATATTTGGTCCAGCTTGATGTACTTTTGCTCACTTGGCTTTACAGTTTATTGGCAAAGTGTAAAGTGAAGTACAACATTGAGTGTGGATTAACACCTATACCCTGCTATGGGTAATACTGCTTTTGCAGGGCATCACTAATTGTGTCAGCCCTATAAAAAAATACTATTTTCGAGGTGTCCATTATTCTATTTTATCTGAAAACTACACTTTTTTTATAAGCTTCATAATGACTGGCTTCACTAAAAAGTAAATCAGTCATATTGCTAACTAGGTGGGAAAGGCTCTATTTATAATGGCATCAGGTGTTTTATATATTGTTGCAACGCCTATAGGGCACTTGGATGATTTTAGTCCTCGTGCACAAAGAATTTTGCAGCAAGTTGATTTAATTGCAGCGGAAGACACTCGACATTCTTCGCGGTTGCTATCTCACTTTGGGATTACCACACCCATGGTTTCATACCATGAACATAATGAATCACAACGAACGGAGCAGCTATTAGCAAAGTTGCAGCAGGGTCAGTCAATTGCATTGATTTCTGATGCAGGTACCCCACTTATTTCTGATCCTGGGTTTGTGGTAGTGAGAAACGCAAGAAAGGCGGGTTTTCAGGTAAGCCCAATTCCAGGTCCCAGTGCGATTATGTCTGCACTATCTGTGGCAGGTTTACCTACTGACCGCTTTTGGTTTGAAGGTTTTTTACCCGCTAAAGCATCACAACGAAAGCAGCGTATTAACGAACTGGCGCAGTTGCAGGCGACATGGGTCGTGTATGAGTCAACCCATCGCATTATTGACTGTTTGGAGGATATGCAACAGGTATTGCAAAATGAGACCCAGGTAGTCGTAGCACGTGAACTGACCAAAAGGTTTGAAACAGTGTTGTCAGGTTCTGCGAGTGAGTTGCTTGAACGTTTACAAGATGAGCCGATTCAGCAGAAAGGTGAGTTTGTGGTACTTGTTGAAGGTAAGGTGGAGTCTGCTCATACTGAAAATGAAATTCCTGCAGATGTGTTACATATCTTACAAACACTTCAAACTGAGCTTCCTGTTAAGCAGGCCGCAAGCTTAACAGCAAAAATTTCTGGACTGAAGAAAAACCTGTTATACAAAGTTGCACTTTCAAATAAAGGTAGCTAAGCTTCGCGGCTGAGTTGGCCAGACAGTCGCTGTAATGCTTTTAGCATTATGGAGGAAAGTCCGGGCTCCATAGGGCAAAGCGCCAGGTAACGCCTGGGGGGTGTGAACCTACGGAAAGTGCAGCAGAGAGTAGACCGCCTAAGCAAAGTACTTTACTTTGCCGGTAAGGGTGAAAGGGTGCGGTAAGAGCGCACCGCGTGAGTGGTAACACTTCACGGCATGGTAAACCCCGCTTGGAGCAAGACCAAATAGGAATTCATTGGTGTGGCCCGCACTGAATTCGGGTAGGTTGCTTGAGGTGTATAGTGATATACATCCCAGATGAATGACTGTCCATGACAGAACCCGGCTTATCGGCCAACTCACTTTTTTATTTCCCACATTATCGCTTGTTTTCATTAGCTGAAGTGAGCTTAGATTGATGGGATATAACATCTGAAAACGAAGTACTCTGCACAATGTTCAACAATATGTTGCACTTCCATGCTTTTCCCTCAATTAGGTGTTTTACAGAAATAATTAATCCATACGTCACGTCAATTCAATAATTGCGTTAACTCGCTGAATCCTCTTGATAAATATATTTGGTACCTGGTTATGTAATAACCCGTATCTGCGCATTTTTGTCAACTCCGTCACATTTTGTTGGGGGTTGGCACTTTGGGTTGCCTTGACGGAACTCAGGGCCATTCCTATAGTGTCTGAAAGTGGTACAAAGTGGGTGAAAGTGGATTTTTTTGGGGTAAAAGTGGCGAGAGTGTATAGTTGTGTTCCGCGGAGTCAATGCAATCAGTCTGGATGCCAAGGGGCGGCTTGCTATCCCAAGTCGTTACCGAGAAGTACTAAGTTCCCATTGCAATGGTTCTTTAGTCGCCACGATTGATACAGAAGAACCTTGCCTGTTGATCTACCCCATTGATGAGTGGGAGGAAATCCAGGCAAAAATTGAGGCGTTACCAAGCTTCAACCCTGTAGCTAGACGGATACAGCGGTTGCTGATAGGGCATGCCACTGATTTAGAAATTGATGGGAGTGGTAGGGTGTTAATCCCGCCATTGCTAAGAGATTATGCTGGCCTCGAGAAGAAAGTGATCCTCTTGGGTCAGGGCAAAAAATTTGAACTTTGGAGTGAACTGCGCTGGAGCGAGCGTCGCGATGCCTACCTGGCGGAAGCCAGTCAAGGAAGTGAAATGCCAGATGAGCTGCAGTCCTTGTCGTTGTAGTGAGCTTATGACTGAAGAACTAAAACACACCACTGTGTTGTTGGATGAAGCTGTACAGCAGCTAAATATTGTCGCTGATGGTATTTACATTGATGGCACATTTGGGCGTGGTGGACATAGCCGGAAGATTCTGTCTCAGTTGGGGGCTGAGGGGAAGCTACTGGTTATTGATAAAGATCCTACAGCAATCGCCATTGCTAATCAGTTAGCACAGGAGGATTCAAGAGTAAGTGTTGTCCATGGTTCATTTGCACAGTTAATGGAGTGGGTGAAACAGCATCACTGGCTGGGGCGGGTAGATGGTATTTTACTGGACTTGGGGGTGTCCTCCCCCCAGCTTGATGATGCTCAACGCGGGTTTAGTTTCCTTCAAGATGGCCCGCTGGATATGCGAATGAATCCTGACCATGGAGTGAGTGCAGCAGACTGGATAGCAAGAGCAGATGAGCGAGATATTGCGATAGTTTTGAAAGAGTATGGTGAAGAGCGTTTTGCTCGGCGAATTGCAAATGCCATTGTGCGTGCCCGAGAGGAGGCAGCTATCACTACGACAAAACAGTTAGCAGCGATCGTAGCGCAGGCTAACCCTTCGTGGGAAAAGCATAAGCATCCTGCGACGCGATCCTTTCAGGCAATTCGCATTTTTGTGAACAGAGAGCTGGATGATTTGCAGCAAGGATTAGATGATGCGCTCCAGTGTTTACACGTCAATGGTCGACTGGTTGTTATTAGCTTCCACTCACTTGAAGATCGCATCGTAAAACGCTTTATCAGAAAGCATGAAAAAGGGACTGAGTATCCACCGGGTGTACCCGTGACCGTTGATATGGTCAGTAGTTCTCAGCGCCTCCGAGGTGAAAGGAAACCTGTTCGTCCAAGTGAAGTAGAAGTTAAGCAAAACCCCCGCGCTAGAAGTTCAATTATGCGGGTGGCCACTAAATTGCGTTAGCGTCAATTAGTAAGAGGGTCCCTATGACTCATGTAGTAGCGCAGCTGAAGCATAAGCAAGTTGTGGTGTTTTTGATACTGATGGTGATGATGGTTATCTCCTCAGTAGCCATTACTTATGTAGCGCACATGAATCGTCGTGCATTTAATGATCTGCAGCGCCAGCTTGTTGTGAAAAATGCTGCACAAGTTGAGTGGGGGCAATTGCTTTTACAGCATAGCACTCTTACTACACCCAAGCGTGTTGAAAGGATTGCAACAGAGAAGCTGGAGATGGAAACACCAAATCCTGATCAGATAAAAATGGTAGTGCCATGAGTAAGGTCAAGCAGACAGGGCCTTATATTTGGCGCTTTCGAGTTGTTGTAACGTGCTTGATGCTGGTTATGGGCGTCATTACCTGGCGTATTATTGATTTGCATGTCATAAATCGCCAGTTTTTGCAGGATCAAGGTGATAAACGAACAGTTCGCTATACCGAGATAGCGGCAACGCGGGGCATTATTTTTGATCGAAACGGTGAGCCCCTTGCTGTTAGCACACCTGTTAAGTCTTTTTGGGGAAATCCAAAAGAACTTGTAGAACACAAAGCACGCTGGCCAGAGCTGGCAGATACATTAGGTATTAAGCGTAAAACCTTAGCCAAGCGAATTTTACGCAGTGCCGATAAAGAATTTATTTATCTACGTCGTCACTTAACGCCCAAACAGGGTGACAAGGTAACCGCACTGGATATTCCAGGTGTTTACGTCATGGATGAGTTTCGTCGCTATTATCCTGCCAGTGAAGTGGCTGCACATCTCATAGGTTTCACCAACATTGATGGCCAAGGGCAAGAAGGCATCGAGCTGGCTTACAGTGAGTGGCTTGATGGTAAGCCAGGTAAGGTGCGCTTGCTGAAGGATCGTCGTGGTCGCCTTATTGAGCAGGCGCAATCGATTAAAAGTGCGGAACCAGGTAAGGAGTTAATGCTGAGCATTGATATGCGCATTCAATACTATGCCTATCGAGCTCTTCAAGATGCGGTTAAAGAAAACGAAGCAGATAGTGGTTCAGTTGTCGTATTGGATGTTACAACAGGTGAAGTATTGGCAATGGTCAATAACCCGTCTTTTAACCCCAATAACCGAAAGGGGGTGAAAGTTTCTGCATTACGAAATCGTGCGGTAACTGATGTGTTTGAGCCTGGCTCTACCATGAAAGCCTTTACTGTTGCTGCTGCGTTAGAAACAGGCAAATACACGCCTGATACCAAAATCGATGTGCGCCCTGGCTATATCATGGTTGGTCGTAAAGCAGTTAAAGATCACCGAAATTATGGCGTCATCGATTTAACTACTGTGTTGACCAAATCAAGCAATGTGGGAACAACCAAAATTGCTCAAGATATTGGTGTTGAACAGTTATGGTCACTGCTTAGTCGAGTTGGGCTTGGTGAGCCAACAGGGGTTGGTTTTCCTGGTGAGCGAAGTGGTAGTTTGCCTGTCCACACTAAGTGGCGCCCAGTGGAAATTGCCACCTTGTCTTATGGGTATGGTCTTTCCACCACGCCACTGCAAGTAGCCCAAGCCTATATGGTACTTGCTTCTGGCGGTATTAAGCGTCCTGTATCTTTATTAAAGGTAGATGACCCCGCCAGTGTCGATGCACAACAAATTTTACCTAAGAAAGTAGCCAAGCAAGTGGTCCGAATGCTAACCACCGTTATTGAACAGGGGGGTACAGGCACACGTGCCAAAGTGGATAGCTATTCAGTGGCGGGCAAAACGGGCACAGTACATAAAGTCGGTGCTCATGGTTATGAAGAAAAAAAATATATGTCGATTTTTGCGGGTATGGCCCCAGCCACAAATCCGCGCGTGGTTACAGTCGTGATGATTGATAATCCTAAGGCTGGAAAATACTACGGTGGTGCAGTTGCGGCCCCAATTTTTTCGAATGTGACAGCAGGAGCTTTAAGAATGTTAGGTGTTCCACCAGACAATATGCCTACTGTCGCCAAACAAGAAGCAAAACCTGGGATTAAAAATAAGTCGTAAAAGTATATGAATACGCAGCAAGTAGATCAAAAAACATGGTTGTTACAGGCACTGCTCTCAGGTTTTGATGTGGTTGTTGATGTGCATTTAACCATCACGGGTATTGCATTAGATAGCCGGCAAGTTGAGCCTGGGGACTTGTTTATTGCGTTGCCGGGTTCTCGGGTGAATGGTCATCAGTTTATCACTCAAGCTGTTGAACGAGGTGCTGTTGCCGTATTAGCTGAGGCAAATAGCGTACTGGCAGAAACACAGCATGACTATGCTATTCCTGTGTTTTTGATGCAGAATTTAAGTACTCAAGTAGGAAGTATTATTAGTCGTTATTTTCATAACCCTAGCGAACATATTCAAGTAATTGGCGTTACTGGCACGAATGGTAAAACATCAACTTCTCATTTTATTGCCCAGTTGTTTAGTGCTTTAAATATATCTGCAGGTGTCATGGGAACGTTAGGCTACGGCATGCTTGATGCGTTAAATGCTAGTTTAAATACCACGCCTAGTAGTTTAGTTATTCAGTCTCACCTTACAGAACTAGTGCAAAAAAGAGTTGCGTATTTAGCGATGGAGGCTTCTTCCCATGGAGTAGAACAAGGTCGGCTTATGGGTTGTAAGTTTGAAACCATGATTTTTACGAATCTCAGTCGGGATCACTTGGATTTTCATGGCACGATGGAAGCTTATGCGCAAAGCAAGGCTAAGCTATTTGCCTGGCCAGAGCTTAAACATGCCATTATTAATTTGGATGATGATTACGCAGCTTTTATTAAACACTCTGTAGCTGAAACCACAGAGCAAATTACCTACAGTCTAAGTAATGCTTCTGCTGATGTTTATGCAAGTCAGATTCAGTATTTACCTCATGGTATCCAGTGTTTGTTGCATACGCCATGGGGTAGCGTTTTAGCCAATATTCCACTGTTAGGTCACTTTAGTTTGCAAAATGTGTTAGCCGCAGTTGCTGCACTAGCCTGTCATGGGCAGCCAGTTGAGCGAATTGTGGATGCATTATCAGCGCTCAAAACAGTTCCTGGTCGAATGGAGTATTTTGGTGAAGAAAACCAGCCAACAGTTGTTGTTGATTATGCGCATACGCCTGATGCACTTACACATTTATTGAAAGCTGTTCGCTTGCACTCTCGGGGTAAAGTGGTGTGTGTTTTTGGCTGTGGTGGTGACCGCGACTCAGGAAAACGTCCTTTAATGGCTGAAGCGGTTGCTCAGTGCGCTGATGAATGTGTGGTGACCAGTGATAACCCTCGAACAGAAGACCCTAGTGCGATCATCAACGATATCATGCCTGGTTTTAAACATGCTCAGCTTCAGGTTCACGTCGAAGTTGACCGAGCTAAAGCTATACAAGAGGCCATCTTAGCGGCGAGGCCAGATGATATTGTTGTTGTAGCAGGTAAAGGTCATGAAGATTATCAAGAGGTTAATGGTCAGCGCTACCCCTACAGTGATCTTGTGCAAGTAGCAAAAGTATTGAAGGAGTATGCTTATGATTAAGCGCTTGCACTTATCAGATGTTACCTCCGCATTAAATGCCGATTTGCATGGTCAAGATATTGAAATAGGCAATATCGTTACTGATACCCGGCAGTTGCAACCTGGTGACTTGTTTATTGCGTTGCAAGGACCCAATTTTAATGGCAATCACTTTGTCGCTGCTGCTTATGAAAAAGGGGCTAGTGCTGCGATCGTCAGTGAAGTGCAAGAAAATGTGCCTATCCCCCAGTTATGTGTAAAAGATACTCTTCAGGCGCTGGGTAAATTAGCGGCATTAAACCGTCAGTATTACTCTGGAAAGCTGGTAGCGGTTACTGGTAATAGCGGAAAAACCACCGTTAAAGAAATGCTCACTGCCATTATGCATAAGCAAGGGAGTGTGCTGGCTACCAAGGGTAATTTAAATAATGCAATTGGTGCTCCATTAACACTTTTGCAGCTTACTGCAGAGCATCAGTTTGCTGTGATTGAGCTTGGCGCAAGTGAGGTTGGAGAAATTGCTTACACAGCAAGTTTAGCCCAGCCTGACGTTAGCATTATTACTAATGTGACGCGTGCGCATTTAGGTGGATTTGGGTCTGTTGAAAAAATAGCTCAAGCAAAAGCAGAAATTTTACACGCCTTGCCAGCTAATGGTGTTGCTGTTCTCAATAAAAATGATGTGTTTTTTGATTATTGGCAAGATCAAGCTTCATCATGCCATATTTTGTCATTTGCACTTGATGATTGTGCTGCAGACCTTGAGGCAACAGCCATTGAGCCTTTGCCTAATGGCGGTATGTGCTTTAACTTGCGCTATCAAGCACAAGTATTTCCTGTTGAGCTCAAACTGGGAGGTAAGCATCAAGTTGCCAATGCATTAGCCGCTATTGCAGGAGCCATCGCTTTAGGGGGAGCTATTCCCGTGGCTATAAATGCTTTGGCTGAGGTTGAGCCAGTTCAAGGTCGGGGCAACAAGCTGCCAGGAAAAATGGGCGCAGTACTCATTGATGACTCTTATAATGCAAACCCAGGTTCTGTAAAGGCGGCAATTGATTTACTTTCACTGCAGCCTGGGGAGCGTGTATTGGTGCTAGGTGATTTAGCTGAGCTGGGCCAAGACGCTGAAGCAATTCATGCAGAATTAGGTGATTATGCTCGAAAAATGGGCATAAACCATTTGTTAACGGTTGGGCCTTTAAGCCAACATACGGTCGCTCGTTTTGGCGAATGTGGGCATGGCTATACGAATAAACAAAATCTTATAGATGAGCTGCAAGCACTTTTAACTAATCAAACCACTGTTTTGGTTAAAGGTTCTCGCAGTGCAAAAATGGAAGATGTTGTTATGGCCTGTTTGGATAGGAATTATGGGAGTAATTAATAAATGCTGTTGTGGTTGGCGGAATTTCTAGCGCAGTATGAAAGCAGTTTTACCGTTTTTCAGTATTTAACATTTAGGGCCATTTTAGGGGTGTTAACATCGTTGGGGTTAGCGCTTTGGTTGGGACCAAAATTGATTAAACAACTGACACATTATCAAATTGGCCAGGCTGTCAGGGATGATGGACCTCAGTCGCATTTGAGCAAGGCTGGAACGCCAACAATGGGTGGCGCATTAATCCTTGTGGCAATTGCTATTAGTACATTGTTATGGGCTGATCTGAGTAATCGTTATGTATGGGTAGTATTAGGCGTTACGCTGATTTTTGGCGCTGTTGGTTGGGTTGATGATTACCGAAAAGTGATTGAAAAAAATTCGCGAGGACTGCCAGCCCGTTGGAAATATTTTTGGCAGTCAGTTGGAGGGCTTGGTGCAGCAGTTTTTTTATTTAAAACAGCGCCTTCACCTGCAGAAATTGAGTTGATCGTGCCATTTTTTAAAGAAGTGGTTTTGGATATAGGCATTTTTTATATCGTACTGACGTATTTTGTTATTGTGGGTAGTAGCAATGCCGTGAACCTGACCGATGGTTTGGATGGGCTGGCAATTATGCCCACAGTTATGGTTGGAAGTGCTTTAGGTATCTTTGCTTATTTAAGTGGCCATATTGGTTTTGCCGATTATTTGCATATTCCTTATATCGCAGGTGCAGGAGAGCTTGTTGTATTTTGTGCTGCCTTAGTGGGTGCTGGATTAGGTTTTTTATGGTTTAACACTTACCCAGCACAGGTGTTTATGGGGGATGTTGGTGCACTTTCGCTAGGGGCTGCACTTGGCGTTATTGCGGTAATTGTCCGGCAGGAAATTGTGTTATTTATTATGGGTGGTGTGTTTGTTATGGAAACAGTTTCCGTCATTTTACAGGTAGGTTCCTATAAGTTGACGGGACGACGTATTTTTAGAATGGCACCCTTGCATCACCATTTTGAATTAAAAGGTTGGCCAGAGCCTCGTGTTATTGTTCGTTTTTGGATTATCACATTGATTTTAGTATTAATTGGTTTAGCTACCTTGAAACTGCGGTAATAAGAGCATGGAAAAACAACAGGGCTTAATTGCTTCTGATCAACTTCGTGTCATTATTGGTTTAGGTAAAACCGGGTTGGCGTGTGCTCGTTTTTTACAGCAGCAACGTATTAATTTTATTGTTGTTGATAGCAGAGAGTCGCCACCAGAGTTAGCTGTTTTTAGAGCCGAGTTTCCTTTAGTGCAAGTATATCTTGGTGGAATTCCAGAAGAAGTGCTATCTCGGGCTGCAGAACTCATTGTGAGTCCGGGTGTACCTCTCACTGAACCAGCGATTGCGAATGCTAAAGCAAAAGGTGTTCGAGTTATTGGTGATATTGAGTTATTTGGTTATTACTGCGATAGACCTGTTATTGCGATAACAGGTTCTAATGGAAAAAGTACAGTCACCACAATGGTTGGCGACATGTGTAAGGCAGCAGGTTTGAAAACAGGTGTGGGTGGTAATTTAGGTATACCTGCGTTATCACTTTTGGACCGAGGTTTCGATATTTTTGTATTGGAATTATCTAGTTTTCAGTTAGAAACGGTTGATACATTTGCGCCCACTGTAAGCACTATTTTAAATATCAGTCCAGATCATATGGATCGTTATCCGTCACTGATGGCTTATCATCAAGCAAAGCAAAAAATTTATCGTAATTGTAAAGCTGCCGTGAGTAATAAAGATGATGCTTTAACTCAACCACTACTGCCACAGCAAATACCTCATGTAATGTTTACTTTGCGTGAGCCAGATTTAAAAGAGTTTGGTGTTATTGAAGATGATACGGATGGAGGAACATTTTTAGTTAAGGGACAAGATCGGTTACTGAGTACACGTGAGTTAAAAGTGGTTGGGCTTCATAACTATGCGAATGCACTTGCAGCGTTGGCGTTAGGTTATCAAGCGGGTTTACCGGTAGAGGCTATGTGTTCTGCTTTAAGAACGTATAAAGGACTTCCGCATCGTTGTGAGTGGGTTGCCGAGAAAAATCAGGTTACTTTTATTAATGATTCAAAAGCGACTAACGTGGGGGCGGCATCTGCGGCATTGGACGGTATTGGCTCTGAAATAGCAGGGAAAATAATTCTCATTGCTGGTGGTGATGGTAAAAATGCAGATTTTGATATTTTAGGTGATTTATTCAATCAATATTGTCGTTATCTAGTGGCTATAGGGCGAGATGCTAAACCATTGTTAGCCGTGGGGCGTTCAGCAGGAGTTCCTGGCGAAGAGCATGACACATTACAAAGTGCAGTCAGTAAGGCGGCTGAAATGGCTCAGCCTGGAGATGTTGTTTTATTATCGCCTGCCTGTGCCAGCTTAGATATGTTTGCAAATTATGAAGCACGTGGTAATGAATTTTGTCAGTGGGTCAAGGAGTTAGTGAATGACTAAATCCTGGTGGCCTTGGATATCAAAAAATAATGTCACTATGACGTATGATTTACCATTAGTTGTAGTGTCAATTATGTTGATTGCCACGGGGTTGGTGATGGTGACGTCCGCCTCAACGGAAATAGCCTTTAGCCAGTATGATGATGTTTTTTATTTTTGTATCCGGCAACTGCTTTATTTAAGTGTCAGTTTAGTGGTGGTACTAACGGTTTTAATGGTGCCAATGAGCTGGTGGGAAAGCAAAGGCTGGTTATTGTTTTTATGCTCACTATTGATGTTGTCTGCGGTGTTATTGGTGGGGCGTGAGATTAATGGAAGTAAGCGCTGGGTGAGCCTGGGCATTGCAAATTTTCAACCTTCTGAATTAGCAAAAGTATTCATCATTATTTATTTGGCAGGTTATTTAGTGCGGCGTCAGGAAGAGGTTCGACAACGTTGGTCAGGTTTTTTAAAGCCGATGTGTTTATTGGCCTTAGTTGTTTTTTTACTGCTATTAGAGCCAGATTTTGGCGCGGCTGTGGTGCTGATTAGTGCAGTTGTGGGCATGTTATTTTTAGCAGGGGTGAAACTGTTTTACTTTATTCTGCTGATAATGGCCTGTGGTGGTGCTGTTGCTTTAATGGCATTTTCGCAAGCCTACCGCTTACAGCGACTAACAACCTATATCGACCCTTGGGCACATCAGTTTGATAGTGGTTACCAGTTAACTCAGGCATTAATTGCGTTTGGGCGAGGAGAATGGTTTGGCGTTGGGCTAGGTAATAGTATTCAGAAACTGTTTTATTTACCGGAAGCCCATACTGACTTTGTATTTGCTGTGTTAGCAGAAGAGTTTGGTTTAATTGGGGCACTATTTGTCGTATTTATGCTGGTTTTTGTTGCCTGGCGAGCTTTGTGTATTGGAGTAGAAGCTGAGCGTGAAAATAGTTTGTTTTCTGCTTATATCGCTTATGGATTAGGCTTGCTTCTTGGTATGCAGGCATTAATAAATATTGGCGTAAATACAGGACTACTGCCTACTAAAGGGTTAACACTGCCATTATTGAGCTATGGCGGTAGTAGTTTATTGGTGAGTTGTATGGCTGTTACATTGTTGTTGCGTATTGATTTTGAAACACGAAGGCTTAGAGCTTCTGTTAAAACTAAAAGCAGGAGTAAACGCCGTGAGTGAACAAAAAACATTTGTGATTATGGCTGGGGGTACAGGTGGGCATATATTTCCTGCGTTAGCAACAGCACGACAATTATTAGCCGAGGGACATAGTGTTCACTGGTTTGGTACGCCCAACAGTATGGAAGCTGATTTGATTACAAAAGAAGAAATCCCCATGACATTAATTAATGTTGGGGGACTTCGCGGCAAAGGTGTCCAGCGTTGGGTTAAAGCACCACTCATGATAACCAAAGCAGTTTGTATGGCGAAACACCATTTAAAACGCTTGAAGCCACATTGTGTTGTGGGTATGGGGGGGTATGTTGCCGGGCCAGGTGGGGTGGCAGCTAAGTTACTTGGTATACCACTGGTTATCCATGAGCAAAATGCCATTGCTGGATTTACTAATCGTTTACTCTCACGAATTGCTACACGTGTACTTGAGGCATTTCCTGGTACGTTTGCAAGTTTGCGTAAAGTTTATTGTACAGGTAATCCCGTAAGAAAAAATATTGTTCCTCAGGAAAAAATACATGAAACAGAGTCTAATGAGCGTCCTTTTAGACTGCTGGTGTTAGGTGGGAGTTTGGGGGCTGTTGCTATAAATGAAGTAGTGCCATCTACTATTGCAGAACTACAACAAAAGCAGTCTATTGAAATCTGGCACCAGACAGGCAAAAGAAACTTAACGCAAACTCAGGCACTGTATAACCAGTATGGTGTGAAAGGTAAAATTGAGGCATTTATTGAAGATATGGGGGCTGCTTATCAGTGGGCGGATCTTGTTATTTGTCGCGCAGGGGCGTTAACTATTGCTGAGGTGGCAAATGCTGGTGTGCCTTCAATTCTAGTACCTTTTCCCTATGCTGTTGATGATCATCAGACTAAAAATGCACATTATTTAGTAAGTCATGGTGCCGCAGAGTTGGTTATGCAGCAAGCATTTACTCAAGATCATGTGCAATTATTATTAACGCAATTAATGACTAATAAAGAGCGTTTGACTCAAATGGCCACTGCTGCCCGTTCGTTAGCCAGGCCGGATGCGACAAATGAAGTGGTAGGGCATTGCTTGGAGGTTGTAAAAGGTGGCTAGTACGTTAAATAAACCAGTACCCATGTTCGCTATTCCAGAAATGCGTCGAATAAAGCGTATTCATTTTGTTGGAATTGGCGGTGTTGGTATGTGTGGCATTGCTGAAGTTTTACTTAATCAGGGCTATGAAATTGCTGGCTCAGATATTAAGTCGTCAGCAACGGTTGAGCATTTACAACAGTTAGGTGTTGATATAGCGATTGGCCATCACCAAAAAAATATTATCAATGCCGATGTTGTTGTTGTTTCCAGTGCTGTAGCTGCAAGTAATCCTGAGGTGATTGCAGCAAAAGAAGCTCGTATTCCAATCGTACCTCGGGCTGAAATGCTAGCAGAATTAATGCGTTATCGGCATGGAATTGCAGTGGCTGGAACACATGGAAAAACCACCACAACGAGTTTAATTTCATCAGTACTTGCAGAGGGCGGGCTTGATCCTACTTTTGTCATTGGGGGTAAATTGAATTCTGCAGGCACTAATGCTCAGTTAGGTGCAAGCCGATACCTGGTTGCAGAAGCTGATGAGTCAGATGCTTCGTTTTTGCATTTGCAACCAATGATTGCGGTCGTCACCAATATTGATGCAGACCACATGTCTACCTATGAAGGTGACTTTGAAAAACTAAAGAAAACATTTGTCGACTTTTTGCATAACCTGCCTTTTTATGGATTAGCAGTATTATGTACGGATGACCCTGTTGTGCAGGAAATACTACCATTGGTTAAACGACCAACTATTACCTATGGTTGTACTGAGGAGGCAGATTACCAGGCTGTCAACATAAGCCAGGTTGGGCAAAAAACAAGTTTTACTGCAGTGTGCCCATCAGGTAAGTCACTGGATATTTGTCTCAACATGCCTGGTAGACATAATGTATTAAATGCCCTTGCAACCATTGCAATTGCACAGGATGAAGGCATTGCTGATGAAGATATTTGTCATGCGCTGATGCAATTTCAAGGCGTGGGTAGACGCTTTCAGATATATGGCAATTACCCTGTGGCTGATGGTGAAGTTATGCTGGTTGATGATTATGGCCATCATCCGCGAGAAGTATTAGCAACGATTAAAGCAATACGAAATGGTTGGCCAGAAAAGCGTTTAGTGATGATTTATCAACCTCATCGCTTTTCTCGAACACGTGACTTATATGAGGACTTTGTTGACGTTTTATCTGAAGTTGATGTTTTGCTCTTAATGGAGGTTTATGCCGCAGGAGAAAAAGCAATTCCTGGGGCTGATAGTAGAAGCTTATGTCGAAGTATTCGTCAACGGGGAAAAGTAGAGCCAATTTATGTTAAACAGCGAGACGATATTGCCTCTATTTTAGATGATGTTTTGTTATCTGGTGATATTGTTATAACACAAGGCGCGGGTGATATTGGTGGTCTTGCGAGTGAATTAGCACAGCACAATTTATTCGTTGGGCAAATAAAAAACAGAGAGTAATGTGGCGATGATAGATGTTGCAAAAGCAGTGATCACACCTGAAGAAGCTGGCCGTATTGTTGTGCTTTATGGCGGGCATACAGCTGAGCGGGAGATTTCATTACTCACTGGGCAAGCAATTTATAATGCATTGGTTCAACAAGGGTTCGATGCTTTTTTATTGGATGTAGACGAAAAAAATCTACGTCAGCAATTATCTCAGCAGACATTTGACAGGGCATTTATCGCCTTGCATGGTCGCTTTGGAGAAGATGGTACCATCCAGGGGTTGCTGGAAATGTTTAATATCCCCTATACAGGTTCAGGGGTATTAGCCAGTGCTCTTGCTATGGATAAGTTTCGATCAAAATTAGTCTGGCAGGGATTGGGCTTGCCAACACCACCTTATCAATTATTTCGAAAAGGTGAGTCACAATCTTTAACAATTGATTTGCCGTGTATTTTAAAGCCTGTGCATGAAGGCTCTAGTGTTGGCATGACAAAAGTAAAAAGTTGTGAAGAGTTGCAGAGTGCACTTAAAAAAGCCTATCAGTTTGATGAGCAGGTATTAGCGGAAACCTGGGTAACAGGACGAGAGTTTACCGTTACGATTTTGCATGGTGAGGCATTGCCTGCCATTGAGTTAAAAACACCACGAGAGTTTTATGACTATGAGGCAAAATATACTACAAACGATACTCAGTATATTTGCCCATGTGAGCTTGAAAATGAGCAGCGTAAGCAGCTGACAAAGCTTGCACTTGAAGCATTTTCTGCTCTGGGTTGTGAAGGTTGGGGGCGTGTCGACATTATGCAAGATGAAGCGAACAATTTTTGGTTATTGGAGGTCAATACAATACCAGGCATGACAACACACAGTTTGGTTCCTAAAACAGCTAAAGTGGCGGGAATCGATTTTAACCAACTGGTGATGTCTATTTTAGCGACTTCCAAAAGTTGATTATTTGCCAAACAGTTTGGGTAAAGCGATAATGCTTGACGTGTATGGTTACAGTGATGTCAATGTGAGAGGTAGACGAAAAAAAACGCGTGGAGCAAGCCGCAATACTTCGAATAAAAAAGGAAGCCGTGCGTTCGTTTTTTATCTAAAAATCGTCGGGAAACTATTGGCATTATGCGGTATTATTTTTATAGGGGGGTATACTTGGCCTTACATTGAAAAAAAAGTAAATCAACCTATAGCTAGAGTAAAGGTGCAAGGTAAATTTGCTGCATTAAAAGAGCAGCATGTTCAGCAGACAATAGAACCTTTTCTTGAGCAACGTTTTTTTAGTTTAAAGATAAAAAAGCTACAGATAGCATTAGAGCAGCTGCCATGGGTTGAAACTGTCGTTATACGGCGACTCTGGCCTGACCAGCTTGCTGTCCATATAATTGAGCAAATACCTGTAGCACGATGGAATCAACGTTCTTTATTAAACGCTAATGGAGAAAGTTTTACCCCAGATGATGTTAGTGGGTTTGAAGGGTTACCACATTTGGTAGGACCTAAAGGTACTCAATTAGAAATGATGAAGCAATACCATTCTATCAGTCAACAGTTGAGGCCTATAAAACTAAACATTGTATCACTACAACAAAGTGAACGGGGTAGTTGGACGTTAAAAGTAAATGGGTTAAAGATTTTGCTGGGGAGAGATGATCTTTTAGAAAAAATGCAACGTTTTGCGCTGATTTATAAAGCGGAGTTGCAAACGCAAAAGCAACGAATTAAATCTGTTGATGTTCGTTACTCAAATGGTGTTGCAGTTGCTTGGCGAGAACAACGTGGTTAAACGTCGTATTTAATGAATATGAAAGTATGAAAATAGTTGGCGTAAGAAGGTCTGATTGAATGGCTGCTGCAACTGGCGGAAAAATGATTGTGGGACTAGACATTGGCACTTCCAAAGTAGTGGCCATTGTTGGTGAGCTTAATGATGAAGGCTCACTGGAGATAATTGGTATTGGCGCACATCCTTCTCGTGGTCTTAAAAAGGGAGTGGTGGTTAATATTGAGTCTACCGTTCAGTCCATCCAGCGTGCTATTGAAGAGGCAGAATTAATGGCTGGCTGCCAGATCCACTCTGTGTATGCAGGTATCGCGGGTAGTCACATTCGTAGCCTTAACTCTCACGGTATTGTAGCTATTCGTGATAGAGAAGTGACGACTGCAGATATTGCGCGGGTTATTGATGCTGCACAGGCGGTAGCCATTCCTGCAGACCAAAAAATACTGCATATATTACCTCAGGAGTATGTTGTTGATACTCAAGAAGGTGTGAAAGAACCGTTAGGAATGTCTGGGGTGCGTCTGGAAGCTAAGGTGCATCTGGTGACATGTGCAGTAAATTCAGCACAAAACATCGAGAAGTGTGTTCGACGCTGTGGTTTGGATGTAGAAGACATAATCCTTGAACAATTGGCATCTAGCTATGCCGTTTTGACTGATGATGAAAAAGAGCTTGGTGTGTGTTTGGTTGATATCGGTGGGGGCACGACAGATATTGCCATTTTTACTGAGGGTTCTATTCGACACACTGCGGTTATTCCTATTGCGGGTGATCAGGTTACAAATGATATTGCTATGGCCCTAAGAACCCCAACTCAGCATGCTGAAGAAATCAAAATTAAGTATGCCTGTGCATTAACACAGTTGGCTGGCGCTGAAGAAATGATAAAAGTGCCAAGTGTGGGTGATAGGCCACCAAGGGACTTATCTCGTCAAGCGTTGGCAGAGGTAGTAGAGCCTCGCTATGATGAGCTGTTTACGCTAGTCCAAGCAGAGTTGCGCCGTAGTGGTTTTGAAGACCTTGTTGCTGCGGGCATTGTTTTAACAGGAGGAACCGCAAAAATGGAAGGGGCCGTTGAGTTGGCAGAAGAAATATTTCATATGCCAGTTCGACTGGGTGTTCCACAAAATGTGAAAGGTTTGGCTGATGTTGTACAGAACCCGATCTATTCAACAGGTGTCGGATTATTAATGTATGGCATTAAACATCAAAAGGAAGGCCAGTTAAGTGTGCCTATTCGGGAATCACAAGAAGGGATCCTCATGCGGGTTAAACAGTGGTTTCAGGGTAACTTTTGATAATGACGAGAACCTGGGGTGTGGACTACAACCTTACGCAAAACAGATGTGAAGCGATAGAAAGGAGAGGGTTATGTTTGAGTTAGTCGATAATGTACCGCAAAACGCGGTCATTAAAGTCATCGGCGTCGGTGGCGGAGGTGGCAACGCTGTTAACCACATGTTAAGTAAGCATGTGGATGGGGTGGATTTTATCTGTGCAAACACAGATGCCCAAGCATTAAAGCATTTACATGCAAAGACATTATTACAGTTAGGTACTGCTATTACCAAAGGGCTGGGGGCTGGAGCTAATCCTGATGTTGGCCGTGATGCAGCTATTGAAGACAGAGACCGCATTGCTGAAGTGCTTTCTGGTGCTGATATGGTCTTTATTACAGCTGGCATGGGTGGTGGAACAGGAACAGGTGCTGCACCTATAGTTGCACAAGTTGCTAGAGAGCTTGGAATTCTGACAGTAGCCGTTGTTACTAAGCCATTCCCTTTCGAAGGCAAGAAGCGTATGGCTATTGCCAATGAAGGGATGATTGAGTTGGCAGATAATGTTGACTCACTGATTACGATTCCTAATGAAAAACTACTGCCAGTGCTTGGTAAAGATGCCAGTTTACTTTCAGCATTTAGTGCAGCAAATGATGTATTACTGGGAGCTGTGCAAGGTATTGCAGACTTAATTATACGCCCAGGTATGATTAATGTTGACTTTGCAGATGTACGTACCGTCATGTCTGAAATGGGAATGGCTATGATGGGAACGGGTTCTGCAACAGGGTCTAATCGAGCCGTTGAAGCTGCAGAAGCAGCAATTCGTAGCCCATTGCTGGAAGATGTCAATTTACATGGGGCTCGAGGAATTTTGGTAAATATTACAGCAGGTCTCGATCTTTCTTTGGGTGAGTTCTCAGAAGTGGGTAATACTGTAGAGCAGTTTGCATCCGAAAATGCTACCGTAGTAGTCGGTACTGTGATAGACCCCGATATGTCTGATGAGTTACGAGTCACTGTAGTGGCTACAGGCTTAGGTGAGAATGTAAGTTCAGAAAAGCCAGTTAAAGTTGTAGATAATACGAAAAGTGACGGTACGTTAGACTACAATAAACTGGATAAGCCTACGGTCATGCGTAAGCAAGCTGCTGCAGAAAGTTCATCAACAAAGGCTGTCAAGCCTGACGCAGCTCGTAACTCGGATAATATGGATTACTTAGATATTCCTGCTTTTTTAAGAAGACAAGCAGATTAGCCTGGCGTTGTTCGCGAAAAGTTGGTGATAAAGAACAACTTTGGTACAATCGCCGGCTCTGTGTAACTCTATGCAGGATTTTGACAAAGCGGCGTTAATTATGATCAGACAAAGAACGTTAAAAAATATAATCCGAGCAACAGGTGTCGGCCTTCATTCTGGAGAGAAAGTCTATTTAACATTAAAACCTGCACCGGTTGACACAGGAATTGTTTTTTGTCGCACTGACTTAGATCCTGTGGTGGAAATTTCAGCAAAAGCAAAGAATGTTGGTGATACTACACTGTGCACTTCTTTGATAAACAGTGATGGAATTCGTGTAGACACTGTTGAGCATCTTCTTTCTGCTATGGCTGGATTAGGCATCGATAATGCCTATGTTGAAGTGAGTGCTCATGAAGTTCCTATAATGGATGGCAGCGCTGGACCATTTGTATTTCTGTTACAATCTGCAGGAATCATGGAACAGAATGCACCCAAAAAATTCATTAGAATCAAACGTGAAGTTACCATTAAAGATAATGACAAAGTAGCAACTTTTTTGCCGTTCGATGGCTTTAAAGTAACTTATGAGATTGACTTTGATCATCCGGTATTTCGGAGTAGAACTCAGAAAGCCAGTATAGATTTTTCGAGTACTTCTTTTGTGAAAGAAGTAGCAAGAGCCCGTACTTTTGGGTTTATGCGTGATATTGAGTATCTTCGATCTAAGAATCTTATTCTTGGTGGCAGTGTTGATAATGCAATTGTGGTTGATGATTATCGTATTCTTAACGAAGATGGTCTGCGCTACGAAGATGAATTTGTTAAACACAAAATGCTTGATGCAATTGGTGATTTATATCTTCTTGGCTATAGCCTTATTGGAGAATTTCGTGCGTATAAATCAGGTCACGCATTAAACAATCAAGTATTGAGAAAGCTCATTTCTCAGCAAGATGCTTGGGAAATGGTGACTTTTGATGACCCATCGACAGCTCCCATATCTTATATGCGTCCAGTAGCTGCTGTGTAATCCCTTAAATAACATTTATTATTGTTTGTTAGGTGAATTTACGTATTTTGATGCGGTTAATACTGGGTGTAGGGACAACTTAAAACAGTGGTTGCAAGGTTATACTCGAAATTTTCGAATTATTCACAGACTCGCCTTAGAATTTTTGCACCAAAAACAGGATTCAAGTATTTTGGTAACTAGGTTTTAAAGTAGTTAAAGCGCTCTTGTATGTTGAGTGTTTATGTTGGGTTAAAGTGTTTTCATAAGCGAGTCCTCAAAAGTAAATTAACAGTAAATTCTGTATTTCTTTCAGGTCAATAGTTGAATGAATTGCAGTCAGATGTTAAATTCGTCAGCTAAACTGTTACTTTATGTATAGTTTTTAGCTACATTACGTATGAAAACAACTATACTTAGTTTTCAATTATTGGAAAGTGGTCAAATTAAGGGAGCTAGAAAATACGGCAGGTTTTTACTTAGTCGTTAATAGGATTGATACTTTAGACCGCTAAGATCCAGGTAGAACGCAAAACATAATGAATATTATCGTCGTTAGGCGCAGCCATGGACAGTCGAAAACGGTCAATGTGCGGTTTTCAACGATTCTTGTTGCCAGTATTCTGTTTTTAGCATCGTTAGTGGTGCTTAGTGCATGGATAACTTATTGTGTCATGCAAATGGGCTCACAAGTTGTCGTAACAGCTAAAACAGCAAAACAGTGGCAGCATCAAATTGCGCTGCAGAAACAAGAAATAGAACACTTAAAAAAGCAGGCTAATGTTCAGCTTGACTCATTAGCCTTGCGAGTGTCAGAACTGCAAAGCCGTATAGTTAGGCTGGATGCTTTAGGTGAGCGTCTAACGACTATGGCCCAGCTTAATGATGGTGAGTTTGACTTTTCAGAGCCTCCCGCTGTGGGTGGTCCCTCCTCTCAGGATATAGATCAAGCCTATACTGCTCCTGACTTTATTGAGTTAATGGATCAATTAATTGGTAAAATTGAAAGCCGTGAAACTCAACTAGAAATTCTCGAAGACCTACTGGCAAACAGAAAGCTTTCAGAAGAATTTTTGGTAAAAGGTGTACCCGTTCTTAAAGGCTTTATCTCCTCTCGTTTTGGCTATCGTACGGATCCTATTACGGGGCGCCGGTCATTTCATGGCGGAATCGACTTTGCTGCAAAGCATGGTGAAAATGTACTTGCTGTAGCTTCTGGCGTAGTCACCTTTTCTGGCCGCAAGAATGGGTATGGAAATGTGGTGGAAGTTAACCATGGAGCAGGCTTAGTTACACTTTATGCTCATAACAGTGCGCTATTGGTTGATGTTGGAGACATCATTGAGAAAGGTCAGTCCATAGCGCTTGTTGGAAGTACTGGTCGATCTACAGGCCCTCACGTTCATTTTGAAGTGTTTAAAGGTGGGCGCAGGGTTAACCCCTCTGGCTACATAGATAGAAATATGCTGACCAGAAAGTGAGCTATTTAGCTCACTGTTAGTGCTGAGTTTCGAATAGTGTAGATTTAGCGGTAACATTACCCTTTTATTATCTCTATGGAATCCCCACCTTGGGAATGTGTCCAACCTTTTTATATAGCTGAGCATTATGTTAGCCCCCTTAGTCCGAAAAGTTTTTGGTAGTAAAAATGATCGCCAATTGCGGCGTATGAGAAAAATTGTCAAAGCGATTAATGCCCAGGAGGAGGGCTTACAGAAGCTGTCTGATGAGCAGCTGCAGCAAAAAACTGTAGAGTTTAAGCAGCGTATAGAGCAAGGCGAATCACTCGATAAGTTATTACCTGAAGCATTTTCGGTAGTGCGTGAAGCAAGTAAGCGCGTTATGGGAATGCGTCACTTCGATGTGCAGATGATTGGTGGAATTACACTGCATGAGGGTAATATTGCTGAAATGCGTACAGGTGAGGGTAAGACACTAGTTGCTACATTACCCGCTTACTTAAATGCGCTTTCAGGTAAAGGCGTTCATGTTGTCACTGTAAATGAATATCTTGCTCGTCGTGATGCTAGCTGGATGCAACCGCTTTATGAGTTCTTGGGACTTTCTGTGGGGGCAGTGGTTCCAGGTCAAACACCTGAGGAAAAGCGTGCAGCATATCAATCGGATA
Organism: Zooshikella ganghwensis; assembly: GCF_018263875.1. Taxonomy (NCBI): domain Bacteria; kingdom Pseudomonadati; phylum Pseudomonadota; class Gammaproteobacteria; order Oceanospirillales; family Zooshikellaceae; genus Zooshikella; species Zooshikella ganghwensis. The sequence continues at coordinate 154,685 of NZ_JAEVHG010000001.1, forward strand.
TAACATATGGCACCAACAATGAGTTTGGTTTTGACTATCTTCGTGACAATATGGCATTCAGTATTGAAGATAAGTTTCAGCGGGGACTTAATTTTGCCATTGTTGATGAAGTTGACTCCATTCTAATTGATGAGGCAAGAACACCTCTGATTATTTCTGGGGCAGCAGAGGAAAGTTCTGAGCTGTATATTGCGATTAATAAATTAGCACCAAAGTTGACACGACAGGAAGAGGCTATCGAAGGTCATTTCACGCTTGATGAAAAAACACGTCAAGTTGAGTTGACAGAGCAGGGACACCAGTATGTGGAGGAGTTATTAGTTCAAGCTAAGTTGCTAGAAGAAGGTGATAACCTCTATGCTGCTCAAAACCTCAACTTACTACACCATGTGTATGCTGCATTAAAGTCTCATACAATCTTTCATAAAAATGTCGACTATATTGTGCAAGATGGTCAGGTGTTGCTTGTTGATGAACACACTGGTCGTACAATGCCTGGTCGACGCCTTTCAGAAGGCTTGCACCAGGCTCTAGAAGCAAAAGAAAACTTACATGTTCAAAGTGAAAGTCAAACATTAGCTTCTACAACTTTTCAGAATTATTTCCGCTTATATCAAACACTATCAGGTATGACAGGGACTGCAGATACAGAAGCTTTCGAGTTTCGGCAGATCTACGGTTTAGATGTTATTGTTATTCCTACACATAAACCAATGATTCGTAAAGATCATAACGATCTGGTGTATTTGACGATTGAAGAAAAATACAGTGCGATTATTGCTGATATCACAGAGTGTGTTGCCAATAAAAGACCTGTTTTGGTGGGCACAGCATCAATTGAGTCGTCTGAAAAAGTCTCTCAAGCATTAACCAAAGCAAAGATCCCTCATGAAGTGCTTAATGCTAAGTTTCATGCTCGGGAGGCTGAAATTATTGCCCAGGCTGGTAAGCCAGGTGCGGTAACCATTGCAACCAATATGGCTGGGCGTGGTACGGATATTATGCTTGGAGGAAACTGGGAGGCAGAAGTTGCCCAGTTAGAGGACCCTTCTGAGCAGGAGATAGAAAAAGTTAAAGCAGAGTGGCAGGAGCGCCATAAACAGGTATTGGAAGCTGGTGGTTTGCATATTATAGCTACCGAGCGTCATGAATCTCGCCGGATAGATAACCAGCTTAGAGGTCGCTCAGGTCGTCAAGGTGATCCAGGTTCTTCTCGCTTTTACCTTTCTCTTGAAGACAATTTAATGCGGATCTTTGCATCAGATCGTGTTAAAGGCTTTATGAAAGCTCTGGGAATGGAAAAAGGTGAAGCCATAGAACATCGAATGGTAACAAATGCTATCGAAAAGGCGCAGCGCAAGGTAGAAGGTCGAAACTTTGATATTCGTAAAGCTCTGTTGAAATATGATGATGTAGCCAATGAGCAGCGTCGCTATATTTACGGTTTAAGAGATAGAGTTCTTGAGGTTGATGATGTAACAGAAATCATTGATGAGTATCGCCATGAGGTTTTAACTTCGGTAGTAGATCAGTTTATCCCTCCCCAAAGCTTAATTGAACAGTGGGATGTTAAAGGTCTAGAAGAGCACTTGACATCTGAGTTCAATGTCAAGCTCCCTATACAGCAATGGTTAGATGAAGATAAAAAACTTCATGAAGAGCCTCTGCGTCAAAAAATTGCGCAAACCTTGATTGATGAGTATAAAGCTAAGGAAGAATTAACAGGATCAGAAGTGTTGCGTATGTTTGAGAAGCAGATGCTACTTCGGGTCTTAGATGATAAGTGGAAAGAGCATTTGTCAACAATGGATTTCTTGCGTCAAGGAATTCACTTAAGGGGTTATGCACAGAAGAACCCTGAGCAAGAATATAAAAGAGAAGCTTTTGAGCTGTTTAAGCAAATGTTGCAAGATATTGCTCATGAAACCATTAAAATCCTGACACATGTGCAAGTACGTCAGGATGATAATACAGAAGAGGTTGAGCGTCAGCGTCGAGAAGCAATGGCCCAACGTATGCGTTATGAACACGAACAAGGTGGAGCATTAGCTGAAGCCGGCGTTGAGGATATTGAGTCTAATAAGCCTTATACCCGTGAAGGAAAGAAAGTAGGTCGTAATTCACCTTGCCCATGCGGGTCGGGTAAAAAGTACAAACAGTGTCATGGTAGATTGGGTTAGTTGACCAAAACATAAAAAAAGGCGACATTATGTCGCCTTTTTTTATGTTTTACTTTTGTTCAATAAACTGAGGTTTGGGAGAGAATGAGGATAACTGGCTTATTAAGAATAAGTTTGGGTTAATGGGGAGTGCAAAACTTAATGGTTAGCAAGTCTGTTCATGTAGCTGTTGCTGTCATTGTTAATGCATCAGGTGAAGTGCTCATTGCCAAGCGTGCTTCTCATCAACATCAAGGAGATAAATGGGAGTTTCCTGGTGGTAAAGTTGAAGCTGGTGAAGATGTTACTAAAGCATTGATAAGAGAGTGTCAGGAAGAATTAAATATTATTGTTAAACCTTCTAGAAGGTTGATAGTAATTAAACATGATTATGGTGATAAGTCTGTTATGCTCGATGTGTGGTATGTAAACCACCTATCGGGAGAACCTGTTGGGTTAGAAGGGCAACCAATTCAGTGGGTAGCGAAAGAAGCACTTTGGTCCTATACATTTCCTGCCGCTAATAAGCCAATTATACGTGCTATTCAACTACCTTCGGAATATGTCATTACAGGAGACTTTACTGACCAAAATGAATTGTTTAGTGAAGTAAAAAGACTAATAGGTGAGGGATATTGTCTCATTCAGTTTCGAGCCCCCCAGCTTAGCGAACAGAATTATTTAGCGATTGCCTCAGAGTTACTGGTTTTTTGTGAAGCCGCGGGATGCCAGTTAATACTAAAAGGCTCTCCCCAGTCTATTTATCAACTGGGAGGTAACGGATTACATTTAACTGCACAACAGTTAAAACAGGTTTCTATGGCTGATATTGAGCCATTCAAACAGTCAGGTTATTTACTTGCCGCATCATGCCATAATGAAGAAGAGCTTAAGCGAGCAGAGATCCTTGGTGTTGATCTAGTTACGTTATCCCCTGTGACTCATACACCAAGCCACCCTGATGTTATCCCTTTGTCAAAGGATGAGTGCGAAATGTTAACGCTACAAGCCACTATGCCTGTGTTCTGGCTAGGTGGTATGACCCAGGAGCAGCTTTCTTTGGCTTGGTCACGAGGTGCTCAGGGTATAGCCAGTATTCGCGCTTATTGGCAATGATTAGAGAATAGTGGGTGAACGTTACTCAGGTCACCTGTAGTATCCTCCATTTGCTCAGATAAGGTATCTGCATAGACAGGGCTACCAGGAATTTTATGCTCCTCGGCGGCCCAACATCCCAGATCAATCAGTTTACAACGGTCGCTGCAAAATGGGCGGTTAGGATTACTCGTCTTCCATTCCATGGATTTGTGGCATGTTGGACAGTTGACCTTGAGCGTCATGGTTTCACCTTTGATAAGTAGGTTTGATGAAGACTCGCTAACTTTGTATAAAGCTGTTCTAGATTGCCACTATTATCAATAATATCGTCCGCCATCGCTAGCCGTTTATTCCGAGGAAGTTGAGTAGCGATAATGGCTTTAACCTGATTAGGGTCATGGTGATCTCGTTCGCAAACGCGCTCAATTTGAGCACTTTCGTCAGCATCAATAACAAGCACTCGATCTACTAGCTTCTGTTGTCCTGTCTCTAACAGTAAAGGAGAAACCATTATGGCGTAGGGGGAAGACGCACTGTGTAAGTTGTCTAGCATTTTCTGATTAATAAGTGGGTGAAGAAGCTGCTCTAGCCATTGTCGCTCTTGTTTATCTTGGAAAATAATTTCTCTTAGTTTTCGACGGTTTAAACTGCTATCGATGTTTAGGATAGAGCTACCAAAATGCTCAACAATTTGACAAAGAACGGGAGAGTCCTTTTCAACTAACGCTCGACTAACCTGATCTGCATCCTCAATGTGAATGCCTTGTCGCTTGAAAAAATCGGTGGCAGCACTTTTACCACTGCCAATTCCACCAGTAAGACCCACAATAAACATTATTAAAAGCCTGCTAGCTGAAAATACTGTTGTACAATTGTTTCGCCCCAAAAAAGTGCTACAGCCCCTGCACCGGCTAGATAAGGGCCAAAAGGAATAGGAACTTGATGGTCGTGACCTTTAAAAAGAATAAGTAGTCCGCCCACAATAGCACCGATCAGTGATGACATTAGGATAATTAAGGGTAACATTTTCCAACCAAGCCAGGCACCAAGCATCGCAAGTAGCTTGAAATCTCCATAGCCCATGCCCTCTTTTTGGGTGAGAAGTTTGAAAAGCCAATAAACGCTCCATAAGGTTAAATAGCCAGCAATAACTCCCCATAGTGCTTGATCAATGGTGGTAAATAGTTGCCAATGAAAGTTGGCCAGTAGACCTACCCAGAGCAAAGGTAAAGTAATAGCATCTGGGAGAATTTGATGGTCAAAGTCTATCATTGTTAAAGTCAAAAGTGCCCATAGTAGCAAGCAAGCAGCAAGGGTGTTTAATGAAAAACCAAAGTACCAGCCACTTAACAAGGCAAGTAAACCTGCTAAAAGCTCGATTAGTGGATAACGGATACTTATTGATGTACTACATTTAGCGCACTTTCCTTTAAGCAATAAGTAGCTTAATACAGGAATATTTTGCCAGGGTTTTATGGGGGTTTTGCATGATGGGCAGTGAGAGTGAGGTACAATTAAGTTAAACGTTTCTTGATTGCTTTCATGGGATAGCTTGAGTAGGTCACGACACTCACACTCATATAAACGTTGCAGCATAATGGGATAGCGTAAAATTACAACGTTTAGAAAACTACCTACGATTAATCCAACAATTAACAAAGTAATTAAGAGCGCTGTTGGGCTAAAAGCTAAATATTCAAGAATGCTCATTTATTTTCCTACAGGAGCAAGTGAGGCTTATCAACAGGAAAAAGGGCAGCTTAGCTGCCCTTGGTAATTAAAACAGTTAGTTTATAAAAAATGGGGATTAGACGACAGAGCCTAGCTGGAATATGGGCAGGTACATGGCGACAATAAGCCCACCAATAAGCACCCCTAGCACAGACATAATTAATGGCTCCATCAGGCTGGTTAAGCCGTCCACTGCATTATCCACTTCTTCTTCATAATAGCTGGCGACTTTATCCAGCATTTCATCTAATGCTCCTGATTCTTCACCAATGGAGACCATTTGCACTGCCATATTGCTGAAAATAGCCGTATTTTTCATGGCAAATTGAAGCTGCATACCAGATGAAACATCCTCTTTAATTTGCTTTGTTGCATCATAAAACACCACATTACCTGCAGCCCCAGCAACAGAGTCTAAAGCATCAACTAAAGGTACACCGGCGGCAAAAGTGGTAGAAAGTGTTCGTGCAAAGCGGGCCATGGCTGACTTGTGCAAAATATCACCCATAATGGGAAGCTTTAGGACCATTCTATCTCTTGCGTCCCTAAGTCCTTTATTTTTTTCTAATGCCTTACTCGTAATTAAGACAAAGGCAATTATACCAATAAGAATATAGTACCAGTAGGCTTGCATAAACTCTGACATGCCTATCACCATGAGGGTAAAGGCGGGTAAGTCTGCACCAAAGCCCTGAAATACCTCCTGGAACTGAGGAACTACTTTAACAAGTAATATAGCGGTGACTATGATTGCAATGACAACAACAGCAATAGGGTAGCGAATGGCTTTCTTAACCTTCATCTTGAGAGACTCGGTTTTTTCCTTATAGGTTGCTATCCTTGCTAACAGTGACTCAAGGCTACCCGATTGCTCCCCTGATGCGACTAAGTTACAGTATAAATCATCAAAATACTTAGGATGTTTCCTGAGTGAGTCTGCCAGCGTATTCCCGCCTGCCACTTCATTTTTTATATTATTGAGTAAGTCTCTTAAGTTGGGGTTTTCTGCACCTTCTGCCGTAATTTCAAAGGACTGAATCAAGGGAACACCTGCACGCAACATTGTGGCGAGTTGTCGAGTAAAAACAGCGATATCTAAAGGCTTGATGCTTTTGCCTTTGCCGCCAATCGTCATCCCTTTTTTTCGTACTTTAGTAGGGACGATGCCTTGTTTTCGTAACTCGGCTTTAACGGTGGCTAAATTGGCACCCTGTATTTCGCCTTTAGTCTTACGACCTTTTTTATCTTTTCCTTCCCAAGTAAAGGAAGCTACTTTTACTGCTTTGGTTGCCATGATGATCTGTTCCTTGGGCTGAGTCTACGCCAATGACCCGAAGAGTAAGAATTATAGAAAGTATTGGGCGATAACGGCGGAAGTGCAAAAGTTTATTTTTAACTCATAACATGAATGTAACAGTACTATGTAAATCCAAGCACAATAGTCATAATTTTGTTGCTACATTCTATGAGCCATAGAGCTTTCATACGGACTGCTTATCTTTGCTTCGAAATAACTATTTAAAATAATTTATATGAAATGGTTCGCATTATTAGTGTAGCCTATTAATCGTTATTGCGAATACTAATAAGGAGGCCGAAAACCTATTAATGCCAACCATTTCATGTTTTTAGCGCCTATTTGCTTAATCCTTAGTAACGCGGTTAACTTCTTCCAGGCTGGTAACCCCTTGGAGGGCCTTTAACAGGCCAGACTTGCGTAAATTACTAAAGCCCTCTTGGTCAGCAACTTCTGCAATTTGTATAGAGTTACCCTCTTCCATAATAATTCTTGATAAAGCGGGGGTTATTTTCACTACCTCATAAATACCAACACGGCCTTTATAACCTTTATTGCACTTTTCACAGCCTTTAGCGCTGGGACCATAAAGTACAGCAGATTTTGCTTGTTCAGGAGTGAAGCCTTCTTCCAGTAAAGTTTTCTCTGGAACATCAATGGTTTGCTTACAGTTGCTGCATAATCTCCTAGCAAGCCGTTGAGCAATAATCAGGTTAACAGTTGTCGCAAGGTTAAAAGCGGGTACTCCCATATTGAGCAAGCGGGTTAATGTCTCAGCGGCGCTGTTGGTATGTAATGTTGACATTACCATGTGCCCTGTTTGGGCAGCTTTGATAGCAATCGAGGCAGTCTCTAGATCTCGAATCTCACCCACCATGATAATATCAGGGTCTTGACGCAAGAAGGCACGTAATGCCTGGGCAAAGTCCATTCCTTGCTTGGGGTTGACGTTAACTTGGTTAATCCCCTCAAGGTTGATTTCAACTGGGTCCTCTGCAGTTGAAATGTTACGTTCTACGGTATTGAGAATGTTGAGGCCGGTATAAAGCGATACGGTTTTACCACTCCCTGTAGGCCCGGTAACCAAAATCATACCCTGTGGTTGCATAAGAGCATTCATATAAAGCTCTTTTTGAGCTTCTTCATATCCTAGGCTATCGATGCCCATTTGGGCACTGGTGGGGTCAAGAATACGTAGTACGATTTTTTCACCCCACAAGGTTGGACAGGTATTCACGCGAAAGTCGATAGACTTGGTCTTCGATAGTCGCATTTTAATCCGGCCGTCTTGCGGTTTACGACGTTCAGAAATGTCCATAGATGACATGATTTTTAAGCGTGATGAAATCCGTGGGGCTAAGCTGATGGGGGGTTTTGCTGATTCGTGTAATACACCATCAGTACGAAAGCGAACGCGGTATGTTTTTTCATAAGGCTCAAAGTGTAAATCTGATGACCCTCCCTTAATGGCAGAAAGCAGCATTTTGTTGACAAATTTTACAACAGGTGCATCATCAGCTTCGCTGGCCACTGGGCCACCATCGTCTTGATCTTCATCGACTGCACTAATATCAAGATCTTCTAAACCTTCATCATCAAGATCCGATAAGCCATCATCTGTGGTATCAAGAAACTTTTCGATCGCTGTATTGAGTTTATCTTCCTCAACCAAAACAGAATCAATATTGAGTCCTGTATTAAAACGAATTTCATCTAGTGCTGCTAAGTTAGTCGGGTCAGATACAGCGATAAAAAGCCGAGTACCGCGCTTATATAGAGGAATTGTATGGTGTTTGCGAATAAGCTTTTCATCAACAACATCTTTAGGTGCAATTTCAAAGTCAAAGCTATCTAAGTCCATCAAAGGTGAGCCAAACTCTTCAGAAGCCAGTCGAGCAACTTCCAGTGGTTTGACCAAGTCGGACTGCACTAAGTGTGTTACAAAAGGAATTTTCTGCTTTGAAGCTTCTTGATAAGCATTTCGTGCCGTTTCTTCGTCAAGTAGGTTGTCATCAACAAGTCTTTTCGCAAGACCGGTAAGCATGATTCTGGACATGGAATAGTTACTACTGTGTCTAGTTGATGAAGGATATGCAAAGTATAGATCGAAAAGTAACAATCTATATAAGAGATATAATTAACATAAAGTATGTGACAAATTTTGTCACTAAGTGGTGATGAAGGTAACTGATTAAAAAAGGTCCTGACATCAATCTGTCTTAGTTAACGTGTTAAGTTTTAAGTAATGTACAGTATGTTAATGCTAATGAGGTGAGTGCGTACTAACTAATGAAATTGGCATTGGCATTGCTCTCACATCCGTACTATGACTATTCAAGTGAATAGGATTTGATCGGAGGAGCTCCACATGAAAAAAATGCAACAAGGTTTTACGTTAATTGAATTAATGATCGTGGTTGCGATCATTGGAATTTTAGCGGCGGTAGCCATACCGGCGTATCAGGATTATACAATTAGAGCGAAAGTTACCGAGGGAATTAGTATGGCCTCTTCTGCTAAGTCTGCAGTATCAGAGTTCAGGCTTTCTGAAAACCGTTGGCCATCAAATAATGCAACAGCAGGTTTAGCTACAACAGTCACAAGCCCATTTGTTTCATCAGTTACTGTTGCAGATGAAACAATTACAATAAGGATGAATGGTACAGCTGCTGGGGCATCAGGAACCTTTACTCTTGAAGGGACGTTTAATAGTGGCGCTGTATCCTGGGATTGTAGTGCAGGCACATTAGATCCGAAATACTTACCTGCTACTTGTCGTTAATAATGAAAAAATGAGGCAGCTTCTAGCTGCCTCAAAATACTTCTATGGCTAAAAAATATATAATATTTCTTTTTTTTACTTTCACGTCCTTACTTATTTTCTTTTTATACTCTTCTGCCATTACAAATTTTTTTGTTTTAGATGATGAAACAAACCTTATTGTTTTAAAAAACCTAGATAATCCTGTAGTAAGCTGGTGGGATATTGCTTTTAGCAACACCTCAGGGTTTTTTAGTCGCCCAATAGCCATGATAACCTTTGCATTTGATTACTATTTGTATGGGTATAACTTTGCTGCATATAAGATAACAAATATAGTGATTCATATAATAAACTCTGTATTAGTTTTCTTTATTATACGTCACTATTTGCAATGCTTTGAATTAAATAATATATATTTAATTTCAATGTTTACGACTCTTTTATGGGTGCTGTCACCTATGCATTTGAGCAGTGTTGTTTACGTTATACAAAGAATGAATTTGTTAGCAGCTTTTTTTATGCTTGTTGCTGTGTTGTATTATTTTTTGTTTTTATCTTGTGGGCGTTATAAATTTTACAAAATTATTTTTATATATGTAATTTGTTTGATTTCATTGCTAGCAAAAGAAAATGGAGTAACAGTGTTACTTATTATAGCACTAACTGAAATTATATTTATGCTTTCAGGGAAAAGTGATGATAAAAAGCTATCAATGAAACTATTAATAGCCTTGTTTACTCCTATATTGATTGGTGTGTGCTACCTTTTCCTGAAATGGGACTATTTTACTATAGAGGGTTATAGAAATAGAGATTTTAACTATTTAGAAAGGCTCATTACTCAAGTTAATGTGGTATGCGATTACATGTTTAATTTAGTATTTCCACTAGAGAGAAATATGGGCATATTTTTTGATAACTATAAAGTGTATAAATGTTTGTTCTGTGATGGGTGGACTGTTCTAAAACTAATTACTTTTATTGTGATTAGTTTTTTTTTATTTCGTTTTGAGAAAGTTGCTCTCTGGGGGTGGGGATGGTATTTAATGGGGTTGAGTCTTGAGTCAAGCATATTCTCACTTGAAATGTATTTTGAGCACAGGAATTACTTTCCGTCTGTAGGGATTTATTTTTTAATTGCGTACTTTTTATTTAAGTTTTTAAATGTTGCTAAGTATAAAAGAAGTATCTATTCATTATATTGTTTATACTTGTTGCTATTTTGTCTGGTTCTTTATACTAGAGCAAACGTATGGAGAAGTATGGATAGTTTGGCAGTTAAGGAGTATGAGAGGAATCCAGGTTCTTCAAGAGCATCTGTTGAAATGAGTAACTACTATATGAGATATGGAGATATTAAAAAGGGACTGCATGTTTTAAATAAAATATCTAAGAGAGAAGAGCTTAAATTTGGTTATGGGTTTCACATGCTAGCATTAGCATGTAATAATGTTATAGAAGTTGATATTAATAAAATTGAAAAAAAATACTTTAGTACAGATGAAAAGCAAGAAGCTATGTATTATATGAGTGCGATAAAGAATTTAGCTAAAGTATACAATAAAAAAAGGTGTAAAAATCTTGGTTTGGATGAAGTTGTATATAAACTGAATTTTGATAATGTGGTTAAAGGTGTTCCTGGATTTTCTGGTGCTCTTTCAGAACTATTTTTTTCATTAGGTGATATGTTTAAGTATGAATACTATGCTAAAGTGGCGTATATAAATGAAAGGGATAAGATTGGTTATGGCTTGAGGTATGTAAAAGCTTTGTATGAAAATGATAAGTTTGATATAGCATTACTTGTACTGAATGATTTGGAACGAAAAAGCAAAAGGAGACTCATGATTTTTATGCCACTTATTAATCAGTATAGAGGAGTTATAAGTGAGAGAGTAAAAGATGAAGAAAATAAAGAAATATAGTGTTGTAATTCCTGCAAAGAATGAATCTAGAACACTAAAATGTTTAATACCTAAACTTAAAGAAAATGATTATGTTGAAACTATAATTGTTGTTAATGATGGAAGTGTAGATGATACAGTAAATGTCTGTAAAGATAATGATATTTGTTTTATAACTCATAAAGTATCTTTAGGTAATGGTGCTGCTGTTAAGTCAGGGCTTCGAAGAGTTGAGTCAGAAAATGTGATATTACTAGATGCAGATGGACAGCATAACCCAGAGGAGATCTATAACTTAATTAATAAGTTTGAAATGGGGTTTGATATGATTGTGGGTGCAAGACGATCAAAAGACCATGCAACAGCTTTCAGAAGATTAGCTAACTATGTATATAATAAGCTTAGCTCATGGGTTGTAGGTCATAAAGTTGAAGACTTGACATCAGGTTTTAGAGTAGCAAATACAGAAAAATTAAAAGAGTTTATTGAGTTATATCCAAACGGTTTTTCTTACCCAACAACTTCTACTATTGCATTTTTTAGAGCTGGCTACTCAGTGGGGTATGAAAATATTAATGTCAAAAAAAGGTATGGTAAAAGTCATATAAAAATATATCAAGACGGTATTAAATTTTTATTGATTATTTTTAAAGTGTGTACTTTATACTCGCCACTAAAAATATTTTTTCCATTGAGTGTTATGCATATAATGTTGGGTGTTTTATACTATTTATATACTTACTGGACGCAAAATGCATTTACGAATATGGGGGTTTTATTAATTGGTAATGGGGTTCTAATCTTTTTGGTTGGATTGGTTTCTGAGCAAATTACATCAATGATGTATCGGAAACGATAAAAGATAGGAGTAATAGTGATAGGAAAGATAAAAGTATTGTTAACAAGGTATACTTTAGAAGAAGTTAAGTTTGAGCTTTTAAAGATGATAGCAAAAATAATTTTTCCAAAATATAGGTTTATGTGGCCTCAACTATATTGGTGGGAAAATGAAGAGTTTAATGAGTATCTTGATAAGTTTGGAGAACGTAGTAAAAATAACACAGATAGACGTTGGATGTTAAATGAACTATTACGGCTAACTGTAGGAATTTCTGGCAATACGGTAGAATGTGGAACATACAAAGGAGCTTCTTCATATTTGGTGTGTAAATTCAATAAAAGTAAATGTAGTAAGAAGTGTCATTATATATTTGATTCATTTGAGGGGTTATCAAGACCAGGTAGTGAAGATGGAAAACATTGGCAAGAAGGAGATCTATACTCAAGTGAAAAAGAGCTAAAGAACTCGCTTAAAGAGTTTGATAATTACAAGGTATTTAAGTCATGGATACCAGATAAATTTTATTTATTGGAGGAAGAGCGATTTTCATTTGTCCACATTGATGTTGATCTTTATCAACCCACGCATGATAGCATCGAATTTTTTTATAATCGTCTTAATAAAGGAGGGGTTTTTGTATGTGATGATTATGGGGTATATACATGTCCTGGCGCAACAAAAGCAATAGATGATTTTTTGGTGGATAAACCAGAAAAAATGTTAGCATTAAACTGTGGTGGTGGCTTTTTTATAAAGGGAGTATATACTAGTGACTCTTTTTAAATTATTACTATAATTATTGTGAGTCATTAAAAATGACGCAGCTAATTGTTTGGTTAAAAAAAACTATTGTTATTGTGGTTATTAACGTTGTTCTTGTTTTGATAGTTCTATATGGTTTTGAATTTTTTTTTAGTCCTTATAGAAGTCTCCCAAAAAATGGTTTTTACGAAGATGGTTATTATACATGGGGTAATCTTGTCAAGGTTAATAAACTCGGTTTTAGGGAAAAAAATTTTACATTTTCAAAACAAGATAATGTTTTTCGAGTGATGGTGCTCGGCGATTCACTCACATGGGGTGCTGGTCTTTCTATCAAGGAACGATATACTGAAGTTGCAGAAAAAAATGCAAATGATAGTAGAGAGAATATTAAGTATGAGATTTTAAACTTTGGATTACCCAGTGCTTCAACTGTTCATGAAAGAAATATTTTATATAAGTATCATAAAATAGTTAATCCAGATTTAATAGTAGTGGGTTTTTGCTTAAATGATACTCAGTCTAAAAGTCAAAATTTTAGTCATGAAAGATATCACTTGTATAAAGACTGGGGGTATTTAGTCCATTCATTGGCCAACATATTAAATAGCTTTGGCTTAAGTTATACTGGTAAGGTTTTAAAGGAGTTATTTTATACTTTGGCTGAATTATTTGGTATTATCCCAAATTGGCAGGATGCACTTGATAGAACATATAACAGGTCATCTCAAGAATGGGACCTTTTTGAAAAGGCACTGATTGATATAAAAGATATTTCAGACTCATTAGATTTGCCTCCACCAGTATTTGCTATCCTAAATCAAGGTACATACACAGACAAACCAACAAACTATGCATCTCCAAACAGTGATCTACAATTATTCTTAAAATGGTACCATCAAGCGGAAGAAATAGCAAAGAATATAGGTTTTACAGTCTATAATCATGAAAAAGAAATCATAGATAATTTAAATAATAAAAATTTAGCTGTTAATGTTCTTGATGGTCACCCATCTTCTGAATTGAATAAAGTTTACGGTGAAAAACTAGCAAAAATAATATTAAATTACTAGATTTTAGCTGATTTTTTAATATATACTCATTACATCCAGACCCATTGGTTAGATACTGGTTAGTTACCTCAAGCATATATTTTTTACTAAAAAGTAATACTTCTTTTGGAGTCGCTACTTCAATGGAAAAACCACCAACCCAATCAATAAAATCATAGTGAAAATTCATTTCTCTTGGATTGTTTGAATCCTTAAAATAGTAAAAAGGACTAAAGTGTTTCAAAGACCCTTTTGCTATTAGTATAGTGGTTTGAATAGGAAGTAATGTAAAAAATTATTGTGTATTTTGAAAAGGTGTTGCTATTATAATCGATTTTTGTTTTCTTTTCATATTTTGGAGATAAATCCTTGGTCGTTATAGATAGCTATATAACAAGCTATCATTTTTAGCTAATAAAAAAACTTCTCAAAACATTCCCACATTTTACCCGTATGATGTAATACACCCCAACAGTATATGATATCGTGTGGAGTAATAAGTTTGACGACTTCACTATTAGTAAAGTCTGCTTGCTTTATAACCCAATTTTGGCTTTTATTAGAGTATTTTTCCTTTAAAATTTTTGTGCACTCTATACACTTTTTATTGATGTCTATTGAAGTGACTGTTGCTCTTAGATTATAGGCTGCTCAAATAAAAATGCCACTACCACAGCCAATATCTAAAATTGTCAGGCCATTCATATTGTCTAGATTGAATTTTTGTTTTAGTGAGTTTTCTGCGTTTTTAATTCTGGCTGAATTAGTGTTTTTTGAAAAATTATGCCAGTTTTCTCCAAGGTCAAACATTTTGGTTCTCTGTGAGGATTGAGCAGATGGCGTGCTCCCAGTTGAAACAAAGGAAGGAAGATTTTTTTTCTTGCTGTGAATTATCTAGTCTATTTTTTGTTAATTGTAAAATTATTTTCGTCCAAGAATCTTTTTGATTTAAAATGAGTTGTTCTCTAGGAATAATTTCTCTATGCTCTTCAATATCTGAAGCGATGACTAATGTATTATTTGATATTGCTTCAAGTACGGAATTAGGACACCCTTCATGGAGTGAAGGATGAAGAAGAATGTCATTGTTTATCCAAATTCTATCAGATCTTACCCATCCTTTATAAATTATTTTATTATTTTTTATCGATGATTTTATAAGATCCTCTAAAGGGCCTTTTCCATAAATATTAAGAATGCAATTTTTTTTTTGTAAAGTATTAAATATATCGACAAGCATTAATGGTTGTTTTCTAGGTTCTAATATGCCAACAAAACAAAACCTTAAAGTGTCACTGGGTACTTTGCTGTGAGAGTAAGGTGTTTTAATTTCATTATAAAGTACTTGTGAGTATAAAGGCTTTAAAATTTTGTGTCTGTTGATTATATTTTTTTCAAGTGTTATAGATACAGGATATATGAATGAATTGTGAATGGATAGGCCCTCTAATAACTTTTCAAAATAAATTAATAGTTTTGATTTGTTAAGTATCCTATTATTTGTTATTGAATCGGCTCTTATAAATAAATGACTTTCTTTTTTGAATAGATTGGTGGCTAGTTTAAATAGTAAGGTATAGTAATAATGGAATGAGAAAAATTTATCAATTGAGTGCTTGTTAGTTATAATTATTGAATATACGACAGTAATAATAGTAAAATAGATCCAAAATAAAAAGCCACTAGTGTTCAACTTATATGGTATCTTATGGAAAAATAAGTTGCTGTGTGATATTGGAAAGGGTTCAGTCGAAATATAATGCACAGTATGCCCTCTATCAAGAAGGGCACTGATTGCTCTAAAATACCTTTTGCAAAGTCCTCCTGGCTTTGGCTTATAGTAGCTAGTTAAAAATGAAAATTTTTCCATAGTAAGTAAGTATAGATTGACCAGAGCCTTATACCGTAGTCTACTTGACCTAATGTATGCTTACTTATCATTTGGTCAACAACCTGACTATTATGAACACTATTTTTTTGTAACATTTTACTTAATTCTGACCCAAGGTCTGATTTAAACCAATAGCTAACTGGAGAGCCAAAACCTTGCTTTCTTCGAGTGAAGATAGTTTGTGGTAAATCATGTCTAAAATTTGATTTGAGGATTTTTTTTCCTGAAAATAAGGATCTATGTGATTTTATATGTGATTTAAAAGCAAAATCAATAATTGAGTGATCTAAAAAAGGACATCTTGCCTCAATTGAATTAGCCATTGTTGCTCGGTCGACCTTAAGCAGAATATCTTGTGGTAAGTATACTAAAGAATCCATAAACATCATAGTATGTATATCATCATAACCACATGAATACTTGAAAAAATTTTTATCTTTACTATCTAAATTTTTTACGCCTAACAAAAGTTTGATCTCTTGGTTTGTGAAAAGTCTTGATCCAATATACGGTGTTTCATCATCTTGACGATTTAAAGTTTCAATAAATAGCTTGGCTTTTTTTATAATACTCCGACTATGGTGTGCTAATGGTGATGGTAATAACGCTATTAATTTCTCAGTGTTTCTTTTAAGGTAAGGGGGTAAACGACTATACCACTGTAATATAACTCTAGCCTGATATCGTTGGTAACCTGAAAAAAGTTCATCAGCGCCATCTCCACTAAGAATTACCTTTACCTGAGAGGCAGCAAGTTTGGATACTTCTGCTGTCGGTATTATTGATGCGTCAAAGAAGGGTTGACCTATATGTTTGTTAATGAGTAACTTAATACTTTCATAATTTAAAGACTCGATTACTTTTAAGTGGTGTTCCGTGTTTAAGTAATTACTTACTAGAGTTGAATATTTTCTTTCGTCGAATGACTTTTCTTTAAAGCCGATTGAAAAGGTCTTTAAGTCATTTTTGAGTTGGCTTGTAATGATTGAGCAAATAATAGATGAGTCTACTCCACCAGATAAAAAAGCTCCAATAGGCACATCAGAGATCATTCTTTTTCTTACAGACTCAGTTAAAAGGGATTTAAGTTCACTAGTATTATCATAGGCTTGTGTCTTTTCTAAAGTTGAGTAGTTAATACTCCAATACTGTTTCCTTACAATTTCCTTATAGGGATACCATATAGCATAATGACCTGGTAGTATTTCATTGATATTTTTATAAGCAGTGTATCCAGGGAGGTAATACCCATATTTAAAGTAGTCAATTGTACACTCTATATCTTCTTTAGGAGTGAAGTCTATTAATTTTAAAAGTGCTGGTAGCTCTGATGAGGCGAATATTTTATTTTGGTTGGTAAAGTAGTAGAGTGGCTTTTTTCCGACTCTATCTCTAGATAAAAGGACTTTTTTTTTCAATTTATCCCATAATATGAAAGCCCACATACCCTCGAGCTGGCTAATGAACATTTCTCCATGACTTACAAGGCCGGCAAGTAAAACTTCTGTATCTCCTTGTGTTCTAAACTTCCAGTCACTTTCAAGGTACTTTCTTAGAGATTTGTAGTTGTATATTTCTCCGTTATAAGTTAGGTAAAACCTGTTATGAGGATCAACCATAGGTTGATGGCTATCATTTAAGTCGATAATTGAAAGTCTTGTATGTCCCAGGAAGGCATCAGCATGAATAATATTCTGCTCATCAGGGCCGCGGTGATGTAGTTGGTGTAGTGAGGACTCTACGCGATACTTAAGATCGTAATTACTTTCGTCAGGGTTATAAGCAAAAATTATACCGCACATAATTGTCTATATAAACTTATGTATTGATCTGCGGTATTTGCCCAATTTAGCCTTTTTTTCTTAAGATAGCTTACGGCATTCTTTTGTAAAGTATGAGCAATTTTTTTGTTTGAAATAATAAAATCAATTTTATTATTTAAATCTTCGGCACTATTATACTTAAAAAGTATCCCATTTTTATTATTTGTTATTATATCTTCTATCCCCGCTGTTTTATTAGCAACTACGACTTTTCCTGATGCAAACGCTTCAAGAATTACATTTGGTCTGCCTTCACGTTTACTCGCTAGGATAAATATATCAGCTCTTTTGTAATAGCTGGGTAATTGGTCATTTTTAACTGCGCCTTCAAATTTTACCTTGCTCTCAATATTTAATTTTTTGCAAAGTAGTTTGAGATTTTTTTCTTCAGGTCCACTACCAACTATAGTTAAAAATATATTCTTTTTTGTCAGACTAATTGCTTCAAGTATAATATTAATCTGTTTTAAATTTGTTAAGCTGGAAACAGTAAGTAACTGAATTTTATTGCTAGTATTTATGAGCTTTAATGGTTGAAAAAAACTGTTATCAATACCATTATGAATACAAACTAGTTTGTTACTGTATTTTGGGTAATTATTTACAAGTTTATTTAATATGTTTTTGCTAACACATACGACTTTGCTACTAAGTTGTAAGCATAATAGTACGACTAAATAGTGAATTTTTGACTCAGTTATTTGATTGATGTCTTCACCTCTTACTGTTGTAATACAAGGTTTCCTTAAAATAAATGCGGAAATGCCACATAAAAGTCCATTAATCGCCCAGTTAGCATGTATGATGTCCACTTGCTTTGCAACTTTAATTGATAATAAAAAAATTCCTGCTAACAGAAAGGGGATTAAAAAATAGTTCAGTTTATTTTGCTTCAAGGCTGCAGGAATTCCACCTGGATTATGGCACAATTTTCTTAAGAACGAAGGTGCGTATTTAATCAGTAGTATATTTTTTGTTAGTTTTTTTGAGTTTGTAGAGGAGTCTGCTGGAGTAACAATTGTAACATTGCAGCCTTGTTTAATAAGAGCATCAGCTAATTTCTTAGTGAAAATACCACTGTTGCTCTTTTCTGATAATGGGTAGGATGTAGTTACAAAACCAACATGTAACAATAGAAAATACCTAAGGTTTATAAGTTTTAATAACCCCCTGGATTCCCTTCCTGCCAGCGCCAGGTATCCTCTACCATATCTTTTAATCCTAACTCAGCCTTCCAATGTAATTCTTTGGCTGATAAATCTGGATTGGCGTAGCAGGCAGCGATATCTCCAGGTCTTCTTGCAACGATATCATATGGGACAGGCTTACCGCTGGCTTTTGCAAATGCATTGACCATTTCAAGTACACTGTAGCCTGTACCTACGCCTAAATTATAGGCTTTACATCCAGGATTTTCCTGAATTTTTTCGAGCGCTTTAACATGGCCTCTGGCTAAATCGACCACATGTATATAGTCTCTTACCCCTGTGCCATCTTTTGTATCATAGTCATTGCCAAATACATGAAGTTTTTCACGCTTACCAATAGCTACTTGCGAAATAAAAGGCATCAGGTTGTTGGGTATACCTTGTGGATCTTCCCCAATGAGTCCTGACTTATGGGCGCCAACAGGGTTAAAGTAGCGTAGTATTATTAAATTCCAATGACGCTCTGCTTGATAAAGGTCTCTTAGAATTTCTTCAATCATAAGTTTTGAGCGACCATAGGGGTTTGTCGCTGAAAGAGGAAAGTCTTCAGTGATAGGAAGGCTTGCAGGATCGCCATAGACCGTAGCAGAAGAGCTAAAAACGAAGTTATATACTTTATGTTGCTGCATTACCTGGATGAGGTTCAGCGTGCCAGTAATATTGTTTTCATAGTAGGTCAGTGGTATTTGAGTTGATTCGCCAACGGCTTTTAGACCAGCGAAGTGGATTACGGCATAGAAAGAATGCTCTTTGAAGATTCTTTCCATGCTTTCTTTATCACGTATATCCGCTTTGATGAAAGTAAGCTCTTTGTTACAAATTTTTTGAACACGGTTAAGGGCTTCACTACTACTGTTGCATAAATTATCAACAACAACGACATCATAGTTTGCATTAAGTAGCTCTACACACGTATGGCTGCCGATATAGCCAGCGCCACCAGTAACAAGGATTTTTTTCATAGAATATTTTGTTTTTAAACCGTTGGTTAGTACTACCCATATTATGGGTAGCGCTGATTAAAAAGAGATGTGTAAAGTATATACCCTTAGTGAAGGGTTTTTTTAATACACCAGTCAAATTATGATGTCATAGTAGCTAAAAAAGTGACTGATTGGTGGTATGCAGACAGTTTGTTATTGAAAACGCATTGATAAATCAATGGCTTGGCAGCTTTTGGTTAAATCGCCAATGGATATATAGTCAACACCTGTTTCTGCAATACTTATAATGGTTTCTTTGCTTACATTTCCTGAGGCCTCAAGCTTCGCTTGTTTTTTATTGATGGAAACAGCCTGCTGTAAGTCACTAATTGAAAAGTTATCCAGCATGATGATGTCTGCTTTAGCGGACAGGGCTTCATGCAGTTCATCTAAATTTTCCACTTCAACTTCAATGTTTTTCCCTAAGTTTAAAGCCTGAGCATTTTTAATAGCTGCGGAGATACTACCACAAGCTGCAATGTGATTTTCTTTTATAAGAAATGCATCGTACAAACCAATGCGGTGGTTAAAACAACCACCTTGGGCAACGGCGTATTTTTGTGCTAGCCGTAAGCCAGGAAGTGTTTTACGGGTATCAAGTAGTTTCACTTCTGTGTGAGCTACTAGTTTGGCGTAGTGGCTACAACGTGTGGAAGTGCCTGACAGCGTCTGTAAAAAGTTAAGGGCTGTACGTTCTGCAGTTAATAAGCTGCGAGCAGGACCAGATACCGTGAGCAACAGCTGATTCGGTGTAACGTGTTCACCTTCGTTGACTTGCCAGTGGGTGTTTATTGTCGAGTCTACTTTATGGAATGTGGCATCGACCCAAGGCCGTCCGCAAATAACAGCATCTTCACGAGAAATTATAGTGGCTGTTGCATTTTCGTCAGCAGGAATAAGGTTTGCGGTAATATCACCATTGCCGATATCTTCGGCAAGGGCAAAAGTGGTGATTTGGTCAATACTGTCTTGCAATTGTTGATTGGAATACATAGCCAATTAAGGGTATTTAGTGATGAATAGAAAGTATGGGCAAGAGTATAGCGAGCGAAAAACAGGATGTCTTTATGAAGACGTTTTTAGTATTAATGTATTACCACGCTGAGTAAACTCTACGTGCTTAAGTGCACTCATACCAAGAAGAACTTCATCATCATCCATGTGGGGATTGATATTAGCGGGGACATCATAAAGCTCGATATCACCAATAGTGAGCTGTCGGATGGTTGAATAGTAAACAGTTACTGTTCCATTCGCCGTTTGAACATAACCTTGTCCTTGCTTAATCATGCCAAGCTGTTCTGCTACAGCTTCAGGGACTGAAACGTAAGTAGCACCAGTGTCGACCAGAAAGGTGACATCTTGTTGGTTTATTTGCCCTGTCAGCACGTAATGACCATAACGATTTCGTTTTAAATGAACTTGTACTTCGCCATTCACTGTTTGGGTGACTTCAAGCTGTTGGTTAGGATTGTTTTGTGATGACTCAAACTTTGCAAAGATCGACGTCAATATTAGTAAAGCAATTGTCCAACCGGCAATCATCATGCCTTTGCCGAGTTTACTGTGAGGGTTGGTTTGCATCAAAAGCTCTCGTAGGCTGTCGAAAACGCAAATTCTATAGTATTACAAATAGCTTAAAGTATGAAATATGTTGGATGCTTACACCACAATAGCTCCCTCGTTGCATTTTTATCCTTTGTTTTGCGCAGATAGATGAGTAGGTAGGATAGCTTGTAAGGTATATAAACTTGAAATAGCGTAAGTCTTTTTTATAGCTTATTGCTGTAAATAAGAGATAGTGAAGTGTTTGCCTGCTTTTGGAGGGCTTATTTAGGGGACACAAACTTTTTGCTTACAGTGACCAGAATGAACTCTTATCGTGCTGCTTTGGCCTTTTATCTACCAGTGTTATAGCAAATCAAAATAAACGTGTCATTTTGATGGTTTAGATGAAATAAGTAAAGACATAAAAATGGCACAAAACCTACAAAAATGTGACTGATTCACCAATATTTTCTTTTTGTGATCTTTTTGCGACAATATTAACGCTATAATTGACTAGGCAGTTTACTTTTTTCTCCTATTAGTCCGGGAAATGATTCTATCAGGAGGGTTAGAGCCTGCTTTGTTAGGAACGTGATACTTCAGGGAATGTGGCGCTAATAACTTATACTTGCTTATGTAGTGAAACAAATCAGTAAGTAACGCATCACTTCAAAGTAGTGCTTGGTTTAGTACGGAGATGCAGAATATGAACCATGAGTCTAAAGTTGTACCGATAAGTAAGATTTCTAATCAGGGTGGTTCAACTGCATTGAATGCAAGACTTTCACCGCTTCTAAATCAGCTTTCTGAAAGCTTTAACAATCACTTACGTAGTGCACTAGGCAACTTGTTTGAAAATGTTGATGATGTATTGTTTGAGCGGGCTGATCGTGCTGGCAGTAACGCAGAGCAAAACGCATTTTTTGAAGCTATGCGTGAGGTTCGTTTAAAGCGTACTTCTATTATTTCAACCTTTCATGAAGAGTATAAGCGTAACTTCACTCAACTTGTTAAAGCTAAGGACCAGTCTGCAACCCTCGCTTATGATAGCTTTAGTGCTGATGCACTTTCTTTGGTACAAAATGATGATTTAGAAGAAGCTGTTGCGGTTGAAACAATGGTTTCTAAAGTGCTAAATCATGATGTCAGCATGAATTTGATGCACTTATCTCTCCGTATTGACAGTCTAGTTCCTCAGCAAACTATAAATGACAAAAATAATCCACTTGGTCCGCACTCTCTCTGTACTGCTTTTGTTCACGCCTGTAAATCCATTGATGCTGAAATCAAAATTAAGCTTGTCATATTCAAGCTGTTTGAAAAATATGTGCTTGGTGAGCTGGATAAGTATTACAGTGATGCTAATAACCTATTGAAAACAGCAGGTGTAATGCCTCACCTGACATCAGCTCAGGCAGCGCGTAGACCCAGTCAGCGACCAACATTGTCGTCATCCAGAAAGACGCAAACCTCTGCAAGTGACCAGGCTGGAGGTGACACAGGCTTTTCAGCTGCTGGCGGGGACGGGGCTACAGAGTATCATCTGGCTCAAGAGTTTTTTAATGAATTGCGTGGGTTATTGGGGCATTTTCGCCCACAGGTTCAACCAGCAATAGCATCTGATCAACCTGTGATCGATCATGGGCAACTCATGTCGGCACTTTCTCAGCTACAGCATCAGCCAATTTTTCAAGTGGGACGTCTGGCTGATATGCAGAACACGGATTTAGCTGTACAGGTGCGAGGTGTCGTTCAGCAACAAGTGCATAAATCCCTTGGTGAGGTTGATGAGGATGTAATCAACCTGGTATCACTGGTTTTTGAGTATATTCTTGATGATCGAAACTTGCCTGAAAACTTTAAGGCGCTCATTGGCCGCTTACAAATTCCAATACTGAAAGTTGCTATCATTGACAAGGCGGTATTTTGCAAAGCCGCTCACCCTGCCCGCAAACTGTTGAATGAGATGGCTGCTGCGGCACTCGGTTGTGATGAGCGTGATGATCAAGCTCAGCAAGCACTTTACAAAAAAACGGATGAAATTGTTCAACGGATACTTAATGATTTCACTGATAATGTTGAGCTTTTCAAAGAACTATTAGATGACTTTACCCAGTTTCTTGAAAAAGAGCGGCATCGCGCAGGTATTCTTGAGCAGCGCACAAAAGATGCTGAAGAAGGTAAAGCAAGATCTGAGGTGGCTAGAGATACTGTTGATAAAACAATACAGGAGCGGTTAGTTAAAGGACAAGTGCCTGAAGTTGTCACAAACTTGCTGACAGATGCATGGAGTAATGTCATGTTTCTGGCTTACCTTAAAGAGGGAGAGGAGTCAAAGGCCTGGCAGGATGCAGTAAAAACGATGGACCAGTTATTATGGAGTATTACACCGCATCAGCGTGTAGAAGAACGTAAAGAATTATTGAGACTTGTCCCTCCTTTAATGAAAAAGATCAAGGAAGGTTTGACCAGTATTGCGTATGATCCTTTCAATATGAAAGAGCTTTTTGTGCAAATCAGAAATTTGCAAATCAAAAGCCTGAGGACTCCTCGACCAACGCAAGAAACTGAAGTAAGCCCAGTAGCCACTGACCAACCACAAATTAAACAACAAGTGGTGTCAGAAGTTCCTCCACAGTTACCTGTTGCGCCTGAGTCCACAAGGCAAAAAGCTGAACAAGCTCAAGATAATAATGAAAAGGGGCAAGCAATGACGTCAGCAGAAAGTGGGCAGCCGCTTGAGCAAATGCAAACAGCCAATATGGCCGCTATGGGGGTTAAGGCAGAAGGTAATAAGTTACAAGACAAACAAAAGCCCTTAGTCAGTGATGCCAGTTTAGCGAAGCTAGAAAGATTGAAAGTGGGTAGTTGGGTAGAGTTTGGTCAATCAACTGAAAATCGTTATCGAGCTAAGCTAGCGGCCTATATTAAGCCTAATGGTAAGTATATTTTTGTTAACCGTACGGGTGTTAAGGTAGCTGAAAAAACCCATTTAGATTTAGCACTAGATATTGAAAATGGCAATATTACGCTGCTAGATGACGACCTCCTATTTGATCGAGCGCTTCAGTCAGTTATTGGTAACCTGCGTAAAATGAAAGCCTAACATCATTTATGTAGGGTATATTTGAGAGAATCTTATTTTTGCTTATGATAGCCTAACACATGATGTCTAATCATGTGTGGTGGCTTTGTTGTGTTTGAAACAATTGAAAATGGGCTCATTGAGGGGGCAACGTTTTGTCCAAGCCCGAACTGTAACAGTCGTCCTGCCTCAGTCACTATTGACTTACTTGTTATACATAATATTTCGTTACCACCAGGCCAATACTGTAATGGCTTTATACGTCAATTCTTCACTAATCAGCTTAATCCCAATGATCATCCTTATTTTTTAGAAATCTCGAACCTGAAAGTATCGGCTCACTTATTGATTGGTCGGAAAGGTGATGTAGTTCAGTTTGTTCGTTTTGATCAAAGAGCATGGCACGCAGGGGAGTCTGCATTCTTAGAACAACAAAACTGTAATGATTTTTCGATAGGTATTGAACTTGAGGGTACTGATCACCAGCCTTATGAAAGTGTTCAATATCAGCGATTAGCTAAAATAACACAAACATTAATAAAGTATTACCCTGGTATTACAATGGAGCGAATTGTGGGGCACAGTGATATTGCTCCAGCACGAAAAACGGACCCAGGACCTGCGTTTGACTGGAAATATTTTAAGCGGCTGCTGACAAAAAACGGACAATAAAACCAGCGAGGCGACAATGCTTTTTTTGGAAATATTTATTGCCTTTGGGTGCTGTCAATTAAAGCGATGGCGAGAATCAATTCATCATGACAGCTGGTATTTCCAGTGGTTAAGTTTTTTGATGCGCTTGTTTAAGGTAAAGCTGGTACCTGATGTACGACTTTGGTGTCTTGCCTGGAGCATTCCATTACTAGGATTAGCGGCTTTAACCTGGTTGCTTGAAGGTTTTTTATGGAATGCGCCTTTAGTTTTATTAAATGTTCTAGTTTTACTTTATAGTTTTGGTCGGCATGGGTTTGTAAAACGTCTTGATCGCGTGTTAGCGATTATGCGCACAGCAAACCCTGAAACACTTTTTATTCGAACGGAACAAATATTCCCAGAGTTTGCTCAACAGCAAGTCACAGGTATAGAAAATCAATACATTCTTTTAAGGCGTCAATTGTTTTATGATGCCCTACAGCAATTAATTACAGTCGTATTTTGGTTTGTATTATTAGGGCCATGGGCTGCATTGCTATATAGACTGAATGCGCTTTATATTGACTATATGGAAAAGCATAGTCCTGCATTGGTTCGTGCTTCAATAGCCTGGGACTGTCTTTATTTACTCGAGTGGTTGCCAGCCAGGTTGTTAGCAGCTTCATTTACCCTTTCAGGTAACTTTGCAGGTGCTTACCATGAGTTAAGACATATTTGGGCAAACTGGACAGAGAAGCCAGGAGAGTTTGTTGCCCGCTGTGGACTCCAAGCACTATCACTGCCACTGAACTTGGAAGAGTTTGTAAAGCTAAATCATTGGCGAGAGCAACAGCAGCTTGCAGTTGAAGAGCTTATGGCTATCCGAGATCTGCTGATGAGGACACTTGTAGTATGGGCTGCAGGCTTGGCAGTTTTGGTGATAGGTTGGCATTTTAGCCTAGGGCCTGTTAACACTATTTGAATCACCACTGCCGTAGACTATTTTTTCGCTTAGCAAGGCACAAGGAATGCCGTGTAGTCATTCTACATAAATGACTTGTAACACTGCTAGGTGGAAAAATAATCACGGCCCGAAGGGTGATGACGGTAAAAGCACTACTCGTTGTTGCTCATTATTTATTTAGAACAACTAAACTTCACACTTCGCGCCTAGATTAGTGCTTCTACCGTCATAACAGTGATATTCAAATAGTGTTAACAGGCCCTAGCATCATGAGAGATTTATACTCCTTGTGAATTATGCTGCAATAGATGCTGCTAAGGGCAAACTAATGGTGAACCGTGTGCCTTCTGTAGGGGTTGATCTGACTTGCATCTTGCCTTTGTGATTATTGGTAATGATAAAATAAGAAACCGATAATCCCAAACCTGTTCCTGATCCTACTTCTTTTGTTGTAAAAAAAGGTTCAAAAATTCGGGTTCTGACATCAGCTGTCATACCAACACCATTATCCTCGACAATAATAAGTGCTTGCTGCTCTTTGCGCTCGGTTTTTATATTTATTAACCCTTCTGTTAGAGGGCTTGAACGCTGGTGTATAGCATAGGCAGCATTTTTGATGAGATTTAATAAAACCTGTTCAATTTCATTGCTAATACAAGGTACTTTATCCAGCTGAGGGTCAAAATAGGTTCTGATTTTTATAGTATTAAGCTCAATGCTTTGTTTGATGGCTAAGTCACTATGGGCAATTTCAAGTGTGCGTGTAATAAGTGTATTTAGTTGAGTGGGTTGTAGGACACGGTTGCTTCTTCGGCTGAACTGCAACATGTTATTGACTATTTTAGATGCTCTTTGTCCAGCATCTTGTATATTGTTTAAAAAGCGAGATATACCCCTTTCTTCTAAATACTGGTTCAATGACTGAATATCAATATGCAGTCTTGCGGCCAGCTCTTGGTTCTTGATTAAACTGGGTGATAAGCGTCGTTGAATATTTTGCGCATTATGAACTATCCCTCCTAATGGATTGTTAATTTCGTGAGCCATTCCAGCAGCCAAGCCACCAACGGATATCATTTTTTCATTTTGTACTATGGCTTCTTCAATAAAAAGACGTTGGGTAATGTCGTCTAACCGAATAACAGCGCCTTTTTTAGATGAGTTATTGGCTGAGGCTGAGTAGGTCAGGGGATAAACAACAATATCGAAATAATGCACTTCCTGGCTGGGATGTTTGATAGCAACTTTTTCTATTGTTTGGGCTTGATTAAGTGCTAAAGCCTTACTAATGGTATCCTGATGTTTTTTTAAGCAGGTAATCACTTCGTAGACAGACTTACCACAGGCGTCACTTTCAGTTATACCAAAGAGTGTGCTGGCTTGTTTGTTCCATTGCTGAATATGCTGGGATTGCTCAATGGCGATGAGTGCGGAGGGCATAGAGTCAATGATATCGCTTAAGTATTTTTTTAAATCCGTTAGCTTTTGTTCTATATGAGTGCGTACTTGAACTTCTAAAGCCAGCTTTTTATTCGTTCTTTGAGTTTCCAGGGCAAGAGTTTGTGCTTGTTGGCTGGCTTTTTCTGCTTGATCTTTGGCATTGATCAATTGTTGATCTCGAGCTTGTACTTTATTAAGCATTTTATTAAATGATGTTGCCAAGATACCAATTTCATCATTGTTAAACTTGGTCGCACGCACGTTGTAGTTGTCATAGTCTGAAATGGTGTGTGCTTGCTCAATCAGGTGGAGGATGGGATGGATAATGATATGCTTCACTCGACGTATAGCTAAGATACAGATCAAGCCAGCCGTAGCAATAATAGCTAAAATTGCAATATGGATAGCAAGGACTAATACGTTGGATAAAGAAGGTTTGGCGGCAAGCACTAATGTGACGGTTTGTTTTTTTTGAGGAAGGTAAACCGCTAACTGACTTTGTTCAGTACTGAGTTCTGGCTGGCTCTCTGTATTCTGATAAGAAAGTAGCGATGTTTTATTTGCATCAAGAATGTTAAGTGACTGCAGTGAGGTAAGAGAACTAAGGTTGGCAAGAAAGGGCTTACTTGTCTCAGGGGATTCTAATAGATAGGTAATTAATACAGGGTTACCAAATAATGCTTCAATTTGGTGTAAGGGCTGGGTGATATTGTACTCTTTAGAAATTAAATAGGTTGTGATGGTTAATGCACCACAGGCAATAAGTACCAATGACACTGTCACTGAAATTAACAGCGTGAGCAGCTTGCCGCTGATAGAGTCATTTGCTAAGTACCGGCGAAAACTGGCCATGGTTATAGAAAATACCTAGAAAAATAGACTGATTATTCTCACAGAAAAGGCACAGTTAACTGTATATACCCTTCACGAATCATTTTTAGGGTTTGTTGTCAGCGCTCTTGACCACCAAGGATGGTGGGAATGCAGTTTATGCAGGAGCATTTAACTGCCACCCTAGTCACTTATTAATATAACCGCCCAGCAGCGCTGTTATATCAATTAAAGTGGCTACCGCAAGTTTCACAGTAAACTTGCCCAGGGGCTTCATCGCTTGACGGCCGCCCCTAAAAACCCTTCGTTTGGGATATAGAATAGCAGTTCAGTGATGCAATACCTTTTGCGAAGGACTCTTTTAGAGCTGACTATAGTTATTAACTAGTTGAGTTCAAGCTTTAAAATATACCTTTTTCAGCCAACTGCGCCATTAATGTGGTGTGTGTAGGTAATGATAACCCAAGCCGCTTTGCTTCTGATAGGATAAAACCATTGATGTACATCAGCTCTGTTGAGCGCTGGTGGCTAACATCCATATAGGTTGAAGAGTAATTCTCAGCAGTTTGCTCTAGAACATGACAAACATGTTGAAACAGGGGCTTTGTGTAGGCAATTCGCTTGTAATCTAAAAACTGTGCCGTCTCTTGGCAAAGCGTTTTAACCCACTTTAAGTGTTTAGGATGAGTAAGTAACTCACCATTCTTACATTCAAATAAAACAGTTAGACCGTTGACACATGCATTGACTGCCAGCTTTCGCCATAGAAGAGGAAGAATATCATCAATAAATATTACTTGCTGACCCTGCGTTATTAGTTGTTGTTGAAAAATAGCTGAATATCGAGGGTTAGTCTCAGTGCTTATATGCCAAGGTCCAATACAGGTTTGACCTAATCCAGCATGAACCACATGCAGGAAGTCCGTCGTATAGGCGCCTTGTGTTGTAGATCCACACCAGAGTGTATACTCTGGGAATTGTTTTTTAACGGCTTGTTGGCTGCCCATACCATTTTGTAACAGTAGTATATGGGCATGGGAATGGAGTGTGTGCTGAATAGTTTCTAAGGCTGCTACTGTATCCTGTGCTTTTGTGGTGACGATAAGTTTGAGAATAGGCGAAGTGTAATTTTGTATATTGGCAAGTTTACATTTACGTGTGTTGGGGGAAGCAAAAGGCGTTTGCTGATAAGCGAGCTGAGTTGTAATTAAGGATTTAGTGGAGCCGCTTGTGTAGTGACGATAGCGTTCAGGTTTAACCAGGATAATACTGTTTGGGGATAAATCATAAGCCCACAAACACCCCATTGCACCACCACCTAAAATAAACCAAGGCGCTGCCTGGAAGTGCTCAGCACAGTGGGCAGTATTCATTTTGATCATTGCGTATCCGTTAGGACTTGTTGGCAATTAGCTCAGGTTTCCAGTGGGTAACCGTGATCATACCAGTTTCAAATGACTTTGCTAATTGACTGCGGGCAATAACCAAAATTTGCTCATGAGTGGGTAATTTTTGTTTATTATCGGCTATACAAATACTGATGCCTACTTTAATCGATAAGTAGCCTACAGACGTTTTGAATGCTTTTAGGTTTAACCCAGCATGAAGTCGTCTAAAGCCTTTCACATTGAATGCTTCAAGATCATCATGTGTGGTGATGACCGCAAACTGCTCTTCTCCAGTACGCGATAAAATGTCCATTGGCCGGATAAGCTGATGTAATCGTCGTGCCATACCACGAATAATTTCTTGATAAATGGCAAGGCCATATTTACTTTGAATCTCTTTGCCATTTTGTAACGCAACCACGAGTAAGCAACAGGCTGCTTCACGAGACTCTACATGGCGTAACGCATCGCTTAATCGTTGCAGGCAATAACGTAAATTACCAAGACCTGTTAGCGGGTCAACCAGGTTGCGCTTTTCAAGCACATTCATATTATCAGTAAGTAGTCTGTTTTCTTCTAATAAACGGTTTTGCATAGAAGAAATACGATCAGCGGCGTAAATTCTTGGGAGTAGTTGGTCATTCATTACAGACTTGTTGATAAAGTCATCAACGCCGCGATCAAATGCCTCTTTTAATGCGTTGACACCTTCTTTTGCAGTAAGCAGCATGACATACGTAAAGTGATGTGAGTTACTGTCAAGTATGCGCACTTGATCTGTAAGCTCAAGTCCGTCCATTTCAGGCATCAACCAGTCAGCAATCAAAATATTAGCAGCACGCTTTTCAAGTTGATTGAGGGCTTCGTTAGCACTACTGGCAAAACGAATATCTTTAAAACCAGCAGCTGTTAAAGCGCGTCCTATCATAATGCTACTGAACTTTGCATCATCAACCACAAGGATAGGGGTATTCAGGTTCGCCATAATATACTTCTTATGTACCGCTTTATTGTTGTTTACTTTAGAAAATGCTTGAGTATTCGTTTTACAATAGCTTAAGAAGCAGCATAAACTGCTGAAATTCGACAGAAAAGCTGATTATTAAGATATAATAACAGGCCGTGATATCTGTCAAATTATTGTATTGGCTCTAAGTTTAGCTAATTTACCATTAGTTGGTGGAGCTATTTTTGCTTTTATTTTGTAAGTGCTGTGTAAAAGTCAAGTTACTGTTATATATGCGTTATTTATGGGCTTGCATCCACTTATGGAATAGCACATGTTATTAGAACGATAGTTGCTGAATGGCCAAGTGTGTAAACCTTTCTTATTTTTTAGTGAATGGAGAAATAGTTAATGCCTTCGTTTGATATTGTATCTGAGGTAGATTTGCATGAACTTAATAATGCAGTAGATCAGGCTAATCGAGAGCTGGATAAACGGTATGACTTCAGAGGCGTAGAAGCATCCTTTAAATTGCAGGATGAAACAGTATCTCTGACTGCAGATGCGGACTTTCAATTACAGCAGATGATTGATTTACTGCAAACCAGAATGGTTAAACGTGGCATCGATATAAAATGTCTTGAGGTGAAAGACCATTATGGTTCAGGCAAGCAGGTGAAGCAGGATATCTCGGTAAAGCAAGGCCTTGATAAAGATATTAGTAAGAAAATTGTTAAGTTAGTTAAAGATGCAAAGCTGAAAGTTCAAGCATCTATTCAAGGTGATAAAGTAAGAGTGACAGGGAAAAAACGGGATGACCTGCAAGAAGCTATTAGCCTTTTGAAAGAAGCTGAATTGGATCTACCACTACAGTACAATAACTTTAGGGACTAAGCGCTCAGTTTGTGGCTTAGTATAAGGGACACACCTTAGTTGTCCCTTCGTGTTAACAGGCCCTAGGTTGACTGTGAAATATTAGCTGACTTTGCGGTTAATGAGTCTTCATCTTTTGGTGGTATTGGGTACTTTGGGATTGAGCGCGTGGCTCCATTCCACGGTGCAATATAAAAGAGAAGTAGCATGCCTGGAATAGCCAACAGGGTACAGAACATAAAAAAGTGAGTCCAACCCAGCCACTCCGCAAAAAAACCACTAAATGTGTTGAGGGTGGTACGCGGCAAAGCGGCTAATGCCGTAAATAGAGCAAATTGAGTTGCAGCATGTGCTTTGCTGGTTGTTTTGGCAATAAAGGCAACAGATGCAGCAGTACCCAGCCCAACTCCCAGATATTCAAAGCTGATAATGAGGGCAAGTAGCCATAAGCTTTTTTCTGCTTCGGCTAGCCAGGCAAAGCCCAAAATAGAGACAATTTGTACAAGACCAAAAAGCCAAAGTGATCGATTGATGCCAATACGGATCATAATTAATCCGCCCAGCAAACCACCAATAATCATTGGCCAAAGGCCAGCATGCTTAGCGATCAGCCCGATTTCCGTTAGGCTGTAGCCCTTATCTAAATAAAAAGCGGTGGATAATGCTGTCGCTAAGTTATCGCCAAGTTTATAAAGCACCATAAAACTTAAAACAGCTAATGCATAGCGAAGTCCATGGCGGGTAAAAAACTCATGGAATGGCTCAATAACGGCAGATTGAAATGTAGGGCGAGGTGGTAGTTGGTGCTTGGGTTCAGCAATGCTCAGGGTGAGGCCAATACCAATAAGCAGAAATAATGCAATGATTAAAAAGACGGTTGACCAGGGCATAGTATCCGCAAGGATCAATGCCAAAGAGCCAGGAATTAAACCTGAGAGGCGGTAGGTATTGATATGTAATGAGTTACCCAGGCCAAGCTCTTCGTCAGGTAGTATTTCCCGTCTATAGGCATCAATCACGATATCCTGACTGGCACTAAAGAAGGCAATCGCCGTGGAAATAATCGCGACCCACATTAAGTCTGTTGGATCAATAAATGCGTAACCACAAACACACAACAATAACGCCAGTTGGGAAACTAACATCCAGCCTCGACGTAAACCCAGCCAGGGTAGCTTGATGGCATCCATGATCGGAGACCAGACAAATTTCCAGGCATAAGGAATTTGTACCAGTGTTAACAAGCCGATTTCTTTAAGGCCAATACCTTCAGTGCGAAGCCATGCAGGCAGCATGGAAATTAATATATATAGGGGCAGGCCAGACACTAAACCCGTAAACAGGCATATCAGCATGCGACGGTTAAGAATCGCTTGGAAAAAAGGCGTCATTTTCATTGATTAACCAAAACAACTTATGCATTGTATTAATAATAATTTTAATACTATTAATACTCTTGAAAATTCTTATTAACACAATTTAAAAAATATACAGCATTTGCTAAGCGCACCCCTCAGTTTGCCATTGATAGCTAGCAAGTGAAACCTTATCTGAAATAAAGTTAATGCCTTCCGCTAATAATAATTGTTTCTGTTTGTTATATTGTGGACTGTTTTGGGGAAATGAAATTCTCCCTTTGCTATTAATAACCCGGTGCCAAGGCAGTCCGGAATGAGGGGGAAGTTGACTAAGTACACTACCCACCATGCGGGAATGATTTTTTAGCCCAGCCATTCGGGCGACTTGGCCGTAGGTAGCCACTTTGCCCGTAGGAATCATACTGACCACCTGCCATATGCGCTCGTGTTTAGATACTTCCATACATTGCTCTAATCGACATTTATACACATTCACCTTGAACATCATAGATGATTCTTAACTCAGACTCTATGACCGACAAGGGTGACACCCAAAAGTGTCGCTGTAGTAATCAGTAGTAATCCTTAATATCAGTGTAATAGTGTTAGTAAACGAATGCAGTTTTTAATTAAAAGCACTCTGGTGTCGTGTTTGCTGAGTATGTCTTGCTTTGTCTTTGCAGACAGTCTTGAACTCAGTAATGGCGACCAAATTTCAGGTACAATAAAGTATCTTGATCAAGAAGTTTTAGTGATTAAAACCCCTTATGCAACTATTCAGTTGAATTGGTCCAAAGTAAAAAAAATTGAAACTAAAAAGCCTGTAACACTCCTTACGCACAGTGGTGAAACTATTCATGGCAAATTGCTGGCAGATGGAAAAAACCACAAATTACAGCAAGGAAATGGGCAGGTTATT
The DNA here is from genome assembly GCF_018263875.1 of Zooshikella ganghwensis. Taxonomy (NCBI): domain Bacteria; kingdom Pseudomonadati; phylum Pseudomonadota; class Gammaproteobacteria; order Oceanospirillales; family Zooshikellaceae; genus Zooshikella; species Zooshikella ganghwensis. The sequence continues at coordinate 188,183 of NZ_JAEVHG010000001.1, forward strand.
GAGTTTGCTGAGCTGCGGGGGATTGATCAAATGTACCCCCAAGAAAAAAAATCCAAACCCTTTAAATTTTCAGGAAAGGCGTTGGCATTTGCTGAGTTAAAGGAGGGGAATACGGAATCAAAAGAGCTGAAGCTGGATCTTAATTTAAACCTGGTTCACGGTATGAACCGGCACCGTCTAGAGCTTGAATCAGAGCGTGCAGAGAAAAATGAGCGTTTAACAGAAGACAAGTTAGAAGCGAACTACAATTACGACCGTTTTCTGGATGAGCACTGGTTCGCTAATACCTATTTGTCGTATGAAGAAGATGGTTTGAAAAACCTTAATGAACGTACAACATTAGGCTTTGGTTTAGGTTACCAGTTTTTCAATACGCCACTGCATCGTTTTTCAGTTGAAGGTGGCTTGGCACGTGTCTGGTCTCGCTATCGTGATGCTGGTGATAGCCATGTAGATGTATTTCGCTGGGCAACAGACTATGAAAAAGCCACGGTATTCCTTGATAAGCTGTCTTTTTTCCACAAGCATGAGTTACTTATTCCTCGCACAGAAGGGAATAAGCTACTGTTTGAGAGTGAAACAGGCTTAGAGTACAAGTTGCCCTATAATATATCTGCTGTCGTGCAATATGAATTAGACTACGATAACGAACCTGATGAAGGAAAACACAAGCGGGATTCAGCTGTTTCTGTTGGCTTAGGTTATTCCTGGTAATACCTCCTACCGACACCTGACTTTATTAGAGGTACAGCATGTCGGCAGGAGTAGTTTTCTTTCCTAATGTCTTATTTGATGGCTAACTAATCAATAGCATAAGCGCCATGAAGGTTATAGCCGCATGGCTCCGTCCACTTCAATAACGCGTCCAGAGAAATAATCGTTGGTGAAAATAAATTCAGCTGCTTGCGCTATTTGATCAGGAGTACCCATTTGTTGTAAGGGGATTGCTTTGGTCATACGCTCCAAAGCTTCTGGTTTCATGCTCGCAGTCATATCCGTGGCGATAAAGCCTGGAGCTATTGCGCCACAACGGATGTTGTATCGAGCAAGCTCTTTGGCCCAGGTGGTGGTTAGTGCGATAACGCCTGCTTTGGTGGCAGCATAGTTGGTTTGGCCGATATTACCTGAGCGGGCAATACTGGAAATGTTGATGATGACGCCGGCTGTTTGATGCTCAATCATGTGAGCAGCAACTTCTCGCCCACATAAAAATACACCTGTTAGATTGACATCAATCACCGACTGCCACTGCTCTAAGCTGAGCTTTTTGACAATTTCACCGTTTTTAACCTTTACCAACATGCCATCACGCAGAATCCCTGCATTATTGATAAGGCCGTCAATCGTGCCATGTTGGTGTGCAATGGTATTTACAGTTTCTATAACTTCTGTCTCGCTGGCGACATTAGCCGTGTGCATTGTCACCTTAACGCCCCTGCTTTCACATTCATCTGCAGCTTGAGACAGCAAATCTGCATTTAAATCAACTAAAGCTAAGTTTGCACCTTGTGACGCTAAGTGTAATGCCATAGCTTTTCCTAAGCCTTGGGCGCCACCAGTGATCATAATGGAGCGGTTTTTTAGTTCCATCGTATTTACTCCCTTAATTTGTTTATTCTTATGGGGTTATCCTTCGTTATAGATAAATTTACTCCGTAAACAGGCTGTCATACTACGCATGTTTTATGATGCCATCTACCTTTGTTGACAAGTGAAGAGAGAAGAGTACCGTGAAACCTCTTAATCTTCCTTGCATCGTTGCCCTAGCCCAAAGCTGCTCAGCAAGCAATCACAACAATAGTGGGCCAACATTGCGATAATTTAAGCTTTACCCCTTGAATTTGGGCAAAGCGTCGTCATTTAACAAAACAGCACCCTATGCATTATGCCAATGCCATGGTTAATTGCTGTACACGTTAACAGTTAGTAAGTGAGAGGGGTCATGCGCGTTTTATTGCTTTTATTCATTGTGGTACCGGTTGTTGAAATGCTGGTACTCATTAAAGTGGGCTCCTGGATAGGGGCATTTCCAACTGTTGGATTAGTGTTATTAACCGCGGTTATTGGCCTTAATCTTTTACGTCAACAAGGTTTTAGCACACTGATGCGTGCTCGCTCTAAGCTACAAACGGGTGAGTTACCTGCTCAGGAAATGCTTGAAGGCATTGTGCTGGCTGTCGGAGGCGCCTTGTTATTAACGCCTGGCTTTGTGACTGATGCATTTGGTTTTTGCTGTCTGTTGCCAGTTACCCGACGGGCAATGATTGCTGCAGTGCTCAGGTCGGGTAAATTTATGGCTTATACCTCTACCTCCCAGAGCTATTACCAGCAAACAGGGGAGCGTCCTTTAAATGGGGATGTGATTGATGGTGAATTCCGTCGAGAAGGTTCAAATGAGGAAAAAAAATAAATTTTTTGGTGGGACCCATTGAAATTATTTTTTGTGATCCCCATTAATGGACACACGAATTTTAGAACTCAAGTAAAGCTTATGAATTAAGCACTTTCCAAAAGGCTTTAAGCTTGCTTTGAGTGAGTAACAGGCGCCCTGGCAAAGGGATGGTGAATAGCTACTCCAATAGCTGTTCACGCTTGGACAACCTTGTTGAGCGTAACTCAGCGAATAGGTAAAAACTGGAGAGATATTAATGAAAATCCGTCCGTTACACGAAAGAGTTGTTGTTCGTCGTCAAGAAGAAGAAAAGACAACTGCTGGCGGTATCGTGCTGCCTGGTAGTGCAGCTGAAAAGCCAAACCAAGGTGAGATTGTCGCTGTTGGTTCCGGCCGAGTACTGGATAACGGCGAAGTACGTCCTTTGAGCGTAAAAGTAGGCGATAAAGTAGTTTTTGGAAAATACGCTGATAGCAACACCATTAAAGTAGATGGCGAAGAACTCATCATCATGAGTGAAAGCGACATCTATGGTGTATTGGAAGGCTAAGCACAGTACTACACCATTCGCAGTTTTATTACACGCTTATATTACGGTTAATTGCACTTAACGTTCTAAGGAATACTAGATATGGCAAAAGAAGTTTTGTTTAGCGATAGCGCCCGCTCACAAATGATCAAGGGCGTAAACGTTTTGGCTGATGCAGTTAAAGCAACACTGGGTCCTAAAGGTCGTAACGTTGTTTTAGAGAAGTCATTTGGCGCGCCAACCATCACTAAAGATGGTGTTTCTGTAGCAAAAGAAATCGAACTGAAAGACAAGTTCGAAAACATGGGCGCACAAATGGTTAAAGAAGTTGCGTCTCAAGCAAATGACAAAGCAGGTGACGGTACAACTACTGCAACTGTATTGGCTCAGTCAATTGTTATCGAAGGCTTGAAGTCTGTTGCGGCGGGCATGAACCCAATGGACCTGAAGCGCGGTATTGATAAAGCTGTTTTGGAAGTGGTTGATCACCTACAAGACATGGCAATTCCTTGTGAAGATTCCAAGTCTATTGCTCAGGTAGGTACTATTTCTGCAAACGCTGATACTCACGTTGGTGAAATCATTGCTAAAGCAATGGAAAAAGTAGGTAAAGAAGGCGTTATCACTGTAGAAGAAGGTAGCGGTTTCGAGAACGAGTTGGAAGTTGTTGAAGGTATGCAGTTTGACCGTGGCTACTTGTCACCATACTTCATCAACAACCAAGAAAACATGAGTGCTGAGCTTGAAAACCCATACATTTTATTGGTTGACAAGAAAATCGCTAACATCCGTGAGCTGTTGCCAGTACTTGAAGCTGTTGCTAAATCAAGCAAACCTTTGCTGATTATTGCTGAAGACGTTGAAGGTGAAGCACTTGCTACGCTAGTTGTTAACAACATGCGCGGTATCGTTAAAGTGTGTGCCGTTAAAGCTCCTGGCTTCGGTGATCGTCGTAAAGCGATGTTACAAGACATTGCTATCCTGACTGGCGGTACTGTAATTTCTGAAGAAGTAGGCCTTTCTTTGGAAAAAGCTACACTGGACGAGCTGGGCCAAGCTAAGCGCATCCAAATCACTAAAGAAGATACAACTGTAGTAGATGGTGCTGGTTCTGCGGCTGACATCAAAGCACGTGTTGAGCAAATCCGTGCAGAAATCGAGCAGTCTACTTCAGACTACGACAAAGAAAAACTGCAAGAGCGTGTTGCTAAACTGGCTGGCGGTGTTGCTGTCATCAAAGTAGGTGCTGGCTCTGAAGTTGAAATGAAAGAGAAAAAAGCACGTGTTGAAGACGCTCTGCATGCAACTCGCGCTGCAGTAGAAGAAGGCGTGGTACCTGGTGGTGGTGTTGCTCTGATCCGTGCTCTGCAAAAAGTAACTGTTCAAGGTGACAACGAAGACCAAAATGCAGGTGTATCTTTGGCTCTGCGTGCACTTGAAGCGCCTCTGCGTCAGATCGCTGCTAACGCAGGTGATGAAGCATCAGTTGTTGTTGAAAACATCAAGAAAGGTGAAGGTAACTACGGTTACAACGCTGCAACTGGTGAATACGGCGACATGATCGAAATGGGTATCCTTGACCCAGCTAAAGTAACGCGTTCTGCGCTGCAAGCTGCTGCATCTGTTGCTGGTCTGATGATCACTACAGAAGCAATGATTGCTGAAATCCCAGAAGACAAGCCAGCTGCTCCAGATATGGGCGGTATGGGCGGAATGGGTGGCATGGGCGGCATGATGTAATTGCCTGCTTTATAAGCACCTATAAAAACCCCCGCTCTGCGGGGGTTTTTGGTATTAAGGTATGGTTGATGTATTTTCTATTTTGCTAATTGCACAACAAGCTCTTCTAATTGTTTGGCAAGGTCTTCTAAATTATGGCTATTTTCTGCAGTTTTATCAGCGTTTTTGCTGTTAGTTGATGCTATATCCGTAATTTCATGTAGGTTTTGGCTAATATCTTCAGCGACAGAGGTTTGTTCTTCTGCTGCAGTCGCAATTTGTTGGTTCATATCGCGAATTTCTTCTACTGCGTGGGTGATGGTTTGTAATGACTCACCTGCTTTAGTCACTTTTTCAACACCTTCTGCTGTTTGATTTCGACCGCGTTCTATTGCTGCAACGGCATCATGGGCACCATTTTGAACATTAGCAATAATATCTTGTATTTCAGCTGTGGATTGCTGGGTGCGTTGGGCAAGTGTGCGAACTTCATCGGCTACGACCGCAAACCCCCGACCTTGGTCGCCTGCACGTGCTGCTTCAATAGCAGCATTAAGTGCAAGCAGGTTGGTTTGTTCTGCAATACCACGAATCACGTCTAACACTGTTCCAATGCTTTTTGACTCTTCTTCCAAGCGTTGAATAACATCCGAAGTATTACTGACCTCTTTTGACATATCATTGATGGTTTCAATTGTGTTATTCATGATGCCCATTGTACTTTGTGCAGAGTTGTCTGCATTAGTGGCTGCTTCAGCAGCATTTGCCGCATGTTGAGCAACTTCATGGGCGGTTGCGCTCATCTCATTCATTGCAGTAGCGACCTGATCGGTGCGCAAATGTTGTTCATTAATACCGCGAGAAATATCCTGAGAAATATGACTTAATGAACGGGAAGACTGCTTTAAGCTTTGTAAAACAGCCTTTAAACTGTCAGTTGTATTTTTGAGTGAGGCTTGCAGTTTTATAACTGACTTTGAGACTAGGCCAAGTTCATCTTCGCGAGGTTTAAGTTCACTGTTAAACTCAAGGTTGCCGGATTCTAACGCAAAAAGATGATTTGATAAGGCTCGAAGTGGTTTAATTAATAAGGCTTTTAACCAAAGGAAAGCAACACTGAGGCTAATAATTAGCACCACAAGCGTTGTAATAAATAAGCTGTTAGATAATGTTAGGCTACTTGAGGCAAGTAAAGCACTTTTTGATTTTGAGTTATCACTTAATTTATTTTGAAGCCCTTCTAGTAATGCTGAAGGCTCTCTGTCTATACCTCTTACTTGTTTATCAGCGGCTTTATAATCATTATCACCTTGATTAAAAGTATTATAAGCTTGTTGATATTTGCTAAAGAGCTGCTGATGGGTTTGAGCAAAGGAATTTAGATCATTAGCTGTTGATTTTTCGTTAATAAGAGGTATGAGTTCTTTGGCAATACGTTGAATTTCTTGTTGTTGACTTTCAAACTTTACCCAATATTTTTGCCTGTCTCCACTATCATGTCCGCGAAGTAGAACATTTTTCCATTCTTGAACTTGCCTTTTAAATAGCAAGTTCAAATAATCGATTTGTTGGCTATGATAGAAGTCTTCATTAATCAGAGTATTGTACTCTTTTAATGCATTATTGGTTTGCCAAAGGCTGAAAGCACTCAGAGCAAGAAGTATAGCACCTACTAAAAAAGGGATAAAATAAACCTTTGCTAATAGGCTTTTCTTGAGCCACCCCATGAGCTACCTCAATTTATTATATAAAATCGGTATTGTGTGATATTAAAAGTTTAGCAGTGATGTATCGAGTGGGCGAAATAAATCAACTCTGCTGCAGGAGGAGCAAATGAATTCAAGCATTGCATGAGCACAATCTCTGATCATCACAAACTTTTTTATATGCGATTGCTCAGTATTAAAGCGTGACTAGTGTGGTGTGGCAGTTAAAAGCGCCTGTAATAACGGTGTTTAGTTGATTATAATGCTATACCATGCTTTTTCATGATGCTATTAATGCGGCCTTGTTTTCTTAATTGTTTTAGGCCATCTTCAAACTCTTTATACACCTGTTTTGTATTTGGTATGGCTTTAGATATTGCTAAATGTACAGAATCTTCGGTAATTTTTAGGTGCTGAATATACTGTTTTTTGAACGTTGGGTACAGAGTATCTACAAAGTACTTCATAACACGGCTATCAATGGCAATTAAGTCTAACCGTTTATTTATAAGAAGCTTAATGTTCACTTGGTCTGATATACTTTTTATCGTACTTAAATTACCGGCATTATGAAACGCTTCAGAATAAAAGTACCCTAAAACGATCCCAACACGTAAGTCTTCAGCATCTTTAATGTGTTTAATTGAATAGTTAAAAGCTTTATTACTGTATAGGTAAATTTCGCTTCGACAAATCGCTGAGCTGAATAGAAAATAGGGTAATCGTTCTTTAACGCGATATGGACCAAGGTAGCCATGGTATTTGCCGCGCTTGCTTAATGAAAATGCTCGATTCCATGATGTGAATAGGACAAACGCAGTTTTATGTTGCGTGAGGTAAGCTTCTTTGATGATTTCTGTAAGGAATCCTCCATTTGGTAACTTTGTACTGTAATAAGGAGGCCAATTATCCGCGGCAAAAATGTAGTCATAATCAGAAGTATGAAGTTCTAAAGCATTTAGTTGAAAGGATAACAGTAGGATAAGTGTACAAATAATTATTTTTGAAACTTTAATAAGATCAAACACTATATTATCCATGGATTATATGAATTTTTGTTCACTGTATAATACTTCAACTTAGCATTTTATGCAGACTTTGCTTAATGCAGATCAACGGGATAAAGAATGACTCATCTAGGGCCTGTTAACACTATTTGAATATCACTGTTATGACGGTAAAAGCACTAATCTAGGCGCGAAGAGTGAAGTTTAGTTATTCTAAATGAACAATGAGCAACAACGAGTAGTGCTTTTACCGTCATAACCCTTCGGGCCGTGATTATTTTTCCACCTAGCAGTGTTACAAGTCATTTATGTAGAATGACTACACGGCATTCCTTGTGCCTTGCTAGGCGAAAAAATAGTCTACGGCAGTGGTGATTCAAATAGTGTTAACAGGCCCTAGCTTTTCTGAAGCATTAAGCATTGGCTATATTTAAGTGATTATCCCAGGCAATATTATTGTATTTTGTGGTGTGTACTTTTTTGATGTCCGATTTACAGTCAAAAATATGTACTTCTCCTGTCCCCGTTGTTATGGCGCAGAGCTGATCATTTAACGCGATAGCGCCTGCAGCATCTATTAGGGAGATTGTTTTTCGTAGTTGCTTCGTTTTTAAGTCCCAAAACGTAACTTTGTTGGCTCGTGGTGCAGTAATAGCCGCAGTATTGCAACGAGTCATGACACAGACACTGGCAATATATTGATTAAGTTGAAGCCAGCCGATTTCGTCAGTATGCATAGGCTGTAATTCGCTATTACCTTGCTGATAAAGTACTAGAGGCACAATATCACTTTGATCACCCTGATACTGTAAACCCACAATAATTAATCCATCCTCACCTACATCTAAATGTCGAATACTCAACTGTTTGGGATTAAATGTCCATTGCTGTTGTACATCGCCTTTTGCTAAGTCGATTAAACTTAAATTCGGCTCCATAGTGTCAATATTCAGTTTACGTCGATCATAGTCTGGATGGGTTTGTATGCCTCCATTAGCGATAATTAACTGATTGCGTTGTGGATGTAGACGTATTTCATGAGGACCTATACCACCACTGCTGAGCGTATCTACTCGTTTAAAATTATGGGTTTGATATATACCTATTTGGCCGCGGCTGGTTGGCCAGTGCTGTTCAGTGGTAAAGAAATATTCACCATCATGACTAAAGACGCCGTGACCGTAAAAATGGTGACTGGGTAATGCGGTTAGTTGTTGGAGCAACTGATGTTTTTGATAATCAAATATGTATAGCTGTCGGCCAGGACGGCGGTCAACACAAACTGCAATAGGTTGGTTTGGGTGTGGTGTTATGCTATGTGCGCGGTGGGGGAGAGGTAAGGAAAAAAGTTGTGACTGCCACGGTGAAAAAATACAAATATGGTAGTTGCCTTTATTGTCTTTTGCTGCGCTAAGAAGAGGTGGTGTTTTAGTGGTTTTATTGAGTATCTGCTCAGTAGCAGACAATGTGGGTGAGCAAAAGGCGGATAAACCAAAAAGGCTGTTTTGCAAAAAAGTACGGCGATTGATGGGTTGTTTAAATGACACAACTAATCTCCATCATTCGTATTAAAGCCGATCAAAACATCAAGTGCTTGAGGCAAATCCACAGTTACTTGTTTTTTTAAACTACGCAGTTGTTGTGTTGCTGTTTGTAATTGGTTTACTGCAGATTGTTTTTCTTGTTGTTTGATTGTTTGCAGCATCTTAAATAAAGACGTTGGTAACGCTTTGAATTGTGTAATAGTTTGTTGGAAATTAGTACTAAGGGATTTCGCTAAAACCTGCTTGGCTTTAGTATCGTTTAGATAAGGTAGAATAAGCTGTTGATACCAACTGTTAGCAGTCATTAAGCTTTGTTGGACGTTTTCATTTGAGTGCTGGCTACGCCAGGATTCTGCAAAATAAGGGTTTTCTTTTAATACGGCTAAGGACCATTTTTTATAGGTTTTTTCCAGGTAAGAGGCTAATGCATTACTGACCAACGCTAGATAATCATGTTGATTTTTGATGCTTAACGGTTGTTTATTCCACTGTTTTTGTAGATAGCGACTATTTTTAACGAGAACTTTGGTTATGGCCACCAAGAGTTGGCAGCGTTGGTTGTTGTCTGCGACAGCGGGGCTATTTTGATCAAATAGCAAATACTCGGCCGAAGAAAGTCCTTGTAGAATAACACTGGATTGAGCTACTTGCTGTTCAGTAATGGCATCGGAATGTTGTTGTAAAAACTGCTCAACTTTGCGTTTAACTAAATTCTTTTTATCTGGCCAAAACTGAAAACGCCAAGCAATATTCTCATCAACGACTAGCCCAAAGTTAATTATGTCAGCTTTAATCCAGGCCCCCATAACATCTCGCCAGGCCTGCTGGCTAGTGACTAAATGGGCTGGTTGTTGTGTAGCTGGTGATTTACAAAGTTGCTGGCTGGATTGATGTAGTGTTTCTGCGTGAGCTGTTAGGTTGGCATAGGTTGTTTCAATGAGCTTAGTTAAGCTATCGGTGTTAGCTCGTAGTGGTGATGCTATTAAGATGCAGCTTATTAAAAGACACTTAGAGTATATGCGACGATAATGATTGAAGTGTAAGTATTTCATAGTGTCAAACTCATAATCAAATACCACCCCAAAGTGGTATTTGAGTGGATAACTGTAATGTTCTGAGGGCTTGTGAGTTGGGGGGTGCCCTATAGTGAGTTTAGGAAAGCCAGTAATGCCGCTCGTTCTTCTTTATTCATTTTTAATACCTGTTGTTTTGATTGTTCAGCTTCTCCACCATGCCAGAGAACAGCTTCCATTAAGTTTCTGGCGCGCCCGTCATGTAAAAAGTAGGTATGATCATTAACTGCTTTCGTAAGTCCAATACCCCACAGTGGTGGTGTTCGCCACTCTGACCCTGAAGCTTCAAACTCTGGACGTTGGTCTGCGAGTCCTTCACCCATATCGTGTAATAGTAAATCAGTGTAGGGCCAGATGACTTGTTCAGATAAGGCTGGTCGTTCAGGGCGGTGAGCAGTTTTTAACTGGGGAATATGGCAACTATTACAGTCACTGTCATTAAACAGCGCTTGACCTTTTATTACTAATGGATCGTTAGAATTTCTTCGAGCAGGAACTGCTAAATGTTGGGTATAAAACTCAACAAACTTAAGAATTTTTTCGCTAACTTCAGGTGCTCCACCTGATGGTGCTTTGCTACACGCCTTTTGTGGTGCAGTACAATCATCATGAGGAAACATGAGCGATGTAATGCCCAGGTCGCCATTAAAGGCTGCTGCATTTTGTTGCATTAATGAAGGTTGCCCGGCTTTCCAGCCAAAGCGTCCAATTTGTGTTCTTTGTAATTGATGATCCCATACATAATTAGGTCGGCCAGAAATTCCATCCTGATTTTTATCTTCTGGATCGGCATGGGCCAGAATGGTTTTTTCATCAATACTTTCGAGCAAGCCTAAACCAATCATGGGTGGGGCAACTCGTGCTGACATCATGGTTGCTGGGTGGAGCTTGCCATAACCAAGTTCAGTAATGGTGAGCGTAGGCTTGCGTAAGCTGACTTGATACCCATCATCGAAAGATACGATGTGTTCTGTGTAGGTAATATTGATTTTACCTTCGTTGGGAACCGGGGCATTGGCAAAGTCTTGTAGTTGTCCACCATAAGTTGGTTCGGGTATAACGCCTTGCTTTTTTAGTTGAGCTTGTTGCTGTTCTGTAATTGCGGGAATGCTTAGTCGGACTAGCATCGAAACAGCATTATGGTCATTAGGCTCAGGAGGGTGGCCACGCCCATCTTTAATGTGACAGTTTTGACAACCATTTGTATTAAATAAGGGGCCTAAACCATCACGGGCAGTCGTTGATGAGGGCGCTTGTACCCAAGGATTTCGAAAGAAACTATTACCCACACTAAAGTCTAGTTTTTGGGTAATGGGTAAATTAGCAGCGGGTAGCGAATATGCATTATGGGTTGTATCTTTTACTGTTGTCTTGCCACCTGAATATACATCACTGGTCGATGGCGTAGCATTAAGAAAAAAAGATGGTAACAGTAGGGTAAGGGTAATAAGAGGCTTCACGGTGGTTTTACTGCATTAGTGTTATAATAACTAGCCCTTTAACAGGGCTAGGGTATATAAGTAGCTTTTTTAATTAACAATATTTTTTTAATTAAAACGAATGGTCAGCATTATCTGGATTTAAGTTATCAATGCCAATTACTTTTGCGGCTTTTTCAATGCCTTCTGTTTGAGCAACCAGTGACTGAATGGCATTGCGCACAATGGTATGACCTTGTTTATTGTTTGCGGCAATCATTTGGTCAAATGCCATACCATTTTCAGCTTTATCAACAAGCACTTGTAGCGAAGATTGAGTCGCGTTAAATAGCTTTTCAATTTCTTGAGCAGCTTTTGGCTGCTTAGCTTTTACCAGATCAGCCACACTAGGACCTGTTAATTTTGAACCATCAGTGCGTTGGTATCTGCCAAAGAAAATATTGTTAATACCTTGAGCATTAAAGTAGTGGGAGTTATGGGTGTTATCACTGAAACAGTCGTGCTCATCTTCAGGTGAGTTTGCTTCCAGTGCGACTTTCATTCGCTCACCTGCAAGCTCACCTAAAGCCAAGCTGCCCATACCATAAAACATTTTACGTAGGCCTTGTTCAGGTGACTCGTTGAGTAACTCATGTCGATAATTGTCGTTCTTTTTAGGTGCCCATTGGTTGACCATTTCGGTTAAATCACTGATCAGCAGTGTAGATGCTGCTTTAAGATAGGCTACACGACGATCACAATGTTGGTTTGTACACTGTTTGCCTGGCATAAAGTCCGTTGCTTTGCGTTCACCAGCACCTGATTGCGTGCCGTGCAGGTCTTGTCCCCATAGTAAAAACTCGATGGCGTGATAGCCTGTTGCGACATTAGCTTCAGAGCCACCCAGCTCATTGAGTGAAGCTAATAGTTCAGGAGTAATGGTTCTTGCATCAATGGTTTTACTGCCGACTTTGATTTGTGTATTAGCAATGATGTTGGCACTCGCGCCAATGTTGCCAAGCTCGTGTTCGTAGTTTTTATTATCAACATAGTCAATCAGTCCCTCATCAAGGGGCCAGGCGTTGACTTGGCCTTCCCAGTCATCAACGATTTTGTTACCAAAACGAAATACTTCTGTTTGCTGATAAGGAATACGTGCTTTAAGCCAAGCTTGTTTGGCTTGTTTAAGCGTGTCTTCATTAGGGTTTTTGGCTAGCTGGTTGATTGTTGTGTGCAGTGCCTGAGCTGTTTGTAACGCATCACTGTAATTTGCATACGCTAAATCAGCATATTGTTTTACAACAGCTTTTAACGATGGTGTTTGATCTTTTTCAGTTTTGGCTTGTACAGATAGTGGCAAGGCCACTACTGACGTAAGTAAACAGGTAAGCACTGTCTGACGTAGCATGCGGGGTACACTCCTTAAGAAGTACATCGTGTTCAGATATAAAGATAATAATAACGATTTACATATTATAATGATAATGCTTATCGTTTAAAAGATGGTCAGTTTGTTATGGTGCTTCTTTATTAAGCTGTTTTGAATAAAGGTGGTATTTGTCGCCTCGTCACACCCATTTGGTGAGTTTTGTCTCAAAATTCATTCTATAGTAAAGATTAATCAGGTAATGTGTGAAGTAGTTTGTATAACTGATTGATTATTCATATGAAGACAGTAATAGCATTTCTCATAAGTAGTTTGATGATATCTGGCTGTGAAATGACGTTGGATACGACAGAAACAGCACAGTTTAGCCAGGATGGAATCTCGTTTCGTTACCCTGCTTCATGGGATGTGGATTATCAGAGTAGTGATGGACAGCATCAGTGGATTTCATTGGAAGGTGTTTTTTCATTAGGTGTTGATATAAACATTGAGTCACGTAACCAGGAGATTCCACGTGCACTTTATAAAGACACCATAAACATCATGGCTTATGCACAGGGTTATTCTGATACGTTCAAGCAGCTTGAAATACCTGGCGCATCAATAGAGTCAAAACGCTTCGAAGTGATAGACGATATTAAAGAGAGTGAACTTGGTAATGTGCAGTGTGTTCGTGAGTTTTACCAGGTGAAAGGCTATACCCGGGAGGCTTTTCTTCGTGATTATTGTGGAATGCAAACACCTTCGCACTCCATATATTTTGTTATGCAACGTAATCAACGGGAAGAGACAAGACTTGAGCCAGGTATAAAGCTGGTGATGGGTAGCTTTGCGATGCGTTCTGATTTGTCTGAAAATACTGCTACCCAAACCGTAAGCTTATAGCCAGTTTCACAATTTTTATTAGCTAGCGCCCTTTACGTGGTTTTCTACAGGGCAAAGATAAAGATTAAGGAACTTGGGTTAATGATTGTTGAGGTACTGTTTCAGGTGCCTCTAATTCTTCCAATCGAGCTTGTAATCTAGCCATTTGCTCATCTTTTAGGACTAATAAGCGTTTTAATGTATTAATTTGTGCCTGTAAATCATTTAACCGCGATTTTAGTTCATCATTTTCGCGCTTGGCTTTGTCTAATTGTTCTTGAGTAACCGTCAGCGTTGAGTTGTAAACTACCTCTGATGTATGAGTCTGTGATGCTGAGTTACCTCTGGCGGTTGGATCTACACGGGTAACGATAGTAAGCCGGTCAGCGCTATTTGGACTGTTGGCAGTGATTGGCGAGGCTTGATGTGTTGCATCTAAAGGAGGGGCCGTCAATGTGTTCGGATCATTTGTCTGAGCCGCTAATAATTCCGATGACTCTTGTGGGGTAATGACGGCGATTTGCGCTGTGCTGGGCACACGCAATACTTTGCCACGTTTTAGTAAATTAATGTTGTCATTGATAAATGCATGAGGGTTGAGAGCCTGCAAGGCAATCATCATTTGTTGAATACTGATTGACTTATTTGGACGAACATCTCTTGCGATTTCCCACAAGGTGTCGTTTGCTTTAATCGTGTAGGTTTCTGTTTGTGTAGATGACGGCTGATGATGTTGAGAGGCTGCACTGTTAGTCTGGGACTCTGATGAACTGCCTGCTATCTGATACTGTGTAGCATCAAGGTCAAGGGTCGGTGGTGTAGACGTTGGTGCTGGCGGGTCAAGCAGCAAAGTATACTGGCGTAGTAGACGTCCTGTTGGCCATTCTGTTTCAATCACAAAGTTGAGAAAAGGCTCGCGTATCGGTTGAGTACTGGAAACTTCAATATATGCCTTGCCATTAGGGTGAGTAACTGTCTTAAACCGCAAGTGTTGTAAGATAGTTACTGGCTCAACACCTGCCTGGTAGAAAGCCGACTGACTTGCTAGACGTGCATGGATAGTATGAGCTGGTGTTGCACGGTCGTTAGGTAGAAGCACTTCAATATGGGACTTTAAAGGTTCATTCATAACGGAAAAGAGGCTTGCATCCCCCAACTGTAAAGCATGTAGCGGTATGGTGAATACAGCTGTAATTGAGGATAAAATTCCTGAAAGTAGAACGGCTTTTTTGTTTGTCATGGTATTTTCTAGCAAGCTGTAAAATATCTGGTAGTCTGCTTTTGGTATCACAATAAAACACTGTTGTACTACAAAAGAAGACTATGCTTTTCCGTGCCAAAGACTTACTTAAGTATAAGATGCTTGTCGTAAACTGTTAAATTCTTACAGTAGCGATTCTTGCCATTAAGGATGTATACAACATGAAGTGTTCATCTGTAAAGCTTGAATATGTCTTTAACAGATAAAATTCTGTATTTACTTCGTGAAAGACATTGGGGGGACTCTAAAAACAGTGATTTTTTGTGCGGGCAATGAAGTACTGCACGGCGTGTCACTGTGTATTATTAACTGGCGGTAGATGGTTCTAGCCCATTATTGTTTTCATTTTTCAGGCTGCTTTGTTGTTTTTTTTTACGTACTGTTGAAATTGTTCGGGTGAAACTGGCTTGCTATAGTAATATCCTTGGCCTTCCTCACAGCCTTGGCTGATAATATAGCCTTCGTGCTCCTCGGTCTCTACACCTTCTGCAATTACTTTAAGTCCCAAGCTTTTTCCTAGCTGGATGATTGCTCTCACAATGGCTGAATTATCTTCATCGCGCGTGACATCTTGCATAAATCCTTTGTCGATTTTAATTTTATCGAAAGGTAATTTTTTCAAGTAGCTTAGTGATGAGTAGCCTGTACCAAAGTCATCAATAGCGATCATTACCCCAGACCGTTTGATACTCTCAAGGCGTGCTGCAGCAAGTGATACATCATCCATTATACTGGTTTCAGTGACTTCTAATTCCATACAGTAAGGTGGGATAGAGTATTTTTGTAATGTTTCAGTAATAAGTTCTTCAATATTCTCCTGGCGTAATTGTACCGCTGACAAGTTGACGGCCATGCGAAATTCTTCAAAGCCCATATTATGCCAAAACTGCAGTTGTTGTGCGGCTTGTTGTAGCACCCACTCGCCAATGGGAATAATGGATAAATTCTTTTCGGCTAATGGAATGAATAAATCAGGAGAAATAAAACCTTTATCAGGGTGAATCCAGCGTAATAATGCTTCTGCACCAATGACACGGTTTGTAGTGTAGTCAATTTGAGGTTGGTAGACTAAGTGTAACTCTTTATTTTCCAGTGCTTTAAGCAGATCTTTCTCAAGCTGTTTGCGGATACGCATTTCAGTATCCACACTGGCAATATAAAACTGGAAGCGGTTTTGGCTGCGCGATTTTGCCAGTGTCATTGTTTGCTCTGCTTTTTGCAGTAGTTTTTCTGGATTGCTACCGTCCTCAGGGAATAATGTGATCCCTATTGTGGCTCGAATAGCAATGGGTTCATTGTTTATGACAAAAGGCTCTTCTACATCATTTAACACATTTTGTGCTAGTTCAGCAGCCTCATAAGGCTGTTCAATATTATCCTGGATGATAGCAAACTGATCGCCACCCAAGCGGCCAACGGCACGAACGCTACTTCGCTGGTTACGTAAACGGTCTGCCAGTGCCATTAAAATATGGTCACCCACTTTATAAGTGAACTGTTCATTGACGCCTTTAAAATCATCAATACCACAACATAAAATGGCCACCAGACAGTTTTTACCACCTGCTTCTTGTAGTATTCGCTGTAACTGTTTTTGCAACATAACACGATTAGGCAGCCCAGTGAGAAAGTCGTATTGGGCTAAACGAAGCACGTGTGCTTCTGCTTTTTGGCGTTTGGTGTTATTGCGATCTATTGACTCCAGAAGCTGATTAGCGGTTCGTATCCAAATTCCCATCTCATTTTTTTCGTTGCCTTTTAGCATTGGAATCTTTTTTTGACCCGGATGGTCTGGATTAATATGGGATAAGTTATCAATGATTCGGGTAAGCGGTTTCGTCAATAGAATGGTGTAGATTAAATAGAGTACAGTTGCCATGGCTATGGCACGTAAAATGCCTGAGACAAAAATGATAATACTGCGATTGACAAACTCTGAGCCACTAAGCGCAGTATCAATGGTAATCATTAGATCACCATAATATTCACTGTAGGGCAGTCGTCCAAATAAATTAACTTTGTATGTGCGCTCAGTATTAAAGATTTTATCGGTAAACCATCGGTAAGGTGTGCTGATAAGGGGGCGGCGCTTTTCAGCCAGCATTGGTTCATCTGGGTGACCGATGGCAGCATAGCGGATAGATTGGTTTTCGAATAAACCCTCAACAACCTGTGATGCCATTTCTTTATCCAAGCTATACACGGCCTGAATAGCTGGATCACGCACCATAGCTAGCATTGCGTAGGCTTGGTTATCAATGGTCTCGTCGGAGCTATATGCATCAAAAACGATTTGCGCGACACTCAAGACTACACCCACGAGGAATGCAGAAAATAACACTACGCGCAGTAATTTAACAGATAACCGATCTCTTTTAGGTATTGTTAAAGCCAATCACAGTCCCTCTTTTACAACGTGACGTTCTTGGGGTCTGTACCATTTCCAGTATGCGAAATGTTTTATCATTCGTCAAAACGCTTAAATATTCAGATTTGTAATAATAAGCAATTCATTAAACTCAACTACTTATTCAACAAAGTAAAAATTGAATAAGTATTTCCTGCGTTATAAGTATATTTTATTTTGTTTTTGCAATTAAAGTTTGTCCTTCTCATAGCGTTTTTTTAGCAAAAGGGTATTACAACTACTGAATACCTCATAAATAACTTACTAATCAGATTAGCTAAATACTGGATATAAGAAAGTCAAAAATACTAATTTATTCGCTGTGTGAATAGCTTGCTATAATGGCTGCTCTGTATCCGGACTTGGTTTTAGTGAAAGCACTAAGATACCCTCGGTGATCCGTATTTTTGAGGGCATCTTTAAACCTTTATTTTTGTTTTTATTGCGTTGCGTTATGCGATAAAGAATGAACAATCAATCATAGGTTATGCAGTAGCAATGGCCCCTTTTTTGTACCCCTCATAGGCATGAACAGTAACCTGATGACTAGGGTAATCTTTTTTTATTTCTTGTGCTAAGTGTTGGGCTATCAGTTCAACAGTGGTGTCCGTTTGGAAAAAATAACAGCATTTTTTATTAATTGTCAATTCAAAATAGCCCTGTGGGGCTTGGTAGCCACATTTGATATATCTAAAGCCTTTATTTTCAAATTCATCCAAAATATCTGCTTCAGTAACAAGATAAATATCCTGCCATTTTTTAGACCACTGAGATGCTAGCTGTGGACTGGTTTGACCATCTAGCTTAACTTTGAGTGGCGATCGATGTCCATGAGCAATACGTTGGCAGTCGCCATGGTGTTTTTTTAAGCCGTGACTGTAATGATAATAGGCTTCTTGAATGGATTGGGGATATAGGTTTACAGATACTGAGTCCACATTATCGGGTACCACACTTTTTAGATGCTCTTCAACAACGGCCTTTAATGTTGATGGTGTGATTACATCAACAGGAATTGGCACAATGGCAGCATTAGGTGCTTGACAGTGAAGGATACCGTTTTGGGAAGTCTCAAGCATTACTTCACGAATATCTCCATGATCAACGAGCTGTATCGCTTTGGACTTTGAAGGAACAACCAGTGTATGGTCAATAGTGCTGTCAATCGCTTGTTTGATATCTTTTTTGACATTACCAAAGTCAAACACCATACCTTGTTCATTAAGTGAGCCATCAAGTACCACGTCGACTAACCAGCTTTCGCCAACGAGACCACGCTCAGGGCATAAATAGGAGAAGTCTATAACGGTCAACTGTTCAACAAATAAAGAGGCCATAAAACTAAAGTCTACTGATTAAACAAGTGATTTTACCTTATTCTGAGGTAACGAAAACACCCTCACTTTGTGTTGACTGTGCCTTTATTAAAAATAGTTCAATACACGGTAGATAATAAGCTACGCCTATTAGCTATTGAATCAGGCATCCAGGGAAGGATTTACGGTGTGTTCGGTGGGGGTTTTGCAGACTTTGGACATGGAGCTTTAAAAAGTGGTTTTGGTTTTAAAGGAAAATTTATATGCGATCGCCCTGGTTATTGATGAAGTGGTTGAGATATCAGTAATCAGTCGTTAGCATCTTTTTTACTGGTGTGTCTTTTGGTTTAACGCCTCAACATTAAATACTTATGGTAGGTAGATAAAGGAGTAAACATTTGATTAAGCCACAACTGTCTGAGGATGACCTGTGTTTTGATGCCGACCATATTTGGCACCCCTATACCTCAATGCAAAACCGTTATCAGATGTTTCCAGTTGTTTCCGCTGAAGGGGTTCAACTGACGCTGAATGATGGACGACAGTTGATAGATGGTATGGCATCTTGGTGGTCGGTCATTCATGGCTATAACCACCCTAAACTTAATGAGGCTATTCAGCAGCAGTTAGGGCTGATGGCGCACGTGATGTTTGGTGGGTTAACCCATAAGCCTGCTATTGAGCTGGCCCGAAAATTAATTGCAATATCTCCAGAACCTCTGCAACAGGTCTTTTTTTCTGACTCAGGCTCAGTGGCCGTTGAAGTGGCTATTAAAATGGCGTTGCAGTATCAGCAGGCAACAGGAAATACCCAGAAGAGGCGCTTGCTGACAGTAAAGCGGGGTTATCATGGTGATACTTTTTCTGCTATGTCGGTTTGCGATCCTGAACAGGGAATGCATACGTTATTTCAGGGGGTGCTCCCAAAGCAGCTCTTTGCTCCAGCACCTCAAAGTCCCTTTAAAGGGGCATGGCAACCTGAAGAATTGGCTACAGTAAAACAATTATTCGCGCAACATCATGCAGAGATAGCAGCCTTTATTATTGAGCCTATTGTCCAGGGTGCAGGAGGGATGCGCTTCTATGCACCAGAATATTTGGCTGAAATTAGAAAGCTTTGTAACCAGTATCAGGTTTTGCTTATAGCGGATGAAATCGCCACGGGATTCGGTCGAACGGGTAAACTTTTTGCCTGTGAGCATGCTGGCGTAGCGCCAGATATTTTGTGCTTGGGGAAAGCGCTGACAGGTGGATACATGTCGTTTGCAGCAACGTTGTGCTCGGATGAGGTCAGTCAGGCAATTTCCAAGGATGGAGTGTTGATGCATGGTCCTACGTTTATGGCGAACCCTCTTGCTTGCAGTGTTGCTAATGCCAGTGTTGATCTACTCTTGGCACAAAACTGGTCAAGCACTATTGCATCGATAGAACAAGAACTTATAAAGGGTTTAGCCCCCTGTTCCACTTTATCTCAGGTGGCGGATGTTAGAGTCTTAGGGGCAATAGGTGTTGTGGAGTTACAACAGCCTGTTGATATGCATAGGGTTCAGCCTATGTTTGTAGAGCAGGGGATATGGGTGCGCCCCTTTGGTAAATTAGTTTATGTTATGCCACCTTATATTATTTCAAAAGAGCAGCTTGCCTTGCTTTGCCAAGGAATTTGCAACGTGATTACTCGGTTAGGGGGATGATTAATGGAAGCTCAAGGATCGTATGACTGGCAAACTTTATACCAGACGCATGTCGCTGTGCTAATGGAGAGACTGCAAAAAAGTTTAAATGAAAATAAATTTGATGGCGTGCTTATTTACTCAGGGACATCACCTGTAGCATTTCGTGATGATAACAATTATCCCTTTAAAGCTAATCCTCACTTTAAACATTGGCTGCCATTACCAGAGCAACCAGGCTGCATGTTGTGGATAACTCCAGGTATTAAACCAATACTTTTTTTTCTGCAGCCGCAGGACTTTTGGCATGCAGCTCCACCTGAACCTGAAGGTTTTTGGATCAATGAATGGGATATTAAAATTGTACACACTATATCTGAAGTCCGGCAACAATTAGCCATTGATTGGAACAAAATAGCGTTTATTGGTGAAATTACCGATGATTTATTTGATTGGCCTGTTCAGCATATTAACCCGAAAACATTGCTTGCAAATTTGGAATATATGCGGGCATATAAGACAGAGTATGAGCAGCATTGCTTAAAAATGGCGAATATTCGAGCGGTTAAAGGACATCGTGCGGCTTATCAAGCTTGGTGCTCAGGAAAAACAGAGTTTGAAACACACTGTGCTTATTTATTGGCCTGCCAGTTAAGAGAAAGTCAGTTGCCGTATGATAGTATTGTTGCGTTTAATGATCACGGTGCTATTTTGCATTATGATCATTACCAAACATGTGCATCTGCAGAAATAAACAGCTTTTTGTTGGATGCGGGCGCGGTATATAATGGTTATATTGCAGATATTACACGGACTTATTGTGCGGATGAGTCACATGTTTTTGGTGAGCTTATCCAAGCGCTTGATCTTGCTCTGCAAAAAATAATTTCAGAAATTAAACCTGGAATTTCTTTTGTTGACTTACATGAAAAAATGCATGAAGCGGTAGCTGTATTGTTACATCAGTTTGAAATAGTTCATCTGCCTGTAGAACAAATAATGCGGGATGATATTACCCAGGTATTTTTTCCACACGGACTTGGCCACTTAATTGGTGTACAAACCCATGATATTGGTGGGAAGCAGAGGGATATCAGTGGTGAAATGTTAGTGGCACACTCCAAACATCCTTTTTTACGTTTATTACGACCATTAGATATTAATGTTGCTACTACCATTGAACCAGGTATCTATTTTATTCCAATGCTATTAAAGAGGTTGCATCAAAGTACGAGTACTAAGCATATTAACTGGGCGTTGATTGATGCATTGTGTAGTTTTGGGGGGATTCGTATTGAAGATACCATTATTATCAATGAGCATGGAGCAGAAAATATTACGCGAAATGCTTTTAAGTTAATATCTGAGTTGTGATTTTTTTTGTAATTTTATATGCCGGTAAAACTACTAACAAAATAAAGTGGTTTTGCTGGTTTTTTGTGTAGTTCTATCTTTATAGAAATATTTAATTCATAAAAATGACTTCTTTATATTGTGGTTTTTGTTGCAGTATTTGTCGTGTGTTTTTACACATTTAAATTAAACTGTTATGTAGCAATCATGAAATAATATATTTTTTTTGTAAAGACAAAGGCTTAGTTGATATTACCCTTTCTGGCACAGTAATTGTTATTAGGCAGTGGTAGCATGAGCTTCTATAAAGGGTAAAAAAATGACAAAGCTGAAACCACTGATTTATGCCTGCGCATTAACTGCACTGAGTGGCGGTATGACGTATGCAGATAATATTTTTCTTGATGTTGGAACGAGTTTTAATGCAGTAGATGCAGATTCCAGAACTGATGACTTCGAAAAGTTATTATTTAGTGTTATTGCCACTTCGACTTATACCATTGATGATAATATTTTTGGTGGTGATGATACAATATTGGATACTGGTGACAAAGTAGTTGATACTGGCACCTCAAATATTGGTTCTTTAGAGACGAGCTCTGCAACTGCTTTAGTTGGGCCTGCATTAGAAGGCTTTAACAATGACTGGGGATTAGATATAGATTATACAATCAGTGGTTATTCTGTCGTAGGCCCAGGTGGTATTCCTGATGAGTTAGCGGCAGTCTTTACTTCAGGCACGGCAAGTATCTTTTTTGATGACTTTATGGGTACTGATACTAAAGTATTAGAATTAGACCTTACATCAAGTATGATTGAACCCACAAATGTACTATTGACAGGAATCGTTGACTACAGTTGGTGTGAGCCAGCATGCTCAACATTTGTTAAAGAGTTCTTTAATTTCTCTGATCCCATTGCCGGTGAGAATGCTTTTTATGATATTTGGGCTCTCGATATCGTGCCTCCAATAAGCATTATGTGGCGTCTAGATACTAATATTGATGAAGCCTCTGTTGTGGCGCCTGAGCCTATTTTTGAGGGATCTACAACATGGACGCGTGAAACAGAGTTATCACCAACCATTCAATTTGTACCTGAACCTGGTACTTATGGAGCAATGCTGCTGGGTTTAGGGGCTTTGCTTTTCTCGCAGCGTCGTCGAATGACTTACGCTTTTACAGATAAGCGTTAACATTGATTTCTCTTGCTTTGTTTATATTAATAAGTAGGCGTTAATAAGCACAATGGAGTGTGCTTAACCTCCCAGTTTTTTCCCTTCTAACCTTAGCAGGTCAAATGAATATAAAAATAGTTTGCGATGAGTAGAGGCTACGCTAATTTAAGCATTGCAAACCAACTTTCCGCTATACCTCAATCACGTTAAAAAGGTAATTTGTTGTATTTCCTTGAAATGGGGGTAAGGCCTTTGAAAATCGTAAGTTAACTTTCCATCAAAGTGAATTTTACAACAATAAAAATATATGTGATTGTTTTATCTGATTTAGTGTGGCTTGGTAGCTACGAATGGGCAGTATAGCGTGTACTTTTATATATAAAGTGTAAACTTTGATGCATTCTTGATGTTCTTTGTATAACTATGCGGTTAAGCACAGCAAGTAAAATATGGTTCAATAAAATAAGACCTAGGTTGTTTGATATCCTTCATTGATGATTTTTAGGATTGTTTGTGGGTTTACCTATACCCTTTACAAATCATTTTTGGGGTTTGTTGTTGGTGTTTTATACCTCAGTCACTTATTAATATTAAGTTCTGGGAGGTTCATCACTTGAGGGTTCCCTAAAAAAACTTTGTTTGGGGGTATAAATCACAATACTTATATACCCATTACCAACGAAATACACTTCATAAAGGGACTTTTTATGCTGAGTTTAACGTTAAGTAGTGATCAAGCTATCTGTATTGGCAATGATATATTGATAGTGTTCGAGTCTGTTTGCGAAAGCAGGCAGCGAGTTAAAATTAAAACGTTTGCTCCCAAAGAAGTATCGATCAAGCGGTTAGAAATTTACGAGGATCGAGACCGGGTTGAAAAAGATTTAAAAGAATATTTCACAAAAATTAGGCGAAGACGAACAGGTCGTATTACTAAAAAGCCTTATCGATATAATCGTTCAGAATCTAATAAAGCTAAAATTCATTTTAAAAAAAGACGACATTTAAACATTGGTGTTGATAACTGACAAAATATATAATTATTGTGTTGCTTATCACATAAACGTTAAGAGCCATGTTATGGCTTTATAGTTCACTTGCAAGACTATCGAATACATGATATCTGCTTACTCTTGAGAGAGAATTGTGAGGTAAATCATACGTTGTTATATAGACACTTCATATACGAGTTGGTTTAGTAAAATCTGTACTACGGTTTTGTCTGTGTTGAACATATTAAATATCCTTCACCAATCAATTATATTTATATGCGCTATCCATAGCGCTTACCTTAATGGGCCAGTGAAGCTGTTTTAATGTGTTCCAGACAGGTTAGTAGGAATTGTTGTATTCCAAAAGGCATCAAGATCAGCGTTCTTGACCATTGAAAATGGTGTGAATGCAGTTTATGTATAATGCTGTTTATATATAGTGACGTGGGTTTCATGTAGTAGAGTAATTGCTGAGGAGCCTTTAACTGTCATCCTAGCCACTCATTAACATAACCGCCTGACAAACGCTTTTAAAACACAGTTGTGGTTGCTATCAGTTAGTCTTAACTGATCAGACTAGCGCCAAAAAAGCCTTCACTGTGGGTATAGCACTGATCATTAAGTGAAAAGAATAATTGTAAATGTATCTAAGTTTAAAAAGAGTACTGTGCTGTATAAGTTTATGCTTAATATTACATGAAGGCATAGCCACTGCTTCTACTGAGAGTAATACAGTAGTCGCTCAGCCTGAAGTTGCTGAAATTAGTACCCAGTTAGTTGCTATTAGCGATAGTGCTTTTGGGTCTGTTAACCAACTGTTGTATACATTTCTTATTACAAATACATCATCAACAGCTATTGATCTACGAAATAGTGTAATTCAATTCATAACGCCCTTTCGCTTAGAAAGTATTGATGGTGATTTTGGCGCAATTAGATGGCCAGAGAATAAAATATTTGTCTCGGAACGCCATCCTAAGGGGTATCAAAACTTGCTTACCCTTGCTTACAGTGTTGAGTCTTCGCACATTGATGATGAGAAAACGAGTTTAAAACCGGGTGCAAGCATTCAGTTGACTTTTGAAGCACCATTAGGCATTGAACTTGAGGATGTGCGTACATCGCTTAAGCTTTTATTGGAGCCATCTCCTCCAATGAAAGTTGGACAGCTGCTCATAAAAACCCCACTACCAACAGAAGCCTTATTAAACAGTCAAGCGCCTAGTATTGAGGTTTTTGGTGAAAATGGTTATCACCAACAAGTGAGTCTTGACTGGGGGCAAACGTATATTATCGATCAATTACCTTATGGTGACTATGCTATTCATACTAACCCATTAGAGCACTACCCTGGTGGAAGAGACCAGCATGTAGCTCTCACACATACGTCACCGTCTGCATCTTTATCTTTAGAATATGAACGTTATATAGACACGGTAACGCGCTTTACGATAACAATGCCGCACAAGCAAGAATCAGCCAATGTTGAGAAAAAAATATACTTACAAAACTTAACTAGAGGTGGACTTCCGTTAACGAAGGTCATTAACTGGGGAGAAGAGCTTGTTTTGAATAACCTTATTATGGGGCATCGTTACCGCTTGTGGGCGACTAGTTTTACTTATAATGGCACTAAATACTTGCCGAATATAACACATAAACGCCCCTATGAGTTTACTGCAAATCATCATTCTGCAGATAAATTTTCACTACAGTATGCAACAAAATCAGAATTAAATAAAACGTTGGTGCCGATACTGATTGAAGTAACTGGCTTGCCCTTGGGCGCACGACCATTGTTAAGCCTTAAAGGTATGAAGATGAAGAGAGTATATCAGTACCCAATAAGTCATGCTGAAACAACTATTTTAAATGTAATATCTGGTAAGTATAAAATTCAAGCAAGCGTTTACTCCGTAAATAATAAAGAATTTACCCCAACTATCTCTCAAAATGAAATTGCTGTGAAAGAAGGTAAAGTTAATAAAATTTCAGTGATCTATAAAAAAGTAAAGTAACTTGCTGAGCCTGGCGTAGGTAAAGTGAAGGAGAAAAGTAATTTTTCTGTAATTTATATGTATTTAAAATTAAATTAATATGTCATATAAGTCTTGTTTAGTATCAATAATGTAAACTTACAGTAAGTGTTATATTAGTGGTGTTGTATTAATGTGACTTCTACCAACAGCGAAAAAAAACCAAAAAAATACCCTAAACATGAACTTATACCCTTGTCGAAGCATCTATACATATAAATATTTAAAGTAAAGGAGTCATCAAAGGCAAGAAAGGATGTCTTTAGCAGCCATAAAGTACAAATAAATGTAATGTTAATGTAATATTTTATTCTTAATAAAAATTAATTATAAAAAGCAGATGATATCAGTTTATTTTTCCTTTAAGAAAGTGTTATGTTATTAGGGCATATCAGATTCGTATTTATAGATATACTCATATAGGGTGTAGCATGATTTAGGTGGTGCAATCAACAGTTTTATACTAGCAGTACTGAGTTAAAAAAGAAGTATAGAATGTTGCTTTGAAACAGTGCGTTTTAAAGGGCTGTAAGTAAGCAGTCAAGAAAGGATAAGAAAAGCTGATGCTTATGCGGTTATATAAATACATCAGTCGTTGTTTAAACATAAAGCTAAATCTTCAATGTATACCCAAAACGAAGGGTTTTTAGCGGCGGCCGTCAAGCGATGAAGCCCCTGGGCAAGTTTACTGCTGTGAAACTTGCGGTAGCCACTTTAATTGATATAACAGCGCTGCTGGGCGGTTATATTAATAAGTGACTGGGGTGAAGAGTGCTGACAGCAACACCTAAAAATGATTCGTGAAGGATATAGATGAATCCTCAGGGAAGTAACGAGTAAGAGGATAGCAGAGTATTCTGCATAGGGATGTATTAAGTAGTATTAAAATAATACTAAGGAATGTTCGTATATGGATTTTACGCTAACATTAGAACAACAAGCACGCTGTCAGCATATTGAAAACTTCGCTAAAGAAGCCTTGTCTAAATCACAACAAGACCTCCACTCCCCCGAAACGTTTAACGTTAAAGGTTGGCAACTCGCCTCAGAGCTAGGGCTAGCTGGTTTGCCTATTCCCGAACAGTGGGGTGGGTCGGAGTTAGGCGCTTTAGATACGATTTTGGCTGTTGAATCTCTGGGACGAGGTTGTACCGATATGGGGCTGGTATTTTCCCTCTGTGCGCATATGTTCGCTTGTGCTATTCCTATCTGGCGGCATGGTTCAGATGAGCAGCGAAATAAATATTTAGCGAAGATTGCATCTGGGCAACTTATTGTTGCCAATGCTATTACAGAGCCATCTTCAGGTTCTGATGCATATAATATGAAGTCCTTTGCGAGAAAGGAAAAAAATCATTATATATTAAATGGATCAAAGTGTTTTATTACTAATGCCCCAATAGCTGATCTCTTGTTAGTCTATGCAAAAACGAAGGAAGGCCAAGGCTATTTTAATAGTAGTGCATTTTTAATTCCGAAAGATTTGCCAGGTATAGAAATTACTAATGAATCATTAAAAACTGGGTTGGTGACTAGCCCATGGGGAAGTGTACACTTTAATGAGTGTATCATTCCAATTGATAGTCGAGTTGGAGAAGAAGGTTCAGGTTCTCCAATTTTTCACGACTCTATGATTTGGGAGAGAGGATGTTTATTTGCAGCATATGTTGGAGCAATGGAAAAAGTACTACAACAATGTATTGAATATTGTGTAGAAAGAAAACAGTTTGACCAGTCGATTGGGCGGAATCAGTCGATATCAAATAAGCTTGTTGATTTCAAATTACGTTTAGAAACATCTCGTTTATTACTATATAAAGCTGGTTGGTTATATGACAATAATAAGCCATATGAAGAAGCCATTGCTCAAAGTAAACTTTGGATATCTGAATCTGCAGTTCAATGTGGATTAGATGCTATTCAAGTTTTTGGGGGATTAGGAGTCTGTAGTGAGTTTGGGATTGACCGCTTGTTACTTGATGCTCTACCTTCAAGAATTTTTTCAGGCACCTCAGAAATACAAAGGGAATTTATTGCCAGAAGTATGGGATTACGCTCATAAAATAATAGTCGCTAAGTTTGAGGTTATACCCAAAACGAAGGGTTTTTATACCCCAAGGGGACAAGGGTGCGGCCGTCAAGCGATGAAGCCCCTGGGCAAGTTTACTGCTGTGAAAATTGCGGTAGCCACTTTAATTGATATAACAGCGCTGACAACAAACCCTAAAAATGATTCGTGAAGGGTATAGTTAAGTTTAAATAAAAAGGACTAAGTGTTGTGAAGTATTTTAAATATTTATTTGGAACACTCTATCTGTTAGCTGGAATAGCTAAAATTTTTCCTCAAATTGAAGATGTTGGTGTTGTTTTAAAGAATGCAGCTATTGCAAATCAGGGCACTTTTTTAGAAGGGATTAGCAACTATTTATACACTCATGAACTTGTAATAACAGTTATTTCTGGCTTAAGTCTATTTTTGGCAGGTTTGACGCTATTGATTAATAGGTATTTGATAGCATCGTCCATAGGACAAATGTTGATGCTTATTTGTTTTGTCACTCTATTACATAGAGCTTATTGGCAAGTTATTGTTATGGATACGGTTTTCTTTATCTTTGCTGTTTTTGTTTTAAAAGAACAGCTGATGTTAAAAAAACAGAAAAATATCCAACTTCAAAGAATATATCAGTCTTAAGTGTATCTAAAAAATAATTATTTTATTGTAAGCGCATGAATGTACTGTACAGAGATAAATAATGTATAAGGCAAAACATGAGGATCCAAGTACAGTACACAAGGCAGACTAGTAATGAGCTTAAACAAAATGAAAAAACTACCTTCAGAAAAGTTTGAAGTTACAAAGCCTGAATTTCATGGAAATGATAGTGAGATTGAAAATATACAGAAGGAATATGACGTCATCATTGTCGGAGGTGGACTCTCGGGATTGACGGCGGCTTGGCAGTTAAAATCGCTCTCTGTACTGTTACTTGAGGAAAGAAATAAATTTGGAGGAAATGCACGTCTGGAGAGTAGAGACGGTTTACGTTATGCGAGTGCTGGTAGCTGTTTTCAGAACCCAGTCGAAGGTGGAGAAGTTGCAGGTTTATTGGATGAACTGGGCTTGAGAAATCAATGGCAAGCTGCTGATCAAGAGTCTCTGGTATTGTTCGATACTAGACGTCTATTAAAAGGAATGGGAGAGGTTTGCTTAGCATTAATTAATCAGCCTAAAGCATTATTAAATCCAGCAATGTATAAGCTATCTCTGGATTTGATAAAGGGAGCTATTACAAAAAAACCATATATTGTTGCGCCAAAAAAACTTGGGGATCCAGTTTTTGCTAAACTGTACGAATACCTTGAACAGTTTAAACCAGGCTCTGGTAAGTATCCTGCTGTACCTTGGAGTGAGGGTTGTGATTGGTCCAGGCAGGAAATGGAACTTTTTGATAGTATTTCTTTGTATGATTTATTTTTTGATCCCACGATAAAAGGACGGCTGCCTATCTACTTACAACCAAAGGATGAGTTAGGCGAGTTAGTTAAAGATGCTATAGAAACTACATTGCGTGTTGAGTGTTTGTCGATAAAAGATGTTTCTGCTTATGTTGGCTTACACTTTTTATTAGGGTATTTATTTGGTACTTTAGTGACGTTTCCGGGAGGGAATGGATTTTTAAGTGAACAACTTAAAAATCAATTAGAAAAAGAATCATCATATCACAGTCAATCAACTGCGCAGGTCACAGCTGTTGAAGAAATAGCAGGTAGTTATGAAGTTACTTATTTGAAAAATCAAGTAAGGTATAAAGTTAAGGCTGCAACGGTTATATGGGCTGCTCCAAAGTTTGTTGCACAGCATGTACTTAATAATATTCCAAATAAACAACGTCAAGCAATTTCAGAAATAGAACATAGAGACTACTGCATCGCTAATGTTTTTCTCAAAAAAACAGTATTAAAAAGTCATTTTGGCGGTTATGTGATTGAGGGAGCACATTTTAATAAAAAACCATACAGTTGGTGCCGTAGTGGAGTTTGTCTAGTTGCTAATTGGAAAGACAAGTCATTTGATAAAGATATAGGTGTTCTTACATTATTAAAACCAGTTTTTGGCGAAAAAGATCAAGGGAAACTCAAAGAAGTAAGTTTTGATAAGTTGCAGGCAGCAACTTATCAAGAAGTAGTATTAATGTTTGCAGCATTAGGTTTAAGCCCTGAAATAATAGAAGACATTAAAATTTGGCGTTGGAATAAAGGTCTTGTTGTTCCAAAAGTAGGACAGCTTAAAAATGATGTTTTTATTAAAGCATCTGCGCCGATAAGAGGTGTGTTTTTTGCTAATCAAGATACTAATGGTTTAGGAAATCTGGAAAGTGCTGTTGGTGCAGGAATAAAAGCAGCAAAACAAGTTAAAAACTGGCTGGAAAGTAATAAACAGGAAAACTTTATTAGTGTTGTATCAGCATAAAAATAATAAAAGGAGTTGTAATAACATGAGCAGCCAGAACTATGTGATCGCTTTGTCAGGAAAAGATGAATTATCAAAAACGGACGTTGGAGGTAAAGCCGTTTCTTTGAATAATTTGGTTAGGCATGGTTTATTAGTACCAGAAGCATATTGTATTACAACAAAAGCAAATGAGTACTTCTTAAGCTGCTCTGGAATTCTTGATTTAATAAAAATACATAAGCTAAATTTTGATCAAATAAAAGAGGAAATTGCAAACGCAGAAATACCATCAGATTTAGTAGATGAGATTCTTCAAGTTTATCAAAACATGGGGCGTGGCCAGGTGGCTATCCGTTCATCAGCAGTTAATGAAGATGGAGAATCACAATCCTATGCTGGTCAGTATGAAACATTTCTGTTTGTTGATAGTGAAGTGAAGGTTCTTGAATGTGTCAGGGAGTGTTGGAAGTCTTTGTGGGCTGCAAGAGCAAACCTCTATCAAATAAAACATGATGTGAGTGCAGATGATAGTAGAATTGCTGTGGTTATCCAAAGAATGGTTGATGTTGAAAGTGCAGGTGTTGCTTTTTCTCAAGATCCAATGAGTGGCGTTGATCAATATATTTTAATCGATGCGTGCTGGGGAGTAGGGGAAGGAGTTGTTTCTGGTCAAGTTTCTACAGATAGTTATCGCATAAGAAAGTGTGATCATACTATAGTTTCTACAGACATACGTGCAAAAAAAATAAAGTGTACGAAGAAAAATAATGGAGAAACTCATATAGTTAATGTAGATGAAGATAAAATAAAACAACCAGTTTTATCTTCTGAGCAGTGTATAGAGTTAGCGGCTCAAGTAGAAAAAATCAGTCTCTACTATGGCCAACCGATGGACATAGAATGGGGCATTGAAAATAATAATGTGTATATATTACAGGCAAGGCCAATAACCACTAAAACATCTAAAACACCAATATACTATGCTGATGAGGATGAAACTGACGAATACATTCGTGATAATGCATTATTTTCACGGATGGATACGGGGGAAATTGTCACAGGCCTTATGACTCCACTTGGCCTTTCATTTTGTAAATTTTATCAACATAACATACATGGCCCAGCAATAAAAACAATGGGGCTTTTGAATATTGGGAATTCACAGCATTATATGGGTTATATACAAGGGCAGGTTTATTTAAATATTTCTGCTTCAGCCATGCTTCTTAGCCAATGTCCTCCTACCCGAGATTTAATGAAGTTTACTAAGCGATATGCTACAGAAGATATAGACTTTACCACTTACCAAAATCCCTATGGTATTCCTGTTAGTGGCTGGAAGTTTATTAAAAGCTCACTATATTGGTGTGGCTATCAGATATATAACCTTTTTTCTGCTGAACGTATAGTGAAAAATATGGTAAAAATACGGCAGGATGAGGTAGATCGTTTTAATAAGTTAGATCTAAAGTCAATGTCACTTATGGAGTTGAATAACGAACTTTCTCGAATTGATAAGTATTTCTTAAAGGCATGTAAAGCTTATATGCCGTTTTTTTTACAGTCATTTGCGTTATACGACCTTTTGGCCGAATTATGTGAGCAGTGGCTAGGAGGTAAGGGTGATGGACTGCAAAATAGAATCAAGGCATCAATGAATAGTCTTAGAACCATCGAAGTGACAAGAGGCATTTATCAACTTACAGAAACAGTAAATTCCAACGAGCCATTACGTACTATATTTATTAACTCTGATGCTGATCAATTGAAAGCTAATCTAGAAAAAAATCGAATTGGCAAGCAGTTTATTGAAAATGAGTTCTCTTGTTTTTTAAAAAACTATGGTGCAAGAGGGCGGCAAGAGTTTGAGCTGAGTATTCCTCGGTGGAATGATGATCCTAGTTACTTACTTAAAGTCATAAAAATGTATTTAATAAGTGAGGTTGATTTAGAAGAAAGAATTGCTGAAGTGGATAAAGAACGAGTCAATGATACGGAACAACTATTAAAAAAACTACCTTTTTCTATAAGAATAAAGTTCCGATTTATTATAGCTGCTTATGCTAAAATGGCTGAGCGAAGAGAGAATACAAGACCAACGTATATTACTGAAACATGGTTCTATAGGAAAATTGTTACAGAAGTACTCGATAGATTAGATAGAGATAGTATCGTATTTAAAGATGAATTACCATTTATTGACTTTAATCTATTTCGTAAATATGTTGCAGGAGAAATAAATGCTGAAGAAGCATTTTCTAAAGAGATTATAGAAAATAATAGAAAAGAGCATCTAGTAAACTGCAATAGTGAAGAACCACCAATGGCTATCATCGGTGGTTATAACCCTCAACCTAAAAAAGTAAATAATATATTGACAGGTACTGTAGGTGTAATTAAAGGGGTAGGAGCCAGTCCAGGAATTGTTGTGGCAAAAGCCAGGGTGATAAAAGACCTGGATAAAGATGCTGCAACTTTACAACAAGGAGAAATTTTAGTTGCTAAATTTACAGATGCATCTTGGACTCCTCTATTTGTGTTAGCAGCAGGTGTTATTGCAGATATTGGCTCAATGCTTTCTCATAGCTCTATTGTGTCTAGAGAATTTGGTATTCCAGCTGTTGTTAATACTAAAACAGCATGTATGCATATAAAAACAGGTGATATTCTTTACTTGGATGGAAATAACGGTGAAGTTAGAATACAAACACACGAAATAAGTAATGGAAAAAAAATAGAGGAAGCATTAGCAGTTTAAAGGTGATTATGGAGCTGTTTTAAAAATATCTCTATAAATACACCTTTTTTATGATAGCTGTGAAAATATTGTACTCAGTTCCTTATGTATTCCTTATACACTTAGGTCATCTGAGAAGAGTTTTCGTGCTCTTGGAAAAAATTATTATATTTTACTTAACTCGTAGTACAGAGCTAAATATTCAAAGATATTACTAAGAGGCTAATATGGATATTACTATTGGGGTTGTTGTAGTTACTGAAAGTCGCTATTTCTTTGAGACAGGGTTAAGTGTTTTAAGTGATATACGGGGAGAACTCTTTCAGAGAGTAACAATAGATTCGGATATAAAAGCAGAACAGTTTACGCCTAGCTATCATCCTGTATATGATGAGGCTCGAGAAAAAGCTATACGTTTTATGGCTAAACGTAAAGAGCGAGTATCAATGCGAGTTGTTCAGGCAAGTAATTTAAATGAAGCTACATCAAAAATTATAAATATCGCAAATAACTTGAATGAAAATGAGTTATTTCAGGTGGGCATGATTTACTTGGATTATGCTAATCCAAAATATGAAATGTTGACAATCAAGGATATAGATAAAAAGATTTCAGGTTTTTACAGTACTCTTTGTGAAAATAACGTGCCTGCTTTTTACTCTTCTTTTTCTGTAGCGGCTTTTACGCTACCACATAAAAGAAAAATACGTTATCAACCAATGGAGTTTATAGAGTGCAGTCTTCCACATAATAGAGCAATACTGCAAGCTGAGTTGCTATGTTTATGGATGGACTTTATAGAAATGGCACTTGTCAATCGCAGAGTTAAACCAGAAATTAAAGGTTTTGCTAACAATACACTAGGTCAGCTATTATGTAATTTTTTAACAACGACATCAACTAAAAACTGGAATGGTTATTATTTTACAGGCTCACTTGTATCAAACCTGATCAATTATCTTGAGATGGAAGCAAAAAAAACAGGTATTAAATTATTACGTGGGCCGAGTGAACATAGCCTTGCATGTGGGGCTATGGCTAACTGGCAGTTATATAAAAAATCTTTTTTAATCGTTGTCACAAGCGGCATGATTGATGAGTTCAAAGGTACCTTAGCTAATTTAAGAGAAGCTAGAGCTAAGGGTTTTATTGTTTGTGCTGAGAACAGACCAAATCAGTGGTTCGCTTTTCAAGGGACTATTTCTAAAGATGAAGATACACGTGATGTATTAACAGCCAAACGCATTCCTCATGTTTTTATGGATGATCCTGATACGATTGAAGATGACTTCAAAAAAGCAGTAAGGTTATATAGCTTAAATCAAGGGCCAGTAGTGATTATGGCGACACAGGCAGTATTAGATGCTTGTAGTACGATTGATTTGGAACTACCGATGACTAATACTGTGGAAGATGATTTACCTCTTCCGCAAGATCTTGTAAAGCAGCTTGATCAAGTAATGGAGATCATCAACAATGGGCCAGAAAAAATTGTTTGGCAGTGTGGTCCGTTGTCTGAAGAAGAGCTTGAACTGGTATTATCGATAGCTGAAAGAGCAGGAATAGCACTGGTTGACTCATTAAATTATCCTGGCAGTGTAACAAAGTACCATAAGGGAGTATGTAATAAAAATTACTTAGGCACATTAGCGGTCTATGGTTATAGTCCTCGAGTTTATAATTTTCTACATACAAATAATAAATTGAATTCTTCATCTGAACAATACTTGTTCTTTTTGAAGAGTAAACTGCATCAGGCTGCAACTCCTTTTTCAGAGGGCAGGCTTCAACGAAGACTGAGTATTGTTCAGTTAACAAATAATATGGATCATATCTCTCCTTACGCTGATCATCCATTAGTAATGAATTTATATACGTTTTTGAGGTATGTTGATGTACATCTTGATGTATCTACTGAGTTAAGAAATAAACGAATGGCAGCAATTCAATGTGTTGATGAAACCCCCTCTGATGTTGTGAGTAAATTGCCTAAAGTACCTATGACGCCAAACTATTTTTTCTCTAGATTGAATAGCTTAATAGAAAAAATGATTGTAGAAGATAGCTATGATTATACAGGACTATATGATGTTGGTCGTTGCGGAATTTCTGCAGTGCGAAATGTTGTCAGAACACGAAGGGGCTTTTCTGGTTGGTATGGTCGGGGATTAATGGGTGATGCGTTACAGTCAGTCATCAGTATTGCAGCTACCTGCCCAACGCATATTATTGGTTTTATTGGAGATGGAGCAAAAGGGCTAGTGCCTGATGTGTTACCAAGCTTAGTTGAAAATGCTTTGACCTATCCTGACTCTATTGATAAAAACATTACACTGTTTTATTTTATGAATGGTGGTCATTCTGTAATAAATACATATCAGGAAAGAATACTTTTTAATAGAACATCACGACAAATGCGGTTGATGAATATTTACAGTCCTGACTGGGAAGAACAAATACATGGTTTTAAGATTAAATCAAAAACCATCGATATCTTTGACTATGAAATGTTTAGAATGTCACTTCAGGAAAAGAACTGTATTAATCTATTTTCTATCATTGTTTCACATAACAATGAAGGTGATGGAATTAGCTTAGCCACTGCTACGGGTTGGCAACGAGATGATGTTGAGAATAAAGTAAAAAGTATAAAACATGAAAATTTAGAAAAACAGCTTGAACCTGTATAAAAAGCTAATGAATATATACCCAAAACGAAGGGTTTTTAGGGGCGGCGGTCAAGCGATGAAGCCCCCGGAGCTTATATTAATAAGTGACTAGGGTGAAGAGCGCTGACAACAAACCCTAAAAATGATTCGTTAAGGGTATATTAAATAATGAAGCTTGTTTTTCTCTTCCGAAGCAATTAGCAAGGAAAAGCTATGAAATTTGGTTTTATTGCTCATCCAACTTCAATTTCACTAAAGCGTTATGTGAAAATGTTGGATATTTTGCAGCGTACATCACATGACTTGGAAACAGGTTATCAACGTGAAATTTGGCAGCGGGAGAACTTAATACCCTTTATTGATTTTTGTAAAATTAAGTCAATAACGGGGGCAACTTGTGAAGGAGTCATTCACTATTTACCATTAACTGCTGATGAGATGCTATCATCAGCACGTACAGTACAAAAGCGTATTTTTGATGGTATTGAAACGCTGCATAAAGAGGGAGCTGAGCTGGTTGGGTTAGGAGGCTTTACTTCAATAGTAGGAAAACGTGGAGTAGAAACTGCTAATCAATCGTGTATTCCTGTGACAAGTGGTAACTCATTAACTACATACGCTGCTTATAAAGCATTTTGCCAAATATTTGACTGGTTAGAAATTCAACCTAATAACACGCAAGTAGCTATTATTGGTTATCCTGGTTCTATTTGTTTAGCCTTATCAAAACTACTTCTGGACTTAGGGTGTCAACTGGATCTAGTGCATAGTGGAGCGGAAAAAAGTAAAGAAGAATTGCTCAAGCACCTTCCAGATAAATATTATAGTCGAGTTAATCTTGTTAGTAACATTGAAGAGTGTTATCAGCGTAATCAGTTATTTGCAGCAGCAACATCTTCAGGAGGTGTGATTGATCCTTCGCGTTTGCAAGCAGGATCTATTGTTGTGGATATTGCTTTACCTCATGATGTTATCAAAGTTGACTCTGTTAGGAATGATATTCTGTTACTTGAAGGAGGATGTGTTACGGCTTCGCGCCAAGTTAAATTTGGTGGTGAATCGTTGAATATTGCTTTAAAACAACAAATTAATGGTTGTTTGGCTGAGACAATTGTTTTAGCACTTGAGCAACGTAATGAATGCTTTTCGATTGGTCGTTATTTAGAAAAAGAAAAAGTCATTGAAATTGGTACCATTGCAGAGCGTCATGGTTTTTATGCTTATCCATTTGCCTCATTTGGGGAAAGAGTTGAAAAAAACCGTGTCATTAACTTACGTCGATATTATCATCGAAGTTTGATAGCTAACAACTATGAAGTTGAGCAACATCAACCAACCCGTCGTGAGAAAGCACTGCAAAGGTATCGAAATCATATAAATCCAATGATGGCTGATTTTTTACACATGCAACGTTGTGATGAAGTATTTGATACTGCCAAGGGGTGTACACTTGTTAATACTGACGGTGAAAAATACCTTGATATGGTCTCTGGGTATGGTTGTTTAAATTTGGGCCATAATCCAGATAATGTTGTAAACGCATTACAAAAATTTTTGAAAAACTCTACAGCAAACTTTATTCAATATGTTTCAGTGCCTCAACAAACTTCACTATTAGCTGAGAAGCTTTGTGAAATTACACCAGGAAATATGGAGCGTGTGTTTTTTAGTAATTCAGGCACTGAAGCTGTTGAGGCTGCATTAAAATTAGCAAAAGCAGCTACGGGAAAGACACGATTTGTTTATGCCAAAAATAGTTATCATGGTAAAACTTTGGGTGCCTTGTCTGTTACCGGTCGAGAGAAACATCGCAAGCATTTTAGTCCACTATTACCGGGTTGTGAGTCAGTTCCTTTTGGTGATATTGATGCATTACAAAAAGTATTAGAGATAGGTGATATAGCGGCTTTTATTGTTGAGCCAATACAGGGAGAAGGGGGAGTACATACACCTTCTGAGGGCTATTTAAGAAAAGTACAACGGTTATGTAATGATGCAGGCTGTTTACTTATTGTGGATGAAATCCAGACAGGTTTAGGACGTACTGGACGTATGTTTGCTTGTGAATGGGAAGGTATCAAGCCAGATATCCTTGTGTTAGCAAAATCTTTATCAGGAGGCTTAATACCTATAGGAGCAACGCTAAGCTCCAGACAAATTTGGGATGCAGCTTATGGTACTATGGGACGATTTTTATTACATACTTCAACCTTTGGTGGGTGTAATATTGCAGCAGTTGCTGGATTAGCTGCATTGGAAGAAATATATCAACAAAAATTGTTTGATAAGGCGGAAACTCTTGGTCAGTATTTTAAGAGTGAGCTTATACGAATAACCAAGAACTATCCATTTATTGGAGAAATTCGTGGTCAAGGTTTGATGCTTGGCATTCAGTTTGCTAATGACTTTGATGGTGCAATTGAAGCATGTGCTCGTGAGTTTGGAACTCGTCTACCTGGAGACTGGCATTTAACCTATCGATTTTTTCCAGATGAGGTAAAAGATCATTTAAGTGCAGCTATGACTAAAATGGAAGAGTCATTAGCTGAAATGTTTTGTATGCGATTTGTCTCGAAATTGAATAACGATCATCACATTTTAACTTTTGTAACAGCAAATAGTTCAACAGTCATACGAATCCAGCCTCCGCTTATTATTTCTAAAAAAGAAATTGATTACTTTATTACATCTTTTGCAATGGTTTGTGAAGAGATGTCAACGTTTCTAAACTAGGAGATGAAGAATGAATTTTTCTAAAGAAGCTATTGTTGATGAAATGATGGGTTTTTTTAAGTCGAAGGTCATCACATCTGCTTTTGAGTTAAATATATTTGATGCAATTTCTGATAAACCCCTAACGTTAGATGAAGTATGCAGACACTGTAATATTCCTGTTAATTCAGGGAAGCGCTTATTAATTGCTCTTACGGCTATGGGCTTAATTGAAAATAAAGATAACCACTACTTACTGAATTCAAGTGCAAAATCATATTTGGTAAGTGACTCAAAAGAATGGTTAGGATGGTTAGCAAGACACATAGATAGCTTTTTATATCCACTTTGGGCACAAACAGCCAATGCCGTAAAGGATGATTCTGATCAGCGAAAAGTTGTGTTTGGTGATGCCAGAAGCTGGTTTGATATACTCTATCAAAACCCACAAGATGTTGTCGATTTTCAAGAGTTTTTGGGTATATTTGCTCAACCTTTTATTGACGGAATGATTGAAGCATTTGACTTTTCTAAATATCGGCATTTCCTGGATATTGGCAGTGGTATAGGCTCATTGCCAGTTGCTGTAGCGCAAAATAGCCCGAACCTGAAAATTTCAATCTGTGAGCTACCTCAAGCAGCGAGCTACCTTCGAGATCGTCTAAAAGTCACTAAGGGTGGTGAAGATATAGAAGTGATAACAGGAAATATAATTGAAGGTAAATTGCCTGATAATACATACGATTTAGTTCATTTAGGTTGGATGCTGCATGATTATAGCCCATCGATCCAGTGTGAAATTTTGAAAAATATATATGATTCATTACCAAGTGGTGCAACGTTTATTGCGAGTGAGACACCGTTGAATGATGATGAGTCGGGTCCGCTATTTACTGCACTGCTTTCTATTAACATGTTAGTTTCAACTGATGGTGGTGTTGAGTCTACACGTGAGGAATATCTGCAACGCTTTAATGAGGTGGGCTTTGTTAATACGAGAGTACTGACAATTAATGGTCCAAGAACATTATTTATTGGTGAAAAAGAGTAACTTTGGGTGGGTGGCTGGTATGTTGGAAAATAAATTGATTAAGTATATTTCTGAAAATTATCTTGAAGATGACGCAGAAGGCTTTGATTTAGATACGCCACTGCTAGAGTTTAATATCATTGACTCAAGTGCCTTATTCGACTTGGTTGCAATGTTATCAAAAGAAACAAGTGTTCAGATTCCTGTTAATGAAATAACACCGAGTAATTTTTCTTCAGTAAGACACATTACAAAACTTGTTTCAAAAATAATACAACAACAGGAAGCTATTAGCGCTTGATATACGTAAGTTTAGCTTTAAGTTCTATGTTTTTTGTTTTGTGGAGAAGTGTTATGTCTGATGTAATTATGGAAGAGCATGAAGTTGCTGAAAGTTTTGAAAAAATTCAACAGGGTATACTAAACTTGTTTGCAAGTCATACTGGCTATGGAAAGAAAGACATAATTTTAGATAATTGTTTTGATAGTGACTACGGTATTGACTCAATTACATTAACTACACTGCTATCTGATATTATCAAAGAATATAAAATACCAACAACAAAAGTGCCTGAAGATATTAATACACTTAATGATATTTTTAATTATGTTTCTTCTCAATTAAATTTTGATAAAAAAGAAGTAAATATTAATAGTGATATGAAGGCGGGGGATAAACAGGTTAAATCGCTATTAATTGATAAAATTCAATCTGTTGTTGCAAGGCATACGGGTTATTCTGTTGATCAGCTTGGTATTAATGTTGACTTTGAAAGTGATCTTGGCATTGACTCTGTTACCTTGGTGTCAATATTTTCTGATATTCCTAAAGCAACTGGTCTGGAAGGAGTTAAATTGCCTGAAGACCTTAGATCAATAGCACAGCTTATTGATTACCTTGATAAAAATGCAGCAAGTGAAAATGATAGTGATAATAAATTGAAGGAAGAATCTTTAAAGGGAAACCGAGAAAATACACTTAAAACTGAAAAAAAGGCAGAAACCAATTTAGATGATGATAGTGGATGGAAAAATTTCTTAAGCCAGCTGCTTGATACAGAAGATAATCATTTATTACCTGATAGTAATGTTAAGTATAGTTTTTCATCGCTCGGCTTAAATCAACAACATATTAATAAACTATACAACAAGTTAATACATGAATTTAAAATGCCTAATCAAATTAAGATTAGTGAGTGCGATACACCGGAAAAAATCTTGCATTATATTCAGGCAAGTAAAGAGTTTGAACTTGCCCCAATAAAAGAAATAATCAGCCAGATATCTCAAGCTAGAGAAAATGGAATATTTGAAGAAGATGATGATCCTCGAACGATGAAAGACTTTGTGGCAATTGAACATAAAGATCTTTTTCATAAAACGAGAGAGTTTAGGAAATTTTATACAAAAAAACAACGCCAGCAACTTTACTGGTATGGGATGCCATTAGAATCACGTTGCCAAAACAGAGCGCTTATTTATGATGAAACAACAGGCAAACGAAGAGAGTTTTTGATGTTTGCATCAAATAACTATTTAGGCTTGGCAAACCACCCAAAAGTTATTGAAGCTATTTGTGATGGTGCTCGTCAATATGGTGCAACAAACACAGGATGTCGTTTAATAGGTGGTAGTAATATTCTTCATAAAGAGTTAGAAGCAAAACTAGCTAACTTGAAAGGACGTGAAGCATGTATTGTTTATCCATCAGGTTATTCTGCTAATTTAGGAGGAATTTCTGCACTGGCAGGACCAAAAGACTTAATTTTTACTGATGCTATCAACCATATGAGTATTCAGGATGGATGCAAATTATCGGGCGCTGGACGTAAGATTTATCAACATAATCTCGAAAACTTAGAGCTTCTTCTAGATAAATATGCTGATCATGAGGGAGGAAAGCTCATTGTCACTGATGGCGTATTTAGTATGCATGGTGATATTGTTGATTTACCAAGGTTGATGCAAATTGCTAACAAGTATAATGCACGTGTATTAGTTGATGATGCTCATTCAACAGGTGTATTAGGCAAGACAGGCTCTGGAACCACAGAACATTTTGGTATGAAAGGTGAAGTTGACTTAGAACTTGGGACTATGAGTAAAGCACTTGCGGGTGTGGGTGGTTTTATCTGTGGTGATGAGGATGTTATTGAGTACTTACGTTTCTACTCCAATTCTTATGTTTTTGCTGCAACTATTCCTGCTGCAGTTGCTGCAGGTTTAATAGCTTCAATAGAGGTTATGGAAACGGAGCCTCAGCGCTTAAGTAAACTATGGAGTAATATTCATTATTTAAGAAGTCACTTACTGTCAGCTGGATTTGATTTAGAAAACTCTGCAAGTGCAATATTACCTATCGTTATCGGTAATGATCAAAAAACACTTGAATTTGGCCGTGCTGTAAGAGCCAGAGGGATGTACTGTCAGTCAGTCGTATATCCTGGTATTGCCGTAGGTGATGCGCGTTTACGTATCAGTGTAACCAGTGAGCATACGATTGATGATCTGGATCTTGCGGCTCAAATTTTAGTAGAGTCAGCTAAAGAGGTAAATATACCTGTCGTAAATAGTAATTAAATTTTTTTGAGTACATAATAATTACTAAATACTGCTGTCATGAGAAATACTTGAAAGGCGACTAGCACCACCCATGAATGATTCCCACAGTGAAGTGATTTTTTGATGGTATGAAGATATAGCCAGTAAACATTAAAAACTTCTCTGTGGG
Source organism: Zooshikella ganghwensis (assembly GCF_018263875.1). Classification (NCBI taxonomy): domain Bacteria; kingdom Pseudomonadati; phylum Pseudomonadota; class Gammaproteobacteria; order Oceanospirillales; family Zooshikellaceae; genus Zooshikella; species Zooshikella ganghwensis. The sequence continues at coordinate 230,369 of NZ_JAEVHG010000001.1, forward strand.
CATCGTTGAAGGGATTTATTAAACAAATACATATACCCAAAACGAAGGGTTTTTAGGGGTGGCTGTTAAATGCGCCTGCATAAACTGCATTCCCACCATCCTTGGTGGTCAAGAGCGCTGACAACAAACCCTACTAATGTGTCGGGAACACATTAGAACAGCTTCGCTGGCCCGTTAGGGTGAGCGCTATGGATAGCGCACATAAAAATGATTCGTGAAGGGTATATCTAAGCGAAAGTTGGGTCTAGTCTGGCCTTATTAATAATTCGTAGAGGCTATAAAAGGGTATAGGCTGGGGAGCTACGATGGAGACTCATAAATTTTGTCCGGTAATAGATTATTTACGCTTTTCTGCTCAACATTTTGCCAACAATGATGCTTTTGTTGGTATTGATAAAATAACTTACCAGGAATTTTATCTCAATGTTCGAACTTTGGCGGGATGTTTTAAAATACATGGTGTTGGGAAAGCAGAGCGTGTTGCCATCTGGTTGCCTAAATACGGTGAATACCCATTAGCCATTTATGCTGCAATGGAGGTGGGAGCTGTTTATGTACCTATGGATGGTTCACAACCTTTGGATCGGGCTTGCAAAATTCTAGAGAAATCCGAGCCGGTAGTTCTTGTGACTGACTGTGCACGATTTGAGGCATTAGATCATGATTTTCCACCAAGCATCCAGCTAATAATTTTGATTGATGCAGACTTGAATTTTGAGATTGAAGCAAATTATCCTGCAGCGGTAATTCCTTTATTACAGCTCCCTTATATGGGTACGCCATTGCCTGAGCCAGTGTCCTGCTATGAACAGGATCTTGCAGCAATTTTATTCACATCTGGTTCAACCGGTATGCCTAAGGGTGTGAAAATTAGTCATGGTAATCTACATTATTTTGTTGATTGGGCCGTCAATACTTTTCAAATTTCCTGTAATGATGTATTTGCAAATCATGCAGGTTTCCACTTTGACTTAAGTACATTTGACTTATTTGCGGCTGCTGCCGTGGGTGGGGCTGTATGGCTTATAAGAGATGATGAACAGCGAAATGTCAATGCACTGATTCAAGGTATTGAACAGTTTAATATTTCTGTATGGTATAGTGTGCCTTCAGTATTAATTTTATTAAATAATGCACAGTTTGATATGCATAAAGTGATGAGTACTATGCGTTATGTATTATTTGCTGGAGAGGTTTTTCCTATAAAGCATTTACGTGAGCTTGAGTGCTATTTACCTGATGGTTGTGCTTTATTTAATTTGTATGGTCCAACAGAAACGAATGTTTGTCTCTACTATCAGGTTGAAAAAAGCGTGTTACAAGGTAATAAACCGGTATATATTGGTCAACCGTTACCAGGTTCAACCATTGAAATTATAGATGAAAAAGGACAAGCGGTTATTAGTGAAGGCTGTGTTGGGGAGTTGCTTGTTACAGGGCCATGTGTAACCCCAGGCTATTGGCGGCATTATGATAGTGTAAACTCACTCAATCATTCGAAAGGTATTCATGCGACAGGCGACTTAGTTTGTTATGAGCGTGGTTTATTAACATATCTTGGAAGAAAAGATCGTATGATAAAGTTGAATGGTAATCGAGTAGAGCTGGGTGAAATTGAATCTGCGATAAGTTCTATGCAAGAAGTAAAAGAAGTGGCTGTTATTGCGGAGTTAACAGAATCTTCGCAGCACATTGTTGCATATTGCAGTTTAACGAATATCCAAAACAAGATTACCTCTATTGCTGTTAAACAGTATTGCGCACAAAAGATACCGCGTTATATGATTCCAAAGTTTATTAGGCTATTACCTGAATTACCTAAAAATGCTAATGGAAAAATTGATTATATAGCATTAAAAGCGTTATCTAGCAAAAATCAACGTAAAGTAATTAATAATAATGCGTCTAAGGCTGAGGAAGTTTCTTGATTACTAAAGAGTATACTGATGTGAAAAAAGTACGCTCTCTGACTTAGTTGGGACAAAATATGAAAGTTGTTGATACTCAACAGCCACTCGCTATTGTAGGGGTAGGTTGTTTGTACCCTCAGTGCCATAATGCAGAACAGTTTTGGCAGCAGTTTGTTCAAGCAAATACTTATTTTAGTCGGCTACCATTATCTCGGTTTCAAATTTATGATTCTGATGTTAAGTCACTTTTCTCAAATTGGCAGGGCGCTTTTTTTAAAACAGTTGATTTTGATTTAAAACGTTTTCGTATTCCTCCTATTTATAGGAAAGCCATTGCTTCAATTACGGGTATGTACATGGATGTGGCAGAACAATGTTTTCATAGTGCTGCTTTACAAAATCAGGTTACAAAAAACAATAAAATTGATGTCGTTTGTGGAACATGCCTTGGCTTTGATAGTACCTATTTAAATACACTTAAGTTAGCAGGTATAACATCATTGGATGAGATATTAGCAACTGATACAAAGAAATTAGCGTTACTAAAAAATTTGCTTCACGAATATTTTGGCTGTTCATCTCATGATCGTGTTGGCGAAATGGGAAGTAGTATTCCTGCTCGTATTGCAAGTTATTTCGGTTTGCATGGGCGTATACAGGCTATTGAAAGTGCTGATGCAAGTGGTTTTTTTGCTTTGGAATCGGCAGCCTTATCATTGCAAGCAGGGTTGAGTGATGCGGTTATGGTGATAACCGCGCAATGTGTTGAAAGTTTGTTGATGCCATTGATGTTAAATAAAAAAGGATTTAGTGCATCAGGGAGCAGTAACCCATTTTCATTTGAGAGTAATGGTGCTCTACTTGGGGAGGGAGCGGCAGGTGTTGTATTAAAAAGACTCACTGATGCAAGAGACAATGGTGATTATATTTATGCTGTTATTTCTGGTATTGCAGCAAATAATTCTGCCTGTGGGTTTAAATATAATGCAGATAGTAAAGCTAAATTATCCACAGTAGAGAAGGCTTGTACTTATGCAGGGATAAATATCAATAGTATTGATTATATTGATTGTATCTTTGCTGAAAACGAATCAGACAAAGCTGCTACATTAAGTACATTGGATAGTATATGTGCTGTAAAGAAAAAGGGCTTACCACTTTATTTGAATACTTCAGTGGGAGTTTATGGGCATACATTTGCAAATGCAGCCATGACAGGTGTAGTTGCTACCAGTTTGGCAATTCATCACCAAACACTACCTGCATCTGTATTAAATAATCATGAAATTTCAGACTTATTGCATAAGTCATCGGCTGTAACTAACAGCTCATTTAAGCAGCCGTGGTATAACGATAGTAACAGATATATCGCGAGTGTAATGGGTGCTGCGTTAAATGGTTTAAATTGGAATATAATACTGAGCGATCCTTTAGCGTCCAGTAAAATTTCTAACCTTGTTAATCAAAAGTCGGTTAATTCCTGTGATAAAGTTGTTACGCAAAGCGAAGCACTATTTGATTCAGAGCCAGAGCCTATTGCTATTGTCGGATTAGGTAGTGCTTTTGGACAAAGTGATTCGGTAAATGCTTTTTGGCAGGATTTATTAGCTTCTACAGATCATCTGCAGCGAATACCTGATGATGTTCTGCCAAGAAAAAAGTTTTATCATAATGGACCTTCACAGTACTTATCGAGCTATGCTGAAATAGGAGCAATACTGCAAAGGCAAGATTCAAGTTTAGCTAGGTTTAAATTCTTTCCAAAGCGTATAGCCCGTATGGATAAGGTACAAAAGATTGCTTTAGCCATTGCTGAAGAGGCTTTACAAGACTGTGGTTTTTTTGAAAAAAAACTATCGGATATTAACGCTGCAATAATTGTTGCCAGTAACTTATGCCTATCGAAAGAGCGTGAGAATGTTGCCAATCTATGCCGAAATAAGTTGACTGAAATTATTCAACAGGCTTACCCAGATTATACCGCATCACAAGTTACGCATAATATTATAGACGATATTAATCATTTAACACTGGATGGCGCACTGGCCAGTGGAACGGCGAGTTTAATTGCTCAAAGTATGCAGTTACCCGCTGCACCTTTCGCGGTAGAGGCTGCATGTGCATCTACTTTTGCAGCATTACAGAATGCGGTGTTGGCATTACAGCAGCGGCGCTATAATTTGGTTTTAGCGGGTGGAATTGAGTTACCAGTGAACCTGCGAGACTTAGTACTTTGCTCAGCACAAATGATGCTTTCTAAGGAAAAAATCTCTCCGTTTACAAATCAAGCAGACGGATTTTCCCCTGGTGACGGCGCAGCCTTTTTTGTATTAAAGCGTCTATCTGATGCAAAGCAGGCTGGCGATAAAATATATGCGACTATTGATGCGATTGCTGGGTCTGCTGATGCTGGTTCAATGACTGCACCTGATGCAGAAGGACAAACCCTTGCGATTGAGCGTGCTTTCGCTCAAGTAAAATACAAACCAAGTGATGTGCAGTATGTAGAGGCCCATGGTACAGGAACACGTTTGGGAGATATGGCTGAACTCACAGCGCTTAACAATGTATACGGCAATGAGAAAAATAGCGCTAAGCCAAGGTCAATGCCACTAATGATAGGTTCAGTGAAGGCAAGTAATGGGCATACTTTTGCTGCAGCTGGCGGCGCTGGTCTAATGAAGACAGTATTAGCATTACATCATAAGATAATACCAGCGACATTATTAAGAGGTAAGATTGATCCACGGTTACCGTTAATTAAAATACCTGCTGAAATAGTGTCTAGTAATAAAAAATGGCCAGCTAGTAATAGTCGGCGATATGCTGCTGTAAGTTCTTTTGGGACAGGTGGAATTAATTACCACTTACTAGTTTCTGCAAGTGATAATGACTAGTTGTAGATATTAAAGGAGAAAAGATATGGATACGATTATTCATAAAATACGACTATTGGATATTAATAAAGCCTCTGATTTTGAACGTTGGGTTGAAACCACTGACTATGCGACATGCCCAGATTTACCCAGTGTATTACAATTTGATGTTCACAGGGTATCTCAGGCCCCAGATGCTTCATATCATTATGTAGAAATTATTAAAGTGACCAGTCACACTGATTTTGCAAATGATATGAATACGGACGTTTTTGCTGGGCTTGTTTCGCGATTTACTTCAATGGCTGAAGTCATTGAGGAAGTTTCAGGTGTCCAGTTAGGTCTTGGCTACAGGGCTAATTATTAAGTGGGTTACTCTGGGCAATCGAATATAAATTTGCCTTTAAAAAAACGTTGCTCAAAGCCTGTGTAAAAGCATCGAGCGCGCTGACAATCATTTTCTGGAGGGTTGCAAAAAGTAGGCTTGCAATACTTGATTTTCTGTTTACACGTTTGTTAGCATTTATTTTGCCAGTTGAGGGGCCATCATGAATAAAAAATTGTTAGATGCTGTAAATAATGCGATTGAAATTGCTCGTTGGGCACCCTCATCTCATAACTGCCAACCATGGAAGGTAATGACACTGGAAAGTGCAGGTAAACAATATGATGTATTATTAGATAAGCCGTTAAAATCTAATGAGTTATTATGTTGTCTAGCGCTAGATAAAAAGCGTCAATTAAATGCATTACCTAGTTTGCGATTTGAGATGTATGTAAGCTGTGGTCTTTTTTTAGGGCTATTTTGGTTAGCGGTTACCCAGCAAAAAGTACGTTGTCGTTTTCATTGGTTATGTGATACTGATTTAAATCTTTCATGGTTACAGCTGGCTTCTGAGCATGAGAGTGAACTGCTTGTTGCAATGACTCTTAGTACAGAAGACTTTGAAGCCGACAATGAATATCAGGTTAGTCGAACAACATCTCGACTTCATCAACTGCTTGAGCTGGTAAGTACACGGCGTACATTTCGGGGCTTATTTCAGGATGACTTGTTTGATCAAGAAACGATAAGTAATCTTTTATCTAATCATTGGCCCCAGCTTCTCACGGGGCTTGAAGCTTCTGCCCATTTTGAACAAGATATTGACCATATTCATGGCGTGACACAGCTGGTTGCAAAATATGCTGCGTTGGATTTTTCAAGTTATCGTGCATGGAAAGAAACCTATCGGTATTTACGGTTTGATTTGCAGGATAATGCTGAAGATGGTTTTTACCTGCAAAGTCTTTTTGGTCCCATGCCAAAGCGAAAAATAAAGCTTTATGAGTATATCTTATCTCCGTTAGTCATGCAGATGCTGCGCTTGGTTAATGTACCACAGCATATGGCGACAGAACTGAGTAAGTTGGTTGATAAGTCAGCGCAGTTGTTAATTATAAAACTTAACAAAGAGCGTTTAAGTAAGCGCAATTTAGTTATGACAGGTGCTCGACTGATGGAGATTTGGTTGCAGGCTCATCACATGGGTGTAGCATTACATCCAATCAGTGTTTTGTTGCAACATGATGAGCCTCGAGAGACTTTGCAACGTTTATTACAGTGTCATAATGAAAGAATTGTGTTTGTAGCGCGAGCCGGTTACATAAATACAGCTGCAAGTGTCAGCCCTAGACGACCGGTTCAAAGTATCCATACTGCTGTTGGCTCTTAGGGTCTGTTACATATAATTTAACACTTTAATGGTGTTCGGTTAGCCATTTAAATGACTCATCGAGAAACGAGCGCGCATCTTGGAATATACACTCTCCATGAGCAAGAATAATCGTTTTTATATCCCACTTTAATATTAGGTCAAGAGACTGTTGTGCTTGTTTTTTGCTGCCAAAAGAAAAGCTTAGTCGCCAATCGGCAGGCATTTTCCCATGGGGAGCAAGAACGCCAGTAAATCGGGCAATGGCACGCTGCCAACGACCAAAATGGTCAGGATCAAAGTTTTCGATAAGATCTGTCACGATCAATGTCTTAGATGGTTTATGATAAAATACAGCTTCTTCCATAGCTGGGCTGCCATGAAAGATGGTTTGATCGATATCCTGTTGCCAGTATTCTTCTGGTGTATCCTTTAGCTCTGCAGTAAATGAAATATCATCCCTTTTTTTACAAAGCTCAGGTGTTCCAAATATCAATGCCATGGGATAGGTGCTGATCCAGTCCGTTAAAAATAAATGGTGTAGTTTATTAGGAGCAATTAAGTAACAAATGTCGCCTAGTTCTTTGAGGGCCTGTTGTAACGATGGGGTTAAACGAATTGGGGAGTGAATCCACAGTTTATTATCAGGAAATCTAATAATGGTCATCCGGGTTGAGTATGAAAACCCATAAAAATTAACGTTTTCTCCATTACATAGCCAGATATTATCTGTAACATTAATTAAACTATCTGAGTGACTCACTACTCACCTTCCTTGAAATTGATTTTTTTACAAAATAAATATATGCAGTACGTTTTTTTCTCACTTGCCATGTTAGCAATCAAGTGATAAATAAAAAATAGTTTTGTAGGCTACTCTTAAATTTAACCTAATACCTTTAGGGGTTAACACTGTTCACCATTTTAACGAATAGATTAAATAGGTAAAAGACAGAAAGGATGCTGCAAATGAAGGGATATTTGAGTATAGGGGTTGTAGCCCTAACAGCTTTTTTTTCGGGGTGTGGTAACAATGGCACACCTGCACCGGTTACACCTCCGGCGGTACTCGCTAACTGTGGTGCTATGACCGGAGCGATGAAGGGGGTTGGTGCGGATGTGACAACAGGCATCTCGATGGATGTAAATACAACTTTTACAATAACCAATAATGAATTTGTCAGTATTGATTGGACAGTTAATGGTCAGTCACAACCTAGAGATCCCGTCAGCGGTCGTAAAGGTAGTGGTAATGTAATAACAACTAAGAAGGGTCCTCCACCTGAATTTGATGTGAATGTTACAATACAGCAGGATGGCTATACCATTACGATTACTGGAAGTATTGTGGGTGCGCCAACCTGTACAGGTAATGGCCGGTGGACTGCGAAAAAAGATAATAGAAATGCAGGAAGTGGAACTTGGAGCATTCCATAGGGAAGCTGTGTAAAAATACATAGGCTCTGACTTGTACCAAAAACGATGGTAACTGCTATCGTTTTTGGTATGAGAGATAAGGATATCAAGTTGTTTGCGTGTAAGTATTGGTATTTTTTATTGAATTATTTAGACAAAGACGCTAAGTGTTTTTGGGAATAGTGTGTTAGATTGCGCTCAGTAATAGAAGCAAAGTTGTTATAGATAATGTTAGTAAAAACGCTTTTTGGTTTAATGCTAGGTTTTTGTTGTGGTATTGCAGTGGGTAGTACGCAAGTAAACAGTACCTGTTATGGCACAACTGCAAACGGCCGCCTATTAAATGGTGTCTCTTTACCGGACGAAGGCAAAAACTTTATAACCTATAGTGATACTGCTGCAGCCTTAGGGCGTACTTATGTTCACTCCACTGTAAGGAATGTGATTTTGGATGCATATCAAGCACTGAGTCAATCATTGCCTAAAACACAGTTTAAATACGGTGAAACAGGTTTTAAAGAAGGTGGACGCTTTAGGCCCCATAAAACACATCAAAATGGCCTGTCAGTGGACTTTATGGTTCCAGTGAAAGACAAGTCAGGACAACCGAGTATTTTGCCCACTCATGTGTTTAATAAATTCGGTTATGCTGTTGAATTTGATCAGACGGGTCGTACAGATGATTTATATATTGATTTTCCTGCGATTGCAGCTCATTTAAGAGCATTGCATCAGACAGCAACGCAACGTGGTATTAAAATCTGGCGTGTTATTTTTGACCCCAAATTGCAACCTTATCTTTGGCAAACAGCAGATGGCGCCTATTTACGTAAGCATTTAACTTTTTCTAAGCGCCGATCGTGGGTCAGGCATGATGAGCATTATCATGTGGACTTTATAATACCATGCAAGCCGTTAAGTAGTTATGCAGATGATAGTCAGTAGACTATACCCTTTGCGAATCAATTTTATGTGCGCAATCCATAGCGCACACCCTAACAGGCCAGCTAGCACTTTTAATACAACTACGGTTGCTATCGTTAGTCCTATCAGACCAGACTAGCCCCGCTAAGAGTCCTTCGCTTTGGGTATATTAACCTCTCGATTAAATTTATCGTTGTTGTGGCTGTTATTGAATGTTCGGTAAATACCCCGTATTCCAGAAAGACTCTAATGCTTGTGTATAAGGGGCTAAATCAAACTGTTGATCTTTCAGCCACTGATCATTGTAATACGTGTTTAAATAGCGATCACCTGAGTCACAAATCAAGGTAACGATACTGCCATGTTCACCACGCTGTTGCATTTCACTGACTATTTGTAAAGTGCCATAGAAGTTAGTGCCAGTGGAGCCTCCAAGTTTACGTCCCAGTATTTTTTCGAGAAAGTGGATGCTGGCAAATGATGCGGCATCAGGAATACGTTGCATGCGGTCAATGACTGTCGCAATAAAAGAAGGTTCTACTCGAGGACGGCCAATACCTTCAATACGTGAACATTGGTGACTTGTTAAGCTAGCGTCACCACTTTGATAGTAATCGATAAAAACCGAGTGTTCAGGATCCACGACAGCTAACTGAGTATTATGATGCCGCTGAGGGTGATAACGAATGTAACGACCAATCGTAGCAGAGGTTCCACCCGTGCCAGCACTTACTACAATCCAGTTTGGTACGGGATAGCGTTCCGCGCTCATTTGTCTGAAGATTGAGTCCGCAATATTATTATTTCCACGCCAGTCAGTAACACGCTCGGCAAAGGTAAATTGATCCATATAGTGACCATTCAACTCTTTTGCGAGCCGCTCTGACTCAGCATATATTTGGTCTGGAGAAACTAAATGACACTGGCCACCATAAAACTCAATCTGCGCTATTTTTTGAGGGGCTGTGGTTTTTGGGATTACCGCAATGAAAGGAAGCCCCAATAGCCGTGCGAAGTAAGCTTCGGAAATCGCTGTACTCCCTGATGAGGCTTCAATGATGGGGGTATCTTTTTTAATCCAGCCATTACAAAGGCCATAAAGAAATAGTGAGCGAGCAAGGCGGTGTTTTAGACTTCCAGAAGGATGTGTTGATTCATCTTTAAAGTAGAGGTCAATATTAGGAACACTTGGAATATCCAGTTTAATCAGATGTGTATCTGCAGAGCGCTTAAAGTCGGCCTCAATCTGTTGAATTGCAGTATTTACCCAGTGTCGTGCTTCAATTGTCATGGTGGCTCCAGTGATTAGTCTGAGAAAAATACCTTTGGTTTTATGGTTTTTGTTGTACAGGTATGTTTATGGGTGCAATCCTTAGCTGCTAGGCTCGTTATTTAAGTTGATAGCGCATGTGAAGTAGTGCCCTGAGTCCCCAAACGTTATCATATAAATGTATATACTAAAGTTTATTCAGTTTGGTTATAAATATATAGCTCATTTTACTGTAGTGTACTGTATAAGCAAAGCCCAAGGTGCTGGTGGCGTTATTGTTTGCTGTATTTTCCTCAAAAGAGGTTGCTTCAGAGAGGGGAAGTATGAGTATAGAAGCTACACAGTGCCTATTCATTGATGGTTAACACCTTATTGCTATCAATTCGTTGTATAATTTTGATAATTCTTGTTTAGCAGAAGTTTTTTTATGCAAATTACTATTACTACACCAGGCCTATTGTTTCCAGCAATATCGTTATTACTATTAGCCTACACAAACCGGTTTTTAGTAATAGCCCAGTTAATCAGGGAGTTGCGTAAACGCATCGACCAAGGAAAAGCATGTAATACTAAGCGACAAATAACAAATTTACGAAAAAGAGTTAATCTAATTCGAAGTATGCAGTGGTTTGGTGTGTTTAGTTTTTTACTATGTACCTTTTCGATGATTGCGATATTGCTTGAGTATTATGGTGTCGGTGAGATTTTATTTGGGTTGAGTCTGGCATTTATTACCTTGTCACTATTATGTTCGTTATGGGAGATCCAAATTTCTGGTGAAGCACTCAATATCGAACTGGAAGGCATGGAGTGAGTGTTAATACGGTAAACAGTTTGTTTTTGCCTCTTATTCCTGAGCAGATTTCGGAAAAAGAGGCTTTATTAATTGAAGTAGATAGACAGGTATTGCCTTCACATAACGAGCTTATGCACTACCTGACCGCTTCTGAAAAAAAACAGTTTTCTTCTGTAAAATATGCTCAAGCTCGGGATCGAATGATTGTGAGTAGAGCTATGCTAAGAGTACTGCTTGGCTACTATTTATCCTGCTCTCCAGAGTCTGTTGCTATGGCAACGGGATCTTATGGAAAACCTGAACTTAAAGACCAGGTTTTATTCTTTAATGTGTCTCATACTAAACATAAGTATATGTATTTGCTCGCTAGGAGTGTTCCTGTTGGTGTTGATACGGAGTATATAAACCCTCGAAAGCAGTGGCATGACATTGCCCGGGATTATTTTCACCCTGATGAATATGCTTTTCTTTTAAAATGCGTGGGTGATCCTGATGCTATTCGACAGTTTTATAGTATATGGGTAGGTAAAGAAGCTGTTATGAAGTTTTCAGGGTTTGGTATGTCATTACCCATCAATAGTTTTTGTATTTACCCTGATAAGGAATTGCAAACTGTTTATTATGAGTTTAAAAAAAAGCTATATTGTTGTGCTCTTCAATTGATGGAACGTCGAGATCAATTTAAATGTGCAATAGCGACACCTGAAGGAGAAAAAATAAAAATTAACCACATTATCATTAATGAGTGATTGATCGTTTTTCATCTTGCTTTTTTGTGCTGTGTTCGTTTATGTGAAAGCTGCATAATGGTGATATAATTACCTTTAAAATAAAGGGTATAGCACAGGGTAGCGCTTATGCTCGAAAAGTGATGAGTAAGGTAAAGAATGATGAAAAAAATTATTGTTATTTTGTCAGCATTAATGATGTTCAGTAGCCTTACTTATGCGGCAAAGATTAAAGTCTTACGAGCAGACTTTCGTGAACGTCCCCCCCTTATGTTTCAGGTTGGAGGTAAGCCAGGAGGGCCTTTGGTTGATATCTTGAACCTGGTAGCAAAAGAGGGTGGTTATAGAATATCCTGGCGTAAGAGTCCCTTTCAACGGAGTATTAAAGATATCAAGCTGGGTACAGTAGATATTATTCCACGAGTATCTTTAAATGAAAAAAGAGCGAAATTTTTACACTTTTTGGGTCCTGTAGGGTATCGGCTTGCCAATACACTTTTTTTAACAGAAACTCAGCTTAAAACTAAAATAGCAAGTTATAACAATTTATATGGATTGGTAGTTGGTGCAAAACGAGGCTCATTCTATTTTGATGAGTTTAATAACGATAACTCCTTAAATAAAAAGCTGTATGGACACTATTCTGCTATGGCTCGAGCATTATCAAGTGGAGAAGTTAACGTATTGGCAGTGATAGAGTCTGACCGTAAAATGCAAGAGCAAGAGTTTGGTGGTACAGTGGGTAGTCAATATGTTTATGCAGATTATGTTCATGTTAGAAAAGAGCCAGTTTATTATGCACTTTCCAAAAAATCTCCTTACTCAGACCAAAAAGATACACTGAATTCAATATTACAGTCTCTAATAGACTCAGGAAAGGTTAAAGCAATTTATAATAAACATAAAGTGCCGTTTACAAGTAAATAATATGGCTGCAGTAAAGCGTGGTTATTTAGTATTTTTTGATTGAAATACTTTTGTGCAAAGTCTGCATAATGTCCCTTGAACACGCTGTAAGTTCTTCCCTGTAAGTTTGTTTACCATGTCCTTGCGACAAACAGCTCGGTATGCATTACCCATCCGTTGTCTTTCCAGGTTATACATTGATATATACCCAATACGAATGGTTTTTAGGTGCGGCCATCAAGTGACGAAGCCCCATGAGCCTATATTAATAGGTGATTGGGGTGAGGAGTGAAGATAACAAAACCTAGAAATCATTCGTGAAGGGTATATCACAGTTGTTTGTTTAAGCGTGATTGGGGGTTGTAATAAGTGGGTTTGCAAAGCTTGAATTTGTCTGTGAAACAGATGCCGAGTGCATAAAGAGAAGTGGAGACCAAGGCTGTTGTGAGTGTCTGAGGCATGAACTTACCATTTGTTTTCTACACTGGAAACTTTATCTGCTATAGATTGATCTCGGTCAGTCCGAGTGCCGACTTTTAAAGTTGTTGTGATTCGTGGCGCTCCCATAGCATGAATTGCTTCATGGCAAGCTTTGATTGCGCTAAATACTGCATCCCATTCTCCTTCGATAAGGGTACCGTAAGCATGTAGCTCCCAACTGAGTCCTGCATTATCAAGAATAGGCTTGCAGGCTGCAATATAAGGCGATAGTGATACGCCAACGCCTAAGGGGATAATACAAAGGTCAACCATAACCTTCATTATAATGCTCCTCATTATTCAAATAGTGTTAACAGGCCCTAAGGTGATTAAGCACTGATGTAAGCTTAGCAAAAGTTTGAGGGTATTAGTCTATAACAAGCAATGACACAATAGTCGTGTGACTCATTAAGGTGGGTAGGAGTGAGATATTTTGAATTTAGGAGAAAGGCGATGATGATAATGTGGTTGCTCACTTTTTTAACGTTTTATATTTTCAGCACATTAGCAGGATTCTGTGCTAGTTAGCTTTTGGATCGTGTTAGCTAATTAGCAATGCAGTTTCTTAAAGGAAACTAAATTGAGCAATCACATTATCATCAGATGTCTACTAATTAAGAGTGACAGAAGCTGTATTGCTTTGTACAGTTCTAAATTTGTTTAACTCTGCAAGCAACCAGTCTTGAGCCCGCATTGGCTCGAGATTCGGACATAGGACTTGGTAATCTTTGCCAGTAATAGTACTACGGGAGGCGGTCATTTGGATGAAGTCTTCTGTGTTATTAATTTCATCACGAAAATAATCATATCGCTTTAAAATGTGGGATGCGGCTTCAGTAGCACTGTGTTTCGCGCCATTCCGTTCCATAAGACATGCTGAGTTCCGAACAAAGTCAACAAGGTGGTTGATTTCCATTTTCTGTTCAGGTGGAACATCTGCCACTCCAGTATTTGTGAATAAAAGCACAGCGAAGAAAAGTAACAGCTGTTTATGCCAGCAAGTTGTAGTGTTTGTGTGCATAGCCTTCCTCACATTTTTTAGTATTTAGGTTTTGCTACCGCTAGTTTGCTGTTTCCTTAAAAATAAGCTTAGGATTATTAGCTTTATTATTATGACTGAGTCAGTGACTTAAAAGCTATGAAGTTAATAACATAACTAGCGGATATATTGGTGGCGATGACCACATGTCTAAAAAACACGCAACAATAGACATTTTGTCAAGAAAATAGTGTATCAATATTAGGATAACTACTTATTCTTGCTGAGTTGTGTGATAAAGCCGGTTATAAAAGTGGGCTTTTGCCGTTTTTTTCAAGCGGTAAAGCGCTGCAGGACGATTGCTCCCATAGCGTTTTTTGCCTGTATCTTCGAGTAAATCTTCGTGCAAAAAGCGATTTCGAATAGAACGCATAGGAGGGGCTTTTTTCAAAATAGCGGCAAAAACGTCGCGTATGTCGGCAAGGGTAAACTCTTCCGGCAATAAGTAGACTGGTAAAGATGTATATTGAATTTTGTTACGGAGTCGTTCTAATGCTTGTGAAATAAGGTGGTTGTGGTCGAATGCTAACTGCTCTGTGACACTGTCTCCGACTATGTTGCACCACCGTACGTCTTCTGTTTGCTGTTGAATATCAGTGCCAGGCAAAAGTGCATAATAAATAACAGTTACTGACCAACCTCGTGGGTCACGCTGAGGGTTACCAACAGTACCTACTTGTTCAAGGTAGGGTGCCCTCATACCTGTTTTTTCATGAAGTTTTCTATGAGCTGTGGCATCCAAATCTTTATCTTGATCAATATCAATAAAACCACCAGGTAGACCAAGTTGCCCTATATGAGGGTGCTGTTTACGTGCACAGGTCAGCACCTGTAACTGTTGATTGTGAAGTCGAAATATCACCACATCGACACTGCAGAGTGGAGTTGTGTAGTGGTTAATATTGTACTGTTGCAAGTATTCTTCTTCACTGATCATAGTGTGATCAATGGGCATCTAACTTCGCCTCCGCCTGTTATCAGCACCGTACAACGGATATTAATCGTATTAAGCCATGTGTCATGTATATATAGCTTATGCTGTTGATCTGCAAATATTTTTCATTGATTATTCGGATGATACTTACATTAAAACCTGGTTTCTTCGGTTGTCACATCGTTTTTGAGCAGATAAACGCGGTTTAATACAAGGCTTATCAGCCGGAGGCCAGTTTACGCTATGTAAGCATGTTAAACAAAGTTGAAAGTAGTGAGTTAGACTTGACATGTAAATGAATTAGGTTCACTATGTAAGTGAACTTGATTCATTAAGAGGTGTGGCCATGTATTTAGATAAAAGCATGAATCTCGGTAACAAGCAGTTTGTGGCCAGTTTTGATGTAGACGCCCAGCAAACTTTTACGCCATTATGTTCTGATGAGTTGCCTGTACCTGATGGCCACACTATTGTGGAAGAGCTAAATGCTCAGGCACAATTGGCCGGTTGGCGCATTGGCTCCAAAGATGCACATAGCCCACATGCTATTTGGGTTGCAGATGAACATCACCCTCCGTTACAGCCAGTAGAAGGCAAACATGTTGATGTGCGTTGGCCTGTGCATGCAGTTCCTGGTAGCAAGGGGTTTTCGCTATTACCAGGACTGCCAGAGCCTGCTGAGTATGATTTTTTTGTTTGGAAAGGGATTGAGTTAGATATGCATCCTTATGGAGCATGTTTTCATGATTTATCAAACAAGCTTAGTACGGGTGTCATTGAGTTCTTACATTTTCGCCAAATTCAATGGATTGTGCTGGGAGGACTGGCATTGGATTATTGTGTTAAAACAACCGCATTACAGCTGAGATCTGCTGGTTTCAAGGTCATTGTTAATTTAGCAGCGACCAGAGGACTTGCGCCCGAGTCAGCTGCTCATGCTAAAGCAGAAATGGGTAATGCTGGTGTGCTGTTTATTGCCCGTAGTAGTGATTTGAAGATCGTGTCGTAGAGGAGAGGTAACATGAGAGAACAAATAATTACCTCATTATTAGATACTGATTTATATAAGTTCACCATGCAACAGGCGATGTTGCATCAATACCCTAATACCGACGTAGTTGCTAAGTTTAAATGTCGTAGCTCGATTGATTTAACAGCATTGCTGCCTGAACTACGTCAGCAAATTGAGGCATTAGCAGGCTTAACATTTAAGCAGGATGAAATACGATACTTAAAACAGTTGCCGTATTTAAAGCCCGATTTTGTTGATTTTTTGGCAACCTTTAAATTACAAGCACACTATATTAATGTGGGTATTGAGGATAACCAACTTGCAGTTACTGTTGCAGGTCCCTGGGTACAGGTAACGCATTTTGAGATTTTTCTGCTGGCAATAATTAGTGAATTATATAGTCGTAGATATTATTCCACAGTATCTATCGATGAGGGGCGGCAACGTCTCTATCAAAAAATAAAGCAAATAAAACAGGCTCAACCTGACTCCGGTCGTTTAGGCTTTAAACTGGTTGATTTTGGTACGCGCAGAAGATTCAGCCGAAACTGGCATTACGAGGTTGTTGATGTATTAAAGCATGAGTTACCAGATTTCTTTGTTGGAACAAGTAATGTTTATCTTGCCAGAGAAATGGATATTGCACCTATTGGTACGATGGCCCATGAGTGGATACAGGCGCATCAAGGATTAGATGTCAGGCTGGTAGATAGCCAAAAAGCGGCACTTGAGGCATGGGTTAAAGAGTATCGAGGTGAGCTTGGTATTGCTTTGACTGATACGATTAGTATGCAAGCCTTTTTACGAGACTTTGACCGTTACTTGGCAAAAGTATTTGATGGTCTGCGCCATGACTCTGGTGACCCAATACTATGGGGAGAGCAGGCTTTAGCACACTATAAGGCGCTTGATATTGATCCTAAAAGTAAGCAGTTAGTCTTCAGTGATGGATTGAATATTACTCAAGCCCTCAATATCTATCAGCATTTCAAAGGGCAGACGCAAACCAGTTTTGGAGTTGGCACTCACTTAAGTCATGACCTTGGTGTGCCAGCGATCAATATGGTATTGAAGTTAGTGGAGTGTAATGGTCAACCTGTTGCTAAGTTATCTGATAGCCCTGGAAAGGTCATGTGTCATGACGAGACATTTGTGACTTATTTAAAACAGGTTTTTGCTGTTGCTGCCTAAAGGGGAATGTCTATGAAAGTAACCTTAGCCCAATTAAATTATCGTATTGGTGACTTGGCAGGAAACTGTAAAAAAATAGCTGATGTGATACAGCAACAGGGAAATCAAGCGGATTTAATTGTTTTTTCTGAACTTTGTATTACTGGCTATTATCCGCTGGATTTATTGGATAAACCAGACTTTATAGCTAATCAGGATGAGTACATCGAGCGTATTAAAAAACTGTCTGAGCAATATTCAGCAGGTATTATTATAGGGGTTGTTGATCGTAATACGTTTTCTGGTAAACCGTACCATAATGCGTTGATGTTAATTGAAAACGGTAACAGTTGTTTTATTTATCATAAAAAACTATTACCAACCTATAATATTTTTTCTGAAGCACGCCATTTTGAACCAGGAAAAATACCCGGTGTTTGTTTATTCCGTGGTCACCGGTTAGGCTTTTTAATTTGTGAGGATGGCTGGAATGATCAAGCGCCTTATCACTATGATAATAATCCAGTGCAGGATCTTGCTCGGGAAAAACCTGATTTGATCTTAGCCATAAATAGTTCGCCTTCTAATACAGGAAAACAGGAAGAACGGGTTTTACGATTCACGCATATTGCTAAACACTGTCATGCGCCATTGGTTTATGTGAATCAAACGGGTGCGAATGATGACATTGTTTACGATGGTGCGAGCTTTGTTTGTGATGGAGAAGGGCAAGGAATACTTCAACTTCCAGCATTTGAAGAACATGTTGCAACGCTAACGATACCTGATGAAGCTGATAAAAACACATCTGTTGTGAGTTTGCTCAGTATGGATAATACGACACTTTATTATCAGCAGCTCATTATGGGTATCAGGGATTATGTGGCTAAGTGTGGTTTTCCTGGAATTGTAGTAGGCTCTTCTGGTGGAATTGATAGTGCTTTGACAATAGCACTTGCAAAGCTGGCCATTGGTGCTGATAAGGTGACTGCTATTACCATGCCCTCGCGCTTTTCATCAGAAGGTAGTCTACAAGACTCAAAAGCGTTGTGTCGTAACTTGGGCATTAAGCTTTATACCTACTCTATTGATGATGAGTTTGCTTTATCTTTACAATCTTTTTCGAATGTATTTAAGGAGCCTGCAAGAGGACTCACCGCTGAAAATATTCAAGCGAGGATTCGTGGTCGGGTGTTGATGGAGTACAGTAACCAGACTGGCTATTTAGTGTTATCAACGGGTAATAAAAGTGAGCTGAGTATGGGTTATGCGACCTTGTATGGTGACATGTGTGGTGGATTAAATGCATTGGGTGACTTGTATAAAATGCAAGTTTATGCGTTAGCTAATTACTATAATAAGCTTCATCCAGAAGCCGCTATTCCTCAGGAAATTATTGACAAAGCACCTTCAGCTGAACTGGCTGAAAATCAGCAGGATAGTGATTCATTGCCTGAATACCCGGTGTTAGATGCTATTTTGCGAAAGTATATTGAAGGTGATTTAATTTCGGTGAATGAACAACAGCAAGATAATGTTATTTTGCAACAAGTGTCGGCTGAAGTGATTGCTGATGTCAAAAAACGAGTTGATGGAGCTGAGTTTAAACGCCGCCAAGCTCCACCTATTATTCGTGTACAACGCCGTTCTTTTGGAATGGGTCGTCAACTGCCAATTAGTGGGAGTTATGCTCATTGGTAAAATTAAGCCAGCGACTTTTTGTTGAGATGAAGTCACTGGCTTAGATTATTACGTACAGGTTATGGTTTAACTTGTACTGTAAAGCTTATTCTGCATAATTCTTGGCCGCAAACTCCCAGTTGACCAACGCCCAGAATGCTTTGAGATAGTCAGGACGTGAGTTACGGTAGTCGATGTAGTAAGCATGTTCCCATAAATCAACGGTTAACAAAGGCTTTTGGTTAGTTGTCAAAGGGGTAGCCGCATTGCTGGTGTTTACTATTTCCACACTACCATCTTCATTTTTAACCAGCCATGTCCAGGAAGAGCCAAAGTTATTAGCCGCTCTGTCATTCCATTGAGCTTTAAAGTCTTCAAATGAACCAAATGCTTTGTTGATGGCATCAGCAAGTTCACCTGTAGGCTCACCACCTCCGTTTGGGCTTAGGCAGTGCCAGTAGAATGTGTGGTTCCAAATTTGTGCCGCATTGTTAAACATACCACCCTCAGCATGTTTAACAATATATTCCAGATCTTTGCCTTCAAGTGCTGTGCCTGGCAGTAAACCATTTAATTTGTCAACATAAGTCTTGTGGTGTTTACCATAATGGTAGTTAAGAGTTTCTTCAGAAATGTGTGGCTCAAGGGCGTTGCGCTCATAAGGTAAAGCTGGTAGTTCGATAGCCATATGCTACTCCCATTATCTCATCATTAGGTGCTAATCAATTACGGATTGCCAAAACAGTTATTGATGTACGTTAACTGAAGTCTAGGCAACAAGGTTTTCCCTTTGAGAAAGTTACTATAGAGAGGTATTTTTTTATTCCTCTTTTCATCGATTCCTTTTTATACATATACCCATGGGTCTGGGGTGTTTTATGTATAAGAAGTCACATGATGTTACCCACAAAACATTCACTAAAGGCGTCAGTTTTTATGCAATCTTAGCATTTTGGCTGATGCCTATCTACGTGATTCATGTGTGGTTATTTATACCCTTCATTATGTATTTTCCTAACTACTTGGTATAGGGTTTGACTTGTGGTTTTTCAAGAGGGTGATTGAGTTGTAATACGAATATTTGAGGTGTTAGGAAGGCTTTCTACACAGTTTCGCCCCATAAGTTGAGAGGGCGTGAAGTATCCTCCTTCACCGGCATAGTTCAACAGAAACTGTAATGCGAGCAGAACGCCTGCAACCGTTAAGTCATAACCATCAGCTGCCTCTAAAGAAGCTCGCTTAATCATTCCTGATGCGTTTTTCACTTCACCCCAAAAGTAGGTAACACTTTGCTTGCGCTCTATATGATTTGGTATCTGAAATCTGGATGATATATATAAATACGCAAGCTTCTTGAGCCAAGGAAACTTGAGTAACCCCCTAAACCAGCGTAAACGTTTTAGCCAGGTTAAATGGGTTGCGTTGACAGGGTAAAGACATTCAATATTGGCGATTTGTGTACTGAAAAACGCAGAAGCAAGATCACCCCAAGGAATCGCGGTTGTTACTTTCTTACCCTGTTTAGTATCAATGTGACGTATATGATAGCCAAATGGTATTGGGATGAGCAGGCCATTTTGCCTGATCTGGCAACCGTTAGCGACTGCATTGTAAAGTGCTTTGACTGAGCCAGGGCTTAGTTTTCCATGCACTTCAAAACCCAGGGATAAGGATGTGGCATCAGGTAATGCATGCTTTAGCGTAGCAGCAATACAATCAGTTGGGATGACATCAAAGCCAACGCCAGGGCACAATACAATGCCTGTTTTCTGAGCTTGGCTATGAAAGCGTTGTACATTGACGAGGGTGGTTAAGTCGCCATTGATGTCTAAATAGTGTACGGCATTAGCAAGGCAGCTTTCTAACAGCGTGGTTGTATTAGGAGGAAATGGCCCAGCACAATTGATTAAAACATCAATATCATTTAGCTGTTCATTAGCTTCATCACCATTCAAAATATTAAAAATACGATAAGAACAGCCAAGCTCAGTGGCCAGGGGCATAATAAACTGCTCTTGTCTTCCTGCAAGAATAGGAGATAGGCCAAGGGCATGTGCTTTACGCGCAACCAGTGTGCCTGTATAGCCATTGGCACCATACAACAAACACTTTCTACCACTCAGTAATTCCTTAAAGTCGCTGTGCGACAATTGTTCCAGCGATTTTCGGAACACGGTGAAATCTCCTAAATAATTTTTTATGCCACCCTGGAGCCTGTGCAAGTCTATGATTGACTTCGCTTTTTGTCATGGCATCTTGCTGGAGGTACATTATCAAAGGTTTAGACGACTTACGCCAGTACTTGGGTTAAGCACGGCATTCCACTACAATCAGCGGTATAGTATTTATTGAGTAACTATTGAGCACCAACTGTATGAGTAGACACCTTGAAGACATCGATGACGACTTGCCAAGTATGGCAATTGCAAGGGACGATATTGCTGACCGTGCAATTCATCGACGTTCACCAGGTAAGGTAAATCAACCTGAGGTTAGAACACGCACTAATCCATTTTGGATATTATTACTACTGCTGCTTGTTGTGGCTGTGACAGGTGGTGGTGTTTTTGGCTATCAGCAGCTAACTGCGTTACAAGCTGAGCTAAATACCACAAAACAAGCCTATGACAAAGCAGTTCAGCAGTTGCAGGATGTTACAGGCAAAGTATCAGCTACTGATGCATCTCTTACTGAGTCAGGTAGTAAAATTCAGCAGGCGATTGATAAAATTCAAATTGATTTAAAGCTTGCTCATTCAGAAATTCGTAAACTTTGGGATTTATCAAACAAGCGTAACAGAGCAGCCATTACTAAAGTGACAAAACAGCTGGCTCAGCAAGAAAAACTATTAGCAGAACTTCAGCCAGTATCAAGTCAGCTGAAACAAACCAACCAATCTTTACAAGTATTGGAAAAACGCTATAAGCAGGTTTCTTCCGATACACAGCAGGCTAAAAAGAGTGTTAAACAAGTACAGGCTTTACAACAAGCGCTTGCCAAACTTGAGAAACAGTTGCAGTCATTGTCTAGCCAGGTGTCTGTTGCCAGTACTGAGCAACTCGCAACCCAGGCGGCTTTACAAGAACAACTGGCACAGCTTGATAAGCAAGTTTCTGGTAAACAGCTTCAGTCTGATGTTGCGGCAAAACTGAAAAGTGTAGATGAGTCCATTCGCTCTATTGACGCTTTCCGTCGCCAGGTTAACAGTCAGTTATTGGCCCTTAAAAACGAAGTACGACAGCTGCGAAACCGCTAACAGGACCTGCTCAAGGTCCTCCTCCTCTGTATCTAACGTCTTACGGTATTCGTTGCTATAAACATCTGATGTTTTCTTATGCAGTGTTTTAGATATATAGGCGCATAAAAGTACTAAAATGCTAAAACAATTCACAGTTCTTGGTTATAAGGCATCACAGCATATCAATGGGATAGCGATATAATCCATTGATAGCTCTATCACGCCAAGCAACGTTCATATAAAAGTGTATTGAATGTGTACTCAGGTATAACTAGGTGTATCGAGAGTGGTAGAGTGGGATGTGTTTTTTAAGAAAGATGCTACCGTAGACCGGTGATAAAGTTACACTTTGCTAGTATTTTAGTGACAGGAAACAGTTTTTGCTGGTAATGAGCGAGTAGCACCAAGTAGTGTAGTGATATTCGGGGTAACAAGTTGCTAAAAAATGTTAGTGCTGTTGAGCAAGGCTGCTTGGTTATCACATAGCTAGTTGCTATGTCTCCTACTTCATCAGTCTAGGTGCAATATTTTGCTTCTTGTTGTTTTAGCAGTAAATAATGAATGCTATTTGAGAGTGTGTTGCAATGCTGAAGTTGTCACAGAGTTTTTTGCTACTACTGAGTGTTTTGTTGGTAGGATGTGGAACGCAGGGCACACGTTCGGGAGGAGGCTTTACCTCCATCAGTCCTGAAGAAGCACCTTTTGACTATAAAGGTGATGATTATGCGAAGCACTTAGGTGCTTATGAAGCACAGTTTAAACGACCTAATCAATGGTTGGCGGGAGGTGATGGTCAATATTACTTTGCTTTTTTTGATGCGTCAGGTCAGTCAACAGGGCTAACAACTAATCAGCTCACTCAGGCCAGCCAAGTGGTTAAATCGACACTGCTTGCTAGACCTTATGCGGTTGCAACTTTCTTTATACCTTCTGGTGATCAGCAATTAATTAGACGACTGCTTAAACAGCAGAAAGGGCTATTAACACCTGCTTATAAATTGACAGCAGAGAGGGAAATAATTCCTGATATTGATCGTACAACACGTTTATTTCATGAATACAGAAATAATTATGGTCTACGGTTAGTGTCTTTGAAAAATACGTTAAAATATCACGTTCGATTTGTAGCCAGTGTTGAAAGCCAATGTCCTACCCGAGCGTCAGAAGGTATTACCAGTTGTGTTATGCAAAGCTGGATGCTTTCGAATAGCTTAAGCAATATATTTAATACCGATAACCCCTACAATGTTGCCTTGTTAAATCGGCTGTTGAACCAAGAGTGGCCTAAGCTAGGTTATATTCTTCTAAATGATCAACCCCTTGTAGAGTCACCGGCTGTAGTGAATATGAAGTTTGCTAACAGCTCCAGGTCTATGAAGCAAGCTACACCTGCAAAACGGGTTCAGGAAATAAAACCTTATTTAAACAGAAGCCGTTGGGATATTGTGCTTGTTAAAAATGCAGATCAAACCCGACGTGAACTTGCGGATAAAATGACTGAAGCAAGTGCTTACTGTGAGGTTAAACTTCTTCCACTAGAAGCGCTTGACCAATATAACCTTGCAACGGCTCCCAGTATCGGTGTCCGAGAAAAAGCTAAAGCGTATACTGATCGTATTGCACAACAGTTTTGTGGCAAGGTCATTCAGCAGTTGGCTCGATAACAAAAATTGTACTATCTACTTGGTTAGCGTTTTAGCTCAAGCACTAGCCGAAAGCCAATTTGCTCATCTCGATAGGCGGGTGTTCGTTTTGCTCGCCGAGCAATACGTAAGTTTTCAATAGGATCAGTGAAACTACCGCCACGAATGACGCGATGGCTACAATGAGCTTTGTTGACCGAGCTGCCATTAGCGGGGTGTTGGCGATATGAATTTAGGTAACAGTCCTGTGTCCATTCTGCGATATTGCCAGCCATATCAAAAAGCTGGAAATCATTTGCAGGGTATTGCCCAACAGCTATTGCTTGAGAGCCTTTCAGTAAGCGTTTTAAATGATTTTCCCAGCAGCCTTCTGCACAGTTAGCTTTACCTACATGAGGCTTATTTCCCCAGACAAAACGAGTATAGCTCCCTGCTCTGGCGGCATATTCCCACTCAGCTTCAGTAGGTAGACGATAAATATAGCCAGTTTGTTTACTGAGCCATTGTGCGTAGGCTTTCGCATCATGCCAGGATATGTGGGTTATGGGTTTTCTACTATCTTTTTCACTAAGTGCTTCGTGAAATACATAACCTGTTTTTTTTATAAATAAAGCGAAATCGGCCCGAGTGATTTCATACTGGCTCATGGCGAAGTCGTTAGCGAGGTTAACCCAATGTAGGGGTTTTTCGCTGGCAGCGCCCATGCCATCATTATCACCCATCCTAAAGCGGCCACCAGGTATTACAACCATTTTGGGACCATCGACACCCTCAGCTAAAGCGTGTTGAATTATCTTACCTTGCTTCATAGCTGGTGTTAGGGTGATGGTTTGCTTGACTTCAGAGGTGTTAATTTCCAGCCACTGTCGTTTAGCCTGGTAACCTGGGTGAGAAACTTCAACCAGATAACGCCCTGGAGGCAACTGCAGATTTTTTGTGTACTTAGGTTTTATATTAATAATACGAATAGTGCTGTCTGGAGGGTGTGTTTTAATTTGTACTGAATAACGTTCAGGGGAAAGTGTTAAATTCACCTGTGTCGGGGCTTGTTTGTGTTGTATGTTGAGTTGCTGTGGTTGATATCCAGGTTTACTGATGCTCACAGAGTAGTGGCCAGGCTCAAGTAATATCCCTTGTCTAAACGCGAGGCTAGAATGATTAAATTGAATTGAGGCATCCTTGGGTATTACATTGATTATCAACGGCATTTTGGAGATAACCGTGCTGGATTGATTTATTGCAGGTGGTTCTTGTTCATTGATGTTAATAGAGGTATCTGACCGTAGTCCATTGTTATTGAGCAACAATATACCTGGGACTGTTAATACTAGACCTGCTATTAATAAAGACTTCCCTGCAGGTTGTTTTTTTAATGGGGGGGAGGATGAGTGTGTGTTGACGAGTATATAGGGGGTAGTACTGTTTGCAGGTGGTGTTGCCCGCAGGTGGCC
Organism: Zooshikella ganghwensis; assembly: GCF_018263875.1. Lineage (NCBI taxonomy): Bacteria > Pseudomonadati > Pseudomonadota > Gammaproteobacteria > Oceanospirillales > Zooshikellaceae > Zooshikella > Zooshikella ganghwensis. The sequence goes on from NZ_JAEVHG010000001.1 coordinate 255,536, forward strand.
ATGTTCGAGAAATTGATATTGTAGCTGACGTAATGTAAATGAAACTTCTTTGGCTGTTTGAAAGCGATGCTGTGGATTTTTCGCTAATAACAGGTTGAGAAAGGGCTGTAGTCCGCGGTATTTTTCTGGTAGTTGAGGGATAGCAGAATTTAAATGCTTTAAGCTAACCCTAAGTGGAGTATCGCCTCGAAAAGGGGGAAATCCCAAAAGCATTTCGTAACAAATGATGCCGAGACTGTATAAGTCGCTTCGACTATCAAACGACACCCGCCTTGCTTGTTCGGGACTCATGTATTCTGGGGTATAGTTGCTCGAAAAAAAAGCTGCTGATGTTTGCTTGGTTGTAGCATTAAGTGATGCATTGTTAAAGTCACTGAGTACCACTGAACCGTCATTGCGAAATAAAATATTATTGGGCTTTAGCTGCCCATGAGTAATATGTGTTTTATGAACAAAGGTAAGAGCATTGGCAATTTGCTGGAGTATTTGAAGCGTTTTATCTAAAGTTAACCCCTCTTGAATTTTGTCTGCAAGACTACCATTTTCACAGTATTCCATCGCAAAATAAGGGCAGTGATTAGCGGTAAGGCCGCATTCATAAATACTGATAATATGGGGGTGGATAAGGTCTGAAGTCAGCGCCGCGTTTTTTTTAAATAATGCTGTATCTAATTTACGTTGATTTTTATTTGATGTAGTTATTATTTTAACAATAACATAACGTTGTTTAACGCGGTCAATAGCATAGTAGACTTTTTTTTTGTCGTTACCTGCAATAAGTGAAAGTAATGTGTAGTTATTTAGCTCAAGCATACTATAGGCTGCATTTATAGTTTAGTATGTGCCCTCCGCTATAGCTGTTCAGAGTAGGCATAATCAGTGTTTCGTAAATAATGTCTAGAAAATTTGCAGACTTTGTTGTAAAAAAACTATTATGACGTCCGCTTTGATTACTGTTAAGTGCGTGCTTAGCAGAGTGAGAAAAAAGTACTGTTATACTCTTTAACGCAGTTATTGATTAATATAATCATTGGGCAGTACTTTAAGTAAACTAAAAGGCACCTCTAAACTCCTTCGTTATGGGTATAAAGTAACCTTCGCTGGAAAAACAATACATGTTAAAATTGGGCTATAAATATCATACCAAACAATCGATGTGGCTGGTTTCCCAGCGCGTTACTATAGGCAGTCATGCTGATTGTGACTTTGTGATAAAAGATCCCAGCATTTTACCGGAGCATGTTGATTTAATAGTTAAAGATAACCGCGTGACACTCGTTGAGTTAACTCAGCGGGGCACTACGTGGGTTAACGATGTACCTGTCGTATCAAGTTGTCAGCTGAAAGTAGGGGATACTATTAAGCTGGGTCATATTGAACTTATATTAAGTGATCCAAAATATATTCAACCGCCCATTGAACTCCCCAAAAAAGCGGTAAGTGGTTGGTTTTTTAAAGTTGTCGATCGCTCCCTGCCAGAAAAGACATACCCAGTAAATGATACCTTATTGGTAGGGAGGGCGATTGACTGTGATATTAAAATTAACTCTCCCTATCTATCTCGTCGGCACGCTGAGTTATGCCTGTTGGAAGATGTGCTTTACATTAAAGATCTGTCTTCGATCAATGGTACTTTTGTTAATGATGAACCTGTTGCCGAGCAACGCTTAAGGTCAGGGGATCGCATTAGGCTGGATCAGTTAGAATTTATGATAATCGGTCCACCGGATAATCAGCATAATACACTAAGGCGGTCAACACTTAAGGTTGAGTATACGCGTACTACACAAAAAACTGGAACCGATGAAGCAACATCACGAGAGAGTAGCAGTCCAGAGTACAGCATCCAGCAGCCCCAGAGTGCTCATGTTGCTAAGGCTGGGCAGTTTTTTACTAAACCTGAGGTTAAAAATAACAAGTTGCCAATCTGGTCAATCCTGACAGTGATTGTTTCAGGTGGAGGTTTAGGTTATTGGCTTTTTAACTTAGCTAAGCCTTTTGTGATGAAGTTTCTACACTATTAAATATTTCCCGCTAATAAAAATGGTGGTACAAAGCCACACATTATCCGAAACCGCGAAGTATTTCTTTTGTCTTACAATAAGTTTGACTGTATTGATTTAGTTTGTAGTTATTTTGTGATTTTGGTTTGGTTTTATTAGTAGATCACACTGCATTTTTTCAATAAGTTTTTTGGTCGTATTTCCGTGGATAGCTTGATGCCAGTGGCTATGTGGGTGATAACCTAATAAGCAGATGTCGATGCATAGTTCGTCAACAAGTTTGGGGATTACACAATCTGGTATCCCTTGTAACATATAGCACTTGCTGTGCTTTATAATAGAAAACTGTTGTTGCAATTTAATAAGCGCTTCTTGTCGTTGTTGAAGCATAGCCTTAGTATGGTTTTTGTATTCAGTAACTAGATCTGTCTCCAATATTATTGTTTCAGGTAAGGGCGAATACGTATGTACGACATGAAATTGTACCGGTAACTTATTAAAATAAGACTCAGCATATTCGATGAGTGTGCTATCAAAAGAAAACATATCATTATCAGGTAACGGATCTACACAAATCAGAACATTCAAGGTTGGCTGAGAATTTTTTTTAGGTTCACCTTCGGATGTTGACGTATCACAAATAAAAAAAGGAACCCTACACATGTTAAGTAGGTGTATGTCATTGTGATTCAGTAAGTTAGCTTTTTGCTCATGATAAGACGTTGGTTTTATATAAAGATCAACGTGCTGACTTTGAATAAAGTCAATGAGTACTTCAAGCGAATGTGCGTGTTCTCCATAAATAATCTGATAGTGGTATTGATGTTGGGTACACCAGCTCAGGAGTGGTTTGATGTGTTGCTCAAGCTGTACTTTCCATTGTTGATGCAGCTTAGTTTGAAGTGAGCTTGGTAGAAAATGATGAACAAAAAAGTGGTGTTGATAGTATTCCAAAAATAGGGTGACCTGTTTTATGTTTTTTTTGGGGAGGAGTGAGAGTTTTGCTATAGTCTTTGCAATATTTGTATGTAAATCAATGAATAACAGCACATGCTTTGTTGTATGTTGCATTAAGTATTCTTGAGACACAGGCATTCCATTCCTTAAATTTTAACTGTGATTGTTTTATTTTTTTTACAAAGTTTACGTTGTGTAAATTTAAGAAAAAAGTCTAACTATTACCATCAGGTTACATTATTTCACTGTTATTGTGCAGATTGTTTAAATATAATTTTTCACAGAAACGTGATAGTACTGGAGAAGTTTTAAGCTTATGAAAAAATTATCCTTGTTTGCTACAGGCGTTATTTTTGCGCTAGCAAGCCATTCGGTTGTGGCTGAAGAGGAAGTTGTCCCACACGCTTATGTAGCGCCTTCATTTGGCAAATATTTCTTTGATAATGAACGTGATATCGAAGATGACTACCTTTACAGCTTAGACTTTGGTTATCAAATTAATTCCAACCTGGCTGTTCAGTTTGGGTTCGGTAAAATAAATGATACTGAAAACCCTGGACTAGATAACAGTATTGATGCCAAGTGGTATCATTTAGACAGTCTTTATTACATTGCCCCTGTTGGTAAATGGAAGCCTTATGCATTAGCCAGTGCCGCTCACATGCGCATTGATCCAAGCAATGCTGGTACTGATGATGAGACATTACTTGGCCTAGGTGTTGGTGTTGAGCGTGAGCTAACAGATCGTTTGGCATTACGTGCAGATGTACGTGATTACTATAGCCTTGATAATGAAACACATGATCAGGCTGTGATGTTTTCTGTGAAGTTGGCACTAGGTGAAACTAAACGTAAAATTGTGCGTCAAGAGCCACCACCACCAGCTCCACAGCCAAAAGAAATCTATGTAGATAAGCCCGTCAGTATTCGTTTGAATATTGAGTTCGACTTTGATAAAGCTGTTATCAAGCCAGAGTTTTACCCTGAGCTGGAAAAAGTTGCTTCTTTCTTACAGCGTTACTCAAATATTCATGTAACTATTGAAGGACATACCGACTCTGTGGGTAATGATGCCTATAACCTCATGCTGTCTCAGTCTCGTGCAGATGCAGTGCGTCAGGCGTTGATAGAGCAATATAGCATTCAACCTGGACGTTTGACTGCAATCGGTAAAGGAGAATCTGAGCCTGTTGCGGATAATGGCTCCCCAGAAGGACGTCAGCGTAACCGCCGTGTAATCGCGAATATCAAAGCGGTAGAAAAAGTTAAAAAGGTGATTACTGAGTAATCACTATCTTGTTAGCACTGGTACCTGAGTGTTCAGGTGCCAGCCTGCTTCCCCCTCCTTGCTATTCTATGTCCTGTCTGATTTATATTACTTTCCCAGTGAATATCCACTCCGTGATACTCCTAGTAAATAGTTGTGTGTTCTGTAGGGCTGTCTATTTAGCCTAGTCGCTAAAGTTTTTGCACTATACTCCGATAATGCCTATAACAGTCTTGGCGTTGATGGGGATGGTGGTTGACTATGAGGTTGCTAGCACAAGGTTATAAGTGGTGTGGTATTGTAGTGATTGTTGGCTTCACATCTGCTTGTACTACACATCGAATTAGCAACCAGTTAGATATGGCTTATGAGCATTATAATGGCGGCGACTGTGTAGCAACATTGCACTCATTAAGTCGTGTTGATCGTATGATTCGTGCGCGGCGCTACATGCAGCCTGAGGTCTCCTTTTTACGTGGATTATGCTTGGAGAGACAAGGCTATCTCATGGATGCTGTTGAAACCTACCGTTATATTGTAAAACTTTACCCTGAGTCTGAATATGCATATAGAGCTAGAGCAAGATTGAAAGTGCTTGGTGGTGCTCAAAACCCTCTGAAATAAAACACCTGCCTCAAAATGTATCTCTTACATTAGGTGTACTCAATTTTAGTGTATCAATTCAAATAGTTTTCTTGGCCTATTAAATCAGTTGCACTTTTGGCAATTTGGTCGATAGTATATTCTATGCGTCATTAATATTTAACTAAATTGTCTTATACCTTAAATTAACAATAAAATACGTTGTTGAGTTTTTATCCATTAATGTATCGATCAGTAATTGAAAGATATTAAAAAACGAATAAGTTAAAGCAAATGCTTATTGTTTTGTATTGGTGCTTGCGTATTTTTGTTGCAGTTTGAGGTGGGCTTATTACTTTGGTATTGAGCGGCGATGGGTAAAGCGTATCCTTCTAGAGAACAGCGTGCTATTACACGGCACCAGTTAAATGCTTATTTAACAATTTATAATCGTTTCACTGATCGTCCAATTGGGTATATAGGGAATATTTCTGCTCAAGGACTTATGTTGATCAGCGAGATTCCTGTTATGGTGGGGGAGTCTTTTGAAATGCGTATTAAAATTCCACATGAGGTTAGCCCCACAGAAGTATACATTGACTTTAAAGCTGTTAGCCAGTGGAGCAAGCCAGATGTCGATCAGAGGTATTTTGATTCTGGTTTTGAAATTGTCGAAGCAGATCAAGGTATTATTAATCTTGCATCCTCTCTCAGAGAGTTTTTTAGCTTTCGTTAGTCTGCAGTGTTTGATACCTTGTGGGGTTGATCTATCTCGAAAAATATTAATTAATAATTTTCTGCTATTTTAGTTGATTGCTCACATTTCTTTTTTCTTATTTTTGAAAACTTCACTATTTAAGAAATAGTCTGGTTTTCTTGAATACCTTCTATTATTAACTAATCGTAAACTACGCTTGATTAGTGAGTCGGTAGATTAGTTGTTTAATTATAATTCTTTGATAAAGCAGGGTGCTTTTGTTGCCTTTGAAAAATAGTGTTAATATGGCGCTTATACCCAATACGAATGGTTTTTAGGTGCGGCCATCGAGTGACGAAGTCCCATGAGCCTATATTAATAGGTGATTGGGGTGAGGAGTGAAGATAACAAAACCTAGAAATCATTCGTGAAGGTTATACCTTGAGGGTGATGAAGTTAATATGGAGTAAAAGACAGAATGAAGCACTATGAGTGGATTTTGTTCGATGCTGACGAAACTTTGTTTCACTTTGATGCATTCAGTGGGCTACAGCGTATGTTTGCGCAATTTGATGTTGAGTTTTCTACTGATGATTATCTAGCCTATCAGGAAGTCAATAAACCACTTTGGATAGATTATCAGAACGGAGATATTAGTGCTCAAGAACTTCAGCACCAACGTTTTTCAAGCTGGGCTCAACAGTTAAGGGTTTCACCCAAAGACCTAAATAGTGCTTTTTTATCTGCAATGGCGGACATTTGTAAGCCTTTGGAAGGTGCGAATAGTTTAGTCAGTGCACTTTATGGGAAAGTAAAGCTGGGCATAATCACGAATGGATTTACTGAGCTGCAACAGATCCGTTTAGAACGGCTGGGACTGAGAGAGTACTTTGATATACTTGTTATTTCTGAACAAGTGGGTTTTGCAAAACCTCATCAAGCTATTTTTGAACATGCCTTATCTATCATGGGGCAACCAGAACGAAACAAAGTGTTGATGGTGGGTGATAATCCAGATACAGATATTCTGGGTGGTATAAATGCTGGATTTGAAACTTGTTGGTTGAATGTGCATGAAAACCCGACCCCTGAGGCTATTACGCCGGGGTATCAGGTTTCGTCTTTACCAGAGTTAGAACAGTTATTGTTTGCAGAGCAAGATAAGTAGCAGTGATAAACCCTTCGTCCTATACCTGTCGTGTATCAAACTTATGTATTTGCAAATTAAAAAAATACTCACAGGATATACGCTATTTATCGTATAGTTCTTCATAAAGAAAAGGAGCCATCGCGAGCAGTAATGCCTCAGTGTATGTAGATTCTCGTGTGGCTTGCCCGTTAGTTAATAGGCCAATGGCTCCTCCTTTCTGTTTGATATTTTGTGTGTTAAATAACCTATCCATCACATCGCCTAATTCTTCACCTTTTTCCAGTGCCTGGTACACAGAGGTAGGCAACGGCAAAATTGCACTGCGACCGACTGAAAGGCGGCTGTGATTTGCAACAACAACATAGGCGAATGTTGAAGGTCCATATTCAAAAACATCTACACCGCCTTCCAGTGCAACATAGAAGTCAGCGTCCACCTGTTGCTGACAAAACCGTACGCGATTTTCTGCACCTTCACGGGTTTGCTTTGCTGTCATGGGTTGGTCAGGCACCCCAGACGGTGCGTGCATACCTGTACACTCAACGGTGCTACCAGGATAAAGTGAAGCAATGGCATTACGTACTGCATTGATTTTTACAGGATTCTGCGAGCCTACGACAATTTTGATACAATCTTGATTCATAGTGATTAACATCAATTTTGGAAAAGCCTTATTATAACCAACTTAATGTTTTTTGAGGGAGTTACCTGAGTACATGTCTCTGGGAGAAAAAGACCTAAACAGTTATTTAATACCAGCTGAACCGGTGATGACTGAACTCGTCATTAAAAAAAGTCGTTTTATATGCTGGATTTATCCCGTTGAAAGTCGTCAGGAAGCGTTAGCTCAAGTGGCATCATTAACGGAGCAGTATCCCGATGCACGTCATCATTGCTGGGCCTATATTGCGGGACCACCAGAAGGCGCTACTCAAATTGCCTGGAGTGATGCAGGTGAACCACAAGGCACTGCGGGTAAACCCATTTTGAATGTTTTACAGCACCATGGCGTTAGGAATATTTTGGCGGTAGTTGTGCGTTACTTTGGTGGCATTAAGCTGGGAGCCGGAGGCTTAGTTCGTGCGTACTCAGGAGCTACGCAACAAACAATGGAAGCATTAAACACTACCATTAAAGTAGCCACTGAAGTCCTTGTTATTGAGTTAAACTACGACCAGGAACCTCGATTTAAACAGCTAATGAAAGAATATGGTGTGGAGCTTTTAGATAGCACATATGGTGTTTCGGTGTGCTATACATTATCAGTACCTGTGAGTGAATTAAAACTATTTACTGAACGTGTAACGAGCTTTTCTAAAGGTCAGCTTCAGCTCGCTACACATGACACCCAGTAAATGACGAATATTACTTACGCTATACCCAAAACGAAGGATATAGTTAAGTTTCATAGGAAAGCTGTTCGGCAAAGGCGCTTTGCCAGTGCTCATTAAACTCCTCAACAGCCATATTTACGGCAGGATGAGTATACATAGCCTGCATAATATCACAGGGTAGTGTAATTGCTTTGACACCTTCCTCTAATACAGATACAACTTGTTGAACACTTTTAAAACTGGCCGCTAGAATTTTACAACTTAAATTTGCGTTGGTAATGAGTTTTTGAAGTTTGGAAGCAACACCAATGCCATCACCACCTATTTGCGCTATACGATTGACATAGGGGGCAATGTAATCTGCACCATTATGGGCGGCAAGTAATCCTTGTGCCGTTGTATAAATAGCGGTAGCAAGAATAGGAATATTATCTTTTTTTAGGGTTTTGATTGCGGCTAAACCAGCTTCTGTGGCAGGAACTTTGACAACAATGTTGTATGGTAGCGCATGTAGTTTTTTAGCTTCAGCAATTATCCCTTCAACAGTCGCACTGATTGTTTGTACAAAAAAACGGCTAGGAGATTCCAGCTGAGTATTTAGGGTGGACAATAGGTGGTTAACACCACAATGTGACTTGGCCAGAATCGTTGGGTTTGTAGTAACACCTGACAGCTTAACTTTTGCGTGTAAACTCAGTATCTCTTCAATATCTGCACTATCAAGATAAAGCTCTACCATAACACTCACTCCATAGGTTGGTTCATTAAACTATACTCCACTTCCCATCATAAAGATTGATTTAAATCAATACAGCTTTCGAGTAAAAGTAATCTACTTTCGATAAGCGAAATGTTGATGTGGAAACGAAAATGCCAACCTCCTTCTATTTTGATATTCAACGCTTTTCAACTCATGATGGTGAAGGGATTAGAACGGTTTTGTTTTTAAAAGGCTGCCCTCTGTCTTGTATCTGGTGTCAAAACCCGGAAAGTCGAAGTCGTAATGTTGATCTTATGTATGAGGCCACCACCTGTATTAACGGATGTACCTTATGTCAGGATCGCTGCAGTGCAATCAAGCGGCATGGATCTTCTGAACTATTAATAGATCATCAGCAACTCAATCAGTTTGATATCAATAATTTAAAAACATGTTGTCCTGCAAAAGCCCTAAGAGTGGTAGGCGAACCTGTTGATATTCAATCCGTCTGTGAACAGTTAAAGCGTGATAAACCATTTTATACATCATCAGGCGGTGGTGTGACCTTTTCTGGAGGCGAACCGCTTATACATCCACATTGTGTTTATAGTATTGCTCAAAAAATGCAGGAAGAAAATATTAATGTAGCGATTGAAACAACATTACATGTCAGTTGGAAAAAAATAGAGCAAAATATGCCTGTCATTAATCAATGGCTGGTTGATTTAAAGCACATGGACGATAAAAAATTTAAACAGTGGACTGGAGGCACTTTATCTCTCGTCAAAAATAATTTGGTTAAACTGGCAGATCAGGTCAAAGATCTAACGATTCGTGTTCCAGTTATTCCAGATTTTAATGATTCTTTAGAAGAGTTGGCATTAATTACTGATTTTGCTGCACGTCTATCAAACTGCAAGGCTATTCACTTTCTCCCTTACCATACGTTAGGTATTCAAAAATATAAAATGTTGGGATTAAGCTATCAAGGAAAAGATAAGTCATTAGATAATCCTGAGCTTTTACAAAAAACATGTGAATATGCTGAGCACCATCCTTTAAAACAGCTTCAAACGTCAGTGAGAGGATAGTTATGAATCTGGACTACTTACCATTGCGTATACAAAAACATAAAGAAGTATTAATTAATATTATTAAGCCACCGGTTTGTACTGAGCGAGCTGTGGCATATACACGTGTTTATCAAAAAAATCCAACACTGCCCGTTATGATGAAGCGTGCTTTAGCATTGTCTGAACATCTTGAAACGAGGACTATCTGGATTGATAATGATGAATTAATTATTGGTAATCAGGCAAGCTATTTGCGTGCAGCACCGATATTCCCTGAATATACGGTTAACTGGCTAGCGAATGAAATTGATGCTCTCGCGGACCGACCTGGTGCAGGGTTTTCATTGTCAGAAGTGAATAAAAATACCCTGAAAGAAATAATTCCTTTTTGGCAAGGTAAAACGGCGCAAGACCAATGTTATGCACAATTCACTGACGAACAAAAGGCAATATTAGATTCTGGTATTATCAAAGCTGAAGGTAATATGACTTCAGGCGATGCGCATCTTGCAATAAATAATAAAAAATTATTAGCAAAAGGTCTGGATGGATTGTTGGCAGACGTTAAATTGCAAAAACAGTTAGTCTCACATAATAGTGAAGAAAGTCATTTAGGAAACACACAATTTTTAGACGCAGTACATATCGTTATCGAAGCGGTACAAAAGCATATTAAACGATATGCAAAGCTGGCTGCTGAAATGGCTCACCTGGAAACACGTGCTTTTAGAAAGCGTGAGTTAGTGGTTATAGCGGAAAACTGTAATCATATTGCCCATCAAAAGCCAGAAACGTTTTGGCAAGCATTGCAGTTGTGTTATTTTGTACAACTTATTTTACAAATTGAGTCCAATGGACATTCGGTGTCTTTTGGGCGAATGGATCAATATTTATATCCCTTCTATAAAAAAGATGTTGAGCAAAAAAATCAACTGACCCGAGGCTTTGCATTGGAACTGTTACAAAGCTGTTGGTTAAAATTATTAGAGGTGAATAAAATTCGTTCAGGTACTCACTCTAAGGCTTCAGCTGGCAGTCCATTATATCAAAACGTCACTATAGGGGGACAACAGCTTGATCAACAGGGTTATCCTATTGATGCCGTGAACAGTTTATCATTCGCCATTTTGGAATCCTGTGGACAGCTACGCTCAACCCAGCCAAATTTAAGTGTGCGCTACCACCAAAATATCTGTCAGGACTTCCTGCTCAGCTGTTTAACAGTGGTTAAGTGTGGGTTTGGTATGCCTGCATTTAATAATGATCAAATTGTGATACCAGCATTTATAGATTTAGGTGTAAGCCGTGAGGATGCTTATAACTATGCAGCCATTGGCTGTATTGAAACGGCTGTGCCCGGTAAATGGGGTTATCGCTGTACAGGCATGAGCTTTTTAAATTTTGCCCGTGTTTTGTTGGCGGCACTGGATGAGGGAAAAGATGCTACAACACAACAAGTGTTTTTAGCCCATGAAAAATCCCTTAATAAAGGCAACTTTAATAACTTTGATGAAGTAATGAGTGCCTGGCAACAGCAAGTTCAATATTTTACACGTCATTCGGTTGCGATTGATGCGGTTGTTGATACTGCTTTGGAACAGCTAGCACCAGATATCTTTTGCTCGGCATTAGTTGATGATTGCATTAGTCGTGCTAAATCTATTAAAGAAGGTGGTTCGGTGTATGACTGGGTATCAGGCTTACAAGTGGGTATTGCAAACTTAGGCAACAGTTTAGCCGTATTGAAACAGCTTGTATTTGAACAGGAAAAAGTATCACAGCCAGCGTTAGCGAAAGCATTGGCAGATAATTTTAATGGTATTGAAGGTGAGCAGTTACGCCAAGTGTTAATTAATTATGCCAGTAAATACGGTAATGATGACTGTGACGTAGATAAGTTATTGGTGCAAGCTTATGACATGTACATTGACGAGTTAACGCAGCATAAAAATACCCGTTTTGGTCGTGGACCAATTGGTGGTGGGTATTATGCAGGTACATCAAGCATCTCTGCAAATGTCCCCTTTGGTGCAAACACAATGGCGACACCTGATGGCCGTAAAGCGTATGCGCCACTTGCAGAAGGTGCAAGTCCTGCTTCAGGTACTGATACTCATGGCCCAACAGCGGTATATAGTTCCATTGCAAAACTGCCAACAGATAAGATTTTGGGTGGTGTATTGCTTAACCAAAAACTAACACCAGGTACACTGGAAACGGAGCAGGATTTTTATAAACTATCCATGCTTATACGTACGTTTTTTGATGTCTATAAGGGATGGCATGTGCAATATAATATCGTATCCCGAGAAACGTTGTTAGCGGCTCAGGCCAATCCGCAAGAATATCGGGATTTAGTGGTGCGTGTTGCTGGGTATTCAGCATTTTTTACAGCGCTCTCGGTGGATGCACAAAATGACATCATTGCCCGTACGGAACATTGTTTGTAAGATAGCTTTTATCATTTAGTACGCTAAGTACCGTATAGATAAATTGTCTTTAAAAAGAGTGTTATAGGTAGTGATATAGAAAGCTTTAAGGAGCACTGTGAACGCAAGACACCTGGAAATTATCCATTTAATCAATGAACATAAACGGTTAACGGTCAGTGAGCTAGCAGCCCACACAGGTGTTTCAGAGGTTACTATTCGCAGTGACCTCTCTTATCTGGAGCAGCAAGCCCACTTAAAACGCGTTCATGGGGGGGCTATTTCGGTACAGACCGATGATGTTAATGAACGGTTGACAATTCACTTTGATGTAAAGCAGCGGTTAGTAGCACATGCGGCGGATTTAGTATTACCGGGGGAGACCGTATTAATTGAAGGAGGAAGTGCTAATGCATTACTCGCCAAAGCATTAGCACAGCGTGGTGATGTTTCTATCATTACCCCAAGTGCTTATATAGCGCACTCACTTAAAAATGATCATATCGATATTATTTTGCTGGGTGGTGTTTACCAGTCGCAAAGTGAAAGTTTAGTTGGACCATTGACGAAACTGTGTATTGAGAATATTAATTTTAGTACGGCATTTATTGGTGTGGATGGTTTTCATCAAAATACAGGCTTTACCAGTCGCGATATGATGCGTGCAGATGTCGTACATGCTATTTTGAAGAAAAAACAGCGTAATATTATTCTGACTGATGCCAGTAAATTCGGAAAAATATGCCCCACAACGTTGGGTAAGATTGATGACTTTACTACTGTCATAACGAATCAAGGTATACCTGAAGTAGATATCACTTGGCTACAAAGTCAAAAACTGAAACTGATTTTAGTCTGATAGATTAAAATCAATTGGGCCAGAAGCCTATGAAGGCCGTCTGGTTTAATAGGTTAGCCATGAAATGAATCTCTCAGCAAGCTTTCTTTAAAACTTTTGCAATCAGATGCTCATGATCAAATCGATTAAGAAACTGCTCAGCTCTTTTAATGGGGTTGAATAAGTATTGGTTTGGACCAAGCATTTTCCGCTGATTGAGACTATCGGTATCAAGTAGTGGAAAGTCAACCACTTCTATGTGAGCATCCCATCCTGGATAACGTGCAGACCAGCCTTTCCGAAAGTGAGCTATTAGCTGGTTTTTGAGCGAATAGCCATGAAAGTCAAAAGCAACAATACCATCAGTGACAAAAATGTGGTTCCCATAGAATCCGGCTTTAGGCAAAATCCTCAAAGCATAAAAGCCTTTATCTGAGAATTTTTTAAGGAAAACCCCGGCTAAAATATGACATGCGCCAAAGCTAAAAAAAATACGGTCCGGTAGATGCCACCTTTTTTCAGGATATTTTTTTATCCCTGGTTTAAGAAAGTACAATACAAACCCTCCCTCCCTTAGTATTTAGCGATGAATGTTGTAGTTTAATATGATACTACCTGATGTCTCCTACAGGGAAATTGTATATAAACATATACCCTTCACGAATGATTTCTAGGTTTTGTTATCTTCACTCCTCATCCCAATCACCTATTAACATAGGCTCATGGGGCTTCGTCACTCGATGGCCGCACCTAAAAACCATTCCTATTGGGTATATTTGTAACTAGTGAAAATAAAGATTGTACCAATGCAATGCATGAATCAAGCATTGCACACCCACCATTTGCTATCTTCTGGTCACATTTAAATAAAAAATAATCCTAATTCATTGTAGGGTATGATAAGACAAAGGTGGGTAGTATTCGTTGAACTGTTTGCTGCATTCTGCAGCAGATAAGTTAAACAGCTTCACGAATGCGATCATTGGCGATATCTTCAATCGAATTGTTTTCTAAAATGATAATGTCCGTTAACGCTTCCATTTTATGAACGACATTTGGAAAAACTTTAATTACCTTATGCTCATCGATAATTTGTTCTTTGATTTCTGATGTGCCATGGAGTCGATATAAGAGCTTTACTTTTCCAGATATAAGCACGAAGGTTTTTTCTTTAGTACCAATGTTTTTGCCTTCGTGGTATGTATTCCCACTGATTGAGCCTGCTTTTCGCGTTAAGAAAACAAACTGGCCATAATCTTTTATACTAAATTTTTTGGTTACACCACGTTCATCTGAACCAATGGGGGCAAAATCAATGACTTCTACTTCCATTTCGTTACCTCTTGAATATGAAATCAATTTCATGGTCAACCATTACTTTAGCAGCCCATTCCATTACTGGTATGCTTATTGAGTTTTTGTTCATACGATTAGCTTAAAGGATTATAATTGATTACTCCGTTTTATATCCAAGTATCGATTCACTATCGCAGGGGGGAGTTTTTCGGGCAGGCTATCCAGAGTAAAAATTGACTGGCTGATTAATTGGTCATGTAAGGCTTTGCGCTGTTTTAAATAGACTTCACTGGCCGCATGATTTAATGCACCATTAAAGTCTTCAATGGGTTGGGTATGCAAGGTATCCAGAATATGTTCCCGCAGATTAGCCAGTAGAACCAAATGCCGACGACGAAGTAGCTTTAAGGCTGGAATTAAATCATCCGCATTTTCATCTCGCACATTAGATAAGGTGATGATTAATGAACGCTTTGGTTGATATTGCATTAAATGTTTAGCTGCAGATGAATAATCACTGGCCTGTGTTGTTGCCTGCAAATCGTAGACTTGATTAAGTAACTGATTAATGGTGTGCAGGCCTTTGGTAGGTGGGTACCAGCGGTGTTGTCCACTAAAAGTAATAAGGCCTACTGCATCCCCTTGCTTTAGCGCAACATACGCCAACAGTAGCATAGCGTTTAAACAATGGTCGAAATGGCTGAGGTCACCATCTTGTGTGCGCATACGCTGACCGCAGTCGAGCATAAAGATAATTTGCTGGTCTCTTTCGTCCTGGTATTCTCTGGAAATCAGCTTACGTTTTCGCGCACTCGACTTCCAGTCAATTTGGCGCATACTGTCACCTTCACGGTATTCTCGTAACTGGTGAAATTCCAGACCTTCTCCGCGCCGAGGTTTTTGGCGAATGCCCATCTGGCTGACGTGATTATCCGTCGCCAATAATAAATAATGACTGATGGCAGCAAAGTTAGGATAGACACGGGTTTTCGTGGAGGGTCCTAGGCAAAACTGGCGCTGCCATAGCCCTATAAGACTAAAGCTTTTAATATAGCAAGGTGTGAAGCTGTATTCACCACGATGTAATGGGCGTAACTCGTAGTGTATTACCAGCCGCTTTGCGGGTGGAATGGTTATATCTTGGGGTAGGTTTTTAACTTCATGACCTTGAGGATACCCATCAATAACACTTAACAGTTGTGGGCTGTCCTCTGTATTGGTCATGATCAGCTTTATTTTATGCCACTCACCCAGCGACATTGATGCTGGGGCTTCACGCTCAATATGTAAAACGGGTGATTTGATTAGCGTTAGGCTGTCAATTAATAACAGAATAAGGGTTGCGGCAAAAAGATAGTGTCCATAGGTTTCTAAAAAATTGAGGTTATACCCAAAAAGGTTACCGATAAAAATAAGACAGGTGGCAATAGTGATGCCACCGGACAGAAAAAGTAAGCGTTTACTTGGTGTCATGATCTTGGAGCAGCAACACTGTCTAGTAGATTTTTCAACACTTCCTCTACAGAAAGTCCCTCAATTTCCAGCTCTGCCGCTAAGCCTAGTCGATGTCGCAAAGCAGCAGGCGCAACCGTTTTGACATCGTCTGGTGTAACAAAGTGCTGTCCTCTTAGTAACGCTCTAGCGCGTGCTACTCGAATCAAGGCAATTCCACCCCGTGGCCCAGCACCATGGTTTAACCCTTGCCAAGCACGTGTGGCGTGAATAATCCGAATAGCGTAATCCAGTACCTGGTCATCTACATCAACTTGCGCCGTCACTTTTTGTAACTGAATAACGCCTTCTGGCGAAACAACTTGTTGTAACTCAGAGACGTCGAGTACATCAGATAACTTATTTGTCGTCACCAATGAAACAAGGTTTTTTTCCGCCTCAAGAGAAGGATAGTCAATACTTACTTTCAACATAAAGCGGTCCAGCTCTGCTTCTGGTAATGGGTAAGTACCTTCTTGTTCAATCGGGTTTTGAGTCGCTAACACCATAAAAGGTGGTTGAAGAGGTAAGGGACGACCTTCAATAGTAATTTGTTTTTCCTGCATGACTTCCAGTAAAGCCGCTTGGGTTTTTGCAGGGGCTCGGTTAATTTCATCGGCGAGCAATAAGTTGGTAAAGGCTGGCCCACGACGTATTTTAAATTCTTCACTTTTCATGTCGTATATTGCATGGCCTGTGACATCACTCGGCATGAGGTCAGGAGTGAATTGAATACGCCCGAATTTACAGCCAAAGCAAGCGGCTAATGCTCTCACCAGTAGTGTTTTCCCTAAACCTGGAACCCCTTCGATTAGTACATGACCTGAGGCAAGTAACGTCATCAGGACTTGGTCAACGACAGACTCTTGCCCAATGACGGCTTTATTAATTTCGGTACGTATGGCATTAACTTGTTCAGAGGCCTTGCTGAATATTTCTGGATTAAGGCTACTCATAGCTGGTTCCTGATATGTTGCAGGTTTTTAGTAACACGAATAAATTCAATTTCATTGTGTAAGGTGTCCTGGGACATTGTCCACTGCACCTCTTCAATAGGTAAGCCACTTAATGTCGCTAATAATTGATACTGTTTCACTTGAGACAGCTCACTGTATTGTTTGTGATGCAAGCGAATACGTTGCTCTACTTGTTGCTTTAAAGTGTTAATGAGGTAACCAGATTGCTTATTACGCCAGAAGAAACTAGCGACAGCTTGTAAATGTTCGAGTAACTGGCGTCGTTCTGGGCTGGCTTCTGGTTTTGTCTGGCCAAAGCGCTTGGCATGATACCAGCAGAAAAAAAGAATAAATGCAGCCAGTGAAAACAGTATAGGCAGTGCGTGCTGTACTAATAGTTGCCATAGAGATGGGTATTCCAACCCGTAAAGCCACCAAACAGAAGTGTGATCAGCTAATAATAAGCGTAAAAGATAAGCATGGTCATAATCACCAATTTCATCATTTTGCCAAATACCCATATATGTCAGCACAGTGACACGGCCATCACCAATGGTTTTTTGAATGAGCTGATATGGTGGTTCAACACTGTTTTTTAACAGTAACTCACCTTGTGTGTTGACTAAACCAAAGCTTGTTTGTAAATCAATGGTCAATGGTTCTTTTTCAGTCGGCCAGATTAATGTATTGGGTAAACGAACCGGTGTTTTACACAGAGGTACGTCTTCTGTGGTATTGTCACTTTCAGTTTTTTTGGATGATTTTTTTTGCTGTAAAGTATTACGTTCGTCGTCTTGAAGATAGACGGCTTTAATTCCCCAAGACTCCAACAGCGGGTCAAGTACCTGATCGTCAAATAACCATGGCTCGCTATAACTGACTAATAAATGCCCACCATTGCGAACCCAGGTATCTAATTGCTGACGGCGCTGCTCTGACAAAGAAGCTCTGGAACTGCTTAAAATGATGGCATCACTGGTTTTAGGTAGATTATCCAGTAGCTTTAAGTTTTTATGGCTTTCAATATGGATATTGTTTCGCTTAATAAAACGCTCAGCCGCAAGGTATTCATTCAGTCTTGCTTCTGTAGAAGGTGGTACCCACTCAGTGTCGTCATAGGGTTCTAGCATTAACCAGAAGAGACCTACAAAAAGCAATATGAAACCTAAAATAATGAGGATGGGCCAATTGACTTCAAATGATGCTTTACGATTCATTGGTCACCCTGCATAAATAACTGTTGCCACTGTTGGCAAAGTGCTAATAGCGCCGATCGGTCAGGTAGCTCATGTCCATAAGCCGTCGTGGTCCAGCACAGGGTGAGCTGGTGAAAAAAATCACTGAACTGGGGGGTGTCTTTCTCTACAAGTTGGCAACACTCACCTTCAGTATGAGAAGATTGAAAACGAAGCTGGTAATTGTGAAGTAATTTACTCAGCGTCCCGCGGTATAACAAGCTTAAGGCTTCCCGGGGGTTATGGTTACTCAGTGTACGAACGTGGGCAAGCAAGTCATCGGGTAAGTGTGACTGTCGTATATCCAAACCCATTATTTCTGTAATGGGTTGTGCTTTTGGTGTCTTTTTCCAACGCCACTGTTTAGGTACTAAATAATTAACCCAGCGACGATAGCGGTAAAGTAAAAAGACGACTAACGCAATGGCTGCACCCCATAATAAAATTTCAATTAATTGGGCCATGCCTTTAATAAAGGACTCTATGCCAGAAAAGTCGAGATCATGTTCTGGTTCTGGAACATCTTTTTTTAAATTAAAGTCAGGTAGACGATAGTTAGTGATGTTTTTGTGGTAGCCAAAGTCATGGTCTGCGAGAATTTCATTAATTTGCTGTTTGGCGACTATTTTAGGTTTATTGGGTTCTGTTGTTGCTGATGTTTGTGCCCAGCTTGCGTTAGGTAAGCTCAAACAGGTGGTAAGCAGTATGCCTGCTCCCCAGGCGAGAATACTAGCAAGCTTAGTGGTTGCCAGATGAGATTGTTGGTGACGAGCCAGTAAACGACGAAAGGCAATTTCAGTATCCCAAGCTTCTAGGTGAGTACGGCTATTGATGTACAATGAAAAGCCGCAGGCAATATAGAATGGATTAAATAAAACGATAAAGATATACATCAGTATACAGCCAAGCCAGAGCGCGATGTCTGTTGAAAACAGACCAAAAAAAGCTAAACGGTCTTGATGTTGAACAACTTCATCCGGAATCATCATATTAATAAAAGCAATGGTGGCGAGTAAAAAAAGCCATAATAATCCATGCAGAATCAGTGTTAATAAAATAGATGCGCCACCTCGTATATGGAGAATTTGTAGACGTCTACGGCGCTTGGAGCCATTTAATTCTTCCAATACACTGACTGGTAAATTAAATGAGCGGTGGGGGCTAATTCGTCGCCACAAGAGTGAGGAAAACCACTGAATACGACAGGTTTTACCTGCAGCAGCAAGCAATTGGCGATAACTCAGTGACTCCCCAAAAAGTAATCGGCTGTAGTAAAACAGTGTGGGCTTTTCCCAGATCCCCTGTAACCACCAGATAATCACCACAGCCCAATAGGGTTCATCATTAAACAACCAGCAAAGCAGTAAAAATATTGGCAGAGTGATTATTAAGCTGACCATTAATGGAGGCCAGAACCAGCGTTTGGTCATCGCCAGTCCTAAGTCAACCGCTTGCCAGCTACTACGAGGGCGGACAGTAACGGTTATTTTACTCAGATCCATGTGACCTCCGGCCGACCCCTAAAAAGTAGCAGATAACAATGGTCCACAGTCCCACAGCTACCCAATACTTAGTGTATGCAGGGAAGAGGGTAGATGAAGACCAGAAGGCTTCAATAAAGGCGGCAATCACCAGCATGCCAATTACGCCGTAAATAAGTTTGATACTGATCTGAGAGGCTTTCATGAGAGCTGCTTTACGACTTAGGTTGCCAGGACTTATCAGTGCCCATCCCAGCTTTAAACCTGCACAGCCCGAAATCGCAATAGCCGTTAACTCAAAGGAACCATGTCCGCAGACAAAGGAATAAAAGGTTTCAACATAACCAATATTAATCATATGGGCACCTAGCCCACCAAAAAGTAATCCATTAAAAAACAGAATAATTAAACTGCCAATACCGGCTAACAGACCACCTGCAAAGGTTCGAAAGCCGACAGTAATATTGTTTTTTATATAGTGACCAAACATTGCAAAATCGTCAGCTGAGTCGCGTTCAAAGCCGATGATTTTGCGTGATGGCTCGTACATAGACTCAAAGTTGACAACCGTTTCTCGATCAATAAAGCTGTATAACACATCAGGTGACATCCAGACGGCTAACCCAAAGAGTATTGCTGGTAAATAAAGTGCAAGGGTTGCAATCCAAAAAAAACGCCACTCCTGTCGAATAAGTTGTGGAAATTCGTACAAAAATAAGCGACCCAACTTACTCCAAAAACCTATTCGTTGTCGGTAAAGACACTGGTGGCCCAAAAGTGAAAGTTGATTAAGGTGCTCCGTTAAAAAACGGCTGTATTGACGCTGTCTTGCTAATGCTAAATGGTTACAGGTTTGTCGATATAGGGTAATAAATTCTTCCGCTTCCTCAGTACTGAGTGGCTTAGGAAAAACCTTAGTGACTTGTTTGGCAAGTGTTTGCAGACGGTCCCACTGAGCCTGATAGCGTCGTTCAAAATCTTGCTGCTTCATTGTGATGACAACAGACCCTTGGCTAGTTGATGTAAATAGGTGACAGCTGAGGTACCTTCACGCTTGAAGACCGGTTCAACAATATTGGCAAGCTCCTCTGCTCTTGCATTCGATATTGAACGGTAGCGTTCTGCAAAATTAATAATGGCGCGCTGTTCTTCAATAGCAAGTGAGATGGGCAGTTTAATTGGCGTTACGTCAGGTAACGTATTCAGTTTGGCGGTTGGTTCGTTATAAACAACAAGCGTGCCTGCTGCTATGTCGCCTAGTCGTTTGAAATCTTGTCGTAATGTCATCGTCACCAGTCCAGTAACATAAAACAGTGGTAGCCAATCGACATAGCGAATTAGGTTACGCAAAAAAGCACGGGAGAAACTGACAGGGGTGAAGTTTTCATTAATCACTTGAATATTCATGGCACGCTTGCCTGGCGTTTGACCATTATAAAAGGTCTCAAACAGAGCGCCGTAAAAGGTATCGATAATAAACGCAAAAATTAGGAATAAGCCAAAGCCTAAGTCGCCAAAAATCTCCAGAATAATTCCGAGTATTAGAAAGACAACAGCCCGAATGACAAAGTCAATCAAAAACGCAGTCACTCTAACCAGTGGACCTGCGACGTCTAATTCTAGCCGAATGCCTTCGGGCGTTTCATAAGTTTTGCCGGTGTCTAACATTTAATCAAAAACCGTTAACGTCTACTGCAAATGCTATAGAAGATAGCACATATCTGAATGCTAATACATTGGATGCCTTGAGTTTATTGTTGTGAGCTGATGAGGTTGTATATAATAGACCCCATTTCTGTTTTGGATAAACGCGGTACTTATGAACATAAAGCAAATTAATGCTGAAGATGTATTACCGGTAAGGCATCAGGTTCTCTGGCCTGAAAAGCCCATTGAGTTCTGTTGTGTTGATGAGGACGTAACAGGTATGCACTTTGGTGTTTATCTGGATCAGAGGCTGGTTTCAGTTGCTTCTATTTATATTGATGGCACTCAGGCAAGATTACGAAAGTTTGCTACATTGAATGACTATCAAGGAAAAGGTATTGGTTCGGCATTGATTGAGTATGTACTTACGTACTTAAGGGAGTCCAGGATTCAGTACTTGTGGTGTGATGCGCGTGAGTCCGCGGGTTCCTTTTATCAGCGCTTAGGATTTAAAGCATTTGGTGAGCGTTTCTTTAAATCTAGCGTACCATATTTTAAAATGGGCCTTGTTTTGTAAAATAAACCTCATGCAGTCAAAACTATTTCTTTATATACCCAATACGAATGGTTTTTAAGTGCGGCCATCGAGTGACGAAGCCTCATGAGCCTATATTAATAGGTGATTGGGGTGAGGAGTGAAGATAACAAAACCTAGAAATCATTCGTGAAGGGTATATTATCGGTTTGAATATTGGCTTTTGGTTTTGTTAAGGGTGACTGTATAGCTAATCCCGCTTTTATCAAAAGATTTAATAAGTGATGTATTGATGTTGTGATAAGTCATCGTTTTTCCAGAAGGAAAGTGTACTTTTATCTTCATGTTTATCTCGCTTGTTTCTCTTTTTATTATGTTTGCTCTAATATGATGAAAGAGTATAAAAATACTATTAATTAGTAAAATTAATGATTCTAATTGAGCATAAGATAAACTTATCTGTAATAATTATCTCTTTACACCCTGGGCTGATGTCTATAACAGCCTCTGCATATTAAAGTCCCTTTATTTCCATCAGTTTATTTTTTGACTGGTTCAACTGATGCTAAAATTTTGCTATTTGCGGGTTGTTAGCCTTTACTCTTCCTTGATATGCCCTCCGCTTTGGGTATAGAAAAGATTAATACGAGAGACGAGCTTATTATGACTGAGATGTGGTATGACTTTTCAGAAAATATGGATTCTGTTGAGTGGATTTCTGAGCTTCCGAGTGGATTAGTGAGTAAGCGTATTAATTTACAATATCAGCGTGTGGAACTAAAGAAAGTCGCGGAAGGTTATATCATTTATATAGGGCCAGCTGATCCTGATAAAGGTGGCGATGGCATAGAAATTAATTTAGATAACCAAATGAACCTTACAGATTATGTGATTGAAAGGATTGAACCTGTACCTATTAACAATAGCCCTTAATTAAGGGGGGCAGGTGAAAGATGGCAGTACTTGTGCATATTACTAGCATAGAGAATGAGGCAGCTATCAAAAGAGCGGGTATAAAGCCCGGCTATAGAAATGTTGTATTTTTTATGCCCCATATGAAAGATTGTTTTATATCACATCAATGGGCGCGGGAACTTAAGCGGTTTGGCATTAAGAATTTTGCAGCTGTTGACTTCAAAATACCAGACGATGAAGAAATATGGTTTGGTAAATACCATTTGCAACATGAAAAAATGGAGTTAAATAAAGCAATTTCATTATTTATGAATGCTGAGGATAAACTAGGGTATGAATTTTTTATTGACAGAAAAATTGAACCAAGGGAGATTATAAAGATAAGAAAAATCCCTAAACCGATGGGGTGGCGGTATCAACCTCATGCGCATGGTAAAAAACCTTGTCCTTGTCCTAGATGCCTACAAGCTGGAGGCTATAAAACAAAAAAATTGAAAGTGAGTCAATAACAAAAGCAGAGGCAATGGAAATTATTGCTACAAGTAATGATGAAGATGAACTATGGGAGGCTGTTCGTCGCTTACAGGGTAAATGGAAAAAAGGCTCTCCTCAAATTCTTGAACGTATCCTGAGTTTTAATGATGAATACCTTTTATGTGATTTAATTGAGTTATTATCAGAGTATAGGCATCCTCTCGCAAAGGAATACTTGATTAGGCTAACTGAATCAACATGTGATGATGTTAGTGAGTTAGCCTATGAAAAATTAAAGAAAAAATAATTTTAAGTGTTTAAGCCTTAACAGGTCCTAACGTGGAGGGGGATTTAAAGCCCAAGGTTATGGGCTTTTATACCCTTCACGAATGATTTCTAGGTTTTGTTATCTTCAGTCCTCGCCCCAATCACCTATTATTTATAGACTCATGGGGTCTCGTTACTCGATGGCCGCACTTAAAAACCATTCGTATTGGGTACATATAAGTTATTATAGTATGGTGTGGCTTTTACGAGGAGCAACGAACAAGAGTTTCAATACGGTTTTTGTCTTTAATATTCCATAGTAATGTATTGGCATCTTTAGGTTTTAAGTAAAACTGTTCTTCATAACTTTCTCCTTCACCTGAGCATTGACTTTGAATGTGCCAATAGCCATCTTCATATTTATCGGTATTCTGAATGTTGCATGACCACTCGTAACCTGAAATTTTTTCTGAAGTAACTTCAAGTGGAAAGTGGTAAGTTGCAGGGTCTGTCTTAACCGTTTGACAATCTTCTTTCGAGTATGCCCAATTGCCCACAATACTTATTTTTGAGGTTTCTTCGATGGTATGCCCAGCTTGTTCGGCTTGTTCGGCTTGTTCGGGCTGTTCAGGTTGGACAGTACTTTCAGAATGTGTTTCAGCTTTGACTTGCTGATGGGTTTGCTTGTTGCTGTCTTCTTGTTGAGAGCAGCCAAGCAGGCTTAAACAACAAAAGGATACGATGGATAACTGTTTTAAGTTCATAAGGTCACCCCTAGGTTGAAACAGGTAATAGGAAAAAAATTGAGAATTGTATTTGTAGCGATTAGACAACAGTTGTGTGTGATGATTTCGTTTAACACCAACATCAATTCTTAATATAAGGTGTTGGTATATATTATGAGTCTTGTTATCCATTGATAGGACAGGCCAACTTGATTACTAGGATACTGCCATGAGTCATTGAGACTCATAGCAGTTCCTTAGTGCTTAGAATTTTAACTGAACACCTGCAGAAATAAAGTCAACGTGATCAACGTCACTTACGTCGTCAATGCGCTCCCACTCGGCGACAATATCCATATTAGGTGCAAGTGCGAACTTTGCTCCAACACCATAAAACAGGTCAGTGCCAGTTTCATCGTCACTAGCGCTGGTAAAACGGCCCCGATAGTGGCCATCAGCATCCCAGCGCATTGCCCCGATTTTACTGGTCAGGCTGAACTGGTTATTAAGGGGTAATGTTCCAGTAAGCGCAACCCCTAAGCCTTCAGCCTCAACGGAATATTTACCAAAACGATTTTTTCCTGTGGTTTCGCCAAAGTTGTAATAACCTGCTTCAATACCAATGTTTTGGTTTAATTGATAACCACCATAAAGTTTCCAGCCGGTGTCTTTTTCATCACAACTAAAACCGTCGGCGCATTCATCAAAATCAGTTTGACCAACATTGCCCCCTAGGTAAAAGCCATTACCTTGAGCGAGACTTACACCACTCATTAATGTAGTGATACAAAGTACAAGAATTTGTTTTTTCATAAAAACCTCTCTTGTTTTATGGGTGATAAAAAGATGTGATACGTAAAAAAATGGTTGTTTTGATGAGGAAATATTTGAAGGAATTATTGTTTGATGCTTTAGGTTAAGGTCATAATATAAGATATAAAAAATGATCAAAATTTATTTTATGTATATAAGTCATTTGTTGTAAGCAGAATGTTTTATGTTTGCTGGTTAAGTGGCAAATAATAAATAGCTGGTAGAAAAACGCATTGCATTTTTTGTGAGTTTCTGTTTTGTCTTGATGTATTGCGTATATACTGAGGCCCACTGCGCAGTGCCTTTTTGTTCTTACAAAAAAAACACTATACCCTTCACGAATGATTTCTAGGTTTTGTTATCTTCACTCCTCATCCCAATCACCTATTAATATAGGCGCATGGGACTTGGTCACGCGATGGCCGCACCTAAAAACCATTCGTATTGGGTATATTTTCGAGGGGGAAATGTTTGTGAGTATGAATAAAAGAGTGTGATTTGGTTATAGTTAATCTGGTCTATTTAGATTGATTTAATGCGGAAGGTTAAAATATGTTAATAACGTATTATTTCGTAAGTTTTCGTCAACACAAATAGTTAAAAAGTAATGTGAGACTATGCTATACCCACAACAAAGCGTATAAGTGAAGTGATTCAAAGCATGACCTTGTGTGTGTTCTAAGATTTAAAAATCTTACCTGTCTTGCTATTCAATGTTTGAGTACACTATAGTCAATCCGGAGTACTTGTTATGCCAGTAACCTCAGTGAAAGATATGTTCTAAGACCGGTAACCACGTTAAAACTGAATTAAAGCCTGGGATTTATACTCAAAGCGAAGGGTATAGGCTACAAGCACTCTTAAAAAGGCATTAATAGGAGATTCATTGAAGAATATGACGAGTTTGATAAAAACGTTTCAATGTGACCAAAACGCAAATAGCTGGGGTCTATGAAAAAGGTAACGCTGGCTATACCAACTTCGTAGTAGCAAGCTGAATTACTGTAGTGACAGAATCTCCACTACAGTATACCTGTGACATGGACGTTTTTGGGCGACAGGCATTATGGTGTGATGAAGCTTAAAACTTACCTTGAGTGTATTGATATCCATGTGAAAACCATGTGAAAAGCTAGATGCACTTAACTCTAAGTCCCGAGTGACAAAACACAGTCGGTAAGTCTAAAAGTCAATGGTGAAGGGTATTAATCTTGCGAGTTGGCTTGTTGGGGGAGGTATTGCCAGCACTCATTCCTGTGTGAGTGTTGAAGTATTTAATGGAGTCGTTAAGTTTAATTGAAAAGCAGGATCATGAGATCTTGGTTAAACATGAATATATACCCTAAGTGAAGGGTATTGCGTTAGAAACGTTAAGGGAAACTGCCTATGTTATGGAATGCTGTAAAGCCTATTTGTGTTGTACTCTCTCTTTGTTTGACGCCCCTGCTAAGTTATGGTGAAACTCATGCAGATACACCTTCTAAAACAGAAAGTGTGAAGTCAGACAAGGTGAAAAGTGAGTCTTATCTCTCTTATGGTGAGACATTATCCCAGATTTTAATTCAGTATAAAAACAAACCCATCACTGTTGTGCTTTCTTCTGGTCAGGAGCTCTCGGGAACAGTAGAAAGTATTAATGATTCACTTGTTGTAATTAAATCACTAAAGGGTAGAGAGTTTTATGATGCAGTTGTGCGTCATAGCATGATTGATGCCCTGATTGTTCGCAGACCTGAGAAGCAGTAGTTATTTTTGGTGTGAAGGAATTATGCACTAAAGCATTTCATGTTTTAGCTTGAAGTATCCCTGTTACGAAGGGAATAAACAAAGGACTGGCTATGAATAAATACATGATTTTTGAAAATAGTGCTCATGATATCCAAGTGGTAAAGCGTGGCTGGTCATGGCCTGGTTTTCACTTTGGTTGGCTGTGGGCTCTTTTTAAGGGGCTACCGTTACTGGCCTTATTTGGTATTAGTGTCATAGTGGTAGCATACATCTCTTGTTTACTTTATTTGTTTCACTATGGTATGCAGCTCATACTGCTCGCACTGGCTTTGAGTTATCTCATACAAAGTGTTTGTTGTGGCATGGTTGGTAATAAGATGATGTACAGACAGCTAGCCAAAAAGGGTTTTGAGTTAATTACAGTGATACCCGCTCATAGACCTGACATTGCGTTACGCGTCTACCGGCAGCGACGAAATGAGCAAAACTACCAGCGGTTACGGTTTTCTCAACGGCAAGCTCGGTTAAATATTGCTTGATATAGACTCAGTGAAAATAGTAAGGCATGGTGCTGTTTCTATTAGTGAAGCAGTACTGTGTTTTTTTGGTATTATACACCTGTAGTTTTTTACGTGACGAATGTGTCTTTGTCAGCCAGGTAAATCTCTCCCAAAAAACTTCACTATACATATTGATAAGTCTTAACGCTTAATGGCATGTTGACAGCATGAAAGCGTATCTTTCAAAAAAATTAAATTTAGCCCATGCAATTAATGTGATAGTGTTAGTGGTTTTTGGTGCATTAATGATGTTAATTTGCACCGCAAATGAGAAATAAAACACTAGCATAAGTGAAGAGGTCACCTTTGAAACGGTTACGCTACCTGCTGTTATTCATTTGCTTCTGGGTTTCTGGTTGTCTTTTCCCTGAACGCTTTTCAGCCGAAATTGCTATTCATAAAGATCTTTCATTTGATTTTAAATATGAAGGAATTCTCACTGCAATTATGGCTCGTGCAGATGAAACTGAGCAGGGACATATCAGTAGTGAGCGAGAGCGCGAAATGTTGAGATGGGCTGAAGAGCTTAAACGTGATCCTGGCTTTAAACAGGTTAACTATATTGGTCATGGTCAGTTTAAAGTTGCTTACGAAAAACATGGTCAGCTTGATAAATCATTTGCGTTCGTAGCTAAAGACATTAAGTTAATATCAATAGTTCCAAAGAAAAATAATACAATTGAGATAAAGGGGTTAAAGGTCTCAAAATCTAGGCGTCATAAGTTGAATGTGCTGGGGATGACGATAGAAGGTGACCTACATATTGTGAGTGATTTGCCAGCAATTCAGCATAATGCACAAGAGTTTCATGCCAGTGAGTCATCTACGGCGATTTATCATTGGCATGTTGCATCACTGACTGATCCTGCGCCAAGGTTAGTGTTGTCAGCGCTGTAGTATCATGTACTACCCCTATACTTAGGTATTATGGATAACATCCATCAGTAAAAAGTAAGCGTTAAAAAAAGCCCTACTGCATAAGTAGGGCTTTTTTTATTGAACATGACCAGAGATGGGTGACTGTGATGAGAGTTTGTAGTGTATAGCCTGTTTTGGTTGCGATGGCTGCTAATAAGCTCAGGTGTTATTATTGCGAGAGCGACAATGGAATAGATGCCTGTTATGCCTAAAACAACTCTTTTTTTTCATGATTATGAGACATTTGGTGCAGATCCAGCTCGAGATAGGCCTGTGCAGTTTGCAGGCATTCGTACTGATACTGAGCTGAATGAAATTGACTCACCCTTTGTAGTGTACTGCCAACCAGCAGGAGATACATTGCCCCATCCTGAAGCGTGTTTGGTGACGGGGATTACACCACAGATTGCGCATGCTGAAGGGGTTAATGAGGCAACATTTGCCCAGTTAATTCATCAACAACTTGCTCGACCTTATACCTGTAATCTAGGGTATAACTCTATCCGTTTTGATGATGAGGTTACGCGGTTTTTATTATATCGTAACTTCTATGATCCTTATGCAAGAGAATGGCAAAATGGCAACTCACGCTGGGATTTGCTGGACGTGGTGCGTTTAACCTATGCCTTACGCCCGGAAGGCATCAACTGGCCAGCTTCTGATGGCACTCCGAGCTTTCGCTTAGAGCATTTATCGGTGGCTAATAATATCTGTCATGAAAATGCACATGATGCTTTGTCCGATGTTCGCGCAACCATTGCCTTAGCGAAGCTTATAAAGTCCTATCAACCACGCTTGTATGACTATGCGTTTTCTCTCCGCCAAAAACGGTTTGTGTTTCAGCAAATAAATCAGGTTCAGCATAAGCCTTTTATTCATGTCTCAGGGATGTTTTCGGCGGCACGAAGTTGTTTAGCGATTGTTGTGCCTATTGCTGTGCACCCGTTGAATAGCAATGGTGTGATTGTGTATGACTTGTCAGTAGACCCTACGCCGCTGCTGGAGATGGATGTTGAGGCAGTAAAAGCCCGACTTTTTACTGCGCAAGCTGAGCAAGGTGAAAACCTGGTTAAAATTCCCCTGAAAGTGGTACATGCCAATAAATCACCAATGATTGCCCCCTTAAAAACACTACGAGAAGAGGATATTCAACGCTTAGAAATAGATATGGGGCTATTAAGACAGCACTATGACCTGCTCATAGGTAATCCTCATTACCCCACTGAGCAATTAATAGCCAAAGTACAGCAGGTGTTTGCTGATCCTCCTAAAAGTGACACTCAAGACCCTGAGCTTATGCTTTATAGTGGTGGTTTTTTGCCTCAGGAGGATCGTGAAAAAATGCAGTTGGTCAGGGAAGAGAAACCTGAGCATCTTGCTCACTTAACGCTAAACTTTAAGGACTGGCGACTGGATGACCTGCTGTTTAGGTACCGTGCTCGTAATTATCCAGAGCTGCTGACCGAGGAAGACAGAGCTGAG
The DNA here is from genome assembly GCF_018263875.1 of Zooshikella ganghwensis. Taxonomy (NCBI): domain Bacteria; kingdom Pseudomonadati; phylum Pseudomonadota; class Gammaproteobacteria; order Oceanospirillales; family Zooshikellaceae; genus Zooshikella; species Zooshikella ganghwensis. The sequence goes on from NZ_JAEVHG010000001.1 coordinate 285,089, forward strand.
TGGCTGGCATATCGTCGTCATCGTTTACTGGGTGGGGAAGAGGGCACTTTGACATTGGCAGAACTGTACCAACGGATTGAAAGCTTAAAGCAGGAGGAGTCTGAACCAGATCGCTTACATATTTTAGACCAGTTAGCAGCTTATGGGCGGCAGCTAGAAACTGAACTGCAGGGTGCTAATGTTGTGGAAAGTCCGTAATTATTGCCATTGCGAGTGACTTGAGCAAACGCCTATAATGCGCTGCTTGCCAGTGAGGTCTGGCTTGAAAGCAGAAGTTTGATTTGTTTGAGGACATTATGTCACGCACTTATCGGTTAGTTGTAGCCTGCCCTGACAGGGTGGGTATTGTTGCGAAAGTAAGCAGCTTTCTCGCGACTTATAATGGGTCTATCACGGAGGCAAACCATCACTCTGACCCGGTAACGGGCTGGTTTTTTATGCGTCATGAAATCTGCGCTGACTCTTTGCCTTTTGATTTAGATGGTCTGCGTACAGCGTTTGCTCCTATTGCGAAAGAGTTTGGCATGGAGTGGATGATCACTGACTCTGCTGAGCGTAAGCGAGTGGTTTTGATGGCAAGTCATCAGTCACATTGCTTAGTGGATCTTTTGCATCGTTGGCATTCCGGTGAATTACACTGTGATATTCCCTGTGTTATTGCTAACCATGAAGCGTTACGAGGGATTGTTGAGTGGCATGGTATCCCGTATTTTTATGTACCCGTTGATAAAGAAAATAAAGCCAAGTCATTTAATCGCGTGGCACAACTGATTCGTGAGCATGATGCGGATACGATTGTATTAGCGCGTTATATGCAAATACTGCCACCGTCGCTGTGTGAGGAATATGCAGGGCGGATTATTAATATTCACCACAGTTTCCTGCCTTCATTTGTAGGTGCCAAGCCATACCATCAAGCCTATGAGCGTGGCGTAAAACTAATTGGTGCAACATGTCACTATGTCACTGAAGAGCTTGATGCAGGTCCAATTATTGAGCAGGATATTATTCGTGTGAGTCATCGCGATAGTATTGAGGATATGATTCGACTGGGTAAAGACTGTGAAAAAAATGCGTTAGCAAGAGGGCTTCGCTATCATCTTGAAGACAGGGTTCTAGTGCATAATAATAAAACTGTCGTATTTACCTGATTAAAAGACTGTATCTATACCCTATGAGGGTGCTTACTCTGCCAGGCCTCACTTTACCTTTTATGAGGCCTTGTTCTAAGTGTACTACCGGTGTGTGGCCAGTTTTGCACCACAGAATTTACAGTGTTGTGCATCTCGATCATGTCCTGCCCGTCCACAGTTATGACAACCATGAATGACCTTTTCTCGTCTAAGTTCAACGGCTAACTCAGCTGTGATAATACCTGTGGGTACAGCAATAATAGCGTAGCCTGTGATCATAATCAGCGATGATAATGCTTGGCCTAAGATGGTTTGGGGGGTGATGTCGCCATAACCTACGGTGGTAATGGTAACGATAGACCAATAAATACTTTTTGGAATACTGGTAAAACCATTTTGGGGACCTTCAATCAAGTACATCAGAGACCCAAAAATAGTAACTAAAACCATAACAGAAATTAAAAACACAAAAATTTTGCGGCGGGAAAGTAAAATTGAGCGCATTAATATGTTAGCTTCCCCTAAATAGCGCATTAGTTTTAATATCCGAAAAATCCGCAGTACTCGAAATAGTCGAATAATAATTAAAAAGTTGGCTTGGGTAATAAATAAAGCGAAATAACTAGGTAATACAGAGAGCAGATCAACTAATCCATAGAAACTTCGTGCATAACGCCAAGGTTTAGGGCAGCAATAAAGTCTTATGATGTACTCGATAGTAAATAATGAGGTAAAAAACCACTCAATGGTTTGAAAAGTGATCTTATATTCTTTAGAGATCGCTTCAACTGAGTCTAAGATGACAGCGGCAACACTGAGCAGGATGGCATAAATCAGGGCGATATCAAAGTACCTACCTGCGGGAGTATCAGTACCAAAGATTACTTCATAAGTTTTTATACGGAACTCATGGTGTTTATCACGGAGTTTTGTCATAGAAAACCCATTGTAGTGAGACTGTATTGGGTAGCAATTATATATAGTATACGCTTAGAAAATGCTATCTAATGACAGCATTACCATTAACTGATGTGAAGTTTTAACTGATGTTTGTTGAGTCGAAGCGGGACTCAGTGGAAAGGGTTAAGTTATTAGTGCTTAACCGGTAATTGATTATTACTACTCATGATCTTTGGCAAGGAGTGCTTGTAAAATAATCTGAATACGGCGACTGTTAACGGGCTTAGTAAAGAAATCCAGTGCCCCTTGCTTGATAGCATTTACCGCACAGTGGACATCACCAGATTGACCAACCATTAACACAGGTAGTTCATCATTTAACTGCTGAATATGTTGCAATAAAGCTGAGCTGTCCATATCGGCTAAAATGGGAGCACTAAAAATACATAATGGAGCTTCGTGATTAAGCTCTGCCAGTAATTGTGCTCCAGAGCTTAGCGTCTTAGCTTCTATATTAAGACGCTGACAGACTTCAGAGATGGTATTTAATGTGTGTCTGTCATTATTGATAATAAACACAGATTTGTTGTATGACATAGCCACATTCATAAAGCTTCAGTATCAGGCCTAAAAAAATATTTTGGTCGTTATCGGGTGAATTGGCTAAGGATTGAATACAATGTCTTGAGTAGCCATAGTGTGGGGTGCGAGCACCTTTAAAGTTCACCTCAATGGGATAAAGTAATATAACCCATCATGCTGCTAAGTCTATGGGGTGAGCCTTAAGTACAAAATCTGTAATTTTACTGGCTCATATTCGGGATGTACCTAACAGGTAATATGTGGAAGGGTACCAAGATTAGCCTAAGTACCCTTTAGTGTGTTACTTACAAAGGAGGGACGCAAACCATTGTCGTTAAAGTTCAACCTGATCTTTCACTTGCATCACTTGGCGCACTAGGTGTGCAAGGGATTTAGTACCCATTTTTTCCATAACGCGTGAGCGATGGATTTCGACGGTGCGCTGACTCAAGTTGATATCGGCAGCGATGACTTTATTGGCTTTTCCTTCAACAACATGCTTAAGCACTTCACGCTCGCGTTCGGTCAGTGTGGCAAGTCGTTTTAATATTTCTTTATGTTCCAGTAACTCTTTCCGCTGTTCACTGTCCAGCTTCAGACCATCATTAATAAGGTCAAGCAGCTCTTGGTCACGAAAAGGCTTTTGGATAAAGTTCATTGCACCATCTTTAATGGCTTGCACAGCCATTTGTACATCACCATGTCCAGTAATGAAAATGATGGGTAGAATACAGTGCATTTCGTTTAACTTGCTTTGTAGTTCTAAACCACTCATGCCTGGCATCCGAATATCAAGCACGATACAGCCTGGACGATTTTCGTCATAGGATGCTAGAAACTCAGCAGGGGATGCAAACACTTCAACACGTTGCCCCACTGATTGCATTAACAGTTTTAATGAGTCTCTAACGGCCTCATCATCATCAATAATAAAAACAGTGGGTTCCTGCTCTTGCATATTCTCTCCGATCGAATTAATGCACAAACGTTGGCAAAGTAATAAAAAATGTTGCCCCGACACTGGGGTTAGCTTTATAGCTAAGTTTGCCACCGTGTGAGGAAATAATCGAGTGGCTAATTGTGAGGCCAATTCCTAATCCATTGCTTTTCGTCGAAAAAAATGGATTAAATAAGTAATCTTCGCCACCTTTAGGTAAACCACGACCTGTGTCTTGTACTGCAATCTCTACCCAGTCAGGCGACAGTTGGTGAGTACTGATGGTTATACCTGAAGAGATATCTTTTGAGTCGGCCATAGCCTCAACCGCATTATGTATTAAATTCAGTAATGCTTGTTGTAACAGTATAGGGTCAACCTTAAGTTGTGGGCTAGTTTTACTTAAATGCAAGTGTAGGGGAATTTTTCGGTGTCCACAATCAAGTTGCGCAAGGCTAATAGCTTCAGTAACGAGTTGATTACAGCTAACGATGTGTGTATTGGTGGCTGCTTTACCAATAAAACCGCGTAAATGACTAATGACTTGGCTTGCGCGTTCGGTTTGTGAGGTGATTTTAGTAAGACACTCTACAACTTGTGGGCTAGGAGGCTGGTGAGCATTTTGGTGGAGTAATCGTTGACAGGCTTGAGCGTAGCTACTAATTGCGGCCAGTGGTTGATTAATTTCATGGGCGATGCCTGCGGCCATTTCTCCCATGGTGCTTAAGCGAGTCGCCTCCATCAACTTTTCTCGTTGCAACTGGAGCTGATGGTCTTTTTCTTCCAGCTGTTGCTGGATTAAAAACTCATCAGTAATGTCACGGATTGTCGCAATAAAAACAGATTCCTGTTCAGCATTTAATGACAGTGCTTTCCAGTAAACATCGAGGATAAGCTGACTGTCCCCACGTGCTGCACGCCATACAAATTGTTGAGCGTCAGCAGATGCAGCTGCATCACAGTAGCGTTTTAATGCTGTTGAGGAGGGTTCGCCAGTAGGTTGCTGTGGGGCACTGAAGCTTAACAGTGACTTTCCAATAAGCTCATCCCGTTCTGCACGAAAAATGTGGCTAGAGGACTCATTACACTCAAGGATCGTATGGTGTTTATCACAGACGATAACCCCCTGACTGGAAGAGTGGAATAAAATACGGAATTTCTGTTCATTATTATGCAGTGTTTGCATGATGGCGTTAATGCGACGCTGATACAGGCGCACACCAAGAACCAGTAGCACCACAGTGACGACACCTAATAATAGGCTTGCCTGTAAAAAAGAAGTTGTCAGGTCACTCAAGTCAATCAGTCCAACTAAGCTTAAATTGTGCTGCTGCAGTGGCAGGTAGCTAATAATGTACTGTTTATTGTTGTCTGAAATTTGAGTCGTTTGTAGTCGGTTATGAATCAGGCGCTGTAAACCTGTTTTCAGTGCTGGTGAGAGTGTTTCACCACTAAAATAGCGTAATTCCTGCTCATCTGTTTGCTCAAGCAGAAATATTTGCTCGCCTTCACGCAACTGGTTGAATGTTTGTTGAATCGCAAGGATCGTTTTATCTGAGTGGGGGGAGGTGGTTTTGTCGCTTGTTTGTGATGGCTGTAGCGGCTCAGAGGATGAAGCCGTTAACCGCTCAAGCAACATTGCTTGAGATTTAAGCATATTTTGTAAGTGCTGTTTTTGCTCATCAATGACAATGCCGTGGAGTGTGGTAATAGTGACAACTTCCATCACGACAACAATACAGCACATGATAGCAATGACGCTGAAGAGTTTACGGAAAAGTGGGTGAGACTGATGGTCAGTTGTGGAAGAAAAAAATTGACCTGATGCTGCAGAGGTATGGGGGCTGCAGTTATTGGAATTCTGTGAAGCGAGAGAAGCGGGCTTATCCATTCATACCTTTTCCTTGCCAGGGACTGTTAGCAGACCCTCATTTTATTAGCATTGAGACTGCGACGAATGTGTGTGTCCAGTAATGATTATTCTAGGAGGTGTACCACTAAGCACTAAATACGAGCAATTACCGTCAGGCTTACGATAATTACTTATAGGGTCAGTATGGCTGGATAGGAATTGAGCGATGAACGTATCAACTGAAAATGATTTGCAGCGCCTTGCTGAACAGATTTGCCAGGAAATCAGCTCAAACCTGACTGATGGTGCAAGCCAAATAGCGCGTCAAACCCTAATGGCTTTAGCTGATTTTTGCTGTCTTGCTGACCGTTTACCTGATAAGCAGCTTGCTCAGCAGATGGTTGTTAACCTGGCAAGCCAGCTTAAGTCTGTTCGTCCCTGCATGGGGGCAATAGCAGGTTTAATTGGTTGCTGGCAGGAACGAATAACTTCTCTAACAGACTTACGTCAGGCTTCTGCTGTCGCTCTGGAGTTGGTGGACTGCTCTCATAACGCAGTTCAAGAAGCGGTGGAGCTGTTACAAACCGTACTGCCTCGCTCGGGGACCCTGCTAACTCATAGTTATAGCTCAACTATTAAGCAGTTATTAGCGCAGTTATCAACAGATAACTACCGTATTATTTGTACTGAATCGAGACCTGGTAACGAAGGGAGACGATTGGCTGCTTATGCGTCAGCACTAGGGATAGCATGTACCTATATTACTGAAGCTCAAGTAGGCATTGTTATGCCAAAGGTTAATGCTGTTGTTTTAGGTGCTGACTGTATTCTTGCTGATGGCAGTGTAGTGAATAAAAGTGGAAGTTATTTATTAGCACTGGCGGCTAAAGCACATCAACGACCAGTATATGTGGTCTGTGAAAGCTTTAAACAGCAGGTGCTTACAGCTGAAGCGTTGACATTAGAGCAACATGCACCAGAAGAATTGGAGTTGCCTCTGCTACCCGGTGTTGATGTGCTGAATCAGTATTTTGAGGTGGTGCCTGCTGAGTTAATTACAGATATTGTGACAGAAAAAGACTTGAACTTATCAGATCATTAGTCGCTTTAGCCTAGCCTGTGACAGAAAGAGATATTATTACCCCTTTCTGTATTGTTTTTGGCTAGCATTTCATCTTTAAGTGAGAACTAGCTTTTCTGTAAATTATGAGGGGATAGCATATTTTCCGGTTTTAACACTTCTGCTAGCTGTTCCTCAGCGATTAACCCTTCTTCTTTTACTAAATCAACAACACGCCTTCCTGTTGCCAGAGCTTGCTTGGCGATACGGCTGGCATTTTCATAACCAATATAGGGGTTTAATGCTGTAACAATACCAATACTGTTGTCGACGTAGTCTCTGCAACGCTCTTTATTGGCTGTGATACCTTTAATACACTTTTCACTGAGCATTATTGTTGCGTTGGTTAGCTCTTGTATTGACTCAAGCATTTTATAAGCAATGACAGGCTCCATGACGTTGAGCTGAAGCTGGCCAGCTTCAGCAGCCATGCTGACACAAAGGTCATTACCAATCACGTTGTAGGCAACTTGGTTAACGGCTTCAGGAATGACAGGATTTACTTTGCCGGGCATGATTGAGGAGCCAGGTTGCATTTGTGGCAGGTTGATCTCATTCAGTCCTGCAGTCGGCCCACTACTTAATAGGCGTAAATCGTTGCATATTTTTGATAATTTAATCGCAAAGCGTTTTAACATACTGGAAAATAAAACAAACGCGCCCATGTCAGAGGTTGCTTCTACCAAGTCAGAAGCCTGGCATAAATCGATACAGGCAATGCGTGACAGATGTTCGATAGCGATTCGCCCGTAGGACTGATCGGCGTTAATACCCGTACCAATGGCGGTACCACCTAAATTAACTTCCTTGAATAGGTCGGCTAACCATTTAATACGCTCAACATCTTCCCCAATAGTCGTCGCATAAGCATTGAACTCCAGCCCCAGTGTCATTGGAACAGCATCTTGTAGCTGGGTCCGCCCCATTTTTATGACATCAGCAAATTCAGTTGCTTTTTCTTTTAAGCTTCGCTGTAACTGTTGGGCTGCAATCACTAGTTCACTGTGCTTTAGAATGATGGCCATACGTACAGCTGTTGGATAGACATCGTTGGTGGACTGACTCATATTGACATCATTGTTGGGATGCAGGTGCTGGTACTCACCTTTTTGATGACCCAATACTTCCAAGGCACGATTAGCGATGACCTCATTGGCATTCATGTTGGTCGAGGTGCCAGCGCCACCTTGAATAACATCAACAAGAAAATGTTCATGTAAATGCCCTGAAATAATCTCATCACAGGCTTGGCAAATGGCATCTGTCTTCTGTTGAGAGAGTTGTTTTAATTCGGCATTGGTTTTTGCAGCCGCTTTTTTAACCATTGCTAATGCGGTTACAAGTGTAGGAAAAAGATTGATCGATACACCTGTAATTTGGAAGTTTTCAATTGCCCGCTGAGTTTGGATGCCATAGTAGGCATTGACTGGAACGTCTTTTTCACCCAGTAAATCTTTTTCTTTACGGAACTGCACATTACTGCTGTTTGGCGAGTTATTCAGCATGGTTACCCCTTGTTCACTGCGCTCAGGTTAGTACTTAGGTTATTGGTTGAGCGTGAAAGTGGTAGTAGTTTGCGTGTGGATAATACAGAAAACAATAAGGGCAATAACGGATAACCAGAATGATGCCAGCGCTTTGTGAGAATGTATATTGCAAAATATTATAAGAATGCTAGGGTAAGCTGTTAAGTGATTATAGATCACTGTATTTTAAAAATTTATAAAAGGCAGAAGCTTTATAAAGTGGAACCATGGCATGTTGACTGACGTATCTAGCCACCAGAAGAAAAGTACAAAGTACTAAATAATAAAAGGCTGCTCATGGCGTGTTATATATGGTGATCTTTTAAGCTTTTTAAAGTTACTTGGCGTGTTTTTAATTAGGTGAAGTAAGGGAGTAAAAAATGATAAAACGTCTCGCGTTGGCTTTTGTGGTTTCAGCTGTAGCATCAACAGCAGTTGTAGCCAAAGAGTGGAAAACGGTTCGCTTTGGTGTAGAAGGGGCGTTTCCCCCTTTTAGTGAAACAGCACCTGATGGTTCTATCATAGGCTTTGATATAGATATGGCAAATGCCCTATGCGCAGCAATGCAAGCAAAATGCGTATTAGTGCCTCAGGACTGGGACGGTATGATTCCTGCGCTGATGGCTAGAAAATACGATGCCATTATTGCCTCTATGTCGATTACTGAAGAGCGTAAGCGTAAAGTGGATTTTACTAATAAGTACTACCACACACCGGCTCGTTTTGTGCGGAAAAAAGGTAGTAATATTGAAATCAACGAAGCCAGCTTAAAAGGTAAGACAATTGGCGTACTTCGTTCCAGTACTTTTGATAGCTATATTTCTGATAAGTATCAGGGGGTGGTCAATATCAAACGATATAGCACACAAGATGAAGTCTATCTGGATATGAAAGCAGGGCGATTAGATTTAGTTTTAGGTGATTCAATTCCCTTACAAGATGGTTTTCTGAATAAAGCCGGAGGCGATAAGTTTGAGTTTGTAGGCCCGAAAATTACCGATAAAAAATGGTTTGGTGAAGGTATGGGGATTGCGGTTCGTAAAAGGGACAAAGACTTAAAAGATAAACTTAATGCTGCTATAGCTAAGATTCGAAAAGAGGGCGTCTACGATACCGTACAGAAAAAATATTTTGATTTTGATATTTATGGTGACTAATTACTTATGTTAGTTCACAAAGGCTGCTGTTGATAGCAGCCTTTTTACTAGAAGAGATTGAAGATTGATGTATAATGAGAATGATTCTCATTTGTGTCAATGGCGTAGGAGGCTATGATGCGCATTAATCTTCAACAAATGGATATCTGGCTAGGTAAACATTGGATATTGATTTCTTCACTGTTAAGCATGTTAGTGTGTTGGATATTCCTACTCTCAGTCGCTTAGCACAGTCGTTTAGCCAAATAAATTTTTTATCGTAGGTCGTGCTTTCAAGATCAACAGGCATATTGATCAATGTTGAGAAGATGTTGGGCACAGTCCATGAAGTACAATTTCCTGGTATGTAATGATGCCAATAACCTGTCCTTTTTGGATAACAGGTGCTGTGGACAGGCCAAAGCGATCAAAGAGTCTTGAGCAATAGCGAATATCCATATCGGGATCTACGCAAAGTACGGGTTTAGACATTATTTCGTAAACATTGACGCGCTCAGGTGCTCGATCCTTAGCGAGTACATTTTTAGCAATATCTGCTAATACAACAATACCGTACTCATCATTCTCATGCCGCTTTTCTACAATTAGAGTATGTGCATCTGCCTGTCGTAAACTATCAATTGCCTCTTGAACCGTTTTTAGCCCATTAATTTTGAGAAAATTGTCTTTCATGATATCTCGAACACGAATGAGTTTGGGCTTGCTCATAATGCTTGCTCTACTTTATTAGTCAGTTCATCAATTTGGTGGGCGACACCTACAGCATCTTCAACATCTAACTGAATTGCGATACCTGTGCCTGGTGAGGTGTCAAACTCTCCAGCAATAGCAATTTGCTCAAGAATTTTGCGGCTCAAATGTTCTTCAACCAGAAATAGTAGAACATCCCGCTGTGTTTCAAGAGATAACCCTAGAAAGGTTTTAGCGCCTGACAGTCCTTCACCACGAGCATTGTTAATCAGTGTTGAGCCTGTGGCTCCTGCACCTCGGGCCGCTTCCATAACCGCATTTGTCTTTGAATCGTCGACAAATGCAACAATTAATTTAAAGTGCATTATTCAGCTCCGTGCTTACTCTGTTTTTTCAGATTTACGTTTAATCCAATAGTCTACAAGTTGAGCGTAAGCCATTACTGTCATCATGGGAAATAAACTGGCAAATGCAATAAGGCCAAATCCATCCATCAGTGGACTTCGGCCTGGAACGGTTTCTGCCAGGCCTAAGCCTAGAGCCGTAACCAAGGGGACGGTCACGGTGGAAGTGGTAACACCACCTGAATCATAGGCTAAAGGAATGATGAGTTTAGGGGCAAAGTAGGTTTGTATTATGACAATGATATACCCAGCGATAATAAAATAGTGGATAGGCAATCCCGTCACAATACGATATGTGCCTAAGCCAATACCCAGTGCTACGCCAATTGCCACTGCGATGCGTAGGCTCCAGGCGTTAATTCCTCCTCCTGAAACTTCGCTGGCTTTTATGGCAACAGCCATCAAGGAGGGTTCAGCAATGGTGGTACTAAAACCAATAGCAATGGCAAAAAGGTAGACCCAATAATAGTCAGTCCATGACAAGGTAGTGTTACTGCCCATGTCCGGTGCAAGAAAATCAATCGCAGTTAGCTGTTTGGCCATGAGCTCGCCTAATGGAAACAGGGCTTGCTCTAAGCCAATCAGAAAAAGTGTTAGACCAATAATGACGTAAATAAAGCCAATTAATACCCGGCGTAAGTTAGGGATTGGACGTCGTATAACAAAATAGTGTAGCCCGAACAAAATTGCTGCGATTGGGAGTACATCTCGGATCGTTGCAAAAAAGGTAAGAAAAAACTCTGTTAACCAAGCCATTGCACCACCATACCAAAGATCATGACAAAAATTATAGGAAAAAGGGATGCAAATGCGATAAGTCCAAAGCCATCAATGAGTGGGTTTCGGCCTTTTATTGCAGACGCTAAGCCAACGCCTAGAGCAGTTACCAGTGGCACAGTAATTGTTGAGGTTGTCACGCCACCTGAGTCATAAGCAATACCAATAATTTCTTTCGGAGCTATTAATGTTATCAAGGTAACTAATGCATAGCCTGCAATAATTAAATAATGTAAAGGCCAGTTTCGTAATATTCTCAGTACGCCAACCATAATGGCCAGGCCAACAGATAGCGCGACAGTAAAGCGTAGTCCATAGGCATAATTTTCTTGAGCTTGCTGAGTCATTGCTATGACACCTCCTTCCGCAGCAACTTCAGCTGCTTCTTCACAAACGGAGATCAGCGCAGGTTCGGCAATAGTAGTGCCAAAGCCCAACGCGAAGGCGAATGAAAACAGCAATGTTAAGCTGCCTTTATACGCAAGTGCTTTGGCCATGGTTTCACCAATGGGAAACAAGCCTGTTTCTAGTCCGTGAATAAAGAGTGTGAGGCCCAACAGTACACAAAATAAGCCGCCCAATAGCTGCCAAAAGTGAGGAATAGGTTGCTGCAGTACAATGACTTGAAAAAAAGTGACAACGATAAGAATAGGGGCGAGGTCGCGTAAGCTGCTAAGGGTAGATTTGAAAAGTGCAACGAGTCCCGTATACAGCATAAATTGTCCTGATATGCTTAATATGTCGTAGTTATTGCGATATATCCTAACAAAATTATACCTGCCATCATATGACTGTAGCAAAATGATGATGTTGGCTTTTTAGTTTTCAAATAAATAAGTTGAGCAATTTCGTTTTTTGAAGGACGTCTTTGTTTTTTGATAAAAGTGTTTTGGTGGGGTGTTTAGCCGATTGGTTGAAAGCAAACACGTTCAACCAATCTAGGGCCTGTTAACTCTATTTGAATATCACTGTTATGATGGTAAAAGCACTCATCTAGGCGCGAAGCGTGAAGTTTAGTGGTTCTAAATGAACAATGAGTAGTGCTTTTACCGTCATAACCCTTCGGGCAGTGGTGATTAAAATAGTGTTAACAGGCCCTAGTCGTATTATAAATCTACTACAGGGTGTTTTCAGTATTGATGGAATCGGCTTTAGGTTGAGTACTATTTGTATCTGAAGTGGTGTTAGTAGCACTTCCATCTGAGTAGATTTCGAGGTTCAGCTCTTGCTCGCTTTTGCTAATCAATGTAGTAACCATTAAGTCACCACTGACATTGACCATGGTTCTGGCCATATCCAAGATACGATCAATACCTGCAATGAGAGCAACACCTTCTACGGGTAAACCTACAGTCGTTAGCACCAAGGTGAGCATAATTAAGCCTGCGCCTGGTACGCCGGCTGTACCTATGGAGGCTAGTGTGGCTGTCGTGATAATGGTTAAGTAGTCAGCAAGGCTGAGATCAATACCAAATGCCTGAGCAACAAATAGTGCGGTGACACCCTGGTAAAGTGCTGTACCGTCCATGTTAATGGTGGCACCTAACGGTAATACAAAGCTGGAGATAGATTTGGGAACACCTAGCTTTTCTTCACTACAGCGTAAGCTAACGGGCAGTGTGCCTGAACTGCTGGAGCTGGTAAAGGCAATGGACTGCGCATCAATGATTTTTTTGAAAAAGATCGCTGGGTTTAAGCGGCCTATAAGACTGATAAAGAGACCATAACAGCCATAAATATGTAAAGCACAGCCAATGTAGACGGCTACGATAACAATCATCAGCTTTTCCAGCACGGCTAATCCATAACTACCTGCAATTGATGCCATCAATGCAAAAACACCATAAGGCGCCAGAGTCATGACTAAGCTTGTAAGCTTGTACATTGCTTCGGCCAAGCTAGTAAATACGGCAACAGCAGGCTTGCTTTTTTCGCCAATGAGGTTTAATGCTACACCTAAGGCGGCTGCAAAAACGATAATTTGTAGAATTTTGCCAGAGGCCAGCGCTGCTACGGGGTTTTGAGGCACAATACTGACCAGGGTATTAATAAAAGAGGGAGCTTCTTTGGTTGCTGCCTGTTCTTTTGCGACAAGATCCATGCCTGCGCCAGGCTCGAACAAGGTGCCAATCAATAAGCCTAATGAAATAGCAATAGCTGTACTAATCAGATAAAACGCAATCGCTTTAATGCCAATGCGACCCATTTTTTGGGAATCTTTGATTGAGGTAACGCCAACGATTAAAGAGCAAAATACCAAAGGTACAATGAGCATTTTTATTGCGTTAACAAACAAGGTACCAATAGGCTTCAGCACTGTGGCTGAAGGACCTAGTACAATGCCAACGACAATCCCTAATGCCATACCTGCCACTATTTGTTGCCAAAGGGCAAGTCTGCGCCAGATACGCCAGGGAGTAAGCAGGGTGTGTAATGTTGCCGACATAGGCTACTCCAGTTGTTTGGTCTCTTTTGGTATTTCATGTGAAGAATTTTTAGGTGGGCAGTCGGTGTGCGACACATTCGCTATAAGTATTTCCTGTAATTAAGTGACAAAGAAATAGGTATAAAGCACGTTGTGTGAGACAGCCCCCTAAAAATAATTCGCTAATGAACAAGCACAAAATAAAAAATTTGGTGAGTTATTAACCAGCGCAATAGTAAGGGTTAATGGCCAAAATGCTGGCTGATACACATCAAAAAAACATGATTCAAGGGAGTTGAGGGTAGAAAGTCAAGTGCAAATTTAGATTTAACGTATTGATTAAGAAAAGTTTTATTAGGAGAAAAGCAATCAGTAGCTGAATACGTTAAAAAATATCAGATTAGTATTATGGCTAATTAAGATAAGCTGGATAAGTGAGAGTGGCGGTATTTTAGGTTAAGTAAAGTAGAAAATGACTGCTTGGAATTGGTAGCGGGGGCTGGATTTGAACCAACGACCTTCGGGTTATGAGCCCGACGAGCTACCATGCTGCTCCACCCCGCATCAAAATTACTACTTTATAGGTACTTAAACATGCTTTTACTAAGGCTATAGTAACTACAGTTTACAATATAAAGTTAGTTAGTACTGGTAGCGGGGGCTGGATTTGAACCAACGACCTTCGGGTTATGAGCCCGACGAGCTACCATGCTGCTCCACCCCGCACCAAATTGAGTTGCGTATTATAGGTAGAAAAAAACTGTCGTCAACCTTTTTTATTCACTTTGTCTTAAATTATATATAAGTCTGTCAAATTTGAGTCTGATATTGGCTGAAAGATTATGGTTAATGGCAAGAGAACAGTGGGACTTCTATACTCTCGGATAAAGTAAACTGAAAGAGAGAGATGCCTAAATAGGTTATTTTCCATGGAAGGACGAATGAATCTGCTGTATGCAAGTATGGCTGTTATAGCCTTACTGGCTACGGGTATTCACATTTATAGCCATGAAAGCTCTGCTTGGCACACTCAACAAACGGAATCTATCAGAGGGCTGGAGCGCTATATTTCCGAGCTAACCGCTCAGATTGTGATAATTCAATCATCAAGCTTTAGTCATAAAACGCAGTATAATCAGTTGCTTAACAATTTTGGTTCTGAGCTGAGGCGTTATTTACAAGTGGCGCCGACTAGTTTTTTTTTTCAAGGGGAATCTGTTCAGCAGTTTGAGGACCTTTCATCATCATTACAAGCCTTACATGAAGACTTTTCGGCTTACCTTTCGCTAATTGATGAGTTAACTCATGCCTCTTTACAAATTCATAAAATTAACCAGCAGTATTTAAAAGACAGTTACGAAGTGTCATTTCATGCTTCTGAGTTAGCAAGTATGCTGCCCGCTTATAAATTTGGGCATCAGGCTAACATTCAGTCAAGGATTGATCAAAAAGTGGCAGTAATGAAAAGTATTGCTGGGGAGACAAAGTTTAGAGCTTGGCAACGGCCAATCGCTGTATTTTTGAATTACGCTCATTTCGTTTCAGGTAATACGGCAACAGCTGATCGTTTTTTGAATCGATTAGTCACTAATCAGTCTTCTAAATTAATCATTGATGTCATTAACTATCATGAAAAAGAAATTTATCGGAATCAGCTGCGTGAAGTAATAACGTTTATGCTGTTTTTTTTAGTAATTTTTATCTCAATAATGGTAATTGTATACTCAAAAAATAAAGTACTGAGAAAACAAACGGTATTAGCACAACGGGCAACTCAAGCTAAAAGTGATTTTCTTGCTAATATGAGTCATGAAATTCGTACACCAATGAATGCGATTATTGGATTTATGGAGCTGGCTTTGCCATTGGCTGCAAATACTAAACAGCGAGATTACCTGGAGAAAGTAAAGACCGCATCAGATGCATTACTGTTATTAATAAATGATATTCTTGATTTTTCGAAAATTGAAGCAGGAAAATTAGAAATCGAGCAGACGCCTTTTGACCTGAATGAGCGATTAGATTTACTGTGCAGTATGTTTGCTGATGTTTCTTTAACAAAAAAAATTGAGATGGTTGTGCATAATGCAACACACTTGGAAAAATGGTTACGAGGAGATCCGCTCAGGCTTTCTCAAATACTCATTAATTTAACCAGTAATGCCATTAAATTTACTGAAAAAGGACAAATTCTGGTTGTTGTTAAGTGCATAGAGCACGAGGGGGATAATAACCAAATGGTTTGGCTTCAGTTTGAGGTCAAAGATACAGGTATTGGTATAAGCGAAGAACAACAACAACGCTTGTTTGAAGCGTTTAATCAAGCAGATAACTCGACAACGCGAAATTATGGGGGAACAGGTCTAGGGCTTACTATTTGTAAACAGTTAACAGAACTAATGGGGGGAGAAATAACAGTAAAAAGTCTGCTTGGTAAGGGGAGTACATTTATTGTTAGATTGCCCTTTGAGTTGGTCGAACCACCATGTGATGCGGCCTATTATCACATGGTTGGCTTGGTCAAAGGATGTAATGTATTAATTGTCGATGATGATCCACTCTTTGCTGAAGTTGTGGTTGATATGCTTCAGTGTTTTGGTGTTTACTCTGATTATTGTTCATCTGGGAAAGAAGCACTTGATAAAATCGCTAAAACATATAATACAATAGATGTTTTGTTAGTTGACTGGGACATGCCTGAAATGGATGGTTTGGACTTTGTTCATAGACTCGTGAAAAACTACCCAGAGTCAAATAAACCTGTGGTTATGATGTCAGCTCATCAGCAAATAAAACTGATTGGCAAAAAACAAAAAGGAATAGCATGTAGTTATTTGTCAAAACCATTTTCATCGTTAGCATTACTAAAAGCGCTAATTCATGCCCTGCGGCGGGAGCAGCTTTTAGAATTACCTCGTGACGATAAGGAAAATTATGATGGGTTGTTTGGAAAAAGAATACTGTTGGTAGAAGATAATAACGTAAATCAACTTTTAGCATCTAAATTGCTCAGGAATGTAGGTATCGTAACAGATGTTGTAAGCAATGGTGAGAAGGCTGTTTCGAAAGTTAAACAACAACGATACGATGCAGTGTTAATGGATGTACATATGCCGATAATGGATGGTTATCAGGCGACTGAACAGATAAGGAAACATTTTTCTGCAGAGATATTACCTATTATTGCAATGACTGCGAATGTGACTGAAGGTGATCGAGAAAAAAGTCTAGCGATAGGGATGAATGACTATTTAACCAAACCTATTCAAAAAGAAGTGTTGTACCGATGTTTATTGAAGTGGTTGAGTGCAGTTGGACCTGACGTTAGGCCGTCGTTAACGCGACTTGATCATGAGGACAGTATGATAACAAAGTCTGCTTCAACATCATCATTGGCATTGCTCAATATTGATGATGCTATGGTGAGACTGGACGGAGACCATGCTATGTACTGCTCTATGCTTGAGTTATTCTTAGATGACTTTGCAATGGTCTCTACACGGTTGAATCATATGGTAAAGCAAGTTCAGTATAAGCAGGCACTTATGTTAGTGCATAGTATGAAAGGTGTAGCCGCGAATATTTCTGCTCAACAATTATATGTACTTGCTGAAAGCTTGGAGCATGAACTTAAGCAGGCAAGCCCCAAATTAACAACACTTAATGCTTTTCAAGCCTGTCATCAGAAGACACTGGAAGCAGTGCAGTCATACACGGCATCTGTTGCAAATGCTTAGTTGTTGAGGAGTGTCCCGTTTTAACTGCGGCGCCGATAAGTTGTGCAATTCTTAAGGCTTCGGGCATGTTGTATTGATCAGATAATCGGTGAAGGGTTGCTGCTGCAATACCTGGTGAGGTGCCTTGTACTTGAAAATAGAAGTCACCACTTTTATGAATATTGCCAGCCTTACACATAGTCGCAAAGCGTTGATGGGTATCTGATAAGTGAGTCAAGGCTGTTTGAATAGCCCTCATATTAGGCAGTTCGCGCATGACAGAGATACAAGGGCGAGCCAGCCACTTTGTTAAAAGGGGTAAATCGATAATATTGAGTCCTGCCATACTGATACCATCAAATAACAGAACATGGATATGAGGATAAAATGTACTGTTGATCAGTTGCTCTGCAACAGTTTCAGTAGCATCCATTCCATTTAATGTCACTTCACTCCACAACATGCCTTCAAAGCGCGTATTTAAACAAACAATACCACTGATATTGACTTTATTATCTTGAGTACGATTGAAGGGCGTATCGTTGTAACCGATAGCTCTAATAGACTTATTATACTGCAGTAAAGTCTCAAGTGTTTTCATAGGGAGTCAGGTATTTAAAGTACTACTTCATATACTATGTCTATTGAACAGTAACGTATCACTTTGAATCTTGAATACGTGTGTACTATAGACATAATGATTAACTGATCATGGTATACCAAACGACTTTCTTAAAGATTAGCACAGGGATAACTGAACAAAAGGATAACTATGGTTGTGCGATAAATGGCTATGGAGTTGTATTAAGCTGGTTGTACATTTTTTGTAGTATTTATTCCAGAGTTTAAGGCTCACGTTACAGAAGCCTTGTTTTAATGTAGCTGAGGTATATTAGAACGGGTAATATATTTTATTGCCGTGATGTTAGTGAAATAAAGTATATCGACTTGAGTGAAGTGAGTTGTTCTTCGAATAGTTATTCCACTCTGTGTTAAACATGCTTGTTCATTCAATATAAACGATGTGTCTTATTTGTTCTTAATGAATAATCTGCGTCCCTGTAGATTATGAATAAGCCGCTTACCTATAAGGTACGGTTAACTCTCCATGACACTGAATAGTGCTGGATTTTCAAGTTTTAATTGTTTAATTGCGATCACTGCTTGAGTACGATTGCGTACGCCCAGTTTTTTAAAAATTGCTGTTGCATGGGCTTTTATGGTCGCTTCAGATAGATTTAGCTCGAAGGCAATCTGCTTATTTTGTTTCCCTTCAGTCAGCATTGAAAGTACTTTATATTGCTGAGGAGTGAGAGTCGTTATTTGCTCTGCCAGTTTTTCCTGCTGTGGGTCAGATACGGGATGCTGGCTTTGATCGATTGACTCGGGAATCCAAATATTACCATTCAACACTGTCTGTAAAGCAGTACAAATGGTCTTCAACGACGATGACTTTGGAATAAATCCTGAAGCACCGTAGGCAATAGTTTGTTGTATGACTTGGGGCTCTTCCAAAGCTGAAACAATGACTATGGGGATGTTTGAATAGTTTCCTCGCAGAAAGAGCAGACCTGAGTAACCATGGGCGCCAGGCATGAATAAATCTAGCAGGATTAAATCGATCTGAGTTTGCTGTTCGAGTATGTGTTGTAAACTATCAATGCTTTCTGCCTCTATAAGATGTGTGTTACTGATACCAGTAGAAACGGCTTGGCGAAGTGCCGTACGAAATAAAGGGTGATCATCGGCGATAACTATTTTATAGTACTTTTGCATTCCAAGACCTCGTGTGGCAACTTAAAGGCCACGGTTTTCCCTTATAAAAAATCATGGTAATTATGTAATAAAAATGCGCATAAATGTATCCTTTTTTCGAAGATTTTAGGCGTGATTGGAGGAGGTTTATTTGCGTATCGTTATCTCTGGGCTGTTACGGGATAACAGCAGCCATGTAATTTAGGTATACAATAAAGTAAATCAGGAGTGGACTGGACTTAACGTGATAAACATGAGGTTGGTCATTGAGGTGGTAACTCATGCATGAGTCTCAAGACCGTAAAATAATTCATATTGATGCGGATTGTTTTTTTGCGGCCGTTGAGATTAGAGAGAATCCGAAATTAATCGGGCGTCCTGTTGCTGTGGGTGGTTCACCAGAGCGAAGAGGTGTTATTGCAACATGTAATTATGAAGCACGACAATTTGGTGTTCATTCAGCAATGGCATCTGCCAAAGCGCTACAGCTCTGTCCAGGGCTAATTATTCTTAAGCCCAGAATGTCGCTTTACCAACAGGTTTCACAACAACTGCGCATGATTTTTTTTGAATATACTGATCGCGTTGAGCCTCTATCATTGGATGAAGCCTATTTAGATGTGTCCTTAAGTCAACTCTGTCGAGGCAGTGCTACATTAATCGCTCAGGCTATACGACAAAAGGTGTGGGAGCGTGAGCAGTTGACAGTGTCAGCAGGTGTCGCACCTAATAAGTTTTTAGCTAAAATTGCCAGTGACTGGCAAAAGCCCGATGGTTTGTTTGTCATCTCCCCTGAGCAGATTAATGATTTTATCTTGAAGCTGCCTGTGGCCAAATTGCCTGGTGTCGGTAAGGTGACGGCAAAAAAAATGCATCAGTTAGGCGTTGCTTCTTGTGAAGATTTACAACAGGTAAGCACTGCCAAGTTAAAGCAGCACTTTGGCGTCTTTGGTGAGCGCCTTTATTTGTTAGCCCGGGGTATAGACCAGCGACCCGTCCAGCCATTGCGCCGACGCAAATCATTGAGTGTTGAGCATACATTTAGTCAGGATCTGCCCGACTTAGCTGCAGTCCTGCAGTCAATGCCTAGTTTGTATGAGGCACTGTGTAAACGGCTAGAGCGGAGTCTTGACGAAGGCTATGAGATGAATAAGCGCTTTGTTAAGCTTAAGTTTAGCGATTTTACGCAAACGACATATGAAGAGCGTTGGCTTGCTCATGATACTTCACAGTTATCAGTGGCTGCCTTTCAGTCACTGGCAGAATACGCGTTTAAACGAGGGGAAGGCAAAGCGGTCAGGTTGATTGGTATTGGGGTTGGGCTAAGAGATCGCAGTCAAGATTGTGGAGAGCAACTGGTACTTTTTTAACACGCATTTGTTTAACGCGCATTTGAGGCTCATCCTTCGTGTAGAAGAATAGTGGGGAGCCAGTGTGTCAGATTAAGTATGCCCATGGTAGAGGTATACTCAACCCGACACGCTTTGCAGGTGTACGAACAGCCTTTGTTACTAATAAATATTCTTTCATCGATGAACAGCTATAGCCTGTTCAAGTCGTTTTCGATTTCAGAAATTTTATGTGCGACAACTTTCTCCAAATGGCGAAGATCATCAAGAATTTTCTTTTTCAGATCCTTCATGTCCTTTTCCTGATTGGTAATTTGGTCCAGCTCTTCAACCACCTGTCGTAAGATAGGCGATATTTCAGTAACGTTTTTGTATTTATGAGTGCCACTATCTACGAGGACTGTTTTCTTTTGCCGTGGGTATTTAAATTTTTCACTACGGGCAAAAAGCGCACCTCTTTCTTTTTTGTAATAGATTTTTAGCGTGTCATAATCAGCTTCAGTGCGTAGCGCATATTTTTCAATTCGATCATACTGGGTTATCCCCATTCCTTTTAAATGTTCGTACATGACATCACCTTGTAAAACACTGGTTACTCTTTGATTACCATTACGTTAGTCTTGGCATGCTCAACAATCTTTGAGGCGACGGACCCTAAGAAAAACTGGCCTACTTTGCGGCCACTGTGGCTGGAAATTACAACAAGGTCGATATTTTCCTTTTCAATTTCCTTAAGAATCTGTTTGTGAGCACTGCCTTCCCCGACGCCAATTGTGACATTAATATCCTCAGGGATATTTGCTTGGGCATAGTCCTTTAACTTCTGCTTAAGCTCCGTTAAAGCTTTGAGCATAACATCTTTAGGAAAGTAGCTTGATACCATAGGCATGTTAAAACCAGGTATCGAGCTAAAGAGGTGAAGTGTGGCATTATGGGCTTTTGCTTCAGAAATAGCTGCCGCGAGTGCTTTTTTTATCAGGGCAGTTTCATTCATATTCAGCGGGAGCAATATTTTTTTGTACATTGGGCGACCTATAAAACAGCAATGTATGTAAGCCAAGTACTTAGTTGTATTATATCTGGTTTACTTCTGTATATGGCTAATCATTTTTATGGAAGTTGTCATCACAGTACTAAAAAAAAACCACTGAAGCAGTCTCATCCATTGAGAGAGTGCCGCAGTGGCATGGGCCGTTTGCCCTAGTCCTGAAATTCATCTCGCTCTTCGAGAGTAGGTGACTTACTGTTAATAATCAATACGTAGAACAGCGGATTTAGCTTCGGATAAACGGCAGTCGTAGTTAAATTTTATTTAAGTTGTTACCTTTTCAAACAGTGCTTTTCGCCTTCTTTGTAGACCAAAGAGAACTGCCAATAAGAGTATTGCAGGTATGTACATCCACTCTTTAGCGGGTCGGTTATTAGGTAACTCTATGTATAAAATTTCCCAATCAAAGTCGATATTGGCTTTAGCTGCAGGACTATCAAACTCAACATTATCGACAATCACTTTATTATCTTTGGTGATGACTTCAAGGCCTGCATGAGCAAGACGCTCAGCACCACTTGCTTTTTCACCTAAGGGTAATAAAACTGTTTTTTCGACCACATCACCATCAAAGGTTTCACCTGATACTCGCATGCGCAGTTGACTATTTTCAGGACGTTCTGCTGCAACAGTCGTAATTTCAGTAGCTGATGTATGCAGGAAAGGAGGATAAAACTCATCCCACCAGAAACCTGGCCTGAATAACGTAAAGGCAACAAGGAGCAGTCCTAAGGTTTCATACCAGCGTGACTTTATCAGCCAGTAACCTTGGGTTGCCGCTGCGAAAATCAACATGGCCATTAAAGCGCCGATAACGGTTATGATCAGTTCAAGAGGGCTATCAATACCAATTAGCAACAGTTGTGTATTAAAAATAAACATGAATGGCAAAATGGCGGTACGAATATCGTAGATAAACCCTTGAATACCTGTTCGGATGGGGTCACTTTGCGCAATGGCTGCTGCAGCAAAAGCGGCTAATCCCACGGGGGGGGTATCATCTGCAAGAATGCCAAAGTAAAACACAAACAGGTGAACAGCAATGAGTGGCACGATAAGCCCGTTTTGCGCGCCCAGCGTTACTATAACGGGAGCCATCAGTGTGGATACCACAATATAGTTAGCTGTTGTCGGTAGGCCCATGCCCAGGATAAGACTGATGATCGCAGTAAAGATCAGGATCAGTAGAATGCTACCACCCGAAATAAACTCGACAAATTCCGTCATAACCAAGCCAATACCAGTAAGGGTAACGGCTCCTACCACAATACCTGCAGCAGCAGTGGCAACGCCAATGCCAATCATGTTACGAGCACCATTGGCTGTACCATGGAAAAGGTCATGGATACCTTCAACCAGTGGCTTGTGTAAGTCTGCCTGTTTTCGGAATGCCGCTTTTAGGGGTTTATGAGTAGCCGCTATGATAATCATAAAGACCGTTGCCCAAAATGCTGACAAGCCAGGTGAAAAGCGCTCAACCGTGAGGCACCAGACTAAAACCACAATGGGTAATAAGAAGTACAAACCACTTTTTACGGTTGGTCCCACTTCAGGCATGCTGACTAAGGGGGAGTTAGGATCATCTATGGCCAGTTCTGGGTATTTAGCTGAATAAGCAACGAGTGCTATGTACCCAACACAAACAGCAGCACCTACTGCCCAAATAGCATAGTCGCCCAGCACCGTTTTGACCCAGCCGATTCCATAGTAGACCGCAGCGGTCATAATACAGAGTAGTAAGAATGAGCCAGTAAAAGAAAGTAGTGAACGGGTAAAGGTTGTAGGCTGGCGTCGGGGCAGACCTTCCATACCTGCTTTTACCGCTTCAAGGTGCACGATATAAAACAGAGCAACATACGAAATAGCTGCAGGTAAGATGGCATGCTTAATGACTTCAATATAGGAAATACCCACATATTCGACCATCAAGAAAGCGGCTGCCCCCATAATGGGAGGAGTAAGCTGACCATTCGTGGAAGCCGCTACTTCAATAGCACCTGCTTTATGAGCAGGAAAGCCAACCCGCTTCATCAGTGGAATGGTAAAGGTGCCTGTTGTCACCACATTGGCAATCGATGAGCCAGAGATAATACCGCTTAGCCCAGATGAAACCACAGCTGCTTTAGCGGGACCGCCGCGTAAGTGGCCTAATAGAGAGAAGGCAACTTGAATAAAATAATTACCTGCTCCAGCCCGGTCTAAGAGTGCGCCAAAAAGCACAAATAAAAAGACGAAGTTTGTGGCTACTCCTAAGGCAACACCAAAAACCCCTTCTGTGGTAATCCAAAAGTGTGAAAGTGCTTTATTTAAGCTTGCACCTTTGTGGGCAATCACGTCTGGCATATAAGGGCCAGCAAACACATAAACCAAAAATACGCTGGCAACCACCATCAGTGGAGGGCCCAGTGCACGGCGAGTTGCTTCAAGTAACAGTAACATGCCAATGCCCGCCATCACTAAGTCAGCGGTAATGGGAGCACCTGCGCGTGAGGCAAGCTCATCTTTGAACATGACCAGATAAAAAGCACTGGCAGTTCCCAGGATTGCAAATAACCAGTCTGTCCACGGAATGTAAAAGCGTGGAGAGCGCTTAAATGCCGGGTAGGCTGTGAAAGCTAAAAACAGAGCAAAACATAAATGAATGGCTCTTGCTTCAGACGCATCAAAAACGCCAAACCCTAAGTCATAGGGAATGGGCGATGCAATCCAGAGCTGAAATAATGACCAACAGATTGGCACAAAAAACAGTAGTGAACCCGTCCAGTTTTTAGGGGACCGAGCACCACTGTCAGCCTCTGCGACCATTTGCTCTAGATTGGCATCAAGCGTCTGACTGGATTCTTTCGTATTTGTCATAATTACTAGCCTGTCATTACGAAAGCGGAAAATATGTCTGGCGCTTGGCCGGGGAGTGTAATAGTTATTGTAGTATTATCCCCGGCTCGAGAAGGGCGAGCGTGATTACTTGATCAAGCCCACTTCTTTGAAGTATTTAGCTGCGCCCTCATGTAAGGGTGCGGAAAGTCCATCTTTAGCCATACTTTCTTTCTTCAGGCTTGAAAATGCCTGATGAAGCCTTTTGAAGTCATCAAATCCTTCAAATACCGCTTTTGTAAGTTGATAAATAATTTCAGGACTGGTTTTGGTAGAAGAGACGATTGTTGCCGCAACACCAAATGTGTGAATGTCCTTGTCATTTCCCTGGTACAACCCTGCAGGAATGACGGTTTTTGCATAGTAGCTGTTGTCAGCTAAAAGCTTGTCGATGACTGGACCTGTGACAGGAACAACCATCGTTTCACATGCTGTTGTTGCTTCTTTGATGGAGCCACTTGGGTGGCCTGCAACAAATACAAAGGCATCAATTTTGTTATCACAGAGAGCACCTGCCTGTTCAGCAGACTTTAACTCAGACGCGAGTTTGAAGTCCTTCTTCGTCCAGCCGTACTTCTCCATCAGTAATTCCATGTTGGCCCGTTGACCTGAGCCTGGGTTACCAATATTAACGCGCTTACCTTTTAGGTCTTCAAACGTCTTGATGCCTGCATCTTTACGGGCCACAACAGTGAATGCTTCAACATGCAAAGAAAAGACTGCACGTAGATCTTTGTAAGGACCTTGAGCCTTGAACTCGCTACTGCCATTGTAAGCATGATACTGCCAGTCAGACTGAACCACACCTAAGTCTAACTCACCAGCGCGCATGGTATTCAGGTTGTAGATTGAACCACCTGTACTTTCTACGGAACAGCGAATGCCGTGCTCCTTACGCCCTTTATTGACTAATTTACAGATAGCACCACCTGTAGGGTAGTAAACACCTGTTACTCCTCCAGTTCCAATTGTAATGAACTCTTGCTTGGCAAAAGCTGTGGTGCTGGTCAGGCAGGTTACCGCTAGGCTGGCACCGATCATTCCAAAGGATAGTTTTTTTAGTATTGACATGTTTACCTCATCGCGTTGTAGTTATCTTGGCTTGCGTTGTTGGTGCAAATTATCAGCAAAAACAAATATCTTCTGGGTTTAAATAACTCAGAAAACTGCAAGACGAGGCCCTTTTCTTGGAAAGAGCACGACTATAATGACCAATATGGGTAAACCACTATAAGTACTTTTACTTACTTGTGGGCAAAATGTGGTCAATACATAGAAAATAACAATAATAATTGTCTAATTTTTTACTATTTAAAATGTATTTCCGCGACAGTTTCCCTGTTTTAGTCACAAATGTGTTTTTTGGCAAGCGAGCAGGGTAGGAGGGGAAAATAATGTTTGCTCTGCTAAGGTGTCAGCGTTACGCTTAGCGTTTGTTTCCAGCAGTTAGGGTTAAGATGGTAAAACAGCCTGCAGATTGGCCGGTAAGTTGGCCTGCAAATTGGAGAGCTTAGGGTGACAGTGCGAGTCGGATTACACGGATTTGGTCGCATGGGGCGTACTGCATTGCGTGCAGCCTGGAGCTGGCCCGAACTGGATATTGTGCATATCAATGACAGTAGCATTGAGCCATCATTAGCTGCACATTTATTAACCTATGAAGACTCTAATGCTACCTGGGCAGATATACAAGTTACCGAGGACGTTTCATTAAAAATCGACGACCAGTGTCTTGGATTTACTCGTCAAACTTCAATCTTGGATGTAGATTGGCGGGGTTATCAGGTTGATGTTGTTATTGTCTGTGATGAAAGTTCAAATGATATATCTGCAATAAAACAGTTGCTCTCAAAAGGAGTGAGAAAGGTCGTTATTGCAGGTGCAATGCACCATAATGTGTTAAATATTGTGATGGGGGTTAATGACTATTTATATAACGCCTCTGCTCACCACCTCGTGGCTTCAGGCCATTGGTTAACTCAGTCATATGCGCCTATTTTGAAAGTATTACACGATGGATTAGGTGTATCTCATGGTGCAATTTCTGTTGCTAAACCTTTGATTCCTTCACCCCAAGATTATGACCCTATTGCTTGTCGTTTCAGGCATCCAGGTAATGCGATAATTCCTCAGCGCTTTGAAAAAATACATAACAAACTTATTTTTCCTGAACTTGCGAATCGGCTGAACTGTAATGTAATTCATCTACCATTGTATGGTCCCTCTTATGTTGAGGGGACCTTTGAAGTAAGCTGTAATACCACGGCAGAAGAGGTGGGTAGTCTTTTTATCAAGGCTGCCAATGGCTTATTGAGAGGAATTTTGCGAGTTGATGATAATAATTTAGTTTCAACTGATTTTGCCAGGAGTCCTGTCTCCTGTGTGATTGATATGCCAGCACTGAGTGTTGTTGCAGGAACACAAGTTCGTGTATTGGCTTGGTGCGATTTTGAAGCGGGTTTTTGCCAACGTTTAATGGAGTTAGTACGTAAAGTAGGCATGTCAATTTAGCTATTATATACCCAAAACGAAGGGTTTTTATGTGAGCTATCCACAGCGCTTACCTTAACGGGTCCGAGAGGCTGTTCTGATGTTTGCTCAAGATATTAGTCGGGTTTATTGTCAGCGTTGGAGTAAAACTTAATTACGCATACAACACTTCTTGTATTTTTTGCCACTTCCACAAAGGCAAATATCATTACGCGTTAACTTTTTAACTTTGATCAATGGGGCTGTATGTGGATCGATATAATACCACTTTTGGTCAATTAAGCTGAATGTGGAATTTTCATGTAACTGATTTGATTGATGTGAAGACTTCAGTCGGTAATGAGCAATAAACTCTACTTCACCATAAGGGTGAGTAGGTTGACCAAATAAACAATGAATGATTTCTAAACCTACCCAATCTGTTTGTTGAGCCCATTGTTGTATTTCATGCCGGTTAAGAAAAGGTTGTTGATCTGGGTGAGTTGTATTGACTAAATAATCAACACGTTGTTGGTGATAAGCCGTATAACGAGACCTCATTAACTGCTCCGCTGTTTCAGGGCTTTGTTCTTTGTTTAGAAAACGCAGGCAGCACTCTTGGTAAGTGAGTCCACTTTGGCAAGGACATTGAGCGTTTATAGATAGTGACATATCGAACTAATAACATGATGATGATTTGTTGCATTTTTATACGCATGAGTAGTGTAAATGTCCATGACTTTTTATTTTTAGGGGCGCCTTTTAGAGCCTTCTGGGGCTGTCTCTCACTTCCAGATGCTTGTGGAAAAACAAATTTTATGCAGCTGGATTTTATTATTGATAAGATGAAGGTCACAAAATTATTGTTTTTTAAAAATTCTGTGATAAATTGCGGCAAGTTAGTTTAAATAAAAACTACATAAAACATGTCTTTTGCATTTTAATTGTTATTGCTGTGAATAATATTAAAGTGAAATATATACCCATAACGAAGGTTTTTTAGGGGCGGCCGTCAAGCGATGAAGCCCCCGGAGCTTATATTAATAAGTGACTGGGGTGAAGAGTGCTTACAACAAACTCTAAAAATGATTCGTGAAGTGTATATACCCATAACGAACTGCTTTTAGGGATTACCTATCGTAAACTGGTAGGACAATTAATGAGCGCAGGCTTAGTTAAAGGAATACTTAAAATCCTGTGGGCTTTTATTTTTCATGTTATACATAGCACGTTTGATAGTATTCATTTAAAAAAAATGCTTAAGATATGATTGCCAACTACGAAAAAATGGGTATACCCTTCGCTTTAGGTACATGTATAGCCTTTGCTGAACGTGCATATAAAGTGAGGCGTATGCTGCATAGTAGGAAGCTTTACATGGCAATGCAGTTAATTAACGGAGTAAAAGTGTTTGTCATGTCTTTAGTTGAAGGAAATCGTTAAAAGGACATAAATATGAAAAAGATTTTCAACAAAACTTCTGTAGTAGTATGTTGTGCTATAAGCTCTTTATTGGTTGGAAACACGGTTTTAGCAGTAGATCCAGACCAGCCACCAGAGGGTAGCGTGTATATAGAAGATATCGTGTATGGAGGAACAGGGTGTCCGCAGGATAGTGTAGGTATATCCATTGCAACAAATGGTTTGAACTTTGGTGTTTCTTTTGACCAGTATATTGCAGGTATTGGTGATGGTTTTAGCCGAGCAGATCAACGGAAAAGCTGTGATTTGCGTGTTAACTTAAAAGTACCTGCTGGCTACGCTTATACTGTCGTAGATTTGACTTATCGGGGTTATGCTGAGATGGATCGGGGGATCTTTGCCTCGATGTCATCAACATATCACTTCCAGGGGGAAGCGCTTGAGGCAGGTTTCGTTAAAAATATGCGTGGGCCTATAGAAAAAGACTTTACTTATACTGATAGTTTAGACCTTGAGTCTTTTGTATGGTCAAGCTGTGGTGCGACAGCACCATTGGTATTGCAGACAAGAATGAAGCTCAAAAAAGCTCGCTTTACGCCACCTGAGTCAGGAGGCACAATAGGTGTTGATAGTGTAGAAGGTAAATTAACCCATGAATATGGCCTTTTATGGAAAAAATGTGAAGCCTAATAATTTGCCAAAACTTCGCTATTTGTAAGCATCTAAGCAAAACACTTAATTTGTTCTAGCTTAATGAAATTGTGCTAAATTAAGGGTTTTGCTACTGGTAAACAATTGTTGTATTTTTTGTACAGTGTGTTAGATTGTTTTCGCGTTAACAATTACTAAAAATGTTTAGTGATTTGTTTTATACGCTTTATGTCTGCATAAGCTGAAAAAAGGAATGAAAGGGAGCTTCACAAGTAAGGTTTAGGTTAAATAGCAAGGGTGTTATTCACCACTTAGCCTTAATGGCTTTTAACGTATGCTTATTTTCCTATGATTTTAATTTGGGGAATATCCCTTTTATTCACTGATAAATGCTGTATATGTTAAGTGCATGTATTTTTGCTCATTGATGTAAACCTGTTTTTTAAAAAATGT
Organism: Zooshikella ganghwensis; assembly: GCF_018263875.1. NCBI lineage: Bacteria > Pseudomonadati > Pseudomonadota > Gammaproteobacteria > Oceanospirillales > Zooshikellaceae > Zooshikella > Zooshikella ganghwensis. The sequence goes on from NZ_JAEVHG010000001.1 coordinate 314,329, forward strand.
TATCAAGAGCATACTAGGCTAGTGCAGAAGTAAGAAAAAAAGCATCAGATTATATAAAAACTCATCCACATGGAAAGGTGAGGATTATAACATGATTAAAAAATCAGGCTTGAAAGTCCTGGGGACTTCATCTCTTTTCGTTGCCGTTGCATTTTCCACTTCAATCGCACAAGCACAGACAGATCCTGTGACACCTCCTCATGGTCAGGTTTATGTAAAAGATATCACTTATGGTGGTAGTGGCTGTCCTCAGGGGTCTGTTGGTGTATCTGTGGCAGATAGTGGACTGAACTTTGGTGTGTCATTTGATGAGTATATAGCGGGTATTGGCCCTGATTTTAGCCGGGCTGATAAGCGTAAAAGCTGTGATTTGCGGGTTAACCTGCATGTACCATCTGGTTACTCGTACACGATTGCAGATGTAAACTACCGTGGCTATGCCGATCTAGATCGTGGCATTATCGGTAAATTTAAAACGAATTATCGTTTCCAAGGTGAGCGTTTAGAAGCAGGTTTTGTCCAGTCAACACGTGGACCGGTCAGTGAAGATATCATGGTATCTGATAGTCTGGACCTGGAAGCTTTTGTTTGGTCAGCCTGTGGTGCAACTGCGCCTGTTGTTCTTCAAACCAAGCTACAATTAGCTAAAACTCGTATGGCTGCAAGTGATGCAGGTGGTGTTTTAGGGGTAGACAGTATTGAAGGTAAACTGACTCATCAATACAGTCTGGTATGGCGTCGTTGTAACAACTAATAACCTTCTTAGTCATCATATGTTGTATTGCTGAGAAAGGGTATATTGTTGTAGCCTTAGCAAAGGGCCAGTAAGTATTTTTAGTATTACGGTTAATCTGTTTATTGGCCTATTGTAAAATGTTAAGCTTTATCGTTCATGAGCCTTACTGTTAGCAGTAAGGCTTTTTTGTCTCTAGGCTGCTAACAGTTGCGTGAATATCTGGTGAGCAAATTACTCAAAATTGCCTTATCATTAGGCAGGCAATTTATGAGGGTCGTATGCTGAGTTCATCATTAAAACAAGTGATTCAAGATGCCTATCGTGCTTTTTTAAACAGCAAACAGCTAAGGCCGCGCTATGGTCAAAAGCTTATGATTGCTGATATTGCAAAAACGATAGGGGAAATTGAAGAAGATGATGAGGGACAGCGTGTTGGTGAACCTGCCGTGTGTGTTGTTGAGGCAGGGACCGGTACAGGAAAAACGGTAGCCTATGCGCTCGCGATGATTCCTATTGCCCAGGAATATGAAAAGCAGTTAGTGATTGCAACGGCAACGGTTGCCCTTCAAGAACAAATTTTATTCAAAGACCTGCCAGATATCAGACAAAATAGTGGTTTGTCATTCAGCTTTGCTTTAGCAAAAGGGCGGGGCCGTTATGTCTGTTTAAGTAAGCTTGATAACATCTTGCATGATGGCGCCTCAACGCTAGTGACCCAAGATTTATTCGTGGCTGCTGGATTACTCAATACCGATCAACCTCATGACAGACAGACTTATCAAACCATGCTGGATAAGTTTGCCAGTAGTCGTTGGGATGGTGATCGTGATAGCTGGCCTGATGTTGTTGAAGATAAAACTTGGCAGCTAGTGGCTACAGATCATGTGCAGTGTAGCAATCGTCGTTGTACTTATTTTCACCAGTGTGCATTTTTTAAAGCAAGAGAGCGACTTGGTGAGGCGGATGTTATTGTCACTAATCATGATATGGTTTTAGCTGATTTAGCGCTGGGAGGTGGTGCTGTGCTACCAGCACCAAGTAAGACACTCTATGTGTTTGATGAAGGACATCACTTACCGGATAAAGCGCTAAACCATTTTAATCATAACTCGAAAATACATAGTACACGTGCCTGGTTAGAGCAGCTTCCTAAATCATTACTGCAGATGCGGGATCATGAAGTGATTGAGCGGGCAAGTGCTGAGAAGTTTATACCTCGTGTAGAGCAAGCCTGTGAGCAGTTAAGGCAGGACTTACTTATTTGGCAGCAGCAAATAATGCCGCTTTTGCCGAGTAAAGATGAGCAGGTTATACCTCAATATCGTTTTGCGCATGGTGTCTTACCTGATGCATTACGCGAAAGTGCAGGTATTATTAAGACTCAGTTTGCCCTTTTAGTGGATATTTTGGGGCGTGTGAGTGAACAGATAAAGCAGTTGCTTGATCAAAAAAATTATATTATTCCTCAGCATGAGTTAGAGAATTGGTATGCCTTAGCCGGCGTATTATTGTTAAGAGCTGAGGCCAACTTTGATTTGTGGACAGTATACAGTGTGGAGGATGATGCTGAAGCACCACCTAATGCACGCTGGGTAACCTGGCATGGACAAGGTGGACAGACTGATCTGGAGTTATCCTGTAGCCCTATTTTGGCCGCGAAAACATTACGGCAAAACTTGTGGAATCGTTGTTTTGGCGCGGTGGTTACTTCAGCTACATTAACTGCACTGGGCCAGTTTGATCGTTTTAAAATGCGAGCGGGTGTTACTGACTCTACACATTTTGTGGTTGTACCAAGCCCATTGCCTTACCAGGCTGCTGCACGACTGGTGATACCTTCAATGCCATGTACGCCTAAAGATCCTGAATTACATACTGCATTTATTATTGATTATTTGCCTGAGTTACTGAGTACTCAATTAGGTAGTTTGGTTTTGTTTGCATCGCGCCGGCAAATGGAAGATGTTTATGCGGAAATGTCTGGGGCTTGGCAGGATAAAATTTTGATGCAAGGTGAGCTGAGTAAGCAGGAAATCATTGTCCGTCATAAAAAACGTATTGATCAACAACAAGCGAGTGTGATTTTTGGCTTAGCCTCTTTTGCTGAAGGTATTGATTTGCCAGGTGTTTATTGTGAGCATGTGATTATTGCCAAAATACCTTTTGCCGCACCTGACAACCCGGTTGAAGCGGGACTTGCAGAGTGGATTGAGCAAAGAGGGGGTAATCCATTTATGCAAGTTACGGTACCTGACGCAGCCACGAAACTGGTTCAAGCATGTGGTCGGCTATTGAGGCATGAAAAAGATCAAGGCATTATTACTTTGCTTGATCGTCGAATTGTTACTCAACGTTATGGAAAAGCAATTCTTTCATCGCTGCCGCCTTTTCAACAAGAAATTCAGCCAGCATAGTGAGTACGGCTAAAAAAATTTTTTTCTAAGGTTTAATGGATTTTCTTAGTTATGCAAACTCCTGAAATTACGACACCTGTAGTGCAAGGCTATTATGAAGAACGATTTCATGGATTAAAAACGTTGTTTCAACAGCTGATGGAAAACCAGCATGGTGCAGCATTAAGTATCTGTCACCAAGGTGACATGCTGGTAGATATCTGGGCTGGTTATATGGATAAGGCTCAGCAAGAGGTATGGCACCAAGATACTCTGGTAAATATTTTTTCGTGTACCAAAGTCGCTGCCATCGTTAGCTTGCTCCAGCTCTACGAAAAAGGAGAGTTATTGCTGGATAAGCCAATCGCGTATTACTGGCCAGCGTTTGCTCAAAATAATAAAAACCAAGTTACAGTCCAGCATTTATTAACTCATCAAGCTGGGTTACCCGCTTTTAAGCATGAAGTGTCGTCTGATGATTTATTTGACTGGCAAGCAATGGTCAACCACATTGAGCAGGCCGAATTATGGTGGCCAGCAGGGACTAAGCATGGCTATGCGCCAGTCACCTTTGGCTGGATAGCAGGTGAGTTATTTCGACGTATACAAGGTGAGTCTCTTGGTAACTATTGGCGTGAGCTTGTCAAAACAGAGTTTGAGGAAGAGTTTTATATTGGCGTGCCAGAGCATGTAACCTCACGTATCGCTACGATGATGCGATTAAATCAACCGGATCAAAATCCCCAAGGCCTTTTAGCAGAGTTACTGAGTCGACCTAAAGGCATTACGGCACGAAGTTTCACTAATCCTCAGACTATCATGACCAGCACCAACTGGCCTGAATGGCGAGCAATGGAATTACCGTCTGCCAATGGCCACTCAACAGCCCGAGCATTAGCCAAAATTATGGCAGACTTATCAAGTCAAGAATCCAGGTTACTAAAGCCAGAGACAATAGCGTTAGCAACTCAAGTATTTGTTTCTGGTCATGATGCGGTGTTACCTTGCTCAACCCGGTTTGGTTTAGGGTTTTTACTGCATCAGTCATATGCCGGTGGACAACTTGGTGCTCCACAAAACTTTGGTCACCCGGGTGCTGGTGGTGCATTAGTTATGGCAGATCCTGTCCGCCAGCTTGGCTTTTCATTTGTGACGAATAGTATGGGTGCTGCACTGTTAGTCGATGAGCGTGCCGAAGCGCTGCTGGAAGCTTGTTATCATGATATTGGATGATTGCAGCGCTAAATATGAAAAGCGTGTATTTTGTTGGCGGTGAATGCTAAAAGGAAATTGCTATTATCATTTATTGAATATCGTTTGGTTGTTCAGTTTTTTGTTGAAGATAGAGATGTTTTAAGCTGGTGAGAATAGCATTGGCTTGCTCAATTTGTCCTGGTGCGAGGATACGCTTGATTCTTGAAACTTCCTCCTGGGCATCAGTTTGGTGTGGGTTAGGAGCTTCGCTGGCTAGACTTAACCAAATATAGGCTGTAATCAGGTTGGCATCGATACCAATACCTTTGTGTAAAGCATGGCCCAGATAGTATTGAGCTTGAGCATCTTTCAGCTTGGCTGCTTCATTTAATAACTTAATACCAAACTTCTCATCCTTGGTAACTCCTTTACCTTCCATATAAGCCAATCCAAGTAGACGTTTTGCTACTGGGTGATCGGCTTCAGCCGCTGGCTTAAGGTAACTGATAGCCTTTTTATAGTTTGCTTCTCCCATGCTGCCAGTAAACAGTGCTTGACCTGCTGCCACTTGAGCCGCCTGATTACCTTGTTTGGCTAATGACTCAAGATCAGATAACTCACTGGCCAAGCTGCCAGAAATTTGCAGAGACAACCAAAGAAAAGTGAGAGATATAAGGCGTGCCAGATGGAAGAACTGCATAAAAACCTCTGCTGATTGTCATAACAAGGATATGGTCGTTCATGGGTGTATGAAGACAAAGTAAACAGCGGTCGCATTATAGCGGATAGGTGGGGGCATCCCAAGTGTTGTTATGATAGAGGTCAATTCTTCAGCACTTTTTAGCACTCATCTAGTGTGAGTACTTTTACATCAGGTTGCTGCTGGAGCGGATCATAACCCACCACTAAGCGAATAGGGCGACAACATATCTGGCAGTCTTCAACAAAGTCTTGAACATCACAAAGTGCTTCTATTGCAGTGTGGAATGGCTCACCACAATAGGGGCATGGTAATGTGAGCCATTGCATTGATTCCATTTAATAACAACCTATCTATGTGATTAACAGAAAATTATGGCTGACTTGTACTATAATGGCGAACTTCTTAAGCAGTACTATGTTGGACAATACTTTCTTCAGTCCTATGTATAGCTTGTTATAGCTATTTAGTATTGCAGGAAAAACGAATAACTTTGTTGTTAATACATTGAGAAGGTGGACCGTTGTTGCATGGACAACTTCGATGATATCAGGCCTTATCACGATGATGAGGTAAGAGGGGTTTTGGATCGCTTATTAGGCGATAGTGCATTTATAAGTGCAATGACTTCACTAAAGTTTCCCAAGTGCCCTGAGTTTTTACAGCCCGCTTTAAAGTATATGGTGCGTATTGCGCTTCGGGAAGAGCTGCGTCACGTTAAAGATGTTGCTGGATTACAGGATGTACTGGAAACCTATATTGATCGTAATATCCAGAAAAATACATCGCAAGTCACTTATTCTGGACAAGAGTCACTTAAAAATGCCCGTGGTTATCTTTTTATGTGTAATCATCGGGATATTGTTATGGATCCAACATTCGTTAACTTCGCACTCTATCATCATGGTATGAAGACCCCGCGTATTGCGATTGGGGATAACCTGCTAAGTCGTCCTTATGTTAGTGATCTGATGCGCTTGAACAAAAGTTTTATCGTCAAGCGTTCTGTTAAAGGCCGAAGAGAAAAGTTGGCGGTGTATAAGCAGCTTTCTGCTTATATCAACCACTCGTTGAATACTTTTGAGTCTATTTGGATTGCGCAGCGTGAAGGACGTTCTAAAGACAGTAATGACAAAACGGATACCGCAATTCTAAAGATGCTTTTGATGGCCCAAACAGACAAGGAAGTAAGCTTTGCTGAGCAGATTCAACGGTTGAATATCGTTCCAGTTGCTGTTTCCTATGAATATGACCCCTGTGATATTTTAAAGGCGCGAGAGTTAGCTTATCGAGCAGCGCACGGTAAGTATGATAAAGCTGAAAATGAAGATGTGAACAGTATTGTGCGAGGAATTACCGGGAATAAAGGTCATGTTCATGTTTCGTTTGGGACGTGTTTAGAAGAGGAATACCTGAATGCAACGGACGTTGCTAATGAAATAGATCGTCAGATTCACTCGCTTTATTATTTACATCCTTCTAACTTCTTTGCATTTGAGCATGTTAAAGAGGCATATATTGATGTCAATCCTCCTGCCTTAGAAGCGCATTTTCCAGACCTTGATTTAAAAGCAAAGCGAGAAGAGTTTGAGCAACGTTTGGCATCATGTCCTGAGACGTGGCGTCATTGGTGGCTTCAGGCTTATGCTAATCCGCTAATTAATAAGTTCCGTTGCCAGGTTAGTACGCCAGACAGTTAATTGTTCAGCTAATAATCGCTAACACTACAAGGCTTGATAATTCAGTATTTAATCAATACTTTGGCACCAAGGATGGTGCCTTAAACATGAAAAATAAACGAAGTAAGCTACTTTTATAAATTTAAAATGAAGGCTGATGTATAACTGGCTCCAGCCATAATAAGAGAAAAAATAGATACGGTTTGAAAAAGCTGGGTCCAGATGGACTGAGGAGCCTTAGAATAAGGCTTTAAGGGTAACCGTTGAATATCACTGTAAACCAGCGACTGCTCTATACTTTGTTTTCGTATCCAGACATTAATGCTTAAAAAGATACTTAATATTAAATAAATAGAGCCTAATATAAATAACGATAAGCTGGGTGAATTGACTGCAAACTGCCAAAGTGAATGAATAAGCATAATAGGCACTTCTTCAGTAAATTGTCTGGCTACATTTGGTTAGGGTGAAAAATACCCCAATCTTTAATGTAAAATTCGCTGCATTCTATCTGATCAAATAATGTACAGCCACCATTGTGATAAATCATAAATTAAATATGTGAATTGTATTGCATTTTTATGGTGCATCCTTGGCTTATGTTTACATGCTGCTGTCAAATTATTGTCATTGACTAGGAACTTTCTCTGTTGATTTTTTTCTAACCATTAGTGTTAAATGTGATCATATCGAGTTTTAGGTTATACACAATATGACGTTTTTAAATTTCCATGATACGCATATACCTAAAACGAAGCATATAGTTAACACATAGCAGCCTTGATAATGGAGATTGGGAACTGCATGGTTATATCCAAAAACAACGGCTAATTTTAACGTTGGTAGACAGACTCATTTGTGCAGGAATATAAAGTTGCTGAATGAGATTAAGCTTGAACATCATTTATTGAGGATCAGGTACAATGCGAAGCCTGGAAACTCGGTGGCGACAGTTAACGTTTCAGGGAAGTGAAGCCTTTCATACAGAACAATACAGAGAAGCACAGAAAAAATTCTTTCAGGCCTTATTTGTTGCTGAAGAAATGCTGCTTTTAGAGGATTGTCGAGGAGCTCATTTGCCTGTTGTACAACTATTTATGATTGCTTGCCACAATTTAGCGGATACCTATTTAGCGTTAGGATTTAAAATTCAAGCATTTGAATATTATCGAAAAGCCTATACAGATTTAGTTCACTTACTAAATTCACCACGGGCTGATGCCGGTTTACGTCAACAAGCACAAGAGTGTGTCAGTAAAGCTGCAGATGAGTGGCAGCAGGCGTTTAATACTATGGATAAACATATCTTGTGGGGTTGGTGCAACCAACAACAGAGTATTAATAAGCCTGGTTATTCAATTCCTTATAATGCAAGACACTAGAATTGAAGGGGTTGATTATGCCTGACAGATGATGGTTGTTTAGTCGAGCATACAGGGTTAGGTATCAATGGTGATGAAGTTAAGGTTGAAACTCTGACTTTCTTTTGGAGGAGTAGCTGCTGGTCTGCTTGGCTTAAAAGTGCTTCTGCACTCCATGTGACATCTTTTATGTAAGTTGCCGCACCACAGGATATTGAAACAGGAACTTCCTGTTCCTGGTAAATTAAAGGCTCTTTGGTAATTGCTCTTTTTAAACGTTTACTGACCGCCAGAGCATCTTTCATACTTTGATTTGGTAAAGTGATGATGAACTCATCACCGGCATAGCGGAAGGCTTGATCACTTCGTCGTAGTGTTTTTTGGAAAATATAAGCAAGGTGTTGTAAAACTGTATCCCCACAATCATGTCCATACTGGTCATTGATTTTCTTAAAGTCATCACAGTCAATAAATAAAATGGCTAAAGAAGCCTGGTAGCGTTCGCAGCGTGTTAGCTCATTTTGGATATGGTCAAGCATAACGCGTCGATTAAAAAGGTTTGTGAGCGGGTCTCGTTGTGCAAGGTATTGAAGATGATCCTGCTTATTCAAGAGAGAAAGGAGTAGCGATACTTTGGTTGCCAGCTGATTGAGCAAAGGAATCATCGTTTGGAACCAGTCCAGCATGTCTTTTTTAAAGCCCAGGTTAAGTACTGCAACCAGCTTATCTTCAAAAGAAATGGGCAACATGAAGATACCATCAATACGGTTAATGTATTTCGTTGGCAGAATACACAGTTGCTTTTGCTGGCGTAACAGGTGTAAACCATCAGGATTTTCATTTAAAAGCTGTTGTACAATTGATTCTGTTTGAAAAAGGCTATGAGCGTAAAGCCACTTTGGTACACGAGTGGGAAAATTTATTGAAGATATAGGTATATGAGGTGTTAGGGTGTACCATGCTGCTTCTGTATTAAAATAGTTTAAACTGGCTTGTAGTAGCCGCTTTATAAGCACCTCGCTACTACTGCTTGTTAGGAGGCAAGAATCAACCTTAAAAAAGATTTGTTGGGCTTCTTGGAGCGATATATCAATAGTCATAGTCTTTTTTACAATCTACACGAAAACTGCAGACTTAAACCTCATAAATTATTCTATGGATATCACTTAAGACAGATATTGCTTGCTGAGTATGATCCGCCCCTTTTTTCTCTCATTCTTTAATAAGAATATGCAAAATGGTATCTCTAATAATAGTGAGTTTTCTGAGGTCAGCTTATGCAAAGGGCCGAATGCATTAAAATCCAACTATTGCGTTGAGGCTGCCACCAAATAAAGCTCATTTTTAGAAGTACTCATAATGTGATTATGAAGTTTGTCATAGTTATATAGTTGATATCGGTAAAAATTCTCAAATGAGAAAATTGTCTCTTATTATTTTTACTTAGTAATTTTTTCTTAAAGGTTTAGTAAACTTTTGTATTTTTTGTGGTCTATTTTGATAAGTCACTGTGAAGTATCTTTAGGATGATGGTAAAGAGTGATTTTACCTCCTGCAATTAATGAGAAAGGTGCGATAATCAATAGTAGCAAAGTAATGATTAAGTGTGGCAAACACTGTTAGGTATGGAATCATGATAAAGCTAAAGAATGTGGCAATTACAGCCTTAGCGGCTTTTTCCGTAGGCCTTACTGGCTGCATGTCAAACCTGACTGGCAATAGCTATTCTCGTGATGAGGCTAGACAGGTACAAACAGTTCAGTTCGGTACGGTTGTGGGTGTTGAAGCCGTTGCCATTGAAGGCACCAAAAGTGGCGTAGGTGCGATTGCTGGTGCAGCTGCTGGTGGTATTGCTGGATCTACCATTGGTGGTGGCCGTGGTAGCGATATTGCTGCTGTCGCAGGTGCTGTGGCTGGAGGCTTACTCGGAGGTAAGGCGGAAGAAGCTTACACTCGAAGTCATGGAGTACGGCTGACCATTCAGATGGATAACGGAGCCTACATCTCTGTTGTTCAGGAAGTTGATCCTGCTGTGCGCTTCTATCGCGGTGATCGAGTGAGAGTGTTGACCGCCAATGGTGTTTCTCGCGTTGTTCGTTAAAGCCTCTACTCGTCTAGATAATATTAACCCTTTGAAAACATGCCTGACTACGTGGGCTGTGAAATATTTTCACAGCTCGCAGGGTCTTTATTGGCATGAGCAAAAAAGATATGCAATTTAAAGCGTTAGTCGATGCTTACTACAAATCGCTGTATCGCTATGCGTTTTGGCTAACATCAGATGAAGGTATCGCTGAAGATTTAGTGCAGGAAACGTTTATGCGTGCCTGGCGATCTTTAGATAGCTTGCAGAATGAGCAAGCGGCTAAATCTTGGTTGATAACGATTTTACGCCGAGAAAATGCACGACGTTTTCAGCGAAAGTCGTTAGAGTATGCCGATTTAAGTGTAGATGAGCTTGAAGATCAAGCGCAGTCTTTTGATGTTTCCACTGATGTGGATGCGATCCGTCAGGCTTTGTATAAGCTATCTGAAAAGTATCGTGAGCCATTGGTTTTGCAAGTCGTTATGGGATTTAGTCAAGAAGAAATCGCCTCAGAAATGGGGCTACCAATTAATACAGTTGCTACTCGACTACGCCGTGCTCGTTTACAGCTTAAAGAGTTGTTGGGGGATGATCATATTAAACAAGGGGTTAATCGGAGGGGCTTATGAAATGCCTGGAATTTCGTCGCTTAGCTTTGGAACAACCTGCGGCAATTCCTGCGGAGGCCCAAGCGCATATTCGACAATGTGCCAGCTGTAAGCAGTTTTATCAAAAGCTGAATACGCAAGAAGCCGCTTTAGCTCAAGCGTTAGCCGTTGATGTCCCTGAAGATTTAGTTGCAAAAATTATGTTACGACAGAGTTTTGCACCTGAAGAGCCTGGCGCATCAACCGGTAAGCGGGAAAGGCAAGGTGTCAAAAGAGGCATTATTAGCTTTGCCCTTGCGGCATCAATTGGTGTTCTGGCTGTTATGCTTAACTGGATACCATTGACGAATACTCCCGTTGTTGAAGAGCATGGTGCGACAGCTGAGCTAATGATTCGTCATGTGGAAGATGAGGCAGAAACATTAGCTAAAACTGAATTGGTATCTATGGATACATTTCGTGAGACTTTACAAAAGGTCAATCTGCAAGCGAGTGCAGATTATTCAGGAATTACATTTGCGGGAAATTGTATTGTTGATGGTATTTTGGCGGCACATTTTGTTGTGCAAACGCCGGAAGGTCCTGTAACGGTCTTATTGATGCCAAATCATCCGTTCAAAGAGCCTGTAGACTATAGTAATAAACGCTGGCATGTAGCAATGGTACCTATGGAAAAAGGCTCAGCTGCTTTTATTTCAGAACCTGGATTAAACTGGCAGGCCGTTAAAGAACAGATGATGGCTATTGTTAAGGTATAATTGGCAACGTCTAGTGTATATTATTTGCAGAACAGAGGATATAAACGGGGACACAGTGAGCTATCACACCCAATAAGTCTTAGCTGTGGAAATAAAGAAAAGGGCCTGTAAAAACAGGCCCTTTTGTATTTGAGCGGCTAATAATGTAAGTTGTTTAAAAGCTATAGACTAATAGTTTTTTCGCTGCCTGAATTATTTCTTGTCGATATTGTGTTTCTAACTCGACACGTTCTTTATCGAGTGCATTGAGTTTATTGGGACGTAAACTATGGCGTTCATCATGAGTTGGCATATCTTTTGTTGCGAGATACATTGTGTCAATAACCGAAAAATCTGCATGCTTAAGGATATTTTCATCAATATTTTCTAGTAAGAATCGCAGTCTTATACAGGCTTCAGACAAATTAACCTGTTCGTTCACAACGGCTGCAGATATAAGTCGTATACTGGAGATCAAAAAGTCACGATGTTGTTTTTTATATTCACGAATTTTAGCTTGGTTCTGAAAAACTTCGCGCCATAGCTTAATAGCCCAAATAGCAAGCGCAAGTGTAATTACGGCGGCAGCAATTAGTAACAACGTATATAACGTCATAGGACTCTCATTTCTACTTTTTTAACAGCTTGGTCATTGGGAAACTTTGTAGTTTAGTGCAAGACTAAGCGTGGTATTGACTGGCTTAGTATCAGCATAGAGCGGGTTGCTTTTAGTCATTAAGAATCATAGATCAAGCGCCATTAGCGGGTGGGGTCTTAACTGAGGCGACATAGGTGCCGGTAAATTCAGCAGTAAGTTTATTATCTTGCTTCACTTGAACAGGTAAGATGAGCTTAGCTGTGCTTTTTACATTTAAGTCATGACAGAATTCATCAAGATCACTATCTTCCGGGCGAAGACATTCTGCGAAAAAATCATCGGTAATTGGTTTCAAGTAACGTAACTTACTCTCGGCTATAACGACTTGGTTTGGGCCAGATGCTTGTTTAGCTAAAAGTGTTGCCATTGCCCAGCCAGTTATGGTTGCTAGTGTAGCAATACTGCCACCAAAAGCAGTGTGTTTGTCATTTACATTAACGGCTAGCGGAGCGCTAAGACGTAAGCACTTGCCATCAAAATAGCAAACTTCAATCTGCATAGCGGCTATTAGGGGAATATTAGAGTGTAAGTAGGCATCAAGTTCTTGTGCTATTGCTAATTTCATTATCTCACTACAAACGCTTGAATTTTAATGAGTTCGGCTGTACGTGAAGTATTATGGATATAAAAAAGTGTAGAATCATTCTAAACGCTGCTTGCTGGGAATGCTACCACTGCCTTGTAACAAGCACCTGTAAAACTACCCTGTCAAAGCGATTTGTTGTTGTGACAAAAAGTGTAGCAGGTGTTGATTGACTTGTTCTGGCTGGTCCAAAGGTGAAGCATGTCTGGAGTTAGTAATAATTACCAGAGATCCACACTTAAAGTGCCTTATATAACCTTGTTTGTAGGCTATTGGGGTATAGTCATGTTCTGCCGCAAGCACTAATACTGGACAGTGAATACGTGCTAATTGATGCTCAACACTCCAATGCACAAGTGCCTGAAATGCCGCTAAGTAAGCTTCTTTATTATTTTGCTGCCAACGTTTTATACCGCTTGCTCGCAATTTGCTTTGTGAAGGGAGGGGGAATAGCTTCTTCATCAAAAGACGGCTATGTAAGTGCATTCCAAACAACTTAATAATGGCTATCCGCTGCCAGATCAGTAGCTTGGTTGACCAGTTGAGAGCATTAATTCCTGGGCCACTGTTGATAAGGGTAATAGAGTAAAACAACTTTGGATGATCAACGGCCAGCTGCAAGGCAATCATGCCTCCCATAGATAAACCGATAACATGACAGCGCTGTAAATTGAGTTGCCTAAGTAATTGTCGAATATCCTCAGCCATGCCTCTTATAGAGTAAGGGCCAGATGGCTTGTCGGAGTCACCATGACCACGAAGGTCTGGGACAATGACGAAGTAATAAGGGGCAAGTGCCTCAATTTGTGCTTGCCAGTCTTTACCACAAGACCCTAAGCCATGTAATAGTAGCACTGGTGTGCCTTGTCCGTAGCAGTTGTAAGCAATTTTATGTGTGTTGACCATGGTCAATGGCATGGTGTTGGCCTTCCCTAGCACGTATAAATACCGATTGTCTGTCACTGGTGGGCAGGTTTAATAGAGGCGCCTCAGTGTAACCGGTTATTGAGATGACAAATGGTCTGGCTAAATAATTTACAAAAAAAGCATAGCGTGACTAGCAGATTTGTCCATTAAATGGTGTTACTGGCTGACCTGATGGCATTAAACCCGCAGTAAGCTTAAGTGTAAGCACTTAAGATGAAGTTTGTGGGCGTAATATTTGATAAATAGAGAAGTGGCAGTAGTTATGTTGGAACGGTTTGGTGATTACCTTAAGCGTAAGCGTAAAGCGCAAGGTTATACACAAGAAATGATAGCAACAGCGTTTTCTCGCTTCTCGCCAATACTGACAGGTATTGATGCTGTAACGATCAGTCGTTGGGAGCGCTTCACAACAGAGCCACCTGTCAATAGACAGAAAGAAATCATTGGCTTTTTTAAAGATGAACTGAGTGAAGTGTTTCCTTTTATGCCGGCGAAAACTGCATTACAGTCGACAGAACAATCAGTAGAGTATTTACTAAAACATTACCTCAACTCAACAAAGCTACAGTCAAAGATTGGTACTTATCCGGAACAGTGTATTAATAATTATGAGCTTAAGTCGTTGCTATCACTAACAACCGATGAGCATCTATTACGCTTGATTTTGGATTATGATCACTCCATTTTTCAGTCTGAAAATAACGTAACATTAGCAACCATACAGCAGTGGTTGATAACAGGATGTTCTCCGTTAATGTTGGCATGTACTAAGTTGGGGCATTACTTTGGGCATTTGATTGCCCTGCCTGTGACGTTAGAGGCTTTTCAACAGTTAATTAATAATGAGCTGGCAGAAGCAGATATTTGTGCTTCGCACTTAGCCGTAGTCAATGAACCACACTGCTTATATATTGTTTCACTCTATGGTGGTAGCCGTCTGGCAGCATCACTGCTTATCTTACAGATTATGTCGTATGTGAGTCAGTACCGGGATAATGTCCAAAAAATCGGTGGTTTATGTGCGACAAGTGATGGTGTTCGCCTGGCAAAGGCATTTCATTTACAGCCAAAATTTGTGGGACCCACTGTCGCCAATGGTTCTGTTAGGTTTCAGGGGCGCGAGGTTCAATTTGTCACGTTTGCAGCGAATGTGACTGACATTCTGGCTGATCGAGGTGTTCGTCAGGTGATGACGGCCTTTGCCACATAAGGGGGCGTAGTTGTGCATTACGCTGCTGATAGGTTTTAAAACGCTGGAGTATGGGCACAGGGAGTGTGTGACTATCCAGCATGATAAATCCTACTTTTAAGTAAAATGGTACTACGTTCTGTTCTGCAAAACAGTAATACTCACTCATCGTTAATAACGGGGTAATACCTTCCAGTAACGCTTGCCCTAGTCCTTGTCTACGCAGTTTACTGTCTACCCATACACCTCTTAATAACCACTGTTCCGCTAACGGTACAATACGCAGTGCCGCGACAATTTGTCGTTGCTGTAATGTAAATACAATTTCATTTCCTCGTGCTTTGCCTTTATACCCCTGGGCTTTATAAAAACGATTGACAAGGGGATACTCAGCAGGCATTAGTTGTTTTACGTTAAACAAGATGTTGGTCTCAGTATAAAAATAGTGACAAATTGATTACGCAGCAAGTCAGTGATAACCTCGTAACGTGTACAGTGTATCTTATTAATAAATGATAAATTAGACGCTATGGATAGCGTGTATTAGCCTAAATCGTTATAGAATGATTTGGTGCTTTTTCATAGTGTGACATGTTTTTAATTGCTTTTAATGTGTAATTTTTCACTGATTAGCCGCAGGGATGAAACAGTTAATGAATCGCGTATTGCCGTATATTGCAGTTTTATGGTTGTCATTGTTATCCAGTAGCGTAACGAGTGAAACTCGAGTTAGTGCAGAGCCTGCAAGTGAACTTCTGTTTTATCCAACGCGCAGTGCTCCTGCCCAAGTTATTGCTTTGAATAAAAGTCAAATTCCTGCAGAAATTTCCGCGCGTTTAGTTGCGATGCCAATTAATGTCGGAGACAAAATAGCTAAAGGTGATATATTAGCTAACCTTGATTGCCGGCAAACAATATTAACAAAACAGCTGCAACAAGCTAAATTAGCTGAGCTTAATAATCAATTGGCATTTAATAAGCGTGAGCTACAGAGAAATATAAAACTTGCGCGTAAACAAACGATTGGTGAGGCTGAGCTGGACCGGTATAAAACCAGTGTAGTGAGCACTGAAGCCCAATTAGAAGCTCAACGTGCAGCACTGGAAATTGCTGAGCTCAATGTAGAATATTGTGAAATAAAAGCTCCTTACAGTGGTGTAATTACGAAAAAAATAGCTAATGTGGGTGAGTTACTTGCTATTGGTACACCTGTAGTTGAATTACTGCAGACAGACCATTTGGAAGTATCTGCAAAAATTGCGCGTTCTGATGAGCTATCATTTATGCAAGCACGCCGTTATGTGTTTTCGAGTGATGATAAAACATACCCTCTTAACAAACGCACGTTATTGCCGTTTATTGAAAATAATACCCGAAGCCGTGAAGCACGTTTTTTATTTACAGAAGATGCTTCTATTATTGGTAGCATTGGGCGTTTAGTCTGGGAAAATCCTACTCCTCATTTACCTGCTTACCTCTTACAAAGGCGAGATAAACAATACGGAATTTTTATAGCAGATAGTAACGTTGCAAAATTTATTCAAATTGAGGGCGCACAAGAGGGGAGACCTGTTCCTGTGAGTCTTGCATCAGCATCTTTGGTGATTATTGATGGGCGTCATGGCCTGGTTGATGGAGAGCAGCTCCATATTGTCAAAAAGCAATAAAATAAGGAAAGTAGACAATGTGGTTACGTAGCTTAATCGAAAATCATAAACTCACTAATTTGCTTTTTATATTAGTATTATTGATGGGGTACTTGGTTTATTTGCAGCTACCTAGAGAGCAAGATCCTAGTATTAATTTTAATTGGGTGCAAATAACGACTTTGTTACCAGGAGCCTCCGCCCAAGATATAGAAAAAAAAATTACGGATGTATTAGAAGAAGAACTGGAAAAAATACAAAATATTAAGTTTGTTTCCAGCACCAGCCGTGAGGGTGTATCCAGTATCTTAGTACGTTTTCAGGATATCAGCTCGCGCTTGTTTGATAAGCGTATGGTTGATTTACGACGTGAAATAAACAATGTTGAAGATGAGCTGCCTGAAGAAGCTGAAAGCCCCACTATCTATGAAATAACGACAGCAAATGCATTCCCTACTGCAACGGTAGTGATATCTGGTCCTGCTGATGATGAGAACTTACGTCGGCAAGCTATTATTTTGGAAAATGAGTTAACGCGAACTAAAGGCGTAGACAGAGTACAGCTCACGGGTGAGCGAGATCCAGAAATACAAATTCGCTTTGATGTGGGGAAAATTCAGCTGCTTGGTATTTCGCCCACTGCTATCGCTGATACGATTCGTACGTTTTATCGTGATATTTCAGCGGGTAGTGCTCGGGTTGGTGAAGATCAATGGTTAATTCGCATCGAAGGCACAACGACTGACCCTGATGAGTTAGCGCAGCTACCTGTATTAATCAATCAAGGTGCTCAAAGTGAAGTACGTTTAGGAGAGATCGCAGAAGTCGTTTGGGCTAGAGCGAAGGCTGACCGTTTAGTGCGTTTTCAAGGCCGGCCTGCTGTAATGTTTGCGGTCATGAAGCAAGAAAGCACCAACACCTTGGAGCTTGTGGAGCGAATTAATCATTTAATTGAAGAAAAAAAGAAGTTTTCAAAAGAGCTTGGGGTTAATTATACGCTGATTGATGATCAAACATTAATTACCCGTAATGCATTATCCATTATGGAAAACAATGCGTTAATTGGTTTGATTTTTGTGCTTTTTGTCACCTGGTTTTTTCTGGGTTCTCGGATTAGTTTACTGGTTACTATTGGTATTCCTTTCACCTTGGCCGGTACTTTTATCATGTTAAAAGTATTTGACCAAACCTTAAATACTTCAGTACTTCTAGCCATTGTCATTGCTCTAGGGATGCTGGTTGATGATGCCGTGGTAGTGGTTGAGTCAATTAATAATAAAATACGTTCGGGATTAAAAGGGATTCATGCTGCTTGGACGGGGCTGACTGAAGTAATAGGTCCGGTAACCGCTTCAGTATTGACTACCATGGCAGCATTTTTACCGTTAATGTTGCTGCCAGGTATTTTAGGTAAGTTTATGATGGTTATTCCGTTAGTGGTTACAACAGCCCTTGCGGTCAGCCTCATAGAAGCCTATTGGATGTTGCCTGGACATATTATTGCAGCCAAAGTATCGTTTGCTAGAGCTTCAGTGATTGATAATTTAAGGCAGCGTATTATTCATAAACTTAAAGTGTATTATGGCTACACATTAATAAAGATTATGCGTCATCCTAAAAAAACAATCTCTGCGCTTGTTTTGCTGTTTGCTGCAGCGCTTTCAGCCGTTGAAAGTGGTGTGATTCGAGTGGACTTCTTCGCTGCCGACACAATCCGGCTATTTTACGTTAATGTGGAAATGCCAACCAGCAGTTCTCTGGATGAAACCATGGAGAAAATGCTTGAGGTTGAAAAACATGTGGCCAGAAATCTTGAGGACTATGAAGTTCGCTCAGTTGTGAGTTATGCAGGACAAATGTTTACTGAAACTGCACCCATGTTTGGTGAGCACCTTGGGCAAATTATGGTGAGTTTGCAGCCAAGAGAGGAAGGTTTTCGATCAGTAGAACAAATTATAGAAGATATGCGTAGTGACGTTTTACAGGTTATAGGGCCTACGAATACTTCCTTCTTGAAATTAGCGGGTGGTCCTCCTACGAGTAAACCCATAAGTGTAAAAGTGAGAGGGAAAGAGTACAGAGAGTTACGGCAAGCAACGGATGCGTTAAAAACGTTTATAGCAACAGATGAAAGATTTCGGGATATATCAGACGATGATAGTAAAGGGCGCTACGGACTCACACTAAAACTCAATAATGATGCAATTAATCGTTTGGATATTGTGCCAAATGATGTGTACCGAACAATAAAAATGCTCGTTGATGGTGAAATAGTGAGTTATGTTCAACACGAAGGAGAACAAGTTGCTTTACGCATAAAATCTACATCAGCGGTCGAAAATAATTACCATGATATCAATGAGCTGTTGAGGTTGTCTGTTCCCACACGAAGTGGTGATAATGTGCCTTTAAAAGAGTTGGTTGTGGTTCAATCGGAGCAGGTGAAAGGTAATTTACGACATTATAATTTTTTAAGAACCATTACATTAGAATCTGACATTGATAAACAGAACATTGATACTGTTGCAGCCAATAATCTGATTAAAGATTACTGGGAAACCATTGCCAAAAACTATCCTAATGTATCATTGGACTTTTCTGGTGAATTAGATGATATACAAGAGAGTATCGATGCTATAGCCATGTTATTTATGTTAGGCATTGGTTTAATGTATTTAATTTTGAGCACCCAGTTTCAAAGTTATTTTCAACCCTTAATGGTATTGATTACAGTACCAATGGCATTTACGGGAGTTGTTCTTGGGTTATTTGTATCTGGCAACCCGCTTAGCTTATTTACTATGTATGGCATTGTTGCCCTTGCGGGTATTGCTGTTAACGCTGCAATTGTACTGATATCTACAGCAAATAAGAATCTGGCTAAAGGCATGAGCTTGATTCATGCGATATTTTATGCTTCAAGACGACGAATGTTGCCTATTTTAATTACGACCTTAACAACGATTGCAGGCTTATTTTCCCTGGCTGTTGGGCTAGGGGGGCATTCGCTCATTTGGTCCCCTGTCGCAACGGCTATTGTGTGGGGGCTATTTTTCTCAACATTCCTAACACTTTTTGTTGTTCCAGCTTTGTATCAAATGTCGATGTACCGAGTTGCTAATAAACGAAATATGACTCTGTTTGTTGCTCAAAACCAGGATTCACAGAAAAGCGAGATATACAACAATAATGAAATAAATAAGTAAGAATCTAAACTTGGGATTCATACCAGCTGATAGGCTACTATGACGTTAACTGCCGCGTTAAAGCGGCAGTGAGGCTTTTTTAGCCATGTCCTCCACCTCCAATACCTGCCGAAGGAATACAGGTGTATCCTGGTTTTGGAGCTTCAGTAATTTTTCCCTTACTAAATAGAAATTGTTGCCGGTAACAAAAGTCGAGCTTTTTGCCAGTTTTTCGAACATACTCAAGCTGGGCTTGGCGCTGTTTTGCCCATTCATTAAGTTCATCACCTTCGTGTTGACCTGCTTGGGCTGCAAATGGGTTCAGTAATATTAGGATTGATAGGGCTAATGGTGTGAAGCGTATGAGTGACATCATCTTTCCCTCGGTTTGCGATATTAAGCACTATGCTTAGTATAGGGTAACCATGTTACTTATCGCGTTTTCATTTTTGCGTAGAGTGTTTCCAATCTTGCGAAAAATAGCTTATTAAACAGTAAGTTGTAAGCTCAGCCAAAAATAAGGATACTTGCACTCCGTTTAAGATCTATTGTGCAAGGGGGATTTTCGTTCTTTGCGAATACAAATGAAATTACTGCACACGGACAGTCACACCTAGCGCTTCATCAAAAAGATCGGCAACACTAAATACGTTGAGTCCACCACAATCACCGACATGGGAGCCATAAGCCTTATAATTAAATGACCATCCACCACCACTATCACCACCGATAGTGACATCGCCGTCCATTCGGACAAGACGTTGCGTTGATATTCCGTTGAAAGTACAGCTAACAGATGTAGCACTTACGTCAAGGCTGCAATCCCTTTTGTTTGATGAGCGGCCAAACATACAAATTGACTCTCCGATACTAATATTGGCGCGCGCTTCAAGCGCAGTTACATTTCGAATATTGTTATTTTGATCGGCATAAAACTGAGCAGGTTCAGTATATGTGGATGTTTTCCATTCTATATCGCCCCACGCACCTCTATGCTGAGTGCGATGGACAAGTGGATGGTAAGCATACGGAGGGTGGTCTATTTGATTAATACCATCACAATGGCCTGCGGTAGTAACGCCAGTAAGACCACTACTGTTTTCCACGGACCAGCCAGATGTACACTCAAAGGTATTATCATCAAGGACTCGCATTCCGCCAAACGCTAGTTCACTGACACCAATAGGACCTTGACTAATCACCACATTGACACTATTTCGCAATGATTTAGGTAGAGCCGATACGACTTGTCTAGGGCTGCTTAGTTTTCCTGTTTCTTCAGCAATCAAAACATCAATTCTACCTGCGTTTCTAAAATCAAACGAAGTTGCAAAGTCCTGAAAGCCCAACTCCTTTAAATTACTTTGTACTTGATTGGCACGACTCTCTAGCTCTAAAAATGAAAAGGGTTGGTGTTGAACAATACTGATATTGATTTTCGACTCTGCTACCAGATTATAAACAGCACTTGTTGCCATTCCTTTTATATATAGAGAAGGTGTACCACCGGGTTGTTCTGATAACACTGATCCTACAAATAAATCTGGGTGGGACTTAGCTAATTGTTCTGCCGCAGCACCGACTGCCTCAGCTGTATTATAATCCATTCTTGCTTCTTCTAAACTCCACCCTTTTGCTATAGCCACTAACTTTAAGTCTGTAAGTAGAGCATCTTCTTCAGTTTGAATGTTAATGTTAAAAAATCCTTCATGCTCGTGTTTGTTATTGCTCTGTGCAAATGCATTACCAGTGCATATCAGGGCAACACAAATTGAGGCGAGTACATTTCCATTAGCCATAATAAACTCCCTGTTAATTTATGAATGAGTTAAAAACAGTAGTTGTAATTTTTTTAGCCTCAAATTTATTAAAGTGGAATTATGTTTTGCATCTCTGATATGTTGTCATTTTAATTGGGGGTTAATTCCTTTTAGTTGTTTGATATGGTATTTCCAATACCCAAAACGCAGGGCTGGTTGCAGGATGAGTCTGCTCTGTGAAGATTAGCGATAGCAATCATAGCTGTTTAAAATCGCTATGGATTGCGCGCTTAACATTATTATTGATGGGCATGTTTAAAGATAGTTGACGTAACTGACTTGTTCAATCTGCATTGGTGAATTTGTGCTGTCGTTAGTATTCAATAATTAATATACTTATAGTGACTGGTTACTATTGCTCATATTAATCAGGTATTTTTGTACTTATATATTTTTTAAATGGTTATGGGGTATTATTGTTTTCGGAAGGTTGGTGAGAGTTTATATGCTAATAGTTTAAATAAACTGTCTTATATACTTTTCTGTTTCGTGATTTTTGCAGATAATTGAAACACCTTCCTTGGATAAGCTGCCAAGTTTGATTTTTAGTGGTGAGCTAACGGAGTTATGTGTATCAATGCTCAAACGATACTCTTTTTGATGTTCAAAATAAATTGATTTTGTGAATAAAGACAGTTTTCCCTGGTACTTATTAAAATCAATATAACTAATATGTCCACTATCGATTTGATAGTTATTTCGATGGCAATAATTTTGTATTTTATCTAAAAAAAAGAAAGGATTTTTTATAATGACAGCAGTATCGCCTAGTTCAAAACATGTTTTGTCGATGAGCGGCTTAGTATTATGGCTTAAGTGTGTAGGATTAACTGCACACATACAATAAATGTAAGGGTTATCATTTCGAGTATCAAATATAATTGGGTTATAATGATTTTTAATAACTTTATTATGAGCTGTTATTGACGATATACTGCGTTGTACTATATGTGTGAATCCTTCGTAAATATCACGACGCTGAGCATTGTATACAGGTCTTCTAAACATTCTTAATCGTTGTAATAAAATTTCACCTTCATGGTGAAATCTTTCCATAAATTCACTTTCACCAAACTTTACGAGTAAAAAAATGCCTTTATCCATAATGCCACCCTCCTTGTGATCATTGACTAAATAATATTCAAGATTGTGGCTGGTTACAACAAGTCAATCCCTTAAAATTTTGAATAAATTATTAAGGGAAAAGTTTCAGTTGTAATATGCTAACAACACTTCGTTTTGAGTATCATTATGTACCTCTAATTCTTCTTACCCGAAAAGAACGGCCTTTTAATTTTCCTTCAGATAACTTTTTTAAGGCGGGTTTACTCGCTTCTCGTGATACGGCAACATATGCACAATTGTCAAAAATATGGATTTTGCCGACCTGTTTCCCTGCAATACCATTTTTACCTGTTAATGCTCCAAGAATATCACCTGGTCTTACTTTTTGTTTTTTTCCTCCATCTATTTGTAACGTAACCATAGATGGTTTATCGGAACGTTTTTCTAATAGATTAAAAGCGGGAAGTGGTTCTGGTTGAATGAATGTATCCAGCATATCTTCAATTTTTGCCATTTTATGCTGTTCATTTTCACAGTAAAGAGTACAAGCTGTGCCTTTGCTACCGGCTCTACCCGTACGTCCGATGCGATGTACATGCACCTCAGGGTCTTTGGCAATATGGTAATTGATAACAAGGTCAACAGAGTCAATATCCAATCCACGGGCTGCTACATCTGTGGCTACGAGAATGGTAATGCTCTGATTAGCAAACCTAACAAGTACTTGATCACGAGCTTTTTGTTCTAAATCGCCATGTAATGCTAAAGCACTGAATCCATGTTGGCGTAACGTCTCCGCGACCTCTTGTGTTGCTTGTTTGGTGCTGCAAAAAACCACTGCAGATACGGGGGCGAATTTGATAAGTGCTAGTCGTAATGCAGTATCACGTTGCTTATTATTTTCTAGTTTATAAAAATATTGTTTAATTTTTGTGGAGTTGTCCATTGTCGTTGCCTGCACCATGAGAGGGTGCTGCATAATACGGCTGGCAATGGCTTGTATCTGATCGGGGTAGGTTGCACTAAATAACAGTGTTTGTCGCTGGTTAGGTATTTTATTGATAATCGCATCAAGCGCATCTTGAAAGCCCATGTCTAACATGCGATCAGCTTCGTCTAGTACAAATGTGTCTAAGTGATCCAGTTGAAGAGTGCCTTTACGTAAATGCTCTTCTATACGGCCAGGTGTACCTACGATGATATGAGCACCATGCTCAAGTGAGCCAATTTGAGGGCCAAATGGCATACCACCACATAACGTGAGCACTTTAATATTGTGGATAGTGCGGGCTAACTTGCGAATTTCTTTGGCGACCTGATCTGCCAGCTCTCTTGTGGGACACAGTACCAGCGATTGGATTCTGAAGTGCCTAACATCAAGCTTGTTTAGTAAGCCCAGTGCAAAAGCTGCGGTTTTTCCTGATCCTGTTTTTCCTTGGGCAATAACATCTTGTCCTTGCAAAATGGCAGGTAGACTTTGCTGCTGAATGGGGGTCATGGCTTTGTAACTAAGGGATGCTAGGTTTTGTAGTAACGCTGGCTGCAGCTTAAGGGTGCTAAAAGCGGTGTGGTGCATTAAGAATACCTGAATTCTGTTGTTGCCTGTCATTGCAACTCTAGAGGTTGTACACCCTTGGCGTTGGGCTTCACCTCTGTGTAATTGAACAGCCTTTAACCTTGACTACGACAATGATTAGTTAATGTAAGTGTTAAAGGAGGTTCTTACGAGAGTACATTGAGATTTTCGTGAGGCGCATTGTAACAGATTAAGTGCTGATAAACAGGTTTATTTTAACCATCGTTCTTGCTCTGATGAGCCGCTTTTATTAATAAAAAAATTGGCTAATTCTGGAAAGAATAAAAGGAAATCTTCTTCAATTGATTCTAGATTTGCGGTTATTGCGGGTAAGTAGCTTGATGCGGTTTCTTTGGCAAGTATTCTTGGGGATAGCCGATGATCTAAGCGATTAAGGGCAAAAATTACACCCGAAAAATTTACGTAACTTGAAAAAATTTTATGAGTAATAACTCGCTTAATAAAGTCATAAGCTGACTCAGGTAGAGTATCTATCGTCTTGAGAGAATTATTATTGAATGTACTAATAAACTCATTTAGCTCAGTATTAATGAATTGCCCCCAGTGCTTAGTTAATAAATGATCAAATATAATGTCGACTACCACTCCTTTAAGGTACCCTTTTGTACCAAGTCTGGCTTTTGCTCTGCTTACATGTTGATTGGTATCAGTGAATGAATCAATCCAGCCGTGCATTTGTATACCATCTCGATGCGATGAGCTACAACCAGGCCATGGTTTCCCTTTAAGCGGATCAGCCAGTAAATTGCCGAGCTGATACTCAATGTTTTTTTTGGATAATACGATATGGGCAAGGTGATTCATTTCACTACTACTGGTTTAACGTATACCATGCGATTGTATATTAACAAACTGATTCAAGCATTGCCTAGCTGCTTTTTGCCGTACCTCATCACGCTTAAGTAAGCAATAATAATATTTTGATGTATGGTTTGCATCTTATATGACAAATACAGATGAGGGTGAGTGAATTTTGATCATTTGATGGGGGGAGGCTGATAAAACTGTACTTAAACTTGTTGATAGAGTATTTCACGATAATATATACCCACAACGAAGGGTTTTTAGGGGGGCCGTCAAGCGATGAAGCCCCTGGGCAAGTTTACTGCTGTGAAACTTGCGGTAGCCACTTTAATTGATATAGCAGCGCTGCTGGGCGGTTATATTAATAAGTGACTGGGGTGGCCGTTAAATGCGCCTCGGCAATAGCGCCTGCATTGCTCTACTATATGACATCCATGTCATTATGTATAAACTGCATTCCCACCATCATTGTTGATCAAGAGTGCTGACAACAAACCCTAAAAATGATTCGTGAAGGATATACTTTAGTCTAATTGACTCCATCAAAAATTTTTTTTCTAATGCCCGCATAGCAAAGCACTAAATTACTAATATTTGTATAACTAGTGTGATAAGTCAGCTGTTAGTAATTATGGAGTTTGATTCTTAATTGGATAATTTGTCTGAGATATTGACTGCCTGCACCGTACTGTAAGGCTGAAGTTTAATCGATTATTTTTTTGTGGGATAAAAGATGTCTAATGAAAAAGTAAATTCTATTTATACTACACTAGCTGAATATCTTGAAATTCCTGTCAGTGAGTTAAAAGAAAGTACCAGTCTGGAAAATGAGTTGCTGCTAGATTCAACAGAACTGATTTGTATTATAGCTGCATTAGAAAAAACAATGAATATTGATTTGCAAAATGTTCCCTTTGAAGATTGGGTTGTAATTAATGATATAGTTAAAGCAGTTGAGCAGAAAGTTAGAGAGGTTATGTAGAAAAATAGAATGAAAAAAGCATATAATAAGCTATGGGGTAGGCGTGAAATCGGTGTTCAAAACTTTTCATGTGGTTATACCCTGCACGTATGACTTCTGGGTTTTGTTATCTACACTCTTGACGACCAAGGATAGTGGGAATGCAGTTTATACAGGCGCATTTAACTGCCAACCCAATAACCTATTCATATAAGCTCATACGGCTTCGTCACTTGATGGCCGTATCTAAAAACCATTCGTATTGGGTATATAACAAGATGCATTAATTTTTTTAATGAAAATAAAGTTGTCCAATTTGATGATGCTTTAATAAGTGAAATTGTCCTCTTCTGGTGATAAAGAAAACTTACAACATGGGGCGGATAAAAAGCTTTCTATCCATCATAAGATATCCATCTTATACTTCTTTCAAGATGCTTAATGCTGAGCAAAAATTCAACTAAAGTTTTTGATCGTCTAATCAGTAATTATACGAAATTAGCCCTCCTTTAAGGTTAGCCTGAAGAGAACTAAACTTTCATCTAGTAGGACGTTGACTTCCTTGAGGCTTTTAATGCGTAACATATATACTTTACTATTTTTTATTATACTCACTTCAGCTTCGACTTCAGCGGATGAGTTAGTTATTTTTAATTGGCAGGAATATTTATCTCCACATGTTATTGAGCGATGGGAAAAAGAAACAGGTTGGAGGATACACCAAATTTATTATGATGTTGATGAAATGCGTGATGAAGTACTTGCTAGTGAAGTTGCTGAACAGTTCGACCTTGTGGTGATTGATAGTATTTCCGCACAATTATTTGGAAAGAATAATAAATTGGTTTCGATAACACGCTCTGAAGTAAGTAATTTGGTGAATATCCAGAAGCGTTGGACTCAAAGCTGTGGTAATTTTGGTGTTCCATATTTCTGGGGTACAGTTGGCATTGTATATCGAGCGGATAAGATTGACACTAAACCGGTGTCATGGAGAGCACTGATTGAGCCAGAAAAAAGTCTTTTTGGTCATATAGGAATGCATGAAGATTTTACAGATACACTAATGCCGGCATTAAAATTGAGTGGCTACTCTATATATAGTGAAAATAATGATCATCTTAAAGTCGCTTATCAGTTACTTAGAAAGCAAATTCCTGCAGTTATGACATATGATTATGTTATTAGTTATATTAGTGCCAAGCCTGATGATGAAGCATTATATATGGCCATTGGCTATAGTGGTGATCAACACACATTAAACGATCTAACAGGAAAAGACAGTTGGCAGTATATTGTGCCCGATGAAGGTACATCACTGTGGATTGATTGTTTCTCTGTATTAAGTCATTCTACAAAGAAGCAGCAAGCACTGTCATTTATTAATTTTTTAAATAATGCAGAAAATGCTGCAATTAATGCTAAAGATATTGGGTATGCAACGACTAGTAAATCTGCCATTGAACTTTTACCCAGCGAAGTAAAAAATGATAAAAGTATATATCCTGATCAAGATGTTTTAGATAGAAGCGAGCCATATAGAATCATCTCTGATAAAAATATGAGTCAGCGAAATCGAATCATGCGCGCTTTGAGAAAAGAGCATGAGACTAAGTAGACGCGTTAGAGTATTAATTCTACCTGTTTTAGTGTTGAGCTACTTAATCACGTTCATAGGTATTTATCAAGTTCAAAAAAAATCGTTGATTGATTTTCTATCCAGTCAAGCTCTTTTACAGCTAAATCAGCTTGTTGACAGTATGAACAGGTACCTGAGTTTTGCTGATACGTATTTCCCGTCGTTAGTTAGAAGTGCTGAGATACGACAGTACTTAAATGTTGAAGATAAACGATTTAAAGCGCTTGCAGTTGAGGGTAACTTAGAAACAGCAATTCAAGACTTAGATGAAATTAGCTTTCACTATATATCGTTAGCTATTTTTTTTCCAAATAATAATATCGAGTTTTACTATGAAAATAGCGGTGATCCATTTAGTACAATAGATCCAAAAATACCAACCATTGTGCAGGAAATGCGTGATAATAAAATTATTAGTAATAGGTATTTAATTAGTGAAAATGATAAAACCCGTCTATTGTATATTCGGTTTATTGATCGTTATACGCAGCGTAAACCTTTAATGAAAGATTGGGAGCAGTCTATCGCTGTGGTTATGGCGTTTGATGCCTCTGACTTTGACGCCTTGCGGGAGACTTTAAAGAAAGAGCAAAACATCGATACCTATATACTAGTAGAAGGAGGTGAGCCTAGAGAAGTTTCTGAATCATTGATTTCTGTGGTCTATAAAATAACTAATTTAGGTAGTATTGCTCTTGTTGTAAGTGATAATGAAATTTCTGAACAGTTACGCACGCTCGAAAAACGGATGATACTGTCGTTTGTGATTTTGACAATTTGCTCATATATAATGTTAATATTTTTAATTAAACGCTACATTACCAGCCCAATAGAAATTCTGGAAAGGGATTTAACAGATGTACTTGAAGGAAATAAAGATAAACCAAATGCCTATGATAGTCAGGATGAAGTAGGTAGTTTAAGCCGTGCTTTTGTACGAGTGTATGAGCAACTCCATAGCGTATATGAAGTGACAAAGGAGATGGCTGAGCGTGATGCGCTAACAAAGCTTTATAATAGAAGAACATTTACTGGTTGTTTAGATCGGGTCATTGCTCGAGCTAATAGAAAGTCAAAAAAAGTTGCATTACTGTATATTGATTTGGATAACTTTAAATTTGTAAATGATAAATTTGGTCATGAAGCTGGTGATACCTTGCTTAAGACATTTGCAGAGCGCTTACAGTTGTCAGTACGTACAACTGATATTGTTGTGAATATCTATAATCATGATTTAGCGAGATTGGCAGGGGATGAATTTGCGGTGCTGCTACATGACTTTGATAAAGATGCAGTACTCTATAAAGTAGCTGAAAGAATATTAACATTATTTGAAGATGGATTTGAATGTGATGCAGGACATTTCCCTGTCTCAGCCAGTATAGGTATTGCGATTTACCCTGATGATGGTTCTAACCCTACGGAACTTATTTCTAATGCAGATACTGCAATGTACCAAGCTAAACACGCTGGTAAAAATCAATATGCTTTTTATTCGCAAGAATTGGCACTTCAAGCAAGAAGAGATAAAGAGATAGAGACTGAACTTAAGAAAAGAGATTTCAGTGAATTTGAAGTGTATTATATGCCTGTGTATTGTGCACAAACACTAAAAATAGCAGGTGTAGAAGCATTGTTGCGCTGGCAGTCCCATGTACTTGGTTTTATTTCGCCTGCAGAGTTTATCCCTATAGCAGAAAGCCGTGGTTACTTTGAGGCAATAGATTTTTGGGTGATTGGACAAGTTATTAAAGACATTCCTCAATTACAGAGTCTCTATGGTTATGATCTTAAAATAGCGATTAATATTTCATCTGCTCACCTGAGTTCAACACACTTTATTGAAAAACTCGCTGCAGTGTTTTCTGAATGTCAGGTGGATCTCTCAATTATTCAATTAGAGATAACTGAAACATTTGAAATATGTGATATTGGTAAGGTTGAAAAAAATTTAGCATTACTAAGAAATATTGGTGTATCACTAGCCATCGATGACTTTGGAGCTGGTTATACATCTTTGGTTCAGTTGTTGAACTACCCCATTGATACAATTAAAGTAGACAAAAGCTTGGTTGATATGATGGTTGATAATCGTCGTTGTGCAATGGTGTTATCACTCATAAAGTACTTAAAGCATCAGGGTTTTAGAGTGACTGTTGAAGGTATTGAACATAAAGAGCAAGCAGAGCAACTGATTGAAGCAGGATGTGATTACTTGCAGGGATTTTTATACAGTAAGCCAATGCCATTAAATGGTCATATTCAACAAGTAAAAATTTCATCTGGCTAGTTAACTGATAGAACTAAAGGAAACTGAGGCTAAAGTATACTATTCTGAGCATATGTCAACTATACCCATAACGAAGGGCTTTTCGGGCTAGCCTGTTAAGATTAGTGCCATTAAAAAATGATCCGTGAAGGGTATATGAGCGAGGTAACACACTTATTACGAATAGTTTATGATAAAAATTTTACCGACGACTCAGCTTATTATTTTGATGTTATCACTCTTTAAGACTACATATAGCTGTGCAGTTGAAGTCAAAATAACCATTGGTGAGTGGTTACCTTTCATCGGGGAAAAACTGCCTCATTATGGCGTTGTTCCACATATCATTACTGAAGTATTTTCAGAGTTTGATGTTCGTGTAAAGTATGGTTTTTATCCGTGGCAAAGATCTTATAAATATGTTCAGAGTGGAGAATGGAACGCATCTGCAATTTGGGGTAAAACTGAGGAACGTACTAAAGATTGCTACTTTTCTGATGTTGTTTATTCAGGAGAGTCAGTGCTGTTTTTTTTAAAAGATCGCCCATTAGAGTGGTCTGGTGATAGTGAATCACTATACAAATTAAAAAATATCACAATTGGTCTTTCACGTGGTTCAGCTAAGGGTGAACTATTAAAAAAAGCAGAGCAGAAAGGTCTTATAAAATACAGTATTGGTTCGGATAAAACGAGTACTTTTCGTATGTTGCTTGCTAAGCGTTTTGATGCATTGGATGAAAATAAAGCGGTTGGACTAAATATTATGTATACACAGTTGGATGAACCGCAACGTCTTAAAATACATTTTACTAATACATATGAACAGTGGGACTACTATGTTATTTTTTCTAAGAAAATAGATGAAAATAAAAAGTTTTTAAAACTGTTTAATGAAGGTCTTCATGAAATGAAAATGAGTGGAGTTTATGATAAATTTTGGAGAGACTTTGAAAGAGGGAAGTACAGTATGGTAGAGTGATTTATTTTAATAAGAGATAGTTATACCCTTCACGAATGATTTCTAGGTTTTGTTATCTTCACTCCTCACCCCAATCACCTATTAATATAGGCTCATGGGGCTTCGTCATTCGATGGCCGCACCTAAAAACCATTCGTATTGGATATACTTTACAGTACTTGCTTGTTGATATGTATTTGAATCAGTTTCTAACTAATGTTATACCCACAGCGAAATGTATAACATTAGTTGTTGGTCCTTAATGTTTTATTGCACATGATAGTTCAAAGGATTGAACAGATGACTAAAGTTAAGAATTTTAAAGATGAATATTTTTATGACCTTGAGTTAAGTGGTGAAGGCCTTTTTTCAGGTCGATTATTACAGGGATCTGATGCGCTGTTAATGTCAGCTATAAAGCAAACACATCACCCCATTTTTTTAACTCATCAAGAGCTTATCATTCATGGACAGGGTACAATAGCCTTTACTTTTCAGGCGAATACTTCATTTGGTATTGTATTGAGTGAAAATACAGCTATTTTAGGTGCTGATGAGCCAGTTGTATGTTTAGAAATAGGTTTTCACCAAACAGTATTCAAGAAAAAATTAAGTGATGACTCTGATGCTATCATTGCACTAATTGAAAAGCCGTGTAATACAGATGCTTTTTTAGATATAAATCGTGTTCAAACGTATTGGTTAAGTATTGATAAAGAAAACAGATTATTAAGGTTCGGCAAAGGTTATATGCTACATAAATTGGTCTTGTTTGAAGCAGAGCTGCCAAGAAGCGGAGAAGCAGAAGAGGATGCGTATGCATATATTGAGAAGCTGAAATTTATTTCGCTTATGGGAGATTTTACCCAAGAAATACTATCAACAATTAACTCCAGTTTTTGGAAGTTTCCTGTAACGGTTGATTTACCTCCTGTAGTTACCTCTTCTAATGAAGTGACACTTGATATGCTTGATCAAGGAACTTCTACTGTGATTAACAATCTCTTCGAAGAGTGTGGTGTTTTATATGGTAACGTAGCAGGGCAAAGGGTTGTACTTAATACCCCTGACTTTCCTGGTTTTGCAGATGCAATTAATTACAGTATTATTACAAAAGGATGTATGCTTTATGAAAAATTAAAAGAAAAAAAAGGTGAGTTTGGCCACTCTGATCTTAATGAGACATATTTGCGTATTACTGTCGGCGTTAATAAAGGAAATTCTCCAGGTGTGCCATTTGTTCTAGAAATATGGCCTGGTGGGCATTATTCCCCCATTCATAATCACTCTAATTGTAATGCTATCATAAAGGTTTTACATGGCAGTATACAATGTAACTGGTATAGAGGATTGAGTGCATATGAGAAGGAACCTTATGACTTTTGTGAGTTAAAAAAAGACGAAGTAACTTGGTTAAATAGTCGTCAGTTTCAAACTCATAAGCTACATAATATTAACCCCAAAGGGGAGATGTGCGCGACTATTCAGTGCTATATGTATGATACTAATGACATTCATCACTATGAGTATTTCGACTATATTGATGCTGATGATACCCTACAGCATTTTACCCCTAACAGTGACTGGGAGTTTGGTGAATTCAAAGTCGAGTTAAAGAAAGAGTGGAATAGTAGACTATTATAGTTTCGGACTTCAGATAATAAAGAGGGTAACGTTGGTTATAATCATACTCTCTTTGATGGTTACACCCATAGAAGTGGTTGTCACAAGGGTGAAGCAACTAAGCCTATAGAGAGCTGGGCATTACGAAGTATTCATTTTGAAACTTATGCTACGAATGCGTTATATTTACGCTGTTAGTATTGAGGAAGTTAATTAATATAACAAGGGAGTAGCCTGGTGAAAGTTTATACATCTGCCTTATTGTTTACCTGCCTATCGGCTCTGATAAATGATGCTTCAGCCACAGCCATTAAAAGTGAGCCTATCCAACCTATACCAATGGAAATTTCTTATAACCAGAATAAAGCCGAGCTTGGTAAGATGCTCTTTTTCGACCCAAGACTATCGAAATCAGGATGGTTAAGTTGTAATTCATGCCATAATTTGGCGATGGGTGGAGATGATAACAGGCCAAGCTCTATAGGTCATCAGTGGCAAATTGGTCCGATTAACTCTCCAACAGTATTGAATGCGCGGTTTAATGTAGCCCAATTTTGGGATGGCAGAGCAAAAGATTTGCAGGAACAAGCTGGAGGTCCTATTGCAAACCCTAAAGAAATGGCGTCAAATCATCAGCTAGCTATTAAAATACTACAGTCAATACCTGATTATCAGACGAAATTTGAAAAAGTTTATGGTGACAAAGATATCTCTATTAATGAGGTAACAGATGCAATCGCTGAGTTTGAAAAAACACTAATAACACCTGCATCAAGGTTTGATCAGTGGTTATTAGGAGATGATAGTCAATTAACTCTACAAGAAAAAGAGGGATATCATTTATTTAAGGAAAAAGGTTGTGTTGCTTGTCATAATGGCGTTGGTGTCGGCGGAAATTCTTATCAAAAATTTGGTGTAGTAAAACCCTATGACAAAGATAAAAATTCATTAGGTAGATATAACGTAACAAAAAAAGAGGAAGACAAGTATGTATTTAAGGTTCCATTATTAAGAAATATTGAGTTGACGGCACCTTATTTTCATGATGGCTCAGTATGGAGTTTGAATGAGGCTGTTAGCCTAATGGCTGATTATCAGTTGGGAATAAAACTTACAGATAACGAAACTAATAAAATAGTTGCTTTTTTAAAAACTCTTACAGGTAAACAGCCTGAGATTACGTATCCGGTATTGCCGCCAGAAAACATTCATACACCAAGGCCAAGTATAAACTAGTTGAAGTCGTCTTATGGTATCCTTCACTAGAGTTTCTTATGCTAGGGTCTGTTAACAGGCCCTAGTGAAGGATATCGCTGTTTTTAATACTTGAGAAGGTGAGCTATACCTTTCATAAATCTTTTTAAGAATTTTTTGTTTTTATTTTCTTCCTTTTGATGGTTGTATATAAAACCTATTTACGCTGATCATATACTCTTCGCGAATGATTTTTATGTGCGCTATCCATAGCGCTCACCCTAACGGGCCAGCGAAGCTGTTCTAATGTGTTCCCGACACATTAGTAGGGTTTGTTGTCAGCGCTCTTGACCAAGGATGGTGGGAATACAGCTTATGCATAATGACATGGATGTCATATAGTAGAGCAATGCAGGCGCTATTGCCGATGAGCATTTAACGGCCACCCCTAAAAACCCTTCGTTTTGAGTATAGTATTAATGAGTAACCACTAAAATTGTTTGTTTTTTTAAATTTTTTAATAAAAAGTGCTAATATTAAGTTCAATAAAAAGGAGTTATTATGCAGTTAACACCTTATTGCTCACGTTCATGGCTATTTATATTCCCTATGTTTTTTTCATTACTACTGGTTGCTCAACCAAAGCTACGTGAAGGAATAAATGCGTATAATCAAGATAATTATGAGTATGCATTACCAATTATTAGGTATTGGGCTGATAAAGGTGATGCTGAAGGGCAATTTTATCTAGCGTTAATGTATGATTATGGAAGTGGCATTGTTGAAGATGACGAGAAAGCTATTAAGTGGTATCAAGCTGCGGCAGAACAAGGTCATGTCCGAGCACAATATAATCTTGGTGTAATGTATGATACGGGGGAAGGTGTATCCAAAAGTTTTAAAGACGCGGTAAAGTGGTATCAACTGGCAGCAAAACAAGGTGATATTAAAGCTCAATATAACTTGGGTGTTATGTGTGAGCGTGGTGAGGGAGTTCCTAGAAATCCAATTCAGGCTCAAGAGTGGTACTTATTAGCAGCAAAGAAAGGAGATATGGATGCCCAGTATAATTTAGGTGTTATGTATGATAAAGGAAATGGGATTCCTAAAAGTTATACTGAAGCGATTAAATGGTACCGTTTAGCGGCAGAACAGGGAGAAGTTAAGGCACAGTATAATTTGGGGGTAATATATGATGAAGGTAAGGGTATATCTGAAGATAATAAAGAAGCGATCAAATGGTATAGGCTAGCTGCAGAGCAAGGCAGCGTCAGTGCCCAATATAACCTGGGAATCATGTATGATCAGGGAGAGGGTGTTGCAGAAAATAATGTGGAAGCGATTAAATGGTACCGACTGGCTGCGGAACAAGGAAATATCAGTGCCCAATATAATTTGGGACTGATGTATGATGAAGGTGAAGGGGTAACTGAAGATAATGTTGAGGCTATAAAATGGTATCGACTAGCAAGTGAACAAGGGGATATCGATGCCCAATTTAACCTGGCAATAATGTATGATGATGGTGAAGGCGTACCTGAAGACAATTTAGAAGCAATAAAACTGTATAAATTAGCTGCGAATCAAGGAGATTATAGAGCGCAGTTTAATCTCGGTATTATGTATGAAGAGGGTGAAGGTACTAAAAAAAATAATGAGGAAGCAGCAAAATGGTATTTATTATCGGCTAAGCAAGGCTATAGTGAAGCACAGTTTATGATTGGCAAAATGTACAATCAAGGTAATGGTGTTCCCAAGGATAAGATTATTGCAAAAATGTGGATGAATATTGCCAGTTCACAAGGAATGAAATATGCGAAGATGTCTAAATTAATTATGGAAATAAAATTGTCTTCTGAAGAACTCGCTAAAGCGAAAGAGCTTACTAATCGTTGCCTTAAAAGCAATTATAAAAATTGTGCTAATTAAAAATATACCCTTCGGGAATCAATTTTATACATGTTATCCATAGCGTGTACCCTCGCAGGCCAGGTAAGCTCTACTCATGCGTTCCTAACACCTTGGTAGGTTTTTTGGGGGGTACCTTACAGGGTATCTAGATCCGCGCTTTTAACCGCCAAGGATATGAGAATGTAGCGCTAGTGTTAACAGATTAGACTAGCCCAGCAAAATCATTTGCTGTGGGTCTAGAAAAAATAAAAATAAATTAAAAAATAATGCGTTGAGTATATAAATAATCGTTCTTCTTGATGTCGATTTCTTGCTATAGCATAATAAGTGACTGCTTGCCCCTAATTGCTTCATTGTCCAATAAAATTAAAGGCAGGATATACGTTTTTGGTTGTGTATGATTATGCTTGTTGATCCACTTATCCGTGGATTTGTGCTTTCAAGGAAACAAAATGCTTGCTTACTTTGAACGGTTAATAAAACCATTTCCTAAAAGTGAACCTGAGCAGCCTCCTAATACGCTGCTTAAGTTTTGTCTACATTATACTCGGGGAATGTGGGTACCCATTTTATTAGTTTCAATTTTTACAGCGATTGCTGCTATTGCTGAAGCGTCA
Source organism: Zooshikella ganghwensis (assembly GCF_018263875.1). Lineage (NCBI taxonomy): Bacteria > Pseudomonadati > Pseudomonadota > Gammaproteobacteria > Oceanospirillales > Zooshikellaceae > Zooshikella > Zooshikella ganghwensis. The sequence goes on from NZ_JAEVHG010000001.1 coordinate 350,469, forward strand.
ATGTTTGGTGTGATGGGGGCTTTAGTTGACTGGTTAGAACAAAGTGATCCGAAAACCTTTTTTGTTGAAGAAAAAGGTAACCTTATTTTACTCACGATTGTTCTGTTAGTAGTCATTCCTGGTGTTGTGTTGATCCGTTCAGTCTTAGTGCATCAAACATTACTGGGCAATTACCCGATGGCGATTCGTTGGCTTGCACATCGTTATTTGCTCAAGCAAAGCCTGTCATTTTACCAGAATGATTTTGCTGGGCGGATTGCCACAAAGGTTATGCAAACTGCGTTATCTGTTCGTGAAACAGTAATGAAGTTGGTTGATGTAATGGTATATATAGCCATTTATTTTGTGACAATGGTAATACTCATTGGTCAAGCAGATGAACGATTGATGATACCTCTACTTGTGTGGCTTTGTGCTTATATTGGTATTCAGTGGTATTTTATTCCTCGCTTACGTCGTGTATCTACACAACAGGCTGATGCCCGTTCTATTATGACGGGGCGTATTGTTGATAGTTACACTAATATTCAAACAGTAAAACTCTTTGCTTACACGCAACGTGAAGCTGACTATGCCCATGATAGTATGGACTTATTTTTAACCACCGTGCATAAACAAATGCGACTTGTGACGGGATTTAATGTTTGTTTGGAGTGGATTAATTACACATTAGTATTTACTGTTGGTGCATTATCTCTTTATTTATGGTCAATAAATGAAATTACTATTGGAGCTATTGCAGTTGCCATCGCTTTAGCGCTTCGCTTGAATGGTATGAGTCACTGGATCATGTGGGAAGTAGGAGCTTTATTTGAGAATATCGGGACTGTGATGGATGGTATGGAAACATTGAGCCAGCCCTGTACCGTTCTGGATCATAAACAGGCGACACCGTTAAAAGTAACGCAAGGTGCTATAGACTATACCAATGTCAGCTTTCACTATGGTAAAGAAAGTGGAGTGCTTGAAAATCTTAATTTAACAATTAAACCTGGTGAGAAAGTTGGCTTAGTAGGACGTTCCGGAGCAGGTAAGTCAACACTCGTTAATTTGTTATTACGTTTTTACGATGTTGAGCAAGGTGAGATTCTCATTGATAAACAAAATATCGTTAACGTTACTCAGGAATCTTTGCGTGCGCAAATTGGTATGGTGACACAAGATACCATGTTGCTGCATAGGTCTATACGAGAAAATATTCTATATGGCCGTCCAGATGCCACAGAGCAAGAGTTAATAGCTGCGTGTAAGAAAGCAGAAGCTTATGATTTTATTCAAGAGCTGACAGATCCTAAAGGAAATAAAGGGTTTGATGCTGAAGTTGGGGAGAGAGGCGTTAAACTATCAGGCGGACAACGTCAACGTATTGCGATTGCCCGTGTACTCTTAAAAGATGCCCCTATTTTGGTATTGGATGAAGCCACTTCTGCACTTGACTCAGAGGTGGAAGCTGCAATTCAAGATAATTTGTATAAGCTTATGCAAGGAAAAACGGTTATCGCGATTGCTCACCGTCTTTCTACAATTGCTGCAATGGATCGTTTGATTGTTATGGATTCATGTAGGATTGTGGAACAAGGAACACATCGGGAGTTGGTGTCTGCTGGAGGCATTTATGCTCAACTATGGGCACATCAAACGGGTGGTTTTTTAGGTGAAAACTAAATAGCAATGCCTTTTCTAAGAGATAGACCACCTTGTTGCATTTACGCAAAGGTGGTCATTACTAGTAAATATATTTTTTGCTAGTTATTGTACTATATTATTCGTATAAATATCTATCTTAGATGACCTTAGAGTATATGCTTTTATATATGTATTAGGTGATTTTTTTAAAAATGATATTATATTCTTGTCTTAAATATTAAGGTTGTTTTAGTATAGCGTGTGGATGATATATTTGTAGTATAAAATTTTTTACAAATATAACCTTATAATAAGTATGAAATTTTCTAAGGGAGCTTATGAAATTAAATAAAAAATCATCTCGTATTGTATCTTTTCTAACGCTACTCTCTGCCTCAACGTTAAGTTCTGCTTCAGTTTATACTCATCAACTTGGTCCCAATACGGGGGTAAGTGCTTCCTCGTCATCGACTGCTTTTTTAGGCGCAGCTTTTGCTACAGATAGGAATAAAATATGGCCATCGACTTGCTTAAGAGGGACTTCGATTGTAGATAATCCTGGAAACACAAGTCAGATTATTAGTCTGAACTCAGAATATAATCATCAAAAACTTGAAGAAAATATAGATATTAGTGTTAATGGTAAAGCTAATCTCTTTGATCTTATGAAACTGGGTTCAGAACAGTCTTTTAAACGAGCGGTATCAGAAACAGAAACTTCTTATACACTATTATTGACCTATAGATATGATGCGCCTGTAGTACGTTACCAACTCGCTGATATCGGTAGTAGATTGACAGAGTTTGGTCAGAAAGCGTTAGCGAATGGTGCTGATTCATTTTATCGTTTATGTGGTGATTCATTTATTAGCCAGTTTGAACGCGGTGGAAGGCTATTTGTTGGAATAAAACTTGATTTTGCCAACAAAAGTATTAAAGAAGTCTTTAAATCAAGCACAAACTTTAAGTTTGCCGATTTGGCAAGTGTTAAAGCTGCGCTAAATGGAACCCGTAATAAGTTTTCCAGTCTAGTTAATATTTACCTTACTGCTTATCAAATTGGTGGTGATCAGTTAGCTCTGGGCAATATTTTGGGTGTGGTATCAGGTGATAATATTAAAGCTTGCTACTCATCAACTTCAAGTAACTATCAATGTGGCACTATTATTGACAGTTTAAGTAAGTATGTAAGAAAAGATGGACCACTTCTTAAGTCATGGCAGCGCCATCCTGCAGTTACGGGTATTATTACAACGCACTATAGAGATGTGATTGAAGGAAATCCTCAGTATACTTCTGAATTGACCAAAAATATCATCAACTCTCGTTCTTTGCTGTATAAAGCATTTAAAGACCAACAAAAACTGATGTCTCGGATTGAAACAGTACTCAGCACGTCATATTCTCCACTTTTGCAAGCCAGGTGGAATAAGTTAGAAGATGATTATCTCGCAGCCAAATCGGTAGTTACATCAAATATCGAAGCATTAGAGTATGCTATGTCTGTTTGTTACTCAGCACTTGATAGTTGTAATAGTAGTAGAATTAATACACTTGCTAATTTAGGCAATGTAAGACTTCCTGTGGACCCATATAGTCTTATTGATGTGGGTAAAATAAGTGTAGGTAAGGGAGGTGGTGAGCAATATTGTCGTGCTCCTGAATTATCTATCATTGTTGGGGTTGGAGCTCGAGTTAAAAATGATAACATAAAAGGCATCAAAATAGGTTATAGAAAATTATTAAATGATGGTAGCTTGGGCTCTGTTCAATATAAACAGTGTGGAAGTGGCTCTGAGAAGTTTGTTGAAGCACCTGCTGGTCATGTATTGACTGGATTTGAATTTCGTGTCAGACGAGATGATGTGGCAGCAATAAATGTTTTATCAAAAAAATGGGATCGTTCCAAAAGAAAACTAACTGGAAAAATAGTTTCTACAAGAAGTGGATCTGGATCTGAGTTGTCTTTAGATTTAAGTACTGATCAGGTTAATAATACATTTTATAATACAGATCATGTTGTATTGACTGGGCTTAGTCTTCGAGCATCATCAGATGATGCATCAGGCATTACAGGTACTGTTGGTTGGATTTATTGATAAATAAAAGCCACGTCCTATGGGCGTGGTTACCGTCAGCAAAGGACTATGCCTCAAGAAGAGTCTGGCCTTACCATTGTATTTAAGGAAGTCAATTACTGTTTGGTTCGTCGCTTTATAACTGTTTGTTCTGCTTCATGAATAATATCTGCTAGCTCTCCAGAAGCTTTTAATTTTTGTAACATATCATCTACTAATGGAACAAGGTGTTGATTTTTTTTATGTAGGTAATGGTATAGTGGCTGCTTCGCTAATGCTTTTTCAAGTGGAATGATATTATTATATCCCAACTGTTTTAGGACGACTGTTCCCTCTAATGGGTTGGTCAACGCAATTTGTGCGCCTCCTGATTGAAGATAACGCATCATCTTAAGAGGGTCGTGAGCATTATAGATTTTTTTGGGATCAACTTCATCAGAGATTAAGTCAGTATGTTTCACTCCTAATACTTTCACAAGTTTATAACTTGCTAGAGAACTTTTATCTAATACCTTAATATTTGAGCCTTTCTTAACATAACCCATGGTTATCACGCTATAAAAAGGTGTTGGTACTCGGATGACATTGGGTGTCTGTCCTCCATAAGCAAAGATTCGCATTACCTCTCCATCCACAGCGCCGGAATTAGCTTGTTGCTGGGCGCGTAAGCCAGGTAGAGGTGTTGCTTGAAAGCCTAACCCTAACCGTTGGTAGACCTTGTCCATAATGATGACTGATACTTCTTGATCGACTAACCCATAAATGTACGCAAAGTGATAAGTTTTAGCTTGTACTGATACCAAAGAAGTAATAAACATCAGTAGAATATATATAAGGGTTTTATTTAGAAGGTTATGTAAAGTCATCAGCTGAACTTACCCATGATTAATACTCACTGGGTACGATGGTCTGTTTCTGCTTACAATCATTTAAATACTCCTCTGGAGTTGTATTAATGGCTGTTCCAGCTATAACTTTTTGAGTGCTCGTAAATCAATTAAGGAACTTTCCGTTTTAATATCCTTAGCTACTTTTTTTGCAAAGGCTTTGAATGCTTTTTGAGTCATAAGCCTGTCTTTGTACATAGTATTAAGAATAGGCGGAAATACAGGCATTTACAGCCTCCCTGTTTTCAGGGCGAATATAGCAAGAAAGCTGTTTGCAGTACGTGAGTTTGTTTGTGAAGCAGGTGCCGGGAACATCGTGAGTGGTAGAGACCAAGGATGCTTTTCTGCTAGGGGAAGAGCATATTAATTTATGTTCTGCGCAGGAACAATGTATTGTGGCAAGTAGTATTGATCAGTAAACTTGATGCTTTAGGCCCTTATCAAGGCTCGTGATATATACATGGAAACAGATGGCACTAACATATAAATTTATTAACATAGAAAATTATGGTTCTTTAGCGCTTTCAGAAAGACCTAAGCTAAAGGAAATCAAAAGTCTTACGAGAGTAGGTTGTACGAAGGTTGTGACAATATTAGGCTCTCGAGGTGAGCAAGCTTTACGAATTGGTAATGAAGTACAATCATCGGGTATGACTTGGGAGTGGGTGAAAGTAAAAAATGCAGTAAAAATGGAGCCAAGCGAAAAATTTCTTTTTAAGAAATCGGTTAAAAATGTTGCTGAAAGCGTTAAAAACGAAGAAACCATCTTGGTACATTGTTCTGCAGGTCTTCATAGAACAGGTATATTTGCATACTGTTTATTGAGTCAATTTGGTCTCTCAAATGATGAGATTATGCAATATATTAAACAAATAAGGTTAGAAACCTATGAAGCTTTTGAAGAAAAATACCAAGATATTGCTAAAGAATTAACAAGAATATAACAAGGTACTTGTTAGCGGCTAGGTAGTATCAAGCGCTACTGGCTATTAGTTATGCCTATTACCAAGGATAAAAAAATTTCCTGATGGGTATATCTAAAAAAAGGCTACTCAATCCGATAGCCGACACCATGTATTGTTTTTATGACAATGGGGTTTTTGGGGTCAACTTCAATGGCTTTACGAAGCTTTGAAATATGTTGGTCGAGTGTTCTACTTGATGCAAAATAGTCTCGTCCCCAGCATTGATTGAATAAGGTATCTCGATCAACCACTTTGCCTCGCATAGCATAGAGAAGTTTGATAATTTTGATGTCCCGCAAACTTAAATCAATAATTTGTTCGCCTCGTTGTGCTCTTAGTTCATCAGGGTAAATAACCAAGTCATGTAAATTGAATGAATTATCCTGTTTATGTTGAGTTTGGGTTTTTAAATAACGACGAGTAACTGCACGAATTCGGGCTATAACCTCTCGGGTGCCGAATGGCTTCATAATATAGTCATCCGCACCTAACTCTAAGCCGAGTACTTGATCAATTTCTTCAGATTTTGCGGTGATAAAAATAACAGGTATGTCCTGATTATGCTGCCGAATTTCTCTACAGAGTGAGTAGCCATCTTTTTCAGGCATCATAATATCTAAAAGTACCAGTTCCGGTTTTTCTGACTGAAAAGCCTGCCAGGCTAGTTGTCCATTTTCGGCAAGAATACAACTGTAGCCTTCATTGCTGAGTAAGTCATTTAAGCCTTCGCGAATAAAGGTATCATCTTCTGCAATTAATACTTTCATATGAACTCTCCACCAGAATCATAGATAGGGCTTGATATACCCTTCACGAATCATTTCCCTAAAAACCCTTCGTTTTGGGTATAGTTAGTTTGGAGCAATATTGATGCTTAATTGAAAACATGCACCTACCTCTGAAGGAATAAGAATAAGGTTGCCTCCATGTAACTTGGCAAGCTGACGCGCAATACTGAGTCCTATTCCTGTACCACTGATACCATCGGTTAACTTAGAGCTAACGCGATAAAATGGATCGAAGATCTTTTTTTGTGCAGTGGGAGGAATACCAGGACCATAGTCTTGGACCGTGATTTTACACTGGTTATCTTCAAGAAGGGTTGTTAAATGAATTTTTTTGCCTGTATGGGCATACTTTTCTGCATTGCTTAGCAGGTTATTTAATATCTGTTCGATAATACTTTTATCAAAATACACTGTTTTTTCAGCACCATAAGTTACGTCAAACAATATACCTTTATTATGTAATGTGGCTTCAAAAGCAATAATGGTATTTTTAATACACTCATCGATAATGCCTGGTGCCTTATTAACTTTAATGGCATTGCGCTGGCTTCTGGAAAAGTTAAGTACATTTTCTATAAGGCGTGAAAGCCGTAGGCTTTCACCAGTGATGACATTTATGTATCTTTTTTGCTGTTGATCTTCTTCATACAATTGCTCAGCCATGAGCTCAGCGTACATGCGTATATTTGTGAGAGGGGTTTTCAACTCATGAGATACCTGATTGACAAAGCTCACCCGCTGTTGGGCTTGTTGCATTTCACGCTGATGTTCTCGATAAAAATAGATACCTAAGCCTATAAGGGTGAGTCCAAAAGCCAGTAAGCCTGCAAGCGTGCTCAACCAGGTTGATATTGAGGCTGTGGCTTTATGACTGAAATAATTTACTTTCCAGTTTGCTAAAGGTGGAGACAAGTAACGTGTACCTAGCGGTTGATCATTATCGGCTACCTGGTAATTACCCCACTGGTACAACACACTTGAATTATCGTCTAATAACTGGATAGCAGACTGGTTGAGTCCATTATGAAGTTGTGTAGCATCAGGAAGGCGATTAATAAGATCAGACAGCATGCGCATACGATTTAAATCAAACCCGATTACACGGTTTGTGGAGTCTTTTACCCAAAATAGTAAGCGATGATGATTTTCTGAGAACCAGCTAATCCAGCCACTGGATAATATGCTGGGAGCAAAACTGGCTACCGCTTTTTTCTGGCTTACCGGGCTAACATAAGCTTCTAGCTGTGCTGATCGGTCGATGGTAGAAGGTAAAGGTGATGTTTCTTCATGACTGGCTAAGCTTTCAAACAGTTCAGGGTTGCTCCATATAGATTTTGTTTGACTAATAAAGCTTTGCTCTTTAATTGACGTTTGAATGTTGGGAGGAAAAAGTAAGTGGCCCGTACTGCTTAAAATAAAGATATTTTGAATTAAAGGGGAATCACGTAAATAATCCCTCACCTGATCTATTGATTGGTTTTGAGGGAGTTCCGCCAGTGTTTGATGATCAGACCTTAGTTGAACTTCCAATTGTTCAAAATAAGCTTTCAGCTCTCTTTCTACGGCTTTTAATCTGGTTTCTATAAGGTTTTGTGCTTGATGAGCTTGAACGATCTGTTCATTTTTTTGTAGTTGAAAGCTAAGCCAGGCAAGTAGGCAAATAGGTAGTGTGATAAGTAATATAAGAATGATTTTGATTTTTTGTTGGGTTGATATGTGTTTCATTTATGGCATCATTTTTTAAGAGAACCTCTATTTAGAGGCCCCCTTAATTGACTGTTTTGAAATTCAGGTATCAATTAATAGCTCTGTTGTTTAGCACGTTTATACTGTTTTTCCTTTAAGCGTTTGCGGTTTTTGTTCCAATCAGCTTCTGATTCAAGGGCTGTAGCATCATCAAGCACCTCTTCCTGTTGCACTCTCAGTTTTTCAGAATCTACTCGTTTTGATTCTTCTGCGAGGTAATCAGCACTTTGCTGAAGAGCAGCTTTTGCCGCTGGAATATTACCTTCATCACGTAACCGTATGGCGTTAATTGATGCGGCATTGGCTACTTGCTCTACTGAATCCTCATAGGCTTTTTTGTTAATTGATTCTGTGACTTCCTGTTTGGACTGAGAAAAGCGAGCAATGGCTAAGCCTGATAGTTGTTCCTGTTTTTTGTTTAACATATTGTTATAGTTAACTTGAACTGAGGCGATGTCTTTTTGCTGGCCTGCTTTGCTTGGTGGTATTTCAACTTCAAGAATTAGGTATTTTTCTTGGGTACTATACAGCTGGTTTAGTCTGGTTCTCACTTTATTACCAATCACTTCTCCTTCTCGACCAAGAATCCGCAATGGTCGTACACCATTGATACAGCGAATTTCGATATTTACCTCTTGGGCTATCACTGATAGTACATCACCGAATTCGCTTTGAAATATTTTTGCCAGATCTTGTGCATTTTCAACAAAGGCATGATTACCATCGCTAAAGCCTGCTAATTGTGTCATTAAGTCCTCATTGTAGCCTAGCCCAAGACCAATTGTTGTGACACTTATGCCTTCTTTTGCTAAGGATGCACCTAATTGACCCAACTCTGAAGGTGACTGAGGCCCTACATTTGCCAGCCCATCTGACAATAAAATAACGCGATTAACACGGTTTGCACTGATATATTTGCGTAGCTCATCTGCCCCCTTGCTTACACCTGCAAATAGAGCAGTCGAACCATTAGCCCTGATTTGTCGTATCATTGTGGCAATATTATTTTTATTGATAACTTTGGTTGCAGGTACCACAACGCTGACTGTTGTGTCATAAGTTACCACAGAGACTATGTCTTGTGGCCCTAGTTGATTGATGGCCATGATAGCGGCTTCTTTAGCGTGGCGGATTTTATCGCCTTGCATGGATCCTGATTTGTCTAAAACGATAGTAATATTGGTGGGAGTACGTTGCAGTTTTTCGACGTCCTGTTGAAGACCCATTAGCGAAATTTTAACAAAGGCTGTTTGGGATTTTTCTGCTTCTAACACAGGGGTGGCTAAGTCAACAGATAGATTAACGGGTGGTGCTTTGGCGTTCGCTGGTTGAGTGAGTAGCACCAAGCTGCTGATTAAGCCAATGGCTAGTCGGGCGAAGGGTTTCTTTAGGCTCATTTTTATTTTCCTCGTAAAGGGCTTTGTACTTTACTGTAATCCCTAAGCCTGGTGGTGTGGTCAGACAAACGTAAGTGATATGTAAAAAGTTTGTAAAAGGTATCGTAAAGCCTCTTTTAACGCCTGTGAAAAGCCTTGTGAATGCGCTATGAATACTCCCCCTGAAGACTTGGTTACTGCTTCCTTGCAGCAAAAAGAGTTATCCAGCCTTTTGGTTGTCGATAAACAATTAAATACAACAGTTGCTCATATTGGGGTATAGCAAAAAAGGGAGGGCGTGTTTTAAAAAATTCGGTTTAACGCTCTTCTTTTTTAGTGGACTCTTTTTTTGTTGAGTCGGCCAGTTTATCGATAGCACTTAAAACCCCTCTTAAAATACTTAGCTCTTGTCGCTCTGGTCGCGCCCGGTTAAATAAACGCTTTAGCTTTAACATAGTATTACCGGGGTGTTGTTTGATGAGAAACCCGATATTACGCAGAGTTGTTTCTAAGTGTTGGTAAAAATACTCCATTTGTTGCGTATTGGGATAGGTTTTCTCTTTTTGGTTACTGTTTGATTTATAGGGTTGTTCTGCCTGTATCTGGTGAGCCATATATATTTCATAGCATATGGTTTGTACCGCAGCGGCGAGGTTTAATACAGGATAATCGGGATGAGCAGAAATATATGTATGCGCATTGCACTGTTGAATCTCATCATTGTGCAAGCCCATTGTTTCTCGGCCAAATACCAAGGCAACAGGGTGAGACTGACTTTCTGTGATCACACGTTCTCCGCATTCCCGTGCATTCATTTGTGGTAGCGAGTGGGTGCGATCTCTGGCACTGGTGCCAATCACAAAGCTGCAGTCAGCAATAGCCTCTGCGAGCGTTGAGGTGATGACAGCTTGCTCGACAATATCTTTTGCACCAGCTGCCATAGTGAGTGCTTGCTCATTCGGAAAATCCTGGGGATCGACAAGATAGAGATTACGAATCCCCATGTTTTTCATGGCGCGTGCCGCAGAGCCAATATTGCCGGGGTGAAAGGTGTTAATCAGTATAACGCGGATATTGCTTAACATGATGAATCAGTCGTCACAGTTAAATGACGTAGTATACCTTAAAGCGTCATAGAATGAATGTTAGCCTGAGGTGCCAGGTTTACATTTTGATCACTCGGATTCAGGGATGATGTTATGCGAATTTGCTTAATCATTTTGTGTTGTTGGATGAGTATGAGTCATGCTGCAACCATAGCAATTTCATGTGGCGCTGTAGGACGTCAAGTAGAGCTGTGTAGAGAAGGCGTTGCTATATGGGAAAAACGAAGTGGCCATAAAGCCAGTGTTGTTTCAACGCCTGCCTCATCTTCTGAACGGCTGGCGCTGTATCAGCAGCTGCTTGCAGCTAAAACAGCTGACATTGATGTGTTTCAAATTGATGTGGTTTGGCCTGGTATCTTAGCGCCACACTTTGTTGATTTAGCTAAACCTCTAGCGGGGCAGGTCAAGCAGCATTTTCCTACGATTATTGCCAATAATACCGTTAATGGCCAGTTGACTGCGATGCCTTGGTACACGGATGCAGGGGTGCTGTATTACCGTAAAGATTTATTAGAAAAGTATCAGCAGCCCATTCCAGAAACGTGGTCAGACATGACGCGGATAGCCAAGCACATTATGACCGAGGAGCGTAAAGCAGGTCTTGACAAAATGTGGGGCTTTACCTGGCAGGGCAGGGCTTACGAGGGCTTAACCTGTAATGCGTTGGAGTGGGTAAACAGCTATGGTGGTGGCCAAATTGTTGAGTCAGATGGCAAGATTTCAATTAATAATAAGCAAGCGGAACAGGCTATAACAATGGCTGCCAGTTGGGTTGGTGATATATCTCCTCCAGGGGTTTTGAATTATGCAGAAGAAGACGCGCGTGGTGTTTTTCAATCTGGCCATGCGGTCTTTATGCGTAACTGGCCGTATGTTTGGGCATTAACCCAGCATGAAGATAGCCCAATTCGAGGTAAAGTGGGTGTTGCGCCTGTTCCTAAATCAGGGAATGGTCAACATGCTGCGACCTTAGGGGGGTGGCAGCTGGCAGTCTCAAAGTATTCTAAGCATGCTGATATCGCAATTGACCTTGTACGCTACTTAACGAGTGAAGAAGAGCAGAAAAGACGAGCGTTAGCGGGTTCTTATAACCCGACAATTCCCAGTCTATACCAAGATAAACAGGTGCTAGCGGCTAATCCTTTTTTTGGTAAGTTGGTAAAAACACTTAATGTCGCTATTGCCAGACCATCTACTGTGACAGGAGCAAAATATAATCAAGTGTCAGCTGCATTTTATAATCAGATCCATCAAGTATTAGCAGGACGACAAAAAGCCAATGTGGCACTGGAGCAGTTATCCAGGCAGCTGTTGCGGGTCAGTAAAGGTGAACGTTGGTAAGAAAATTAATTGCATGAGAGTTACAGTTTGTGAGTAGAACCTCTACAGGCAGTCGGTGGCAAATTGTCTGGCTATTATTACCTGTTTTAGTGACATTGTTTGCAGTTGCGGGTTGGCCATTGTTTCGCACTATCTGGTTTAGTTTTACTGATGCTAGCCTGGCTAATTTAGATCATTATACATTTGTCGGTTTGGAAAATTATTTCGTGCGCTATCAGGATCAGTGGTTTGGATTACTGACTGATTCTGTATGGTGGAATGCAGTTTATAATACGTTATTTTTTACAGTAGTTTCAGTTGCGATGGAAACCGTACTCGGTGTTGCCATTGCTTTAACGCTGCATAAAACGTTTCCTGGGCGAGGTTGGGTTCGTGCGGCTGTACTAATTCCCTGGGCTATTCCAACCATTGTTTCTGCACGGATGTGGAGTTGGATGCTACACGATCAGTTTGGGGTCATTAATGACTTATTAATATTATGTGGGTTGATATCCGAGCCATTAGCCTGGACTGCTGACCCCGATTTATCAATGTGGGCAGTCATTTTAGTGGATGTCTGGAAGACGACACCCTTTATGGCATTATTGACTTTAGCTGCCTTACAAATGTTGCCAAAAGAATTATTTGAAGCGGCAAAAGTGGATGGTGTCTCAACAATAAAAACATTCTGGAAGGTAACATTACCGTTAATTGCACCAGGGGTTATGGTGGCTGTGGTATTTCGAGCACTAGATGCTCTGCGAGTGTTTGATTTAATTTATGTGTTAACAGCAAACAGCACGGCCACTATGTCTATGTCTGTATTTGCTCGACAGCAATTGGTTGCGTTTCAGCTGGTTGGTTATGGTTCAGCAGCCTCTACCATGTTATTTATGGTAATAGCACTATGCACTGTGATTTTTTTATATGCTGGGCGGCATCGTTTTTATCAGCGTTTTTAAAGTGGATTCTGGTTTGGCTATTTCATCTTTAAAAATTAAAAAAATACTGACCAAAATAGGTTTTACGATATGGCTTGTATGCATACTTATTTATTGCATCTTTCCTTTTTACTATGCAATTATTAGCTCATTTAAAGAGGGGACTGAATTATTCCAAGTCGATTACTGGGTTAAACACTGGCACTGGACAAATTATTTAGCGGTATTTGAGCAGCAACCCTTTGGTATTAATATTATTAACTCCATAATTGTTTCTACTTTAGTGGTTTTTATATCATTACTACTAAGTGTGACTGCCGCTTATGCATTAGGACGCCGTGAGTTTTATGGGCGTAAAACCTTGTTAATGGTGGTTTTAGGCGTGTCTATGTTTCCTCAAGTGGCTGTTTTATCGGGCTTATTTGAGTTGATTCAGTGGTTGGGATTATATAATCATTTAGGCAGTTTAATTTTATCGTATTTGATTTTTACCGTACCTTTTACGGTATGGGTGCTTACCACATTTATGCAACAACTGCCGTTAGAAATTGAAGAAGCCGCTATTATGGATGGCGCGCGTCCACGGCATATGATTTTTAATGTTTTTTTGCCATTACTATGGCCTGCGCTCGTCACAACAGGCTTACTAGCGTTTATTGCTGCATGGAATGAGTTTCTATTTGCCTTAACTTTTACCTTAAGTGAGCACCAGCGTACGGTACCTGTCGCGATTGCATTGATTAGTGGTGCCAGTCAGCATGAGCTGCCATGGGGAATAATTATGGCAGCTTCAGTGGTTGTAACTGTCCCTCTAATTGTGCTGGTGCTGATATTTCAACGTAAAATTGTCGCTGGACTGACTGCGGGAGCTGTCAAAGGCTAGTGTTCCGATCATGAGTGCTTAATGCTTAAGTGAAATATTTCCCTCTTGTTCAATGTTCACTTGCCGAGGGTAGAAATTATCCAAACTCAGTTTACCTGATAATGAGTAGCTGAAGGTGTCTTTTGGTTGCTTAATAATGGCGTTAATAAAGCGGATACTATTAATTAGGTTAGTGTTTGCATGAACCGTAAAATTAGCGGTGCCAAACGCGGGCACTTCAGGTATTTGATTAGATACGCCGGAAATAAGCTCATAGCCTTCTAACTCAATAGTGTAATACAGCCCTTTAATATTCAAGGGCTGATCATTAGGGTTCATAATCTGTAACCCCAGCGCAAAGCGTTGGGTTAGTCCATCTGGTTCAAGGATGTGCAGTGAGTTTAATGAGAGTTGCGGCTTTTCATAGGTACCGGATAGTGTCGCGCAGCCAGCTAATAGCAGTAGATTAGCGAGTAGTGTGATGTATAAACGGGCTGCTTTGGGAAGGAAAGGCCAGTGCATAATGATTTAACCTTGCTGCAGCTGTTGTATAAATGCTTTGGACTCACGTATTGAGCGCTGCATTTCTCGGATCAGTTGATTAATATCCTGTTGTATATTTCTAAGTTCACCTTTTAATGAGGCGATAGCGCGAGCATTGAGATTATGCTTCAGGTAAAGTACTTGATCCTGAAAAGTGGTGAGTACAGGTTGCATGGTTTTCTCTGCGCGACGCATGGCCGTAATGAGTTGCTGATATTTCTGTTTTGTTTGCCTAAGTTTACGTTCACTATCACGCTTAAGGGACTGGTTTTGGTACAAGGCAAGTTCACCCTCCCACTCTTCAAACAAAGCTTCAGCGACATCTTCGACTTTATTGATTCGGCTACTGACTTCCTCAGCCGCGTCTTGGCTTTTATCAAAGTCAGCTTTTAATGTGTCGTATAAGGTTTGTAGTTCACCACCATCGAAGTTCACAACAACCTGAAAATGTTCCAGTGCGGATTGGAACTGTTGTTGGGCTTCTTCTTGAGACTGCTGAGTATCTTCAACACGATCAATTAAAATATCACGTTTGTGATAGCCCACTTTCTCCAACGTAGAGTAGTAAGCGGACTGGCAGCCACTCAGTAGTAAGCTTAAAGGTAGCAGGAAGAGAACAGGGAAAAGTAAAGAGGGTACGAAATTCAAGCGTTTCATAAGGCTATCACTTTGTCATTAGATACACATGAATTGATGCATAATAAGGGGAATTAAACGTAGAGTATAGTGAAGATAAAGAAAGCTTGTTTTACAGGTCAAGAGTGGATAAATAAGTTCATGTTAGGAGGGCAAGGAAATGTACCTCCTAGGTCAGGAGGCACATCGGTATTGAGCAGCTTACTGGGAAATCTCGCTAGTCTGATGAGGTCGCAGTATCAGCTGCTTGGTAGCCTGTATTTGCTGAGACATCACTACAATCCGTTGATAAGTCATCCTCAAGCAGATTTTCTTGTTTGGCGACAGCATAAGTACACACCATATCGCCAGTGACGTTATTGGCGGTCTCAAACATATCCAAAATCGGATTAATACCTAACGCCAGGGCCACAATAATAGCTACTTGGTCCTGAGACAGACCTAACCCTTGTAGGATAATGAACAGTAGCATCAAACTGCCACCAGGCACACCACCTGCACCAATAGAAGCAAGTACTGTAGTGAGGACCATAACCAGCAAACTGCCAAAGCCTAAGTCAAAGCCAAACATATTTGCAGCCAAGATAGCAAACATGGGTAAGTGAACACACACACCGTCCATGTTAATGGTTGCACCTAAAGGTAAAGAGAAACTGGCCAGCTCATTTTTAACTTTTAAGTCTTCTTCAATGGTTCTGAGAGAGACGGGAAGGGTGGCGGCACTACTACGTGTAATGAATGCAGTGATGATGGCTTCCTGCATTTTTTTCATGATAGGTAGTGGGTTTTGCCTTGTGGTTACAGCTAACAGCATAGGATAAACAACAAATACCATCAGCAGCACGGCAACAATGACACCAAAGGCAACATTAATGTATGGCCCTGCAATGGAAGGTCCATAAAGCGCAAAGTTACCAATAGACAAAGCAAACACACCTATGGGGGTGTATTCCATAATCCAGTCTACCAGCTTGAAGATACAGTCACGTGCCGCATTGATAATGTTGAAAAGCGTGACAAGGTGAGCTGATGACTCATTGTTAGCTTCTGCTTTTTCTTGGATAACCCTTAAGGCTAAGCCAAACAGAATAGAGAACGTGATAATCGCAAGAAAGTTACCTTCAGAAAGAGCTGTAAAAGGGTTTTCAAACATGCTCAGTAAGACGGTTGCTAATCCTTGCTCTTGAGCTGCTGCTGCTTTGCTTGATATATCACTGGCTTGATTTGTTAAACCCTGGGTAATGCTATGCCATCCAGATAACTGACTATTGCTGCCAGGATCAACCGCGAGGGCAATAATTACACCTACCGTTGCAGCAAGTAGAGAACAGAAAAAGTACCAGCCAAGCACTTTAACACCAATTTTGCCAAAGCGTTGCAGTGGTAAACTTGCGGCACCCACTACAAGCGAGAAAAAGATGACCGGAATAACGATCATTTTTAGCATTTTGACAAAAACTTCACCAAATGGGGTGATATAGCTAAGCACCTCACTAATGGTGTCTTGCCCTACTTGGTAACTAAGCCACCAAAGCAAGCAACCTATTAGAGAACCACTGACAAAACTTGCCAGTATGCGGATGAGTAATGGAACCGCTAGGTATTTCCGAAGAATAAAAGACACAAGACTTCCCTCGACTATCATTGTTTTGTATATCAAATGGCCGATCTTTAAAAAAGCTCACTCGTTGATCAATTGCGGAAACTACGTATACCGACTAGGGTGTTGCCTCCTGTCAAAGTGATTGCTAATAAAGGGAGGCAAAACATAAAACACCCGTGCGATGAACTCAAGTCACTCGCAAAATTACTTGCTGCATCTGACCTTAAATGTTATCGCAGTAGACGTAATGTAGGGTGTCGGTTTGATTACATCGAGTTTAGGCCAAGCCGGGTGAATAATTTACCTTCTAACAGCGCCCTTTGCACTAGTGAAAATGCACCGATGGTTTCATTGGTATCAACTTGGCTGGCAAGAATGCGGGTTTTACAGGCAAAACTTTGCAAAGCTTTATCTTCCATTTGCTTTTTGATGCTTGGAAATAAGAAATGCTGAGCTTTAACAATGTCACCTGCAATAATAATCATTTGAGGGTTAAACAGGTTAATGACCGTAGCAATGGCAAGACCTAAGTAATTACCAACGCGTTTGATAACTGCTTGACATAGCTCATCACCATTCAGTGCTGCCTGGCAGATATCTTTAATGGTAACTTCCGGGCCATTTAACTGGTAAGAAGGAAGGGATGTTAACTGGCTAGGGTGACCATGAGCGAGTAACTCTTTAGCTTGGCGAATAATGCTAGGGTTAGAGGCAACAGTCTCTAAGCATCCATAATTACCACAGTTACACTTAGGGCCAAACTCTTCAATAAATATATGGCCTACCTCACCAGCATTTTGGTTACAGCCATAAAACAGCTGCCCGTTAATCATAATTCCTGCCCCGATACCATGCCTTACGCTGATTAATACTGAGTCTTTAATGCCTTGCGAAGCACCAAAGTAGTTTTCTGCGAGGGCCAGGCTGCGGATATCATTATCAACAAATGTTGTTATATTAAATTCTCGTTCAAAAAACTCGACGATTGGAAAGTGTTTAAATTGATAGTGAGGGTTTTCAATAACAACCCCTTTGGTGGGGTCAATTAAACCTGGCATCGCGAGGCCGATGCCTAGAATCCGCTGTTGGTTTACTTGACTGTTACTCCTCAATATATCGTGAATGACTTCACATGTCTCTTGGAGGACTGCTTCGGGGTTTTGGTATTTTAGTGTTAGTTTGCGATGGTCGACGACTTCTTTGTTTAAGCGGTTTAGGGTGACTTCCAAAAATCCTCGGCCCAGTTTGGTTGAGATGATATAGAATCGCTCTTTATTTGTGGCTAATAATGTTGGACGTCGCCCACCGGTTGATTCTTCTTGAGAAACCTCTTGGACTAAACCTGCATTAATCAGTTGTCGTGTGATCTTAGTGACACTAGCAGCCGCCAAACTAGTCACTTCTACTAGACGGGTTCGTGAAATTGGACCATCGTAATTGATCGTGCGATAAATAGTTGCCGTATTTAGCTGCCTAACGAGATCAATATTGCCTTTAATAAAGGGAGCCATAAACCTCTGTATTTTTTACAAATGTTAAGTTTAAAGCAAATAGAGTCTTTTTTGCCTTTATTTTACCGTGTCATGCCACTGTCCAGCACTTACCGCGGCTGTTACATTTAAACTATTATCAAAAATTGCTAAATCAGCACTATAGCCTGGTGCAACCTTGCCAAGATGATGATCCTGGTTTATTGCTTTGGCCGGGTAGAGTGTAGCCATTCTTAATGCTTCGGCGAGTTCTATACCCACATGGTTCACACAATTAATAATTGCATTATTCATGGTTAATGCAGATCCGCCAATAGTACCATCTTCTGCAATACACTGACCATTTTTAACTTGAATGTTATGAGGTCCCAGTTTGAATGCTGTCATATTTGTGCCTGCGGGTGAAACCGCATCAGTCACTAAAAATAAATGTTGATGCTTTAATTTTTTGGCCAGTTTAACGAGTGGGTAGTCAACATGAATTCCGTCAACAATAATTCCAGCAAAAACGTTTGGATTGTCTAAAATCGCTGTTGCTAAGCCTGGTGTTCGTGCAGAGATGGAAGGCATTGCATTAAACAAGTGAGTAGCCATTGATATGCCTGCTTGAAATGCATGTTGTGCCGTGTTGTAGTCAGAAAGACTATGTCCTGCAGAAACAGTAATATTATTTTTTATAAGTAATTGAATAATTTCTGTAGTGGTTAATTCTGGTGCGAGTGTAACAACTTTTAATGTATCGCCACCATAGTCTGCCATGAGCTTTATCATATCAAGATCGTAAGGACGAATTTGATCAGGATCATGAATACCCTTTTTTTGGCGGTTAATATAAGGACCTTCTAAATGCAAACCAAGAACAGATGAGTGATTTTGTTTGTAATTTTTTACTGTTTCCAGTGCGTGCTTTATTTGTGCATCATTCGCAGTAATCAGTGTTGCTAAATAATGGGTAGTACCATGGCGCAGGTTTGTTTTGTGCATAATATCGAGTGTTTCTGCACTTATATCATCATTGAATAGACGGCCACCACAACCGTTTAATTGTAGATCAATAAATCCTGGTGAGACGTTAAGTCCTTGTAAGTCAATTTTCTTAATGTCATTGGGTAGTGTACTTGTTGGTACTAAGGATTTAATTAATGCGTTTTCAATGACAACCGCATGCTGTTCGAGAGTTTCTTCACTGGTAAAAATGCGTCCATTAATGAGTGCGTACATACTGCATTTTCTCGTAATAAAATTAATATTGACAGATAATTTCAGCTTCTAGTTTTTGGTAATACGTGAGTGTTTTGACTTTCAGTTCTTGAGCGGCATCATGGTCGCAAGTAATGATCGCTTTGGGGTGAAGCTGTATAGCGGTAACAGGCCACTGGTGACTTACAGCACCTTCAACGGCATGTTGGACTGCATCGGCTTTATTGCTACCAGTTGCCATAATCAGCAACTCTTTGGCGTCAAGTAGCGTACCAATTCCAACAGTGAGTGCGAGCTTTGGAACGGCGTTCAGATCATCATCAAAAAAACGTGCATTTGCTTGTCGTGTTTCGTCGGTTAGCGTTTTAATGCGTGTTCTAGATGCTAATGATGAACCTGGCTCATTAAAGGCAATATGTCCATCAGAACCAACTCCGCCCAGAAACAAATGTACTCCGCCAAACTGGCTGATTGTTTGCTCATAACGTTTACATTCAGCATCCAGGTCAGATGTATTTCCATTAGGAATATGAGTGTTTTCCTCAAGAATATCAATATGCCGAAAGAAGTTCTGTTGCATATAAAAGTGATAACTTTGCGGATGATCCCACGCCAGGCCAACATATTCATCCATGTTGAAGGTAATGACGTGCTTAAAGCTTACCTTTTGCTGTTGGTAGGCTTCTATCAATAATCGATAAACCCCGAGAGGGGTGCCTCCAGTAGGCAGGCCAAGAATAAAGGGACGTTGTTGAGTAGGCTTAAACCGATTAATGCTCTCAATAATGTAGTGAGCTACCCAGTGGCTGACATTAGTAGATCTTGGCAAAGGTATCAGGCGCATAGTGTTACCTCAGTGAAACAGATATCTTTATTCGTGTTGAGAAAAAAGTTAATACAAATAAGTCTGTCATAGTGGTGTTAATACAATTAAGACAATAGGGATATGTCATTTATTTTACGCAGATCAAGTAAATTTGTAAAACTTATTTTGCAAAGAAAAAAAAGTTGGTGTAAGGTAATGTGAGGGTATATTCCAAAAAAAATTACGAAAATTGGCTTAACTTTCCCTTTGCAGTGACGGGAGGTAACGATGAATATTCTTGGTTGGTTTCAGGGGTTAGGGCGAGCATTAATGTTGCCCATAGCCGTATTACCAGTAGCTGGTCTTTTACTACGGTTGGGGGCTACAGATGTATTTGACATACCTTTTCTCTTTAAGGCAGGAGAAGCAATATTTGCAAACCTACCACTAATTTTTGCTATTGGTGTGGCAATTGGCTTTTCTAAAGATGGTCAAGGTGCTGCAGCATTAGCCGGTGGGGTAGGCTATTTAGTGCTCACTACGGCAATGTCCACAATCAATGAACATATTGATATGGGGGTGTTGGCAGGTATTTTAATGGGGGTTGTAGCGGGTTTAAGTTATAACCGATTTAACAGCTTAAAATTGCCTGATTATTTAGCATTCTTTGGGGGCAAACGATCGGTTCCTATTATCACTGCAGCTATTGGCTGTATTTTAGCGGTGTTGTTTGGCTACATATGGCCGCCAATCCAGCATGGCATAGATATGGTGGGTAACTGGATAACAGGATCTGGCGCCGTAGGTGCTTTTGTTTATGGTACAGCTAACCGTTTGTTGATTCCTACGGGCCTTCATCATGTACTCAACAACTTGGTGTGGTTTGTATTTGGCTCTTTCCCTGGTGCTGGCGGGGAGGTTGTTAATGGTGACTTGCATCGCTTCTTTGCGGGTGACCCAACAGCTGGAGCGTTTATGACAGGCTTTTACCCAGTGATGATGTTTGGTTTGCCAGCAGCCTGTTTGGCTATGTATACCACAGCGAAACAAGCGAATCGTAAAAAGGTTGCTGGGATACTGCTAGGGGTAGGCTTGACCTCTTTTCTGACTGGTGTAACTGAACCTGTTGAGTTTATCTTCATGTTCTTAGCACCTGTCTTGTATCTCATTCATGCATTACTGACTGGTTTATCTCTAGCGGTCTGTAGCCTTTTGGATATCCGACACGGTTTTGCTTTTTCGGCTGGTGCAATTGACTATGGCTTGAACTTTGGTCTAGCTAATAAAGGTGCCTGGTTAATTCCTCTGGGTCTGGTTTGGTTTGTTCTTTATTACGTGCTATTTGTTTTTGCAATCAAGCGCTTCAATTTAAAAACGCCTGGTCGAGAAGACGAAAATGATTTGAATCAGAATCAGCCATTAGCAGGGTCTAGTACCAGTGCTGCAGTTAGTTATTTGATGGCGCTCGGTGGGCATGACAATGTCACTCAGATTGATGCGTGTTTGACTAGATTAAGGCTTACAGTAAAAGACCAAGGCTTAGTTGAGGAAAAAACACTGGAAGCGTTGGGTGCTAAAGGTATCGTTAAGCTCGGTACAAAAAATGTACAAGTCATTATTGGTCCTCAGGCCGCTATACTGGCTGATGAAATGAGAGCAATACCTGCAGATGTTGCTGTAGGTCATTCAGAAGTCAGCAGTTCCGAGGCTGAGCACGGTACTGAAAAAGAGAGTAGTTCAATGAATAGTCAGCAAGCGAGAGAAGGTCAGACTGTACTCGTAGCACCTGTGACAGGAGAGATTATTGCTATTGAAGATGTGCCTGATCCTGTATTTGCGCAAAAAATGGCAGGAGATGGTATAGCGATCAATCCAACAGGAGATACACTTGTTGCACCTTGTGAGGGAGTGATTGGCAAAATATTCCGGACTAATCATGCTTTCACATTGACAACTGATGCTGGAGTTGAATTATTTGTCCATTTTGGTGTTGATACGGTGAATTTAAAAGGTGAAGGGTTCGAGAGGCTCATAGAAGAAAATACTCGGGTTAAACCTGGAGACCCAGTTATTCGCTTGAATTTGCCGCTTTTACAAAAGACAGCCGTGTCAGTTGTTACGCCCGTCGTGATCTCAAATGTAGATCAGTTTGCTTCATTGGAGAAGAAGTCTGGGCAAGTTACGGCAGGAAAGGAACCTGTACTGGTTCTTAATCATTAAGGTCTTATGACTAACGTGCTAAATACTTATTGTTATTCAATGAGTTAAGAGGTTGAATATTACCAGTTTGGATTTTGTGATTATTACTGATACTGGACCAGAGTAGGCAAGGAGTATATGTACTATTTCTTGGAAATGTATCAGTAATTGCTGATATGATAGCAAGCTCCAAGCACGTGAAATGTTTCTTAACCCTGCAGTTGTGAACCGCTTGATAGTTGTTGGTATCGGTATTGCTGTCAGCGGGAAACTGCACTTTTAACCGCGCCTTCTGGCGCGGTCTTTTTTTGCGTTGCAAATAAAAGTAATTATAAGCTTATAGCCGTTTTTTAAACTGCTGAAACGTTGCTGTACTTTATAAGCAAAGAGATAGGATGAAAGGGGAAATAGATAAGGAAGATCAAGGCAGACGCTATAATCCACCTTGATTAGCAAATGCTATTTGTCACAGACTACATACTAAAATGCGCTTTTGAAAAGCTAACGCGTTCTTCAACGCTTGTATGCGGTTTTTGAATACCTTCAACTTTCTTTAATCTTGGGACCAGCCCTATACCATTGGCAACTTGTATGGCAAGTCCAGGGCGAGCATTAAGTTCTAAAAGAAGAGGTCCTACTTCTTTATCAAGCACAATATCTGCACCTAAATAGCCTAGCCCAGTCATTTCGTAGCAAGATGAAGCAAGGTGAAGGATAACTTCCCAGTCAGGTACTTGCAGAGAGTCGAATCCAAAACCTGTATCCGGGTGCTTGTGGATTGGACGGCCTTTTTGCACAGCCAGCAGCGCTTTGCCAGTACCAAGATCGAGACCAACACCTACTGCACCCTGATGAAGGTTTGCTTTACCATCAGAAGCATGAGTCGAAAGCCTCAGCATGGCCATTACAGGATAACCTTTAAAGACAATCATCCTTATATCAGGCACACCCTCATAGCTGTAGTTATCAAAAACGGGAGCAAAATTAACCAGTGACTCGATCATCGAGACATCAGGCTTTCCACCCAAGCTATGAAGGCCACTTAGCGTATTCGAAACATGCCGCATAACATCGTTAAGAGACAGTTCTTCTCCGCTTGTTTTGACAAATAAGCCATTTCTTTTGCCTGAAATAACTAAGATCCCCTTACCTCCGCTTCCTTGTGCGGGTTTTATGGCAAACCCCTGGTAAGGCTCAAGGATGCGCCCAAGCTCTCTCACTTGATATTGGTATTCAACGACTCCAAGGAGTTTTGTGGTCGCTACATTATATTTTTCAGCTACGATTTTAGTTTTGAGCTTATTATCCACATAAGGGTATAAGTGCCTTGGGTTATAGCGTGAAATGTAACTTACATTACGCTTATTCATTCCCAATATACCCTTAGCGCGGATTTTGCTCGGCCAAGTAAAAAACATTGTTAATTCTCTGCTAAGGGTTGGAAACGACGAAGTTCGGTTAAGCGATAGCCGGTATACTGGCCAAGCATCAAAATACCACCTAGTAATGCGAGTAATAATTCAGGAAAGTTAAACGTTAGGTGCTCAATGTATGTGTTTGTCATTGATAGGTAAGCCAAAGTAGCAACCAGCAAACTGCCACCACCCTGAATAAAGACTTCTTTGGGGCCTTCCTCTTCCCATAAGATTGACATTCTTTCAATGGTCCAAGCGAGGATAATCATTGGAAAGAATGTTACTTTCATTACTTCACTGAAGCCAAGCTTATAACTGAGAATACTCATACCTGCCATGATTCCGATAACGACAATGACGACAGCAGATATCCTGGCAACGAGCAGCAAGTTAAGGTGGCTGAGGTAGTAGCGGATAAATAAGCCTATGCTGACAATGATGAGGAAGATAGCTAAGCCAGTCACCAAACTGGTTTCGATAAATGCTATGGCAATAAGGATTGGCATGAATGTGCCTGATGTACGAATACCGACTATGATCCGCATTAATACAACAATCAGCGCACCAATAGGTACTAGCAGTATTGATTTGAAAATGTTTTGTTGTTCAATCGGTAAACTATAAATAGAGAAGTCAACCAAAGCGGCTTTGGCGTTGGCTTTTTCAACTAATGTTCTGGAATTGGCGGGTTGAGTACTTTCGATAATAGAAAATGATACGTTGGAGTTTTCTCCGCCTTCTACATCCAGTAACGATTTTCCTCCTCTTTGCCAGAGTACAAAATGATTAGGAATACCTCGTTCAGCGGTTAGAGGGTCAAAAATAACCCAGTGATCATTTTCAAACACCTCAATAAGTGTTGTGAGTTTTTGATTGCGACGGCCATCTTCAAGAAAGAGTCCTCGGGCGATGCGTGCTGGGATTTTAGCCTGGGCAAGGGTGTCGAGGGCTACTTTAACTTTTCGGGAGGAGGTGTTCTTATTCCCCAATAAGAGGGCTATGTCCTCCATGGGTCTGGGTTCATTAATCAAGCGCATTAGCTCAGCAGCAAATGTGCTGGGTGAGGCGGAGCGTTGATAAACAAAATTAACTAGGTTGTTAATGGCTGTTTTTTGTGCAGACTCCAGCTCTGGTGGTGATGGCTCTGGCGGGGGAGTAGCCTCAATCTCTTGCTGATGACGAGTACCTTCATACACCTGTAGCTTATAGTAAAGCACCTGACGGCCCGTGGCATTGCGAGTTGCCCATTGGGCACGACGTTGTTGCGTATTATTGTCCCAGCCAAAGCCATATCCAGAAGAAGTAAAATCTTCATCAAGTACAGTCATTTTGGGAGGGTTATGAGGTAAGGCAAAAGATACGATTACAGGTTCGTCTTTTGCTTGAAACTCTATTTTGGCTTCAACGGTCCAAAGCGCCCTTCGTTCACCTGGTAGTAAAGGAAATTCAAGAACACTATTTTTATAAATGGTTAAACCTATGCCAATAAAGATAAGAATAAAGGCAAATAAATAGACCTGAACTTTGGATGACATTTATGGCTTTCCGTTTGCGGTTTGATCTGGAGTACTATTTTTGTTGGACTCTTTGGCTGGTTTGCTTGAAGGTTTAGGCTTAGCAGCTGGTAGCGGTTTAGACTGCGGCTCATTCTCAGTTGCATCTTTAGGTGTCGGTGCTGGCTCAGCTTTAGATTTAGCTTTATCTTTTGTGGCCTTTGTTGCAGGCTTTTGAGAGCTGCTGGGTTTGGAGGCTGCTGTTTGGTTTTCACTCCGGTTCTCGGCGACACTTTCAGTGATGACAGGTTTTTTTGATAGCTTTTTACTGACATCAACAACAGCAATATCTTTAAGTAGGTTTCGCCCAATAAGTACGGGAAAATCATATTCGCTTCGATCGGCTAACGAGAACTCAATTCTTTGGTCAATGGTGCCCAGTCGTAGACGCATTTTTACAGTATAGCGTCGATGTCCATCTGTACCATGCTGTTTTATTCGGATCCGGCGAGCAACTTTGCGGCTCATTTCAACGGTTTCACTTGTTTCGGGGTCAGTGAGTTTGAACTTGACCCAGCGCTCACCATCCCGCTCAAAAGGAGTGATATCAAAAGCGTTAAGAGAGGATGTCGTCGCACCTGTATCAATTCGAGCTTTATAAACAACGCCTGGAGGGTCAAGGGTTACCCATTCAATCTCTCCTACAACATACTTACCACCATGAGCATCTTTGTCTTTGTCGGCAGGACAGTAGACGATGGTTTTCTCTGGCTGGGCTGATTGTTCTGCTTTTACCTTGCTTTTCTCATTATCGTCTTCTTTTGTTTTCTCAGGAGGCTCACTGGAACAGTTTTGCATGTTGATGACCACGGGTTGTATGGCATGCTCTGCGGAGTTTGCACTTGAGGTCGTAGCAGCTAATACGAGTACTAACGCGAGTGTTAGCTGGTGGTAGTGTCTCATTAAAGCTCCCTGGTTTTTCATTTGAGCAATCATGGTATCCGCTATTGTTAGAGTCCAGGCTAAACATTCTTCATTATGGGAAAAGGCCAACTATTGGTCCAATGAATCCCCAACTTAGATGTAATGATGTGACTTTTGTTAGGCCACAGGGTTCAGTCATTGGTTACTTATGAGCAAAGGCAACTGCATAATTGTGAAGTATGGTCTATATCGGTGAATGCTTTGCAAATCAACTACACGGGTTGCGACTTATTACACATAATTTGCCGTTTAGTCCGGGCCGCTATTATATCGTTCGTGAATCATTTTTCTGTGTGACTGTTGTCGCTTTTATCGCTATTACAGATTGAAATTTGAACGATAATTCTACTTTGGCGTAGAGTGTATTATGGTTTACCAATTTGTGAATCGTGTTGCTATGACAACTGCTAGCCTAAAGGCTTCCATAACGGTGATGACTTAACTTCGCAATTATAGTTTACCCTTTGCGATCTGACTTAAGGGTGTGGTAGTCAATTGTTAAGGTTTGAAACTATTCATTGTTATGTAGCGTTATAAGTCATTGCCATGTACAGTTGTAAGACAGTTGGATTTGATTAATTCGTTACGTTTAAATGCTTTTCTAAAGACGACTTTGATAGAAACTTTTCTTTACTTTGGCCTGACAGCACCCTGGTATTGTTCTGAATGCAATAATATGTAATTACTAAAGGGTATTAAAGTAGATCAAAATATTATGAAAATTGCACCTGTATATCCAGTAGGCCTTATATACAGGTGTGTTGGTATAACTTACAATCGTTAGCCCTAAAAAAACGTGTATACCGTTTACTGAATAAAGCTACCAGTCTACCAGTAAAGCTAAGTTCAGTAAGAACAGCTTCAGATTAAGCAGTGGTATAGTTAATGCGGGTTTTAAAGGGGAAGTGTTTCGGGCTTTAGCACCAAATAAACCCTTCGTGAATCAATTTTATACTCGCTATCCATAGCGTTTACCTTAGCGGGCCTGCGACGCTGCTCTATGGCTGTCATGATGTTATGTATGAGCGCAATGCGGGAACAATGGCTAAGGAGCTTTTAACTGCCACCACAGTCTCTACTATTAAGCTCTTGTGGTTTCATTACTTGACAGCTGCCCTCTTGAGTTCTAGAGGATAAAAGTCTTTCGCTGTGGGTATTTTAAATAAAGGGCTTACTTATAAGCAAAGTAAACTCTGTAGAAGAACAATTTTGTTTCATGTGAAGAGTCTGGTTGTGTTATTGCTTTTAGCAGTAGATTATCTCAAGGGGTGTGTAAATTATCATGAAAACAGTGCAGGGTAGTCCATTAGCTCTGTTACCTTTATTGGTATTTTTAGTTATATTTTTGGGCAGTGGTATTTACTATTCACAACAAAACATCGATTTTGCCTTTTACCAAATAAAGGCACCTGTTGCCGTATTACCAGCCATTATTATCGCAATGATGATGGGGCGTGAAACCTTAAACCAGAAAGTTGAAACTTTTTTGAAGGGAATTGGCGATATGAATATCGTCATGATGTGTATGGTGTTTTTGCTGGCAGGGGCATTTGCCAGTGTAACTAAAGCCATTGGTGGAGTTGATGCCACAGTGAATTTGGGCTTGCATATCATTCCTCAGCAACTGATTTTACCTGGTATTTTTGTGATCTCAGCTTTTATTGCAACAGCTATGGGCACCTCGATGGGGACTATTGCTGCTATGGCGCCTATCGCAGTAGGATTTGCAAATACGGCTGATGTTTCACTAGGTTTGGCTGTAGGCGCTGTAATTGGTGGTGCAATGTTTGGTGATAATTTATCCATCATTTCTGATACAACCATTGCAGCAACACGCACTCAAGGGTGTGAAATGCGCGATAAGTTTAAGTTGAATTTTCTTATAGCAACACCTGCTGCAGTGGTAACAATGGTTGTTTTGTTTGTGCTAGGTAATACCGGCAGTGTTCCTCAACCTGAAGACATTAATTTTCTTTTAGTGTTGCCTTATTTGGCGGTACTTGGCTTGGCGTTAGCTGGGGTCAATGTATTGGTTGTTTTGATGAGTGGTATCATCATTGCGGGTATAACAGGTATATACCATTCTTCTGACTACACAATAGAAACACTGTCGAGCAATATCTTTGATGGCTATAGCAATATGCTGGAAATCATGGTGCTGTCGATGTTTATTGGTGGTCTGAGCGCGATTATGAAAGCACGTGGAGGCTTAACCTTTTTAGTCAGTTTAATTCAGCGTTTTACTGAGCGTCGGGGTTTACAGCGTCGAGGTGGAGAAGCAGGAATAAGTGCACTTGTGAGTATTGCAGGGTTTTTTACCGCAAATAATACCGTTGCTATTTTAATTTCAGGTAGTTCTGCGCAAGAAATAGCGACAAAAAATGGTATTGATGGGCGACGCAGTGCCAGTTTATTAGATATTTTCTCCTGTGTTATTCAAGGCTTACTTCCATATGGCGCACAAATATTGCTCGCAGGATCAGTTGCTAGCATGTCGCCGCTTGAGCTGGTCAGTAATGTTCACTACTGCTGGTTATTAGGACTTTCTGCAATCATTGCGATTATTTTTGGTTATCCAAAATCGAACGCTGTTGCAGCAAAAGAGCCTGCAACTTGTTAAGTGAAAATAGCATCAAAGGGGTACATAATAAGTGTACCTCTATGAATTCTCCTTCCTTCATGAGTATTTTTCAGTACCATAACTCTCTATTTTTCCCAGCACATGCATGATGAAATTGGGCTTTTTTGGTTATTTCCTGGTCTAATTTGCTAGGGCCTGTTAACCCTAAGGATTAATGGAAGCAGTCGTCAAGCTATGATAACAAACCCTGCGGATGGGCCAGGAACAATTTAGGGTAGCTGCAGAAAAAAAGAATTTATCGCCAGCGAAATAATTGACTGAGCAGATAAGGATCATCAAAGTGACGTTGCCCAATAAATAAGGTGGCGTGATTTCCCCATTGTCGCATAGCTCCTGGAGACGGGACCCCAGAGGGCCATAATATCCACCGTTCGGCCCGTTCAGTTGTTGAAACAATCCCAAACTCCTCGTCAAAGAGGCTTTTTCGCTCACCAGAGGGTAATGGTAAACTTCTAAGTTGGTTATAACTTTGGAGTGTATAGGTTTTGTCTGCTTTTGCTGCGGTGGCATCCAGCTCAAGTGGTTGAATGCCAGTAATGTGGTGCTCGGCAGAACTGATTGATATAGCCCAGCGTGCTGGGTGAGAGGTTTTAGGTAAATCAATTGAAATTATCAATGGTGGTTCTAAGTGATTGGTGACTTGTTTAGTTTGTAGCCTCTCAGATAAGGGAAAAAAAGTATGATAACAGCCACAGGTATGGATACTGTCAAAAATTAGTGGCTCTCCTTTTTCTGTTAGTGTAACTCGCCAAATAACACCATCTAAGTTGCCACTATAAATATCCAAAATACTACTGGCAGGTCGCTCTTTAAACCAAATAATATAGTTCAGCTGTAAGAGTGTTTTGCCATGAAACCGGGTCATTGAGGTTAGGGTGTAGGTGACGGGCTGGTTACTAACCGTTGGTTGTGGTGTTAGTACTACCTCACCTGGTGTGTCATAGTCTCCTTGCTTTTGGATAGACCAAACTGGCGCGTAATGATAAAACAATTTTTCTAATTGCTCTGGTCTCAGCAGTGGCAGCTGTAGTGCATTATTTTGGTAGGCGTGTCGAAACCAGCTTTGAATAGTGTCAGTGCTTAGTGATGTTGCTGATGGCACTTTTTGTTCGGGCGGGTAAATGACCGTATTTTTTAACGTGGTTACGCTAGATTGATTAAACTGTTGGCTTGCCTCTTCATGCCAGGCAGCTATTCCCGGGACCAAAAAATACTGTGTGAGGGGGTACAGCCCCGCCCACTGCCGCCAACTAATATAGGCGTCAGGGTAACGAAATTCACGCAAGGCACTAAAAAACTGATCGTTATCGACCAGTTTGCTAAATGTTTGCTGTAGACAGCTGTCAATTTTTTGTGCATGGAGTGTCTGATAAGATTTTGGTAAATTCGCAACATCAATTTTCCAGGCTTTATTTGTTTCCTGATAAGCTTGAGCAAGCCAAGCTGTGCGACGAGACCTTGTGTCTAGGGTGTATATGTAACTGGCTAACAAGCGATTAATGCGCACATAGGGATACTGAGGAACAGGCTGAGTTTGCTGATCCATTGTGTGCTGCTGTGATAGTTGATGGTATTGCTCTGTCAGGTAGTTATGACATTTACTTTCTATATAGGGTGTAGTTGCCTGCTTGGTAGAGGGTTGTACGCTACAGCCCGTCAAACTGCAATACAGCACATAAAGTGTAATTAACCAGGCGGCTTGTTTGATATTTATCATTGCACTGTAATAAAACACCTTTTTTTGAGAGGCTGCTTGATAGGGGAGCCATTCTGAGTTGGGATTAGCTAGTTGTTTTTTTATAATACCTGATATTACTAGTGAATGATTAAGACGTGAATAATTGAGATAGATTTTATTGCAGCTTTTTTGGGGATATGGGTAAACTATCAAGAAATTGGTACGGATGTAATCACGCTTGAACTGAAAGTTAAATATTTATACAGCGTTTACCCATGTTTTGTGTCGTGGTTATATCTTGAAGTGGGTTCCACAACTTTAGGTTAGGTGTTTAGGCTGGGAAGCACTCTATGCCAGGGAAGCTGTTGTGAAGTCGTATCGTTATTGTAGTGTTGACTGGTTGGCGAGTAACAATATCCATAAGAACAGGGATATTCAGCATGTTAACACTTAACTAATGCAAAAAGGCTAACGTTTTAAGGAGCCAGTATGTTGTCTAAAGCGCTTGGAATGGGGCTCATTATATGGAGTTTAATTATTCCTGCAGGGTATGCAGAAACTATTCATCTTCTCACTGAAAATTTCCCCCCCTTAAATATGTCGGCGGATGAAAAAAACTTTGCCCGCGGCAATAATGTGACGGGTATTACGACAGATATTGTTAGATTAATGTTTAAACGAGCGAATATTGATTACCGGGTGACCCTGCGTTTTCCATGGAAACGAGTCTATGATACTGCGCTAAAACAAAAAAATTATGGTGTTTTTTCGACCTCCAGAACGCCTGAAAGGGAAGCGCTCTTTCAGTGGGTTGGTCCACTGGCTGAAGAGTACTGGGTATTACTTACTAAGGCTGACTCACCTATTACCATCAATTCTTTGTCAGATGCAAAGCCATGGCGAGTAGGCGGTTATAAGGATGATGCCTTAACAAAGTTTCTTACCAGTAGGGGGATAAGCGTTCTCGAAGCGCATAGTGATAAATTAAATGTCAGGAAACTAAAAATAAATAAAATAGATATTTGGGCAACAGGCTCATTATCAGGTCCCTATTTAGCGAAGCAGGAAGGACTCGTGGGATTAAAGCAGGTTTTTTCTTTTAATAAAAATGATCTTTATTTAGCCTTGAACAAAGACACAAATCCAGAAGTAGTAAAAAAACTGAATGAAGCACTGAGCAAGATGCGTCAGGACGGCTCAATAGAAAAAATATACCGTCAGTATCGCTAATCTAAAAAATGGGTTTTTAACAGTACACAGTTTTAATGAGCATACCCATCGCGAAGGATTTTATGCCCACTTTGTGGGTGGTTTGTGGTTTGGTTTAGCTTGCACATTGAAGTGCGTTTGCAAGCCAGGCCGCAAACGTCAGTCCTGCTTGTTCTGCAGTACGGCCAAAGGTGATAATGCCATCCTCATGTCCTTCCATAACAAAACCACTTGTTGCTGGTTTTTCATGTAAAAGCTTGGTGACGGCTTCAGCCATAGCTTGCGTGCCATAGGCAATGTTAGCAGGTATTGCTGGCAAATTGAGTTGTTGAGTGGCGTGCCAAATTTCAGGGCTGTGGCCATGAAAGACAAAGTTTATGTCGGGACTAGCTTGATACACAGCACTGTGACTTAATGCTTCTGATGAGGGTTTCGTAAGGCCTCGGGAGTAGATGCTAAACTCGTTAATGTTTGCTTCAATGACTTCAGAGTAATGTTTTTGTTGTAAGACAGGGTATTCTCCGGTTTGCGTGCCTGTTATATAGAAAGTATTGTTATTACTTCGTGCGCTGAGATTTCCAAAACCAAAACCCTGATAACGATGGGCATCCTGACCAATCACTTCTAGTTTTACTAATATTGAACGCCAGGCTGTAAGTACTTGTGTAAGCTGATCAGGAATAGTGATTGGCTCCTGACGGTGATGTAGCTGGTATTTAATAACGCCTTCCGTTTCCTTTATTGTCATCGAAACATCCTTGCAATTGTGGCTATAAACTAAGTGGTTATAAAAAAATAACGACCCATCATAACTAACGACAGTGTCTGTTGACAAATATGGCTGTGCTGAAACACACCCTTGGAGTCGCTTGTTTATCAATGGCCTGCCTGACAATAGACTAGGGCTGAGGAATTGCGTCTATACTGACCAGAGAAGTGGTTACAGGTGAGCATACCTGTGATCTGGGTTTGAGAAAGTTTGGGTGTTCTCCTATGCCGCAACACACTCCACTCTCATCATCGGTTAATAATGAAGATTCAACAAAAAATAATTTTGCCTCTGCAGATAGTGAAGGTAGTACTGAAACTAAGCCAGTAATCGATAGCTGTAGTACGCGATCTAATGATACTGAGTCCTCTCAAGTTGATACGCTTATTTTTGATCTGGTTTATTGGCGTGATCCCAAAGTAAATAAAACCGATGATCAGGTCAAACAGCGGTTAGAAACTTACGCAAAAAGTTTACAAAGTATGGCTGGGTTTCAGTTGAGAAGTGCTAACTTATGTGATGTCGATTTAGTGAATAGGGGCTCAAAAGTTGGATATGACCTAAGTTATGCAGATTTTTACCGTGCTAATTTAACGGATGCTCATATGTTTAAAATTAATTTAAAAGGTGCATCCTTAATGAAAGCAAAACTATGCCGAGCGAATTTACATTGCGCAAATTTAGAGGACTGTAATTTACTTGGTGCAGACTTAACACAGGCAAAATTAGAGAACATTAATTGGGGTAAGTATATTCTTCAGGAAAAAAAAGCAATACAGGCGAAGTTACAGCATAATTATCGAGAAATGAAACAGCTTTATGAAGAAGCAGAAGAAGTTTATCGGAGTATTCGTAAAAACTGTGAAGCGCAAGGTTTATTTGAAACTTCAGGTTATTTCTTTCATCGCGAAATGATTATGCGGCGTTATCAAATGCCATTTTGGTCATCGTTAAGATTTTTTTCCAAGTTGGTTGATTTGTTTTGTGGTTACGGACAACGTCCCCTCCGTGTTGTATTTTTTTCATTTTCTGTTATTGCGATGTGTGCTATTGCTTATTTTTTAATAGGGGTTTCCGACAGCGGTCAACTCGTCAAGTTTAATTGGGAGCACAGCTTTCTTGAAAACCTTTATGGTTTAACGGACTGCCTTTATTTCAGTGTAGTGACATTTACAACGCTGGGTTATGGTGACTTTACGCCGGTTGGTTTAACCCGTTTAGTTGCTGCCGTTGAAGCATTTACAGGAAGCTTCACTATGGCGTTATTTGTGGTGGTTTTTGTTAATAAAATACTTCGTTGAACATAAAAAAATGCAAAAAGGTATTTAACGATTAAGTGGCTTTTTTGCCGGGCCAAAAACACTTAAAACTGGGACTATTAATCGCTTCTTGAAAAAGG
Organism: Zooshikella ganghwensis; assembly: GCF_018263875.1. Lineage (NCBI taxonomy): Bacteria > Pseudomonadati > Pseudomonadota > Gammaproteobacteria > Oceanospirillales > Zooshikellaceae > Zooshikella > Zooshikella ganghwensis. The sequence goes on from NZ_JAEVHG010000001.1 coordinate 384,228, forward strand.
TTTAAGTGCATACAGTATTGATATATTTGCACAAGAATAGGAAGTTTTGACAGGTCTATCATTTGTTGCTGAGCATAGTGAAGTTGTGGAATAAGGGCTAAATCAGCTAGCGTAAGTTCATAGCCAAAACAAAAGGGACCCCATTCTGCATTATTTTCTAATAATGTATTAAGTTGCTGTAAGTTACTGAGTAACCAATCATGTAACCATCGATTTTGTAATGGTTCCTCGATTAATAAAACTTGTGATAGGTAATTCAATACTTTGTGATTAGCATAAGGGTATAGCTCTCCAATGACTGTATGTGCAAAAGCACGTACTCTGGCGCGTAAACCAATATCCTCTGGTAATAATGGCGGTCGGGGATACTTTTCATCAAGGTATTCCAAAATGGCCAATGGCTGGTTTATGGCTAACTGGTAGTCCTGTAATAATGGCAGGTTCATAGGCTGTGCAGGTTCATTAAAACGTTTAACGGACGTTAAATGTGGCACAACTAATTGTTCAAAATCGACCTGCTTAAGTTTCAGTGCTAGGCGGATAGTAAAAGCCGTCACTGACATCGTGTGTGTAAAAAGCTGCATGATCAACCTACTGCGGTGATTGCACTTCGTTCAGTGCAGCTTGATTTAGATAAAATATAGTTCAATCAATTGATAGCAATAATGTTTTTTTTAAACTCATTATTAAGTTGTTGTTTAATAGTATTTACGAATAAAGTGTAGACGCTTTTTGGATAATCACCGAGTTGTTAAACTGTAGCCTTTAATTTAAATCTTATGCCACTGATGTGTTAAACAATGAAAGTTGTTGGCGTAGAGCTTTTAAAACATCCATGGTGGTTATAACACCAAGAATTTTATCTTGTTCGCAAACAAATAGCCGGTGGACATTATCATCAATCATTGTACTAATAATGTCATTTAATGAAGTATTAGAACTAATAACTATAACATCTGGGTTCATTATCTCATTAACGAGATGAGTGTCTTCGCTGAGATCATTACCTAATAAATGGGTAAAACAGATGTCATCTGTAGCATGTGATTTTTTATCCAACAAGTCGCTAAAAAGTGCTAATGCTGGGATATACTCATGCCGTATTATATCGGTCATGGTTACTACCCCACAAAGCTTACCTTGCTGGTTTAACACAGGCGCTCCAGAAATATGGTGGCGAGCAAAAAAGCTGGCAAGCACGGCGAGAGACCAGTGTTCTGATACAGTCAGAACCTTTTGAGTCATAATATCTTGAGCATGTAGTGAGTTATTTGAAGGAAGTGTTGATGCACGAAGTGCTTCAATGGTGAAATTGCTGCTCATGATTCCATTCCTGATTTTGTTAACCGCTATTATGTGACTAACCTTTCCCTGGCCACTTTGAACAGCCTGAAACCTCAATATGTGGCAGCTCAATAATATACTCTCTTTAGAACGATCGTTGCAAAGTAATTGTGTGTGTCTTGTACAATTTTGTGTTGATCTGCAAACGATGGTACGTTCAAGGGTAAAAGGTATTACTTTTGCTTGTTTGGGTAGTCTACAGCTGGTTAAACTGTGGCAGATAATAATGAATGTAAGCAAGTAAGCGAAATATTTAATAATTAACGTGCTAGAAGCAGGAAGTACTGGCATGAAGGGGTTAACGAGTAAAGTTGGTTGGTTATGGGTGTTATTAACTTGGGCAATCAGCCTAGTGGCATTTTTAGCATGGCAAGAAACAGTTGTCCGACAACAGGTATTAGCCGCGTTTGCAAGTGATATGCAGGGAGAACTCTATCGGTTTAGAGCAACTTTACGTGGAATATTGTCCACCTATGAGAACTTACCAGAGTTTTTAGCTCAACAACCTATAGTGACAGAGTTTTTGAGTAATACCAGTCAACAGGTTGAGTCGAACTCTATCAATCATTATTTAGAACAAAGTAATAATGTCACTGGGGCAGCAGATATTTATTTATTGGATCCGCAGGGAACGACCATTGCTGCTAGTAACTGGCAACGTCCACAAAGCTTTTTGGGTCGTAATTTCAACTTTCGGCCTTATTTTCAGCAAGCCAAACAAGGAAATGCTGGGCGTTACTTTGCACTGGGTACAACCTCTTTACAACGGGGCTACTATTTTTCGTATCCTGTGTTTCAGCAGGATAAGCTGCTGGGTATTGTGGTGGTTAAAGTGGACCTGGCGAATATTGAGCAATCTTGGCAAAGTGCTTTCAGTCATGGCTCTGCTCAATTATTGGTCACTGATTCAATGGGCGTAGTATTTATCAGCAGTGTTAAACGCTGGTTGTTTCACTCTTTGGGTAAGTTGTCAGATATACAGCAGGATCAGCTACAACAGGAGCAGCGTTATGTTCAACGTTCAATCCCCTCGTTGGTAAAGCAGGTAACGCCTGTTGTTGATAAGCTTACACCTGCTTCTCCCGCGCTACAGAAAATTCAGCTTGTTGACTCAATTTCTGAGACTGAGCGACATTCTTCTTATTTGCAACATAAACTCAATATGCCTAAAGCAGGGTGGGAGCTGCATATTTGGTATGACTGGGGTGAGGTTCAACGGCGAGTGAATGAAACGCTGTTGGTGTATGGACTAATTTCCTGGGTGCTATTACTTGTAGGTTTATTTATTTGGCAGCGATATCGAACTGAGCGACAGCTTCGTATAGCGCGCGATCGATTAGAAGCACGTGTCTTAATGCGTACCCAGGATTTAATGAAAACTAACCAACGATTGAAGCGGGAAATAGAAGAGCGACAATATACTGAAGCAAAATTAAGACAAACCCAAGAAGAGCTTATTCAAGCAGCAAAATTAGCAGTTTTAGGCCAGATGTCAGCCAGTATTAACCATGAACTTAATCAGCCTATTACCGCTATAAAAGGCCTTGCAGAAAATAGTATTGTATTTCTTGAAAAACAACAATCAGCGTTAGTTGCAGCAAATTTACAACGAATAAATCGGGCATGTGAGCGCATGGGTTATATTGTCGCTCAGTTTAAAGTGTTTGCCCGAAAAACACCCGGCGAACTAACATTAATAAATCTAGTGACAGCAATTCACAGTGCAATTGACTTACTTAAGCCTCAGTTAGAGAAACAGCGTATTAGCGTAATAAGTAAACTACCTGCAAATGGACTATGGATTAGAGGGGATTGCGTTTGGTTAGAACAAGTTGTCGTGAATTTACTGACTAATGCAATGCATGAGTTGATTAGTAAGACAAATGGCGTTATTGAAGTAAACCTTGCAAACTTTCAAGATAAGGTGAAATTAGATGTTCAGGATAATGGCCGAGGAATTCCAGCACATTTATTGGATAAAGTATTTACACCGTTTTATACCACAAAAAGTGATCGTCAAGGGTTAGGGTTAGGGCTGGCAATTTCACAGCGTATTATTGAGTCGATGGGTGGGAGTATCAAGGCGAGAAACCTGGCTCAAGGTGGTGCCGTATTTAGCGTTTATTTACCTGCTATAGATAAATAGTTGACTGAGTAGATGTGGTAGAGAATTATTATATGAAAAGTGATCTTTCCCGTTTTAATTCCGCACCAGAAAGTGAGGTATTAAAGCAGGTTTTTTTTATCGATGATGATGAAGATATTCGTCTTGTTGTAGAGCAAACGTTAACATTAGCTGATATGTGCATTAAATGTTTTGCTTCTGGCGAGGAGTGTTTACCATTAGTTCATGAAAACTGGCCTGGCGTAATCGTTACCGATTTGCACATGCCTAGGATGGACGGGATGATGCTTTTCAGACAGTTAAATGAGTTAGATCCGGAGCTACCCATTATTTTATTAACGGGGCATGGTGATATCAGCACTGCTGTTACCGCCATTAGAGCCGGGGTGTATGACTATATAGAAAAACCGTTTAGCCAAACACATTTTGTTGATGTAATTCATCGAGCTTTAGAAAAACGTAGTTTGACATTGGAAAATAGATCTTTACGGGAAGAAATCTTTGCTCAGGGTGCTCCAGGTCCACGTATTCTAGGTAATACTTCAGTTATCAAACAGTTACGTCGTTTAGTACAACAAGTGCTGGATGCGCCTGCAGATATTTTATTGCAAGCTGAAACGGGCTGTGGAAAAGAACTTATTGCCCGTTTTTTACATGAGCATAGTGTCAGGCAGGCTCATCCTTTTGTCGCTATTAATTGTGGCGCACTCCCAGAAGCATTGATTGAAAGTGAGTTATTTGGTCATACTCAAGGTGCTTTTACGGGGGCGAGCAAGAGCCGAAAAGGAAAGTTTGAGTATGCTAATGGTGGCACTTTGTTTTTAGATGAAATTGAAAGTATGCCAGTTAACTTACAAGTAAAACTGTTACGCGTTTTGGAAGAACGACAGGTTGAACGGCTTGGTACAAATGAACTGATACCGATTGATATACGTGTTATCGCCGCCACGAAAGAAAATTTAAAAAAACGATCAGAAGAAGGGTTGTTCAGACTGGACTTGTATTACCGTTTAAATGTCGTAATAATTAATATCCCTGCGTTAAGAGATCGGAAAGAAGACATTTTACTACTTTTTCAACATTTTACATCATTAGCAGGTGCCCGCTATGGTCATGAGGTCATTCCTCTATCATTTGCTCAGCGTCAAGCTTTATTAAATCATGACTGGCCTGGGAATGTTCGAGAATTAAGAAATATTGCTGAGCGCTACGTATTATTGGGTGAAAGTGCTGAGTTTGATATTGATGGGGGGGGTGCAATATCATCCAATTTAATTGAAACGGAAAAGCTAACCTCTAAAGTGGAAGCCTACGAGCGAGCTTTATTAGAAGATGCCTTAATTCGCCACCAAGGACGTCTTAAAACAGTCATGGATGAGTTGGGATTAGCACGTAAGACACTTTACGATAAATTAAAAAAACATGGCTTAAATCGAGCTGAGTACTCTAAGTAAAAAAATATACCCTTCATGAACTATTTGTTTAAATGGGTGGATTTCCACCCATTCACAAGTTGTTGACGTGTCATATACTACTCATTACCTGCCTACATTGTTGCTAACTAACTGATTTATAAAGTTTATTTTTTTGGCGCAAGGTTTGCCTATTCAATACCCTGTCATGTCAGTAAGGCATGATAAGCCCATGTTGCAAGATGTACTTTGGTACATATTCGTCATGGGGCTAAGCCTATGAGTAACAAACATATAGAATAAGAAAGAGGGAGTAACATGCGTAAACTAATAACAACGATGTGCTGTATATTTTCGATGGTTGCTGGTGGACTGAATGCGGCACCTATCGAAATTAAGTTCTCTCATGTAGTAGCCGAAAATACGCCTAAGGGTAAGATGGCTATACGCTTCAAAAAACTCATTGAACAACGTTTACCAGGAAAAGTTAAAGTAAGTGTCTTTCCTAATGCTCAACTATTTAATGATGATAAAGTATTGGAAGCAATCATTTTAGGTGATGTGCAACTTGCAGCTCCCTCTTTATCTAAACTTGAAACTTACACGAAAAAGTTTCAAGTCTTTGATCTGCCTTTCTTATTTGATGATATGCAGGCTGTAGAGCGATTTCAGCAAAGTGAGGAAGGGCAAAAATTGCTGACTAGCCTGGAAAGCAAAGGCTTGACAGGTCTAGGGTATTTACATAATGGCATGAAACAATTGTCGGCTAATGAACCACTCTATGATCCTGCAGATGCCAAAGGAAAAAAATTCCGGGTGATGGCATCAGATGTATTAGCTGCACAATTTCAAGTGGTTAATGCTAACCCTGTAAAAAAACCTTTCTCTGAGGTGTTTACATTATTACAGACAAAAGCGATTGATGGACAGGAAAATACCTGGTCAAATATTTACTCAAAAAAGTTTTTCGAGGTGCAGTCACATATTACAGAAACAGATCATGGTGTGCTTGACTATATTGTTGTTACCTCAAAAGAATTCTGGGCAGGATTACCTTCTGATATTCGTCCTGTTGTAGAAAAAAGCTTACAAGAAGCGATTACTTTTGGTAATCAAGTCGCGTTGCAAAAAGATGAGCAAGATAAACAAGCTATTATTGCCAGTAAAAAATCAACCGTTATTGAGCTAACATCCTCTCAGCGCCAACAGTGGAAACAGGCAATGGCTCCAGTATGGAAGGAATTTCAAGATGAAATTGGTGCCGATCTGATTGAAGCTGCTCAAAAAGCTAATCAAATTAATTAGATTGTTAACCTGCAATATTTTTATGCATGCTAAGGAAAGTATGCATAATAAATGAGTTGATAAATCAGGTGATTTTATACTCATAATGAATCATTTTTAGGTGTCAAAATAAAATTGATTCGCGAAGGGCATAATTGAGGGGAAATAGCATGATTAGGCATTACCTTGCTATTGTTGAGGCGGCCATTATTCGTTTGTTATTAGTGGGTATGACTTTATTAGTTTTTTTGGAAGTTATACTCCGTTTTGTATTTAATACGGGCTGGCTATGGATGGAGGAGGTGACCCTGTATTTAGGGGCATGGTTTGTGTTGTTTGGTGTTTCCTATGGTTTAAAGGTAGGTGCACATATTGGAGTAGATGCATTGGTGCGTCTATTTCCCAGTGAAGTGCGTCGTTGGATTTCAGTGTTTGCTGTATTAGGCTGTTTATTTTACTGTGGAGTTTTATTATACGGTAGTTGGATCTATTTAGGTAAATTAAAATTAATTGGCTTGACAATGGAGGATGTTCCTCTTCCCAAGTGGCAGGCGATGAGTATTTTATTCGGTGGTTTTGTATTATTAGCACTTAGGTTAATGTCACTGCTATGGATGTTGTTTTCCCGACAAGTTGATGGATTTGAATTATTAGATGAAGCAGAAGAAAGCCTGGCATTAGCTCAAGAAGAAACTAAATCTACGCCCAAAGAATCTCCTGAGGTCAGGATGTCATCTGATGTTTCACCTATAGGGAGTAAATTATGACTACCGCCACCTTATTTTTATTATTATTGTTGTGTATATTAACAGGGATGCCTATTGCTTTAGCTTTGGGTATTGCGAGCGTGTCAACGATATTATTATTTTCTAATGACTCCCTGGCTTCAATTGCGCTTAAAATATTTGAGTCTACATCCAGCCATTATACGTTGTTAGCAATTCCATTTTTTATTTTATCATCGGTTTTTCTTTCAACAGGAGGCGTTGCCAAGCGGCTTATTAATTTTGCTGTGGCTGGTGTGGGACATGTGCGAGGTGGTTTGGCCATGGCATCGGTGGTTGCTTGTATGCTATTTGCAGCAGTTTCCGGCTCTTCTCCCGCAACAGTAGCAGCAATAGGCAGTATTGTTATTGCTGGTATGGTTCGCTCTGGTTATTCTCAGTCTTTTGCCGCAGGTGTCATTGCTAATGCAGGTACTTTAGGTATATTAATTCCACCTTCTATTGTGATGTTGGTATATGCTGCTGCCACAGAAGTCTCTGCTACACGGATGTTTATGGCAGGTTTAATTCCTGGTTTACTCATGGGAGGCATTTTATTAGTTGCGATTTATTTGTTTGCACGCAAACGCCGCTATCCTTCACAACCATTTCCTGGTTGGCGAATACTGGTGAAAACGGGGTTAATTGCAGCAGGGGGGCTATTTCTCATCGTGTTGGTCCTAGGTGTCATATATGGTGGTATTGCCAGCCCTACTGAAGCTGCTGCGGTAGCTGCCGTTTATGCTTTCTTAATAGCTGTAATAGGCTATCGAGATATGGGACCATTAAGAGATACGCCGTGGCATTTTCAAGGTGAAAGTGTAGCCCGTGCTGTTTGCAGAAATTTCTGGCAAATTACCTGGGCAATTCCGCGGTCTTTTTTTGATCGAGAAGTGAATAATGTGGTTATGGACGCAGCAAAAGTTAGTTTAATGCTGTTGTTTATTATTGCTAATGCAATGTTATTTGCCCATGTGTTGACGACTGAACGTATTCCACATGCTATTGCTGAAACAATAGTGAGTATGGGGCTTCCTCCTTGGGCCTTTTTACTTGTAGTGAATTTATTATTGCTTGCTGCAGGTAATTTTATGGAGCCTTCAGCTATAGTACTGATTATGGCACCTATTTTGTTTCCGATCGCTACTCAATTAGGTATTGATCCAATTCACTTGGGTATCATTATGGTCGTGAATATGGAAATAGGCATGTTAACGCCACCTGTGGGGCTAAACTTATTTGTGACGGCTGGTATTACTCAACAAAGCATTGGTTGGGTTATTAAAGCCGCTTTACCATGGTTAGGTTTACTATTAATATTTTTGGGGCTTGTAACGTACATCCCTGCAATTTCATTGTTTTTGCCTGATCTACTAAATTAAATAGCTTTTAACTCAACAGGTTCTTAGCAAGTCTGGTGGCTGATGTAAAAATTAGCTGCCAGCAAAGTATGAAATTTGTGCAGCGTATAACTATTCTATTGTATCCATACCCTCAGCGAAGGCTATATTTGCCTACTTTTTTCATGATGTATAAAGAGTGTACATAAATAAAAGTGTATGTTCTTTATACGAAAAAGATGAAAGATTTCACCTGATGTTACTTTTAAAAAAAGGAGAGAATCAGGCCAACAGATAACTTTATTTGATATTTTAATAGTAAACTATGACAAAACAATATTACAACTTACTCACCAAAACAGGTAAATCAAAGTTAACCAATGCAGCATTACTCGGTGGTGCCTTAAAACTCACTAAAATAAAAGTAGGGGATGGTGGTGCTGATGAAGGTAAAGAAACATTCCCAAGTGAATCAACAACCCGTTTAGTCAGAGAACGCTGGGCAGGTAACTTAACTAATCTCTATATTGATCCACATAATAAAAACTGGGTTGTTGCTGAGGCAATAATCCCTGTAGATGTTGGTGGTTTTTATGTAACAGAATTTGGGTTATATGATGAGCAAGGGGATTTAATTTGCATAGGTAAATACCCAAGTACTTATAAACCACTAATTCCACAAGGTAATGGTACTGCAAATAGTCTGTTTTTAAAGGTAATCTTACAGGTTGCAAACGCTAGCAATATTGATTTAAAGGTAGATTTGTCCATTGCGATGGCATCACGAGAGTATGTTGATGAGAACTTTGTATCTAAATCTGGTGGTATATTTTATGGGGATATTGGTGTTGCTGGTGAAATTTATACAGGGATAAACCATGATAAACGTGTTTACCATGAAGGCCATAAGCCAACCAAGTTTGATGTAGGGCTAGGTAACTTACCTAATGTTAAGTCCGATGCAATAAGTGATAATAGCTCTGATAAGCTGGCAACAGTTAAAGCTGTAAAAAAGGTTTATGATAAAGTTGTTAAGCATGAGAATGCGATTAATCCGTACCCTCAGTATTCTATGCCACCAGGTATGATTATTTCTATACCAGCAGTGAAACCTCCGGAAGGTTTTTTAAAGGCAGATGGCGCGATCGTTCATAGATCAGATTATCCAGCACTGTGGGCGTTTGCTCAGTCAAGTGGAAATTTAGCGACAACTGAAAATAAAAAAGAAGCTGGAATGTTTGGCCCAGGTGATGGCTCAACCACATTTAGTTTGCCTGATTTAAGAGGTGAATTTATTCGAGGGTGGGATGAAGAGAGAGGCGTTGAGAAAGCTCGCAAGTTGGGTTCTGCTCAAAAAGGGACATTATATAGCTTTGATACAAATAATGATGCAGTCTGGAATACTTCAACATCCGTTAAAGAAAAACTGGAGGCACAAGAAAAAGTTGGGGTTGATAATTATGATACGAGTGATTATTCAAATCTATATCTAACGGCTTCCAGCAAATCTTCTAGTCTAAAATTGCCTGGAAACGCTGGTGGTGGAGGTTACTCTGGCGTTGTCAGACCGAGAAATATAGCATTGCTTTATTGTATTAAGTATTAAAGGTTATATTTTTTTGGGAAAAGTAATGCAGGGGTATTATACTAGGCAGTCTCATTTTAGCTTATTTTTAGAATAACTATGTTCTGCAGCACCTTTGCCCAAAGTCGGGATAACCCTCATCGAACAGGCCGTCAATCCATCCTTGGAGGCTTGGTTGCCGCATCCTTGCGGCAAACAGTTCGACGAGGGTTATCCCGCCTTTGTCTGTCATGGGTCACCATCTTGAATTTATACTACAAGTGTAGAATGGTGATTAAGTATTACAAAAAGTGGGCTAGCAGAATTTGAAAACGCGTAAAACTATTCTAAATTTTTTATCAAAAGTTGATCTTCTGATAGGTGAGGAAATTTTTTACGGATCAAATCTGCAGCTTCTTGAAAGGATGTTTCTGTATAAACACTCCACTGACCAGATTCATCAATTATTTCTACATCGTAAAAAGCCTCGTGCAGGAATTCATCAATGGCTTTATACTCTTTGCTTTCATCTGCAAGCTCAACGTCAAATAAAGCCATCTCTTACCCCTTTAAAAGAACAAGCATTAATAGAAGTATAGCTAATTCAGGAAAGATGACCGTTGTTTGAGGCTAATATTACAATTTTTTTAATAAGTTAAGGGTGTCTCTAAAAATAGTGATTTTTTGTTAGAACAAGGCAGCCCTGCTCGGAGGAGTACGGTATATACACCCAATAAGAATGGTTTTTAGGTGCGGTCATCGAGTGACGAAGCCCCATGAGCCTATATTAATAGGTGATTGGGGTGAGGAGAGAAGATAACAAAACCTAGAAATCATTCGTGAAGGGTATATGCAATTATAAACAAGGCTTACGCCCTGATAGGGCTCAAGAGTAGTATGTGACGTTTCGTTATGATCCTGATAGATATAACATGGAAGCTGTTTATTGCTGATAGGTATAAAAATACAAAAAGGTAAGCTTCAACAGAAGCTTACCTAAAAACTGCGTGATTGCGTCATTAGGATCAAGACAAATACACTATAAATATTTATCTATACAAGCCTGTTAAACATCAATAGCAGTGCGTTTAAACTTATTTTATAACTATTAAACAAATAGTTTTCTGGTTTGTAATAAAAGACTGTTTAATTACAAACGCCAGGGTTTGGACCTTCCTTTAAGCAAAAGCCAATTGAGCCTTCATGGCATAAATCCCCATCTATCCAGGTCGCACCACAAAAGTTTGCCTGTTCTAAGTTGGCTCCCTCTAAATTAGCTGATGTTAAGTTTGTGTTACGAAAGTCTGCATAGGATAAATTAGCATTTGATAAATTGGCATGACTAAAGTTTGAGCTTATGAGTTGAGCATGTTGCAGTGTTGCATTATTGAAGTTTGAATAGCTGTAATTTGATGAGCCTGCCTCAGCGCCTTCAATTGAAGCATGACTAAAGTTTGCATATTTAAAGTCAGTTTCAGCCATCATGGTATAGCTTAAGTTTGCGTTTTGTAAGTTTGCTGCAGAAAAGTCAGCAAAAAATAAGGATGCACCTGTTAAGTCGCTATTGGATAAGTTTGCTTGAATTAATTTGGCGCTGGATAGGTTGGCTACATTTAAGGTTGATTTTTCTAAGTTGGCAAAAGACATATTGGTGTTTTGAGCGTCGGCATAATACAGTATTGCCCCTTTCATGTTGGTAAATTTAAGATCAGCATTGTTTAAATACACACCATACATGTTAGTATTACTTAGATTAGCATGAGTTAATGTCACTCCATTATAGTCCTTGCGGGGAATACTATTGCCTTGAGTTAAGTCAGCATCACTAAGGTCACACTTTGAAAGATCCTTTACGCTATTTATGGCATTTTCATAGCATGTTTGGTCGTAGGCATTTACAAAAGTAGAGATAGTTAATAAACCACAAAGGCTTAAAACTGATTTATTAATAAACATAATCCTTGTTCTCCTTGAACGATCGTGTGATGGTGTATTATACCTAAAAATCCTTCGTTTTGGGTATATATACGGTATTCATGGTGACTATGATTAACTGACAACCTATCCATGAACTTATTTAGGATTTAATAATCGAACGCTTTATTTATTGAGCTTTAGGTACAATTCATTAGGAGTAGAGATAGGTGGAATATCGTTGTAATAAAAGGCATACAGTGGATGTGTGACGAAAATAGTTCTTTGGTGCTTGATGGCTGCCTTGTTCAAAGCAAGAGTAGAGTTTCATCAATGACTTTTAGGCAAGGGGTTGTGTTGTCTCTTTGTCTTCATGTTTTAGTATTCGGGATTGTGTATAAGGTAGGGCTCTTTTCAAATGATAAGACCATACATCAAGGCTACTCAAAGAAATTAATTATTGAAATTGTAAATAAAAGTGCTAGGGAAAATGTTAAGCAGTCTTCTGCTGTAAAAAAAGCTAGATTAATAGCTTCTGATGGTGTATTACAGAAAAGCAAGGTAGTAAATAATTCAAAAGCTAATAATCTTAATAAAGAAAAATATAACAGGTCAAAGAAAGAAGAACTGATTGTTGAAAATGATATAGCTATTTCTAACAAAAAACAAAATCAGAAAGGTGATCATAAAAGCAATGTTAAAGTTGATGCTAGTGAAGTGAGCTCTCAAACTAAACGAATTTCTTATGGTGATATATTAAAACAGGTAGAGCAATTAGATTCGTCACTAAGCAGTGAAGATGACTTAACTACGAGTAATACCTTGATTCGAGAAAATTTTACAGTATTCTCAAAGCAGCTCAGAAATAAACTAAACGTGACTGATCGTAAGAAAAAGGAACGATATAAATATCTTGAAGGTGAACGAGTTAAAGAAGAAAATAAATATTTTGAGTTTGGTCAGGTTGGTGATACAAAGGTAGTTCGTATTAATGGAAACTGTTTTGGTGTACCTGAAGAGGATCCATTTAGTCTTTTCCAAGAAACATGGGAGCTAATGGGAGACTGTTCCAAAAAGCAACTCATTAAGTTTGAAGCTAAAACACTAAATAAGCAATATCAAGAGATGTTAAGAAAAAATAGCATAAATTAGGTAGTGTATTTACGTAGAAATTTAATTGAATAATTATTTTGATAATTTATTTAAAGTGTATTATTTACAGTATGTCCTTTGGGGTTATTTGATCTTTGCTTCATTTAATGTCTTAGCCATTTGTCGTATATTTTTTGTACTTGGCCATTATTCCTCATTGTATCAACGGCATCAAAAATACTTTCGGCAACATTGTCAGGGAAGTGTAACCCTGTTGCAATATAGACACGTTTTATAGCTCCAATAGATGGTCCTTGTTGTAAGTCACTTGTGCTTTGTCCAATTTCTTTCCACGAGTACAGTACAATAACATCAGAATCAGCAATGATGTTATACCTTTTATTTATCATTTTTAGTGCATTTGTTTTCGCAGTTTTTGCTCCGCTATCAAGTTTTAATTCAAGTTTTTCAAGCATGGATATTATAGCATGACCATGAACTACACCAATGGTTTCGTTTTTTATTTCATCAATTGATTGTATGGGGGATGCTCTGTTGTATGTATAAAAGCGATACTCAGTTGGCATAATTTCCGCAATCCATTTGAACTTATCTTCTCGTATAGGTGAACGTGTAAAGGGAATAATAGCGACTAATTCATTTTTAGACTGTTGAACTCTCAGTATTGCTCTAGGCCAAGGAACATCAAAAGAAAATTTAAAGTTTGGTGCTCCATACTTAGTGGCTTCATTAAGAATATCGACAGCAATTCCAACTGGTTTTCCGTCAATTACTCCACAATAAGGCATTGCTTCAAGACCATAAACGGAAACTGTTGTCGCAAAAAGATGCTTACTAACTGACAGTTGTGCTAGAAGTAACAAAGTGACAACGCTCTTTGCTTTTGTCATTTATTCCTTTCCTGATGAGTTTCTGATACATAGTATAGTGGACCCTGAAAACAGTATGCATTCAATAAGTCTCTCTTGGTGGACGTTATCGAGGTTTTGGATAACGGTGATTTAAAAAGAGGCATTGGTTTCGATATACCATTGTCCTGAAGGCACGGTATCCTTGCTTTAGTTTATTATTTTCTATTTTAGTATTTTTGTCCGGTTATTATTCCAGCTGATCAAAGGGGTTTTCATTAGCCTTTATGTTTGACTGTATGGTCTTTTTGTTTGAGAGTGGCTACTAAGCGATAGAGTTGTCTTCTAGCGCTTGTTCCAACACATACATAAAGTAGCGTCTAATTAAAACCATATAAAGTATAAGGGATACCATGAAAGTGTGGTTTGTCTATTCGTAAGGTGGTATATGACAACTGTGATGGAGAAATCTAAAATGTTAACGGTCTATACTGAGGTGCTGATGGGACTGATTTTGAGGCGCTTTTGTTAAAGTGTCACTATTGAACGAGTAAAGTGTCTATCTCATTAGCATTTAGAGGCACAATCTTTCAGTAAAGAGAAGGAAAGCTCTTTATCCATCTATAGCTACTTATAGCCCTAGTGTAGGGTATAAGAAAGAGTTAGCTTCTCTTCTGTTATGGCCTCCCGATAATTTTGACCAGCGTGGTATCACGGTGAGATTTACTCAGTATTGAACACTAGGCGTAACTTGAAAAAATCATCTTCGCCAACATATTAGGTTCCCACGTAAGGAATCGAACGGTTTATTACAAGACAAGTTGCAAGCTTATGATAAAGATCGAGCACCTTAGCAAAAACTTTGACTACTTTGAGGCAGTTAAAGATATTTCGTTCTCCGTATCTCCTGGAGAAGTGTTGGGCTTTCTGGGACCCAATGGGGCTGGGAAGTCGACGACGATGAAAATGATTTGCGGCTTTTTAACGCCAAGTAAAGGGGCGATATCCGTCTTTGAACATGATGTAGTCAAAGACCCACTAGCCGCGAAACAACTAATTGGCTACTTGCCTGAGGGAGCACCTGCATATGCTGATATGACGACCCTGCAGTATTTACGTTTTATTGGTGAAATTCGTGGTTTTAAAGGCGCTGAGCTTCAACAGCGTATTGATAAGGTTGTAGAGGACCTGGCTTTGCATAGTGTGATTACTCGCCGTATTGAAAATCTATCCAAAGGTTTTAAACGAAGGGTGGGTATTGCCCAGGCGATATTACATGACCCTAAAGTGCTGATTTTAGATGAGCCTACTGATGGTCTCGACCCAAATCAAAAGCATCAAGTGCGTAACCTGATTCGAAATTTATCTAAAGATAAGATAGTTATTATTTCCACGCATATTTTGGAAGAGGTGAGTGCTGTATGTAATCGGGCCATTATTATTGCCAAAGGTGAGTTGGTAGCAGATGGTAAACCTGCCGAGCTGGAAGCTCGTTCACGCTATCACCACGCTGTCACACTACAGGTGGATACTGCCAACAATGTGTTGGATGATCTAACGGCGTTAGATGCGGTAGCCGAGGTAGAAGTCAGCCCAGAAAGCACTAAGCGATTCACCCTGATTCCTAAGTCAGGTGCGGAAGTTTTCTCTGGCGTGAATAAGCTTATTCAGGATAAAGGTTGGGTGGTTGAACAGCTTTTTGTAGAACGTGGTCGGCTTGATGATGTCTTTCGCAATGTCACCATGAAAGAGTCACAGGCAGAGGAGGTTGCCTGATGGGCAAAGTAGGTATTATTTTTAGACGTGAATTAGGCAGTTATTTTGCCACACCACTGGCGTATATTTTTATTGTGATTTTTTTATTGCTTACCAGTGTTTTTACTTTTTACATTGGTGGCTTTTATGAGCGACGACAAGCGGATTTGTTACCCTTTTTTGATTTTCACCCCTGGTTGTATTTATTTTTAATACCTGCTATTGCCATGCGCTTGTGGGCTGAAGAGCGTAAGTCTGGGACATTAGAATTACTGCTAACTTTGCCTATTACGCTGCGCGATGCAGTGCTGGCCAAGTTTTTGGCTGCCTGGGCGTTTACGGGAATAGCTCTGGCTTTGACATTTCCTATCTGGATCACGGTGAATGTGTTGGGTAATCCTGACAATGGAGTCATTATTGCCAGTTATTTGGGTAGCTGGTTAATGGCCGGTGCTTTTCTGTCGATTGGCTCCTGTATGTCAGCACTGACCAGTAATCAGGTCATTGCTTTTATCCTTACCGTAGTCGTGTGCTTTATCTTTGTTGTCGCCGGTTCAGCGCTAGTTCTGGACTTTTTTCAGTCTTGGGCACCCACCATGTTGCTTGATACCGTTGCTTCACTAAGTTTTCTGACGCACTTTACTGCAATTAGTAAAGGTGTACTCGACTTACGTGATTTGTTGTATTTCCTGATTATGATTGCCGCCTGGTTATTTGCAACCGCAGTCATTATTGATATGAAAAAAGCAGATTAAGGAGTGGAGAAATGACCAGGAAACTCTTTTCTCGTGCAGGTTTATTAATTTTGGCAGTATCTGTACTGCTGTTGGTGTTATTGGTTAACAACGTAGTTAAAAACTGGCGGGCTGATTTAACCGAAGATAATTTATATACGTTATCTGATGGTACCCATAATATGCTGCGTAATTTGCAGCAACCCGTTAAGTTGGAGCTGTTTTTCTCTAACAAGCTGACTAAGGACTTACCGCGTTTACGGAGCTACGCGAAGCGAGTACGAGAGCTGTTGGAGGAATATTCGCTTATTGCGGGTGATAATCTTAACTTTGAAGTGATCGATCCCGAGCCCTTTTCAGAGTCTGAAGATAAAGCCGCTGAATATGGCTTGCAGGCAGTACCCACTAGCTTAGGTGGACCTGAAGTTTATTTTGGTCTAGCAGCTACAGGTGATTCAGGCAATCGGGAAGTCATTGAGTTTTTTCAGCTGGATAAAGAAGAATTTCTTGAGTACGACATCAGTAAGCTGATTTATGCCGCCAGCCAGAAAGAAAAACCAAAGCTCGCGTTAGTCGCGGGTCTTCAGGTTGATGGTGGGTTTAACCCGATGACGCGTCAGCCTTCACAACCTTGGGTCGCTGTTTCCCAGCTGGATATGCTGTTTAATGTTGAGCGGCTGGGATTAGACTTCAATAAAATCAATGATGATGTGGATTTGCTGATTGTTATCCACCCTAAAGATATTTCTGATGATGCGCAGTATGCGATTGATCAGTTTGTACTGGGTGGTGGTAATGCGTTGATTTTTGTCGATCCTGTAGCCAGCCAAGATACGGGTGGAGGCGGTATGATGGCCTTTGGCCCTAAAGCCTCTAACCTGGAAGCTTTATTCAAGGCCTGGGGACTCACCATGACTAAAGATAAAGTGGTGGGAGATGCCAAACATGCGTTATCAATCAGCCAAGGCCAAGGCCAGCGTCCTACACGTCACTTAGGTATTGTTGGTTATGGCAAAGACAACTTTGCCAAAGATGAAGTCGTTATGGCGGATTTGGAAGTCATTAATTTTGCTACAGCAGGTGCTTTAGCACCTATTGAAGGGGCTGTGACTACATTTACACCGTTGATCCAGTCCAGCGATGAGGCCATGCTGATTGATGCCAGTAAGTTTGCCTTTTTGCAAAACCCAAGCACATTGTTTAATGACTTTAAGCCAACGGGTGAACATTATACCGTTGCTGCTCGGATTCAAGGCCCAGTAAAAACGGCATTTCCTGATGGTCCTCCAGAGAAAAAAGAGGAAGAAGCTAATCCTGATGATAAGGAAAGTGCTGATTCAGCAGGCAAAACAGATGGTGAGGAGGCTGTAGCGTCATCGGGTAATGCGACTGCTGATAAAGCCACTGCTGATGATGGAGCCAAAGCTGGGGAGGCAAAAGTAGAAGAAGTTGCTAAAGCTGATGCTAATGCTGCAGAGGTTGCTAAAGATCAGGATGCTGCAGAAGATAAAGAAGAAGAGGTGTTATTCCCTGACCCATTAACGGCTTCAAAAGGTGATATCAACGTTGTCGTAATTGCAGATACCGATGTGTTGGGCGATCCCCTTTGGGTCAGTGTTCGTCAGTTCTTTGGACAAACTTTTGCGCAACCCTTTGCGGGTAATGGCGATTTGTTCATTAACTCGGTTGATAACATGCTTGGTAATGCGGACTTGATCAGTATCCGAGGTAGAGGTCAGTTCTCTCGTCCTTTTGATCTGGTTGATGCCATTGAGCGTGAAGCGGAAAATAAATTCCGTGAAAAAGAGCGTGAGTTGCAGAAACAACTGGAAGAAACTGAGAGCAAACTGGCTGATTTACAGGCTAGTAAGGATGGTGAAGAAAAGCTCACGTTAAGCCCAGAGCAAAAGGAGACGTTAGAGCGCTTTCAAGCAGAGAAGTTACGTATTCGTAAAGACTTAAGAGAAGTTCAACACCAGCTTGGACAGGATATTGAAGAGTTAGGCACTTTAATCAAGTTGCTTAATATCTTATCTATCCCCTTATTGTTGACTCTCTTATTAATGGGTAATCACTTTATCCAACGTCGTCGGCACTTAGCCTAGTTTATATTTTTTAAAATAAAGTGATTTCTTGTGAGTTTGAGCCCAGCCATTGTGCTGGGTTTTTTTATGTGTCCAAAAAACGCAGTCAACAATACTCTGCTGACGTATTTTTTAAAAAGAAACTGTATAGCAACTATTATTAAACTAACCCATTTTTCAGAGTTTGATGATTTTTGTTAGTAAGGCGGTTTCATGCTTAAAGCTGTAGTGTGGCGATTGGCTTTCATGTGGTTTTGCGTTGGCCTTTTCTCAAAGGTGAATGCTGCAGAGCCATTTGTTTTGGTAACGCTGAATGATCAGGACAAAAACCACGTACGCTTGATGAAGCAAGTATTGGTAGATGCGTATGCTGAGCTTGGCATGGAGATTGATCTGCGACTGTTACCAAATAAGCGTTCACTTGAGGCTGTAAACTCAGGGTTGGCTGATGGTGAGGGTGGGCGGATTGCGGGGATGGAGAAAGTGTATCCTAATCTTGTAATGGTGTCTGAACCTTTGTTTAGCTTGAAGGTACTCGCTTACACGAAAAAGCTTGATATAAAAATCGATGGCTGGAAAAGCTTAAAGCCATACCGTGTAGGCGTTTTAAGGGGAGCTAAATACGCTGAGTATGGAACAAAAGGGATGAAGCGTGTGTTATTAGGCTCTTTTGGCACCCAGTTGTTTAAAGCGCTTGAGGCGGATAGGGTGGATGTTGTAGCAATTCATGAATCAAATAATTTAGCGCTTTCAGGCGTAAAAGGAATAAAAGTACTTCAACCACCGTTACAGGAAATCATTATTTTTCACTATTTAAATAAAAAGCATAAAAAACTAATACCTGCACTAAACTGCGCAATTAAACAGGTCAAACATCGCATTAATAAAGAGGTTGTGGGCAAGTTAGAAAAGAGCTGCCAAGCTCTAATGAATAATTGACGGTGTTAAAAAATTAAGTTTTCAGAAAAAGTTCGAAGGTTGAGGCCAATGGCCTCTTATTAGTTATTTATGGGGTAAGCCCTTTGCTGGTTTTTAATGTGACTTTATCATCCACAAATTTGATACTGATCTGTTTTTTATTATCACCCCAAAAACAGTTTTTAAACAGGGAGAGGGATTCACAGTTATCTGGCTCTCCAAGAATCGTGGTGACATCGCTATAAGCCATTGCCACTTCAATTTTTTCAAAGTTCTCTTGCGTAACCTTGTTGCAGCCTGTTAGCAATAGTGAAGTGATTGCTGCCAGGCTAAGTGCCTTTATACTATTTGCCATATACTTCATGATTAAAAAATCTCATTTAAAGTAGATTAGGTCATGGATTATAGCGGACCCTTCAACACTGTCGTGTGAGTCAGTTCATTTAAAAAGCAATGAAGACAAATCGTAATGTAGCATGCACTGAGAGAGAAGAAGGTGTAGGGAGGGGTGATATTGAGTGTTTGAAGATACTCAGGCAAATAAGCACGTTGCTTAATTGCCTGAGAAAAGGCTGTAAGTAAAGATAACGCTATTTATGCTGCTGCAGCCTCAGCTTGCTCACTGGATCTCATAAGGTGGCTGATGATAAAGCCTATTAGTAACCCAGCGATACCAGGCACAACCCAAGCTAAGCCTTGAGCATGGAAAGGTAGTGAGCTGTATACATCAATCATTGGCGTTACCAGGCTGGCGTCAGCGGCTTTGACACCTTCAAACAGACTGACTGGAAGTACTGCAAGTAGCGTGCAACTGAAGACAACCCGCGGACGGTTAAACAGTGGACGCATCAGGCATAAGAAGATAATGGCAATCGCCAGTGGGTAAATGAAAAACAGTACAGGGATAGACAGTGTAATTAATTGGCTTAAGCCCACATTCGCAATAATGCCACTCATTACAGTAAAGATAATGACATAGGTGCGATAGGATAGCTGTGGGAATGTTTTATGGAAATATTCACCACAAGCCGTCATCAGTCCAACAGCCGTACTTAAACAGGCCAGGGTAATGGTTAAACCAAGAATGATGTTACCTGCATCACCGTAGATTGCATTGGTGTAAATTTGAATAATCTCACCACCGCTCGCGGCATTACTTGCAATTAACTGGCTGGTGGCTCCTAGGTAGCCAAGGGAAATATAGACCAGTGATAGACCTAGTGCTGCAATCAGACCTGCATAGATGGTATAGCGAGTGAGATAGCGACGCTCAGAAACGCCTTTATCACGAAGAGCCGTAATAATGACGATACCAAATGCCAAACCGCCCAGAGCATCCATGGTCAAATAGCCTTCTTTAAAGCCATGGGAAAAGGGGGCTGCTAGAGTTTCACTTGGTGCACCCAGTGGACCTTGTGGCGCAAACACAGTGCCAAGCGCAATGGCTGCAATCACCAGCACCAGTAAGGGGGTGATAATTTTACCAATAGAATCAACCAACTTTCCTGGGAAGAGCGCTAAAGCCAATGTGATGCCAAAATAGACAACAGAGTATATGGGAAGAGCAGCCTGGCTGTCTGAAATGGTTTTTACACTCATTTCAAATGCTACGACGGCTGTTCTTGGGGATGCGAAGAAAGGACCGATAATTAGATATATGGCTAAACCTAAAGCAACAGAGACTTTAAAAGGAAGGTCTTGAGTAAGCTCTGTTAGGCCTCCATTCATCCTCGCGGCAGCGACGAGTCCTAAGAGGGGTAACCCAACACCTGTTAGAAGAAAGCCAAAGATCGCTACGGCTAAATCTGTACCAGCCATTTGTCCTAAGGCAGGAGGGAAGATTAAATTACCAGCCCCCAGAAACAGGGCAAATGTCATTAAACCGACAGCAATGATGTCGAAACTTTTTAACTTACTATTCACGAATGAACCCTATCAATCTATGTTCAGTTTCTAATGGACTACTTGCTCATGGGCTATTGCTTTAACATCAAACGCATCTGCTTTGTGCCTTAGCACGATGTCAATGCTTGATTATCTTGCCAATATGCCCGATTGACTGATCCATGACTGAGGATTACGAAACAGAGTACTGAATATGTTGGATAAGCCACACTCAATTACTACCTAGCCTGTGGGTTGATCAGGCTGTTTCTGCGAGTTACTTGGGTAAAGCAACATGCTTAACGCAAACCCCAGTGCATTCTGTTCGTAAACCTCTGGCCATGCTGGTTGCTGAGTCTCATGATTTGATTTTCAGCCACCTTCATAATCAGTTAGTCATCACCATGAGGTTAAACGACCCGTCTGCACAAGCTGTATCTATTGTACCTGCTGGAATTTCCACCAGGATAGGCAAGAAGCAAATAAAAACAATGGTGGAATCTGCTTATTTTTCCAGCGAAAGGGGTATAGGTCAGGGTAAAGTACTGTTTTAAACGTGACAAAGGTTTGTAGTTGATAATCTTTATCATTTCTAGATCCCTGTTGTTCTCGTATTGGGGCATCCATCAATGGTTTTTACAAATATCTGGTAATAGCACCTTAGGTAAGCTGGCTTTACATAAATGTGCGACTGAAGTGCTAGTAATGCCAATACAGCAAAATGGTATGTTTAAGAATGCCCTATTCTTATTGTTATTATAGGGGGCTTGTTTAGCCCCTCTTGTGTTTATTAAGAACCACTATCTTACAGTTAATCAGCATTATTTTTGAAACGCCAGCATTATTTATGACTGTAAAAGGCTTATGAAGGAATAATTTCCAATTAGTCTATCCATATGTGAATGTTTAAATACCAAAATAAAATCGCTATTCACGCTAAATTAAAGAGTTCTACTTTAAATCATTCATTTAATTATCATCTCCCTTTGCGACATTGAGTATTATTCGACAAGAAATCACCCTTAGTTTTTAACGATTTTTATAGCTTGCGATTAAGAATGATTTAGTCGCTGGGGGAAGTAGGCGTTGTTAAATAATAAAAATAATACTTACAAGGAGCAAAGCATGCGAGCGTTGCACTCAGTTCTCTTATTGATTTTTATTGTTACCTTATCAGCCTGTAAAATTGTGGCAGAAAAACCACGCTATATCACGGATGATCAGGGCCGGGCACTGATTTTACATGGATTAAACACCAGTAGTAGTGCAAAGCAGCACCCTCAACGTTTACCTTGGGTTCAACCTGAAGACATTGAAAGAGAAGCTACGCAATGGGGCTTTAATTTTGTCCGTTTACTGATTTTTTGGGATGCCATAGAGCCATCACCTGGAGTGTATGATGAGCATTATTTAGACTTAGTCGCTGAGCGTATCCGTTGGTATCAACAACAAAAGATGTATGTTTTATTGGATATGCATCAAGATTTGTATGCCATACAGTTTGGTGGTGATGGTGCCCCCGACTGGGCGGTTATTACCGATGGTTTATCTGCGCAACCACGCTCTCCTTGGTGGCTTACTTACCTTGAACCTGGTGTAACCCGCTCATTTGATAACTTTTGGCGTTATGATGGTAGCCATCGCTATTTGCAAGACCATTATGCGGCTATGTGGCGCCATGTAGCACAACGTTTTAAAGATGAGCCGAATGTGATTGGCTATGATGTAATGAATGAGCCTTATGGGGGAAGCCTTGCCTGGCCATTATTTGAACCTGTTTGGTTGAAGCCTTTTTATGAGCGAGTTATTCAGCAAATTAGGACTGTTGATAATGATACTTGGATTTTTGTTGAGCCACAGGCACTAGGTGTTAATTTTGGTGTTGCATCAGCATTGCCGGTTATTAATGATAGTCGCCAAGGTGAGAAGCGACTTGTTTATGCCCCCCACTTTTATCCCCCTTTGTTGCATGAAGGTGGAGATTATAATGGTGACTTAACCCTCTTTAAGTCCTGGGCATCAGCACGTGCCAGGGAGTTGGATAATCAACAAATGCCCCTTGTGGTTGGCGAGTTTGGTATTAGCCCTCAGCAGAAGGGCGCTGCACGTTTTATACGAGATGTGATGCAATTTGCTGACTATATGCAAGCGGGGTGGGCGCTTTGGTCAAATGATCCAGGTAGTTGGTCGCCTACAGATCAGCATGGAAATGAAACAGTGTTAGTGGATGAGTTGGTGCGGATTTATCCAAGGGCCATAGCAGGCAAGCCTAAGACTTATCTTTATGATGCGAATAAACGACATTTTACTTTGGAGTTTACTACTTCAAAGGGGATTACTGGCCCAACTGAAATTTATATACCTGCGCGTAGGCATTTCCCTGAGGGATGGACGCTTTCTGTTAATGTACCAAAACAGTTTTGGCAACAAAGCTGGGATGAACAGCGAGAAGTGTTATCCCTGTTTACTCATGGTGAGGATATTTTCTATCGAGTTGAAATTCGTTCAGCACGATAGTAGCGCTATTTAATAGACTTTTACGTGATGCTCGACTTTTTAGCCTGTTACTAGAAGCAATTGAAGTAGAACATCACGTAAATTTAACTCATTAGTTCAGCTTAACGAGCTTGGGTAAATCATTAGGCGCAACGGTATCTAGTGTCCTAATGCTAAGCTGGTTGGCATTTTGTGATAGATCTGAATTGACTTCAGTTGGTAGCTTGTACATTGCTCCTGTTGCTGGGTCAACGATAAGCATGCCAATTAGACCGCCAAATAGGATGTTTCCCCAATACCAGCCATCAACAGAACTTTCTAAATTAACCGTTAGATCATTGTAACCTTCACGGCTGAACGTAATAGTGTAGTCTGCTCCAGAAAAGTAACCATTTCCTGCATTGAGTGTTACTGTTTCTGGTGTTGAGCCTTGGTGAATTGTTTGTCCTGCTTCGTTACGAATAACAAACTTACTTGCAGTTGGTGTGCTGTTGATCGCCACAGGATAAACATCTTCACTGACAATACTGGCGCAACCAGAAATAAATGTTGTAGAGATAATGCTCGCTACAGCAAGTGTCTTTTTAAACACAATAAAGCCCCCACTTACTTCTTAATAGTAAGGTAATGTGTTGATAAAAATTATGCGGCCGCATGCGAGACTTGTTTTGTCAATTTTGGGACTGACTTACAAGTTTTTGAGTTGAGGGATTCTATGTACTTATGTGATGCAAGTAAAGTTTTTTTGTACGATCGAACTATTAAATTATTGATGAAAGACAATATCAGTGTAAGACCTATGATTATAGGTGGGTGTTTACTCGATATCTGTGTCAGTGGGGGAGGCTGGATAAGGAAGCTCTATGGTGATATCTGTTTTAGCGGTACAACAGCAGGGAAGTATTTTGCCTTTACCTATAAAGGCAATAGGCTCTTCAATATAGTCAACCTCGCCATCCAATAACGTGACCTGGCAAATACCACAAAAACCCTGACGACACTGGTATTCAGTTGCAACATTCTGTGCTTCTAAGGCTTCAAGTATTGTATGCTCGCTACGGGGAATAAAACTGAATTCGTCTTGTATTTTTATGATTTTTGCCATGGCGACATTAGGAGTATGTAGACTGTTTTAGTTGATGTAGCCTTTGCCAGGTTTCTGGGTAGCATACTATTTTCAAGGTTGGATAGGGCATCATTACAATACCCTTATCCATTCCCAGGTACTTTAGATATGCACCTGGTTTGTTATCTGCAAGTAGTGGAAAAGTTTAAAGCTATAAATCAAAGCCAGAAAAGTCGCTGTTATCAACTTCATTGTCGATAGCACCAACTAAATAAGAGCTGATCTCAGCCTCTTGAGGCGCAACTTGAACATTATCACTGACAAGCCATGCATTCATCCAAGGTAGAGGGTTCTGCTTGGTTTCAAAAGGTGCATTAAAACCAATAGCCTGCATTCGCTGATTGGTGATGTACTCAACGTATTGGCTTAGAATATCTTTGTTTAAGCCAATCATTGATCCATCCCTGAACAGGTAGCCAGCCCATTCTTTTTCCTGGCTGGCAGCATCGGTAAAGATTTTTTCGGCTAGCGGGCGAACTTCTTGAGCGATTTCTGCCATTTCAGGATCATCATCACCTGCAGCCATAATTTGCAGCATGTGCTGTGTACCTGTCAGGTGCAAAGCTTCATCCCGGGCAATGAGTTTAATGATTTTGGCATTGCCTTCCATTTTAGCCCGCTCAGCAAACGCAAAGCTGCAGGCAAAGCTCACATAAAAACGGATGGCTTCAAGTACATTCACCGCGATCAACGTTAAATAAAGCTTACGCTTTATGTCTCGTAGCGAAATTTTGACGGTTTGACCATTAATGGTGTGTTGGCCTGGACCAAGCTGCAAATAGTAGTTGGTACTGGCAATAAGGTTATCATAATAACGGGTAATATCAGTCGCCCGTTTACCAATAGCCTCATTGACAACAATATCGTCGAAGATTTGTGCTGGTTGAGGCAAAACGTTACGAATAATATGGGTGTAACTGCGGCTATGAATAGTTTCGCTGAATGACCAGGTTTCAATCCAGGTTTCCAGCTCTGGAATAGAGACCAGTGGCAGGAGTGCAACGTTGGGGGAGCGGCCTTGGATTGAGTCTAATAGCGTTTGGTATTTTAAGTTACTAATAAAAATGTGCTGTTCATGTTCGGGTAAGCTCATAAAATCCCGACGGTCCATTGAGAGGTCTACTTCTTCAGGACGCCAAAAAAATGAAAGCTGTTTTTCAATGAGCTTTTCAAAAATAGGGTAACGTTGTTGATCATAGCGGGAGACATTGACGGGTTTACCAAAAAACATGGGTTCTTTGGTAGCATCAAACTGTTCGCGATTAAAAGTAGTGTATTTCATAGAGATCATCAGGCCTGTTTTCAAGCGAACCCAGCACGAATAATTTTTAGAGAACACGGTACTTGCTTGTACGCTATGTGTGTTTCTTAAAAATTATTCGCAGTGGATATACTTTTTAAGGAATGAGGTAAGGTTTTGGCCTTAACTCATCAGATTTTACAGGCACCTCCTGCGCAACCATCATCCAGATCATCTTGAGCGTCTTTGGCACCATCACGCGTGTTGTGATAGTAAAGGGTTTTCACCCCAAGTTTGTAAGCGGTTAACAGATCTTTTAGCAGCAGTTTCATAGGCACTTTTCCGCCTTCAAAACGACTGGGATCGTAGTTGGTATTGGCTGAGATCGTTTGGTCGATGAATTTCTGCATAATGGCAACTAGCTGTAAATAGCCATCATTGCTAGGAATATCCCACAGTAATTCATAGTTTTCTTGTAGATTTTGATAGTCAGGAACGACCTGCTTTAAGATGCCGTCTTTGCTGGCTTTAATGCTGATATAGCCTCGTGGCGGCTCTATGCCGTTAGTGGCATTACTGATTTGTGAGGATGTTTCTGATGGCATTAATGCACTCAGTGTGCTGTTACGTAGGCCATGCTCACGGATTTCCTGGCGTAATGTCTCCCAGTCTAAATGCAATGGCTCACTACAGATGCTATCAACATCTTTTTTATAAGTGTCTACAGGCAAGATACCTTTTGCATAAGTTGTTTCGTTAAACTTAGGGCATGCACCAAACTCTTTGGCAAGCTTGTTAGAGGCTTGCAGTAAGTAGTATTGAATGGCTTCAAACGTACGGTGTGTTAATGCATTTGCAGAGCCATCAGAGTATTTAACACTGTGTTTAGCCAAGTAATAAGCAAAGTTAATTACACCAACACCTAAAGTGCGACGATTTAAGCTGGAATTTTCGGCGGCAGGAACCGGGTAATCCTGATATGAAAGCAAGCTATCTAGCGCTCTGACAATAAGGTCTGCAAGTGGTTCAAGCTCATTGAGGTTGTCGATGGCGCCGAGGTTGAATGCAGCTAACGTGCACAGAGCTATTTCACCCTCTGGGTCGTCAATTCGTGTTAACGGTTTAGTGGGTAATGCAATTTCCAAACATAAATTACTTTGTCGAATAGGCGCTTGCTTCGCATCAAATGGACTATGCGTGTTGCAGTGATCTACGTTTTGCAGATAAATTCGACCCGTACTGGCACGCTCGGCGGCAAACAATGAGAATAATTCAACTGCTTTTACAGTACGTTTGCGTATATTTTCATCTTTTTCGTATTGGGCATACAGTTGCTCGAATTTTTCCTGATCCTCAAAAAAAGCATCATATAAACCAGGTACATCAGAAGGGCTGAACAGCGTGATATGCTCACCATTAATCAGGCGCTGATACATCAGTCGGTTGAATTGGACACCATAATCAAGATGACGAACACGGTTTTCTTCAACCCCACGGTTATTTTTAAGTACTAATAACGATTCTACTTCCAGATGCCAAAGGGGATAAAATAAGGTTGCAGCGCCGCCACGAACGCCTCCCTGAGAGCAACTTTTAACCGCAGTCTGAAAGTGCTTATAAAAAGGAATACAGCCGGTGTGGTAAGCTTCACCACTACGGATTGCACTGCCCAGTGCTCGAATACGTCCTGCATTAACACCAATCCCTGCACGCTGACTGACGTATTTTACAATGGCGCTGGCCGTTGCATTAATCGAGTCTAATGAATCATCGCACTCAATCAGTACACATGAGCTGAATTGGCGTGTCGGCGTACGGACACCTGCCATAATAGGTGTAGGTAGCGATAGCTTAAACAAAGAAACTGCATCATAAAAACGTTGAATATAATCCAGTCTTGTTTTTTTCGGATAACGGCTAAATAGACAAGCACCTATTAAGATATACAAAAACTGAGGGCTTTCGTAGTATTCACCAGTGACTCGGTTTTGGACGAGGTATTTGCCTTCCAACTGTTTGACGGCGGCATAACTGAAGTTCATGTCCCGCTGATGTTGGATAAAGCTGTCCATCTGATCAAACTCTTCCTTGGTGTAATCAGACAACAGGTGGCGATCATATTTACCTAGATCGACAACACGGCAGACATGTTCATACAGGGTTGGAGGCTCAAACTGGCCATAGGCCTTTTTGCGTAAGTGATAAATGGCCAAACGGGCAGCCAAATACTGATAATCTGGGGCCTCAGTTGAGATCAAGTCTGCAGCGGATTTGATAAGTGTTTCATGGATATCGGCGGTTTTTATACCATCGAAAAACTGAATGTGAGACTTAAGCTCAACCTGTGACACAGAGACATTATTTAAGCCCTCAGCCGCCCAGGTAATAACCCGGTGAATTTTTTCAAGATCAAGTGGGTCTTTACGCCCATCACGTTTGGTAACCAGAAGGTTGTTGTTCATGTAGCCAATTACCTAATAAAGCAGTACCAGGTCGAAAAAAATCCACATAACAACGCCTTGACTACAAATGTAAGTCAATGAATCAGTAGGGTGACAGAAGGTCCGTGTCAGTTGACAACAAAGAGGGGAGAAAACCTCTAAGACTGCTGGATAACGCTTGGCTGCATTATCAAACAAGATATTCTACTTAATGATTTGTTGTGCTAGGCGCTGATGTGTGCTCAGTAAAATTTGTTACATCGTGTAAAGCGATTAAAAACTAGATATTGGGTTTTTCAATCTACTAAACACAAGATAATGCGGTTTTGCGTTTAATGCAAGTTTAATATCCTGGGGAGAGCCTGTGAATAAAGTGTGAGTAAACTGTGAGGTAAGTGGCTACATACTCTGAAAATCGCCTATGAAACAGTTAATAAAAATTGCAATACTGCTATTACCAAACATGAATATTGTTTATCCTTAAGAGTCATAGTTTTGTTAGTACCATCGTGATAGAGATGTTTGGGAACATCTTGTGATTTGATTAATTCAGTCAAACAAACATGTGCTAATTGTCTTATTAAGGTAATAACGATACCTTTGTGAATAAATTAGGTTTTTTTTTGTTGAGCTCGTCATAAAGTAGTTATATGACGCAATAGTGATCTATTTTTAGTGTCAGTAAAATGGCAGCTCATCAGCGAAGGATGGAAGAGTTACTGTGGAACATTCAGAAACTGGTCGTATACTGATCGTCGAAGATGACGAGCGTTTAGCCACACTCACCAAGGAATACCTCGAAAGTAACGGTATGAGTGTTGCTGTTGAAAGTGATGGTGCTAAAGCAGTTGACCGTATTTTAAGTGAAACGCCCGATCTTGTGGTGTTAGACCTCATGCTGCCAGGTGAGGATGGTGTTTCTATATGTCGTCGGTTACGGCCAGCCTATAAAGGTCCTATTTTGATGCTAACGGCAAGAACTGATGACTTAGACCAAGTGCTGGGACTGGAAATGGGGGCTGATGATTATGTTGCCAAACCAGTAAGGCCTCGGGTGCTTTTGGCGCGAATTAGGGCTTTACTCCGTCGCTCACCCGGTGAGCTAGTTGAGACAGTAACACCAAGTGACTCTACGACACGCTTAGTATTTGGGCCTTTAGTCATTGATAATGCAATGCGTGAAGCATGGCTGAGAGATGAAAGTATTGAGCTGACAAGCGCTGAATTTGATTTGCTGTGGTTACTTGCCAGTAATGCAGGGCGTGTTCTGAGCCGAGAAGAAATCTTTCTTGCTTTACGTGGCATTGAGTACGATGGCCAGGATCGCTCCATTGATGTACGCGTTTCTCGAATTCGACCCAAAATTGGTGATGACCCAATACACCCCAGATTAATAAAAACAGTACGCAGCAAGGGCTACTTATTTGTTAAAGATGCTGGTGTGATTAACGCGTAATCGCGTAATGAAGCATCTCTTAAAGAAGTGAATTTTTAGAGATGCTTTGAAACCAGTTGTACTTGTTTATAAATACGGATAAGCACGTTAGTTGCCGACAATATAAACCAGACAAATATTATTGTTTTGTCTGGTTTTTGTTTATTTGGGTAAACCAAAATTTTAATATAATCATTGCTCAATAATGCTTGTGCTTAGCTGCTATTTGTTCAGCCTTACTTTAAGACAGGATGCGTATAAAATCATTATAAATAGGCAAGTGAATATAGGTTCGCATAAGCAAGATTATGGCACTGCGTAATCACTAAAAGACGAGTATACTTTGGTGGTTAATAGGTCATTGTGTAAGATCACTCGTTCTGTTTGGAATGTATCCTATAACTATCTGGCGTGCACCCTATTACAGCAGGGTTAAAGGTCAGTGTTGAGCTCATTTTCTTCTATTCATTACCCTTAATTCCTTTTAGGAGTGCTTGTGACCAGCATATTTTTACGTATTTATGGTGGGCTGTTATTCACACTGGTTCTGGTCGCAGTGTTATCGGGGTTAGCTGTAACTATTATTAATAGTTTTCGTTTGCAGGATTACCAAGAGTCAGTAGCACAGGGTACTTTTAATCTGGTGGCAATGCAGCTCGCAGGAAAGCCTGAAGATTTACAGTTATTACTGTTGCAACAAGCAGAACATTTATTAGGGATTCCCTTAGTACTGGTTGACGCTGAGCGAACAGCATTAAGTCAAAATGATTTAGCGCGCCTGAAGGAAAAGGAAGTTGTCGTAAGTCAGTTGAAACCAGATAAAGCACATGTATATAGTATGGTTGATGAACACACGCTATTGCGCGGCAGGGTAACCACTATTTCAGAACAGTTGGCGTATGGCTCGGTGATGTTGATTAAACAGCACTTGATCAGTATGCCTTTTCATCAGCGGCAAGCTCAGGTCACTGAATTACAACAGTTGTTTTCTTATCCTCTTTCTTATCATCGAGCAGCTGACAGTGGCTTATCAGCACAAAATTTACAGCGTTTACGTGATGGTCACATGGTGATGCTGTTAGGGCCTGATGCACGTTCAATCAGATTATTTGTAGGTCTCGAAGGTGGAAGTAATGTTGGGTTAGATGAAACTCAGCAGGTGTTGGAAGTAGGGCCTATCCGCTTTTTGGAAATGTATCCTTTTAAGCTGGTTTTTACCATTAGCCTCTTTGCTTTTTCTTCAATTAGTCTAGCAATTTATATATTGGTTAGAGGTCTGGAAAAACGCTTACGTAAAATGGAGCGAGCGGCTACTAAAATTTCTAGAGGGGACTTGGATGCTCGGGTTAATGTACGTGGATCAGACTCGGTGGGTAGGTTAGCAAGGGCCTTTAATGGTATGGCCTCACATATACAACGCTTGTTGAGTATTCAGCAAGAAATGATTCGCGGTGTTTCTCATGAGCTAAGAACCCCTGTAGCGCGGCTGAGATTTGGTTTGCAGATGGTTGAAGATGCGCAATCTACAGATGAGCGTGAAAATTATTTAGAAGGTATGGACAAGGATATCCAAGAGCTGGATCACCTTGTTGATGAAATTTTAACCTATGCCAGTCTGGAACAAGGATCACCTGTTTTGCATTTTAAACGGGTGGATATTGAAGAGATCATTACTCAAGTTATTAAAGAGCATTTAGCTTTAGCAAATGGTATTGCGCTGGAGCATATTCCTTGTTCGGCATCTGAGCCTAAACGGCGGGCAGAGGTCGAGCGTCGTTATATGCAGCGTGCTATACAAAATCTGGTGGGTAATGCCTTGCGGTACGCAAAAACAAAAGTGACTGTGCGTTATACCGTGACCTCTGAAACATGCCGGGTTGATGTTGAAGACGATGGGCCAGGTATCCCTGAAAATGAGTGGGATCGTGTTTTTACCGCGTTTGCGCGTCTGGATGATAGTCGCACCCGAGCTTCTGGTGGGTATGGACTGGGTTTATCCATCGTGCGCCGTATAGTGTATTGGCATAATGGACGGGCATTAGTGGGACACAGTGAAATGGGTGGAGCGCGTTTTAGTATTGTCTGGCCTCGACGCCAGTAGAGAAAAAACTTATTTTTCAAATATAACCAACACGAAGGTTATAAATGGCAAAATGCACTGCTTGTGTTGCATTCATGTAAAAAAACAGATTTTTTAATGCAATTAAATAGAACGTTTATTTCAACTTATTGATTTAATTACAGATTGTTTCCAACATTTACAAAGCTATCATAGAAGTGAACAGGTAATTTTGTGACAATGTGATGACATTCTATAGGAAATGCCGAGATCGGCAGTGAATAACCATTTGCTGTGGATATTTACCCTATATGAGTGAAAGTGAGGTTGTAGTTAGAACTTTCTCTTTTATCTCCTTGTTAGAGTAAGAGCTCTTTGATAGAGCTCTTTTTTTTATCTTTTTTTTCATAATTATTATTTTAATAGTGTAATACCTTGTAGTGTTTCCACGCAGGTATCTTTGGCTGTAAGAATAAAATCCTGCATATAGGGTGCATTGAGTTGGTCATCTCTTACCGCAAGATATAATGTCGACCACACACCATCTTTTCCTAAAGGTTTTGCCGTGATATAGGCTTTTTCTAAATATTCGGTTAAAGCCCAATTTGGTAAAGCACATACCCCTCTGCCACTGGCAATTAATTGAATCATCATGAGCGTTAATTCTGAGGTGCGAATGGCTTTTGGTTCTACGCCTGCCAGATCCAAAAACTGTTTAAAAATATCCAAACGTCCTTGTTCGACGGGATAAATAATTAATGTTTCACTGGCAAGATCCTGGGGTTCAATAAAACGTTTTTTGGTGAGTGAATGCTCTTTAGGTAAAGCCAGCAAACTTTCATAACGAAATAGCGGAATATAACTAATACCATCCAGAGGTTCTGGATCTGCGGTGACAACTAAGTCCAGATCTGCACGACAGAGAGCGGGTAATGGTGCAAAATTAAATCCACTGGCTAAGTCTAATTCGACATCTGGCCAGTGTTGACGATATTGATTAAGTGTTGGCATCAGCCATTGATAGCAGCTATGGCATTCAATTGCGATGTGGAGTCGACCTGTTTCCCCGGTGGCCAGTCGACCTAGTTCACGTTCTACCGCTTTTACTTGTGGCACAACATCTTGCGCGAGATGCAGCAATTTGTAACCTGCGGTGGTTAAACGAAGTGGCCGACTTTTACGCACAAAAAGTGAAGCACTGATTTTATCTTCCAAATCTTTAATTTGGTGAGAAAGTGCTGACTGCGTTACATGTAAGCGCTCTGCTGCAGCCACTAAACTTCCAGATTCATATAAGGCTAACAAGGTTTTCAAGTGGCGTAGTTCAAGCATATTTATTAGAAATTCTCATGTTAAAGTCAAAAAAAATGAGATTGTTTCAAGTTTATCTCTGACTGACACTAATGTCTATGGATGCCGCAATCTACGGAAAGCATGGCGTTTAGGCCATAACCTTTTGGACAATGAGAAGAGAACATCATGAGTGTACATAACCTGGGATTCCCACGTATCGGTAAACAGCGGGAGTTAAAAAAGCACGTTGAAGCCTTCTGGCGGGGTGATATAAATGAGCAAGCACTTCTGGCAGAAGGTAAGAATTTAAGAGAGCAGGCATGGCAGCAGCAAGCTGAAGCAGGTGTTGAGCTAATGCCTGTGGGTGACTTTGCCTGGTATGATCACGTTCTTAATATGTCCAATTGGTTGGGTGTTATTCCTCAGCGCTTCCGTCATCTACCTAAGGGGTTAACTCAGTATTTTGCCATGGCACGAGGCTACCAGCAGCAAGGAGAAACGTTGGCAGCATGTAAAATGACCAAATGGTTTGACACAAATTATCACTACATTGTGCCTGAGCTTGAGAAGGATCAGGGTTTTCAATTACAGGTCGATGACTTATTGGCGCAAATAAAAGAAGCACAACAGTTGGGTCATCAAGTGAAGCCTGTCATTGTAGGCCCTGTTTCATACTTATGGCTGAGTGAGGTGACAGGACACGGGGATAAATTACGCTTGCTGCCTGCACTGCTGGAAGCATATGGACAGCTGTTGCAGCATTTTGCTGAACTGGGTATTAACTGGGTACAGTTGGATGAGCCTGCGTTGACCTTGGATCTTCCGGTGGCTTGGCGTCAGGCATATGAGCAAACCTACCATCATTTACAAACGGCTTCGGTCAAAATTTTATTGGCAACCTATTTTGAGGGGCTAGGGGATAATTTAACGTGTGCAGTTAATTTACCTGTTGAAGGTTTGCATATTGATGTGGTGCGAGCTCCAGAACAGTTAATCAGTGTGGTAGACCGTTTACCTCGCTATAAGGTGCTTTCTGTTGGAATTATTAATGGGCGGAGTGTCTGGCGTGCCGATTTACGTCAGTTGTTGCAGAAACTTAAACCTGTTTATCAGGCCTTTGGTGATAATTTATGGCTAGCACCTAGCTGTTCATTACTCCATGTGCCTGTTGATTTAGAGCTGGAAACACAATTGGATACAAAGGTTAAACCAGGGTTAGCTTTTGCGATTCAAAAGTTACATGAGTTATCAGCACTAGCCCTTGGCTTACGTGAAGGTGAAGCACAAATTGCTGATCAGCTTGCGATCTCTGATCAGGGGCTACAAGCTCGGGAGCTTGCGGTGCGTCCTGTAGTGCAGAAGCGTTTGGCTGCGCTAACAGCTCAAGCGGAGCAACGCTCACAACCTTACGCTGAGCGTGCTAAAGTGCAGCGGGCAGTGCTGCAACTACCTTTGTTACCAACCACCACAATTGGTTCATTCCCTCAAACTTCTGCAATACGTCAGTTGCGGGCAAAGTTTCGCAAAGGTGATATCGATTTAACCCAATATCACCAGTCCTTACAAAAAGAAATTCAATTTGTTATTCAAAAACAGGAAGCACTGGATCTTGATGTTTTAGTGCATGGTGAGCCAGAACGAACAGACATGGTGGAATATTTTGCTGAGCAATTAGCTGGTTTTGTTACCACACAATATGGTTGGGTACAAAGTTACGGCTCGCGTTGTGTACGTCCACCGATTGTTATTGGTGATGTAGAACGGCAACAGCCGATGACAGCAGGCTGGAGTGCTTTCGCCCAGTCTTTATCTAACAAGCCTGTGAAAGGTATGCTGACAGGACCAGTGACTATTCTCCAGTGGTCTTATCCGCGTGATGATGTGGCTCCTGAAGTCAGTGCATTTCAGATTGCGCTTGCGCTCCGTGATGAAGTGGCGGATTTGGAAAAAGCAGGTATTCACATTGTACAAATTGATGAGCCTGCATTCAGAGAAGGGGTGCCTTTACAAAAAGCGGCACAAGCTCATTATCTACATTGGGCAACACGTGCCTTCCGTATCGCTTCTGCCGGCGCTAAGCCCACTACACAAATTCATACGCACATGTGTTATAGCGATTTCAATAGTATTATTGAGCATATCGCAGCAATGGATGCGGATGTGATTACGATTGAAAGCACCCGCGCCAAAATGCAACTATTGGCGGCTTTTGAAGCCTTTAGTTATCCTAATGAAATTGGGCCTGGAGTATACGACATTCATTCACCCAGTGTGCCTACAGCAGATGATATTGTTAAGCTCTTGCAGGCGGCAATGAAGTATATTCCTGTTGAACGACTCTGGGTTAACCCTGATTGTGGGTTGAAAACTCGCAATTGGGAGGAGTGTGAGCTTGCTTTAGCGGCAATGGTGAATGCAGCTAAGCAGCTGCGTCAGTCGATTGCTTCGACGCCAGTAGGCAAGCAAGCTGAGTTAGCTCACTAACAGCATAAAGATGAAGATGCTTAATACTAAAATTTAATCGTGAAGGGGAGAACTATACAGATCTGGTTGTATAAATAAAGTGGACCCGATAAAATAGCTGTATCTATATACAGTAAGGAGAATGTCCACCTTATGCAGCAACAATGGCAAGATGTAACCAGTGCTTTGCCTCCTCCATCCAGCCGGGTTGACCTTGTTGTTGATCCGGCTTTTTCATGTTCAATTGTTCGTGGCAACTTTAAAAAAGATAATGAATTTTATGTGTTTGATGGTTTGAAAATTACTCACTATGTACGGAAGTGGCGGTTAATTGATGAAGATTTACAGCTACAACAAATCGCATCCTAAGCATTTGTTAGAAAGGGAATAGAACTTTAGTGTAGAATCCTTCATGTTTCAAACAAATAAATGAGTGGATTTATGTAAGTCTGCAATGATGCGCTTAAGTAAGTCCACATGTAATGAGTCAGTTGTGGACTAAGATATGGCGATTAAAACAGCAATTGTCGGGTATGGTTATTCTGCAAAAACATTTCATATTCCCTTTCTGATAAACAGTGAATATTTTGAGCTGGTTGCCATTAAGAGCAGTAAGCCTGATGAGGTCAATAAAGAATTACCTGGTGTTCAAGTTTATACTGAAGTAAATGAGCTGCTAAAAAGTTCTGATGCTGAGTTAGTGATAATTACTGCACCAAGTCAATATCACTATGAGTTGGCAACATCATGTCTTCAAGCCAAAAAGCATGTGGTTATCGAAAAGCCGATGGTGTCAGAAATTGCACAAGGGCAGTCGTTAGTAAAACTTGCTGAGCAACAGGGTGTTATTTGTTCGGTGTATCATAACCGGCGTTGGGATGGTGATTTTCTCACGGTTAAGAAGCTGATTAGCAGTGGTAAGTTAGGTGCGGTACGTTATGTGGAATCCCATTATGACCGGTTCCGCCCACTGGTGAGAGACCGTTGGCGTGAGCAACCAGGTCCAGGCACAGGTATTTGGTTTGATTTGGGGTCACATTTATTGGATCAGGCACTGTGTTTATTTGGTTTGCCCCAAGCAATAACCGCTCGGTGTATTCCTCTGCGAGATAACTCTACGACAACTGACTTTTTTCATGTGTTATTACACTATCCTCAGTTAGAAATGGTATTGCATGGCAGTCCTTATTCTGCAGCCCCCAATATTCGTTTTCAAATTCAGGGCACCAAAGGTTCCTTTATTAAATTAGGTTTAGACCCGCAGGAAGAACAGCTTAAAGCTGGGGTAAAACCTCTAGAAAGCCCAGGAGTTATGAATTCGAAATGGGGTAAGGATAATATTGAGCAATATGGTGTTTTGTACACTGAAGAACAGCAAGAAGTCATCACAACTGAAGATG
The DNA here is from genome assembly GCF_018263875.1 of Zooshikella ganghwensis. Lineage (NCBI taxonomy): Bacteria > Pseudomonadati > Pseudomonadota > Gammaproteobacteria > Oceanospirillales > Zooshikellaceae > Zooshikella > Zooshikella ganghwensis. Next base: position 421,264 of record NZ_JAEVHG010000001.1, read on the forward strand.
GTTGTTACCAAAATTATTATCAAGCCATTGCCGATGCGATTTTAAAAGGCCATGATGTACCTGTTACTGCACAAGAAGGACTGGATGTCATTAAACTTTTAGCGCTAGCGGTTTTAAGTAGCGATCAAGGTAAAACCTTATCAGTTGATGATTTTTTCAAATAATATTTATATTGGTTATATTTTCTAACAGGCGAAGGATTCGCCTTTCTAATGTAGGCTAAAAAGGACTTTTTTATGGCTAAACGTATCCTTGTTGTAGGAGGGGGGATTGGGGGAACAATGACAGCTAATAGCTTGGTTGTTAAGTTTTACCCTGAGATTTTGGCAGGTAGTGTTGAGATAATGATGTTATCTAACTCTCCATGGCATGAATACAAACCTGCCAATATGTATGTTGCCTTTAATGCATATCATCCTCATGAATTAAGACGTAAACAATGTTCATTATTGCGCCCTGAAATAGAGTTTTCAGTGGATGAAGTGATAGCGTTTGAGTTTAATAAAAACCATGTTGTTTGCCAGAGTGGTAAACAATATGAATATGAATACCTTGTGATTGCAACTGGTTGCGTACCTTCACCTGAGCGTATTGAAGGGCTAAAAGAAGCCGGTGACCATTTTTACCAAACAGCACCGGCCAAACAACTTGCAGAAAAACTACGTTCCATTAAAGAAGGTCGTATTTTTATTACGGTGACTTTTCCAGAAACCCCAAATGTACCTCATCAATGTGGCATTGCACCAATCGAAACTACGCTGATGCTTGATGAATATTTACGCAAGCGTGGAGTACGAGATCACATTGAAATCATTTACAGTTATCCAACAGTTGCACAGCTGCTACGAAATTGTCTTTTTTTACAAAAACCTACCTGTGATGTATTACCAACGATTTTTGATAATAAAAATATTAAGTATCAACGCAGCTTTACCCTGGATAAAGTAGATCCTGAAGCAAAAGTGGCATACTCAAAAGAAGGCGCTAAACAAGAATTTGATATTCTAATGGCTACCCCGCCCATTCGAGCGGTAGATGCAGTCATTCAATCAGGTGTATCACAAGCTGCAAATAATGAAGGCTGGCTGCCCACAGATCATGAAACATTAAAAATGTATGGTGCAGATAATGTATATGTGTTGGGTGATACTGTTGATTTACCTGTGAGTAAAGCAGGTGGGAGCTGTCATAACCAGTCGCCCGTAGTAGTAGAAAATATTGCTTCAGAAATGCGCCGAGGTTATACCTCTGCTATTTATGATGGAAAGGTACAGGCTGTTGCACAGATGGGGCTAGAAGCGGGTATGCCTCTTTGGTATGACTATCGTAGTGATGTACAAGTAGCCACTCCTACAAAGTTGGGTGGATTAATGCGTAAAACCTTTAACCGTGGAATTTATTGGGCTGTTGCCCGTGGTTTGGTTTAACGCAGTCATTTTTACAAGGAGGTATGTACATGACCGTTGAAGCAAAAAACACTGATTTACCAAGTCGTGATGATGAATCTCGCACAGGAAAAGTAGAAAACATTGATACTGCGGGCTTGGATAAAATTATCGAAAAAATTTCACCATTAGCTGAAATGGGAAGGTTTGATAATATTGTTGATCTGTTATCTTTGATTTCTGATAATATTGAATTTCTGGATGAAGCTATGCTGGAAAAACTAAGTAAAACAGGTGAAGATCTTTTAGCGCTTAGTTGGACTACAGGAAACGCAATTCGCATGGCTAATGCAAATACAGAAAAACTACAGGAACCACCGAGCTTATTTCAACTTATTCGAGCAATAAATGACCCTGAAGTACGGCGAGCCTTGCACTTTATTATCGAATTTATGCGGATTATTGGCAGACAAATGAAAACAGTGGATTAGTCAAGATTGTACTTATGCAAAGCATGAATTAATTTGTTCTTCAAACAGTAGAAGACCATACTTGGTCTCTGCTGCTTACGGTGTTCCCTCCACCTGCTTCGCAAACCAATCTAAACATTGCAAACTTACTTTGTGCTATCCTCCGTTCCGACTATTTTAAATGCTGATTAGTATGACATAGCTGTATAGAGCTTATATTAATAGGTGATTGGGGTGAGGAGTGAAGATAACAAAACCTAGAAATCATTCGTGAAGGGTATAGAGTAAGATTTTTTATGGAGGGTAATTAATCGCTATTATGATGAAGAAATCATACACTAATTTGAGTGCCTTTAATGTTATCTTTAACACGACATTTGCGTATTAAAGAATCTGGGATGGTTGGTTAAATAGTCATCTAGAATTTTTTCATATGTCTGTTTAACTGCCAGATATAATTCCTGTCTATTTTGTGGGATTGAAGACATGGCAAATTCCTGAAATACACTTAAGGCATTCGTTGTAAAGATTTTTAGCCTATTGCTGTTTTGTTATTGTATAAAGATAGTGACACTAAAAATAATGACCTAGTGGTAACTTAGGCAGGTAAAGCCTAAGTTAATGAAATGTGATCGATGTGATTTGTCCTTTCCAAAAAGGAAAGCTTTGCCCATTAGCTATTCTGGCAATACTAAATTTATGAGGGATCATCATGCCAGATACCAGTCTGTAGTCACTTCGTAATACTTGTTCACCGGAACCATGGTAAGGTGTATTTAAATCACCATCAGTTTCAGCTTGAAAGCTCGCTAAGCTTCCATCTTCCCGAAATGTTGCTATTAGTGATGCTTGCAACCCATCGCTGGAAACAATAGCCCTGGCTTGCTGTTCATTTATGGCTTCCCACTGAACTGGGCCGCCAGGTAATAACGCTGTGGGATATAATGGGCTTTCCAGTAACCACCGTTGTAAAGAGGTTTTATTAAGTTCTGGGGTTTCCTTTTCATCGACTACTGTGATTGTGGAAAGTATTTTTGCTTTCATATCCATCTTGCCTTTTGCAAAAGCATCAAATGCCCGAGCCCAAATACCAGGAAACATGACAGTTGTTGCAGAAAATACAAAAGCTGGTTCTTTAATTGCTGCAGTTTGCTCTGCTGTTGTGGGCGAAAAGGATGTAGTCTGTGGGCGCCTAAATGCGCCTTCCATAGTCATTTCTACATAGGAAGCAACAGGAATAGGCTCACGGAATACAAAATTAAAATAGTGTTGAACAGGTTCAGGCAGTTCTTTGAGTTTTGATGTGTTGAAGTTTGGCGCAGAGGTTTCCTTTGCAATATCTCTTATCTGCATTTGATAGTGTGAAATTGAACTTTCAGTAACTTTATAAAAGAACGTTAATACGCAGGCAGCTAGCAGCAGAGTGCTTAATAAAGTAATGAGCGGTTTTTTTAATAGCATAATTCAGTCCTCAAGATTTGCTTAACTCGTGAATGTGTACCTATGGGTACGGTTGTATTTTACCGTACTCAATGGTACGGTTGTTGTCAAGTAGATCCAAGGAAACCAGAAATGAAAGAAAAATTGCGCAATAAGCGTCGTGATGAAATACTGGATATTGCTGTTGAAGTACTTGCAGAGCGAGGGTATCGTAATGCCAGTATGCTTCAGGTTGCGCGGCAGGCCTCAGCATCGAAAGAGACACTATATGCCTGGTTTAATGACAAAAAAGGTCTGTTTGAAGAAGTTATTAAGCGTAATGCAGAAACAGTGAAAACGGTTTTGGAGAGACATCTTGAATCTCAATCTACTGTTAAAAACATCTTGAATGAGTTTGGTTGTGCCTTATTGGAGCTGCTGTTAAGTGATAATGCTGTAGCTATTAATCGAGCCGCAATCTCAGAGGTGAAAGCAGACCCATCATTGGCTATAACTCTGGCCAAAGCAGGGCGAGATGCAACCTTACCAGTATTTATTAAACTCTTAAATCAGCTACAGAGTAGGGGCGTGTTGGAGACTATGGACTCTGCCCAGGCTGCACAGGATTTTCTGGGATTATTGATTGGGGACACACAAGTTCGTCGTTTACTTGACCTGGAACCCGCTCCCAGCAAAGCAATGATTCATGCTCGTGCAAGGCATGCAACTGATATGTTTTTGCGTTTATACTCTTCTTAGGGCCTGTTAACACTATTTGAATATCACCGTCATCACCCTTCGGGCCGTGATTATTTTTCCACCTAGCGGTGTTACAAGTCATTTATGTAGAATGACTACACGGCATTCGTTGTGCCTTGCTAGGCTAAAAATGTGCCTTGCTAGGCGAAAAAATAGTCTACGGCAGTGGTGATTCAAATAGTGTTAACAGGCCCTAGTTAAGCAGATGGAGAAGTTCTTACTTTAAAGGGGTTTAAAAAACATATAAAAATAGTAAAAAATAAAGATTTGAAAAATCTATTTGGAACAAGTGTCAAAAGATTTGTGAGCAGTAAAGACCAAGGATGCTCTACTGCTATAGGAAGCTTAGAGGTGAGTTATCACTAAAGGATACAATTGCTATTGAACCTCAACTGCAGTGGAAGGTAGCACTGTAGCATTGACTAGCTGGATTACAGACTGTTTGATTTTATTTTCAAATATCGAATTAATAAACTGATTGTTTTTGGTGTCAAAATTATCAAAAAAATTTGGGATAGAAATAGCACCTTGCAGATTTGCGCCCATATAGGATGCTGACTTTTCTGCAGTAGTCAGTACACTTTTAGCTCCATTTGGACCAGGCGACGTGGCGAGAAAAAGAGTAGGTTTATTGCCAAAAAATGCTTTATTAATACGAGAGGTCCAGTCATACAAGTTTTTGAAAGCCGCTGTATAGGTGCCATTGTGTTCTGAAAAAGAGACAATGATTGCATCTGCTTCAGCAAGTTTATGGAAAAATGCTTGGGCGGCTTCGGGAGTGCCTAGCTGTTTTTCTCTTTCTTCACTGAATATTGGCATTTCATAGTCATTAATATCCAGTGTTTCAATTAACGCATTATCGGCCTGTCTGGCGGTATACAATGCTAATAGTCGATTAATCGAGTTTTTACTATTACTTGCCGCAAATGCTAAAATTTTCATGGTCTCACCTTTTTTTAAGCTATTGTAAATGGTGCATACATAAAGTTGTTATGAATTTCGCTATGTGGAGTTATGTATGCACTACCTGTATTATGTTGTAAGATTTCTTTGTTCTGGAGTATCGCTAAGGTATTCAACAAACTCCACCTCGTATCCTGCTGGGTCGATGAAATACACATTTTTTCGATAAGGCTCTGTAGCGCCATCTTTAGCGATTTCAAAACCAGCTTTTTTAAGTCGTGAGATGGTAGCTTCAATATTATTGGTGACATAAGCAAAGTGGGCGAGTCCGACTTGATGACCTTCTAAGTCCCTGTTTTTTCCTTCACCATGATCACTAAATGCTATGTAGTGATAATCATCACCAAAATGCAGCCAATTGCGAGGCTTTCCATACCATTCGCTACTACCTTCGGTACGAACTTTCCAGTGAGGAAAGGCTGCTTGGTAAAAAGTTAATACCTTAGGAATGTCGGATACAACCAGGTTTACATGCTCAAGATACATATTAGGTTCTCCTTATGGTAAATAAAACGTACTGCCAGTGTATTGCTTGGTTCGATAGTCCTTACTATCAGAACTAGACAGAACGCTCTTTGAAATTGCTATCACGGTTTGTGTAGACTAAGAATAAAACCTCAAGTTAACTTGAGGTAAAGTGTTTTTTTTACTATTCTTCAAAAAAATTTTGGAGGTGTCATGGAGCAAGCTACTTGGGGTGTTGGAAAAGTTGCTAAACGCTGTGGGATCAAGGTCAGCACCTTACATTTTTATGAAGAAAAGGGTTTAATTCGTAGTTGGCGTAATACAGGGAATCAAAGACGTTACAAGCGTGATGTTTTGCGTAGAATCTCTGTGATAAAAGCAGCTCAGAAAATGGGGATTAGTTTAGCGGAAATTAAGAAGGCATTTGCTTCTTTACCAGATAATCGAACGCCTACAATAGAAGATTGGCAGCTGTTATCAAGTCGTTGGCGGGATGATATCAATGCTCGCATTGCCTACCTTGAACGGTTACGAGACTCATTAAGCAGCTGTATTGGCTGTGGGTGTTTATCGATGGATAAATGCCCAATCTATAATGAAGAAGACAAATTGGCTGCAGAAGGTCCTGGACCTGTGATATTAGATAGAAAATAGGATCATGGTTCAAAAGTGGGTTAGAGATGTGGCCATATATAACTGTGATTGTATGTGTATTCAACGAAGCAGTAATGCAGTTATTTTTCCCACTTTTTTAATATGTTGTTTAAGCTACCATTCGATCGAATTTTATCTATTGCGCTGGAAATTTTTGAGCTGAGTTCAGTCGGGAAATTCAAATTGGCTGCAATATATATTTGCTTTGTTTCTCCAATAGGGATAAAGCTGAGGTCGCCTGTATTATAGCCAGATTTTTTCCAATTATAAATATCTACATACTGAGATTCGGCTATGGCATCAATTCTATTAAACCTTAATAATCTTGAATTAGTAAATGCATTTTTAACATAAACGATATCCTTAAAGCCAAGCTGTTTTAAAAGTGGAATATGAGCTGAGGCAGCAATGATTCCGATCGGTTTGTCGAATAGTTGATCTAATGTGACTTTTTTAGACGCTTTATATAATGAGATTCTGGTTTGGTAAGTAAAGAGCATAGCAATCCAGGTATAATGTTGCTCTCGTTCTTTAGTTCGAGTAAAGGGAATTATTGCGATTGGTTTATTGTTTGCCTTATGAATGAGATGTTGTGCTCTTTTCCAGGGTAAGCCTAGTTTATAGTTGAATTTAGGTGCGCCGTGTTTGGTAGCTTCTTCTAATATCTCAAAAGCCATTCCACTATTTTTATATTGAGTAGTTTCGCTGGTCTCGTCGAATATCAGTCCATTAAAGGGCATTGACTCATTACCTACAACGGTCACTTCAGTAGCACATGAAATTGAACCAGTAAGAACTAATTTTAATAAAAAAATGCTTTTAAAGTATTTCTTCATGGGCTAGTGGTTAGGTATAGATAGTATTTATAGTAGTTGTAATAGAACGAAAAATATATCCTCCTTTTTTTTAGCCTTTCTTGATGAGAAAAACATACTACTTCTTTAGGAGTATATAAAACGAAGCGATTAAGTCTATTTTTTAATACTTTAATACGGATGTTTTCGGTGGAACTGTTAAACATCATACTCATGAGATTGAATTTTGTTTAGTTTTACTTGGTAGGGGAGGGTATATAAAAAATGAAAATTTTTTGTAACTTATACCCAATACGAATGGTTTTTAGGTGCGGCCATCGAGTGACGAAGCCCCATGAGCCTATATTAATAGGTGATTGGGGTGAGGAGTGAAGATAACAAAACCTAGAAACCATTCGTGAAGGGTATATCTCAGTATCGTTATTTTTACTGTGAGAGTAATTACTTTTAAGGTCAACCTACCTTTAACTGACGAGTATCGTATTTGAGATTTTTGGCTAAGTGTCCATGATTAAACTATAACAATAACTCTTTTATTTCTTCTGCAGAAGGTTTGCATGAATAGTACTGCTATAAATAGGAGTCTTCTATGAGAGAGGAAAATGGTAGCCCATCTCTGGAGAAAACGTCTCAAATTAAACGTCATCTTTTTTATTTTCCTATTGTTCATAGTGTTCAGGATATGGGTAGTCTTGCATCGCATGTTAAGGAAAAACATAAAGCAAAAGACAATCGTAATCATATGGAGTCGATAGCTCGTTTTTGGGACTTGGTTGAAGACGAAGCGCTATCACTTGTGCCCTGTAAAAGCACGGTGCGTATTTATCAGGATGCGCTACCCGTTTGTGACCATGAACAGCAGATTGTTAATGATTTAGTCAAACAGGGCAGTCGTAATCACGCTATTGTACTGCATTTGATGGAGAAGGGGGCTCAAGTAATGGGAACGGAGTCTCCAGATTTACTGCTAGAAGAGTACCATTTGGCTAAACGGGTGATGGAACAAGGTGGTCAGTCAATCACAGACGAAAAAGCAGCTATAGAAATTTTACATAAACGAGATCAATTTATTGCAGAAAGAATTAATAACACCCTGGCAGCAGGAGAGGTCGGCATTGTCTTTTTAGGCATGATGCACTGTATTGAAACGGAGCTTAGCAGTGATATTGAAATTATTTATCCTATTGGCCGGCCCGAAGCGAGTCAGGGAACAGCAAAATGATGCAAAAGCCAATTTTGATTGTGGATGATGACAGCGATTTATGCCAGATGTTATCTATGGTTTTAACTCGGGAGGGCATGAGAACCAGTATTGTTCATAATGGAGATGCAGCTTTGGATTGGCTGGCAAATCGGCAAGCAGCCGCTGTTTTGCTGGATGTCAGGTTACCCGACAAGAGTGGTCTTGATGTAATAAGAGCTATAAAAAGTCTTCATTATGAAGTACCTGTCATTGTTATCAGTGCTTATGCTGGGGTGCTGGATGCGGTGGGTGCATTTAAAGCAGGTGCTTTTGATTATTTACCTAAACCTTTTGAAAATCAGCGATTAATTCTGGCCGTTAATCAAGCGTTATCCAGTTATAATGCATCAGTTGCCGTAGAAAGAAAAAGCACAAAACAGTCGGTCCAAACTAGCCCTGGCGAATCCTTAACTCAACTGATGGGACCGAGTGCAGAAGTGAGTGTACTCAGTAGAGAACTGGAACGGGTTGTGACCACCGACTACTCTGTAATTATTCAGGGTGAGACAGGTACTGGTAAGGAGCTTATTGCTCGTTATCTTCATCATCATAGTTTTCGTGCTAAAGGTCCTTTTGTTGCAGTAGATTGTGGGGCTATTTCAGAAAGCTTAATGGAGAATGAGTTTTTTGGTCATGAAAAAGGTGCTTATACCGGTGCAGATAGACAGCAAATAGGACGTTTCGAAGCAGCTAATGGTGGCACATTATTTCTGGATGAAATTGCCAATCTTTCTTTTAACGCCCAGGCATTGTTATTGCGAGCACTACAAGAACGAGTCATTCGGCGGGTTGGTGGTGTTAAGGATATTCCTATTGATGTTCGTGTGCTGGCTGCCAGTAATGTGGACTTAGAACAGGCCGTAAGGGAAGGCCATTTTCGTGAAGACCTGCTGTATCGTATCAACGACTTTAGCCTACGTTTACCGAGTCTTCGTCAACGTCGTGATGATATTTTATTCTTAGCTCATCGTTTTTTAAAAGAGTGTAATCAGGAATTGAATAAGTCGGTAAAAGGTTTTACTCCTGAAGCAGAACAGAAACTGTTGGACTTTTCCTGGCCAGGCAATGTGCGTGAGTTGCGCGGTGTTATAAGACGAGCCGTTTTGAATGTGGTGCGAATAGTGGATGTGAGTGATATTAGGCTTCGAAAGGATGATTACTGTCTTTATGAGACTCAAGTGTCTCCACATTTACCTATAGAGCTAGGGCAGCGGTCACTCAGACAAATGGTCGCTGACTATAAACAACGACTTGAAGCAGCCATCCTCAGACAAGCATTAAATCAAACGGGAGGTAACAAAGCAGAGGCAGCTCGTTTGCTTCATATCGACTATAAAACCATTCATACCAAGCTTAAAAAACTGGGTATTTGAGCGGAGAACAGGAGATGACTGATAAAAAACATAAGTCGGTTGGCGGCGTTGAAGGCATTTTACGTGGGTTAGGTGACTTAGTTGAAAAACTGGGTGATTTGGCTGAAAAAGGTGAACAGTTAAAACAAGGCGGTGAGTTTGAAAGTAAAACCCATGATGGCAGAGATATTAAAGGCTCCTATGGTGTTTCAGTCAAAGTAGGACTCACAGAAGATGAACAACTGGTGACGCCTTTTGAAAAGGGAGAAGACACATCGAGCATGAGTGAGTCAGCTGTGAAAGAGACGGCTGAGCCGGCAGTCGACGTGTTTGATGAAGGTGACATTATTCAGATCATCGCTGAGCTGCCAGGTATAGGCCCAAATGATGTGACACTGAATCTTCATGGTGATGTATTAACAATTCATGCAGAAAGGGGAGCCAAAAAGTTTTATAAGGAAATGTTATTACCCCACGAGTGCAGTAATGAAGGAATTAGTACTCAGTGTAACAATGGTATTTTAGAAGTGTTATTGAAAAAGCGGGTGGAAAGCAATGAGTGATGCAATTAGCTTAAAAGTCGCTGAAGCACTCTCTAAAGATGTGGGACGAGCCAATGCGCGAATAGATCCTTTGGATATTGAACGGCTTGGAGTAAAAATTGGCGATATTATTGAAGTTAAAGGTGATCGAGGGAGTGCTGTTGCTCGAGTAATGCCTGCTTACCCTGATATGCGAGGACAGGGGGTTATTCAGCTGGATGGTATCACCCGTGGCAACGCCAGTATTGGGCTGGGTGAAAAGATTCAGGTGGAATCGGTAGCCTGGGTGACGGCGGATAAGATTACGCTTACTCCTACGACAGTAACGCCTAAGCCCAAGGATATGGATTACATTGGTAATCTATTAGATGGATTGCCCGTACGGCAGGGAGATCTCATTCGAGTTTCCCTGTTTGCCAGCCGCTCTGCGGATTTTCGTGTGCAGAAGGTATCACCAGGAAAAACAGTGGTTATTCACCCAACCACGACATTAATGGTGGGGCAAGCGGTTGATAAAAGTTCTGATACTACACAACGTTTGTCTTATGAAGATGTTGGTGGGCTTCGCCGTCAGGTTAATCGCATCCGAGAAATGATTGAGCTACCTCTGCGCTATCCCGAAGCTTTTGCCAGGTTAGGTATTGCGCCTCCAAAAGGCGTTTTAATGCATGGGCCGCCTGGCTGTGGAAAAACTTTGATCGCCCGTATTATTGCCCAGGAAAGTGATGCGCGTTTTTTTTCTGTCAGTGGACCAGAAATTGTCCATAAATTTTATGGCGAGAGTGAAGCTCATCTTCGCAAAATTTTTGAAGAAGCGAGTCGTAAAGGTCCCAGTATCATTTTTCTGGATGAGATAGATGCAATTGCCCCACACCGAGAAAAAGTAGTGGGTGATGTGGAAAAACGGGTTGTAGCACAGTTATTAGCTTTAATGGATGGCTTAACCCGGCGTAATAATGTGATTGTTATTGCGGCCACAAACCTACCGAATAATCTTGACTCTGCTTTAAGACGACCTGGCCGGTTTGACCGCGAGATTAGTATTCCTATACCTGACCGGGATGGGCGGCGCGAAATATTAGAAATCCACAGTCGTGGTATGCCGTTGGCCGATGAGGTGGATTTAGACCACTTGGCGGACCTGACTCATGGCTTTGTTGGGGCGGATTTGGAGGCACTGTGTCGTGAAGCGGCGATGAGTGCATTAAGGGAGCTACTACCAGATATTGACTTTAATCTAGCTGAACTCCCCTACCAGCAGCTGTCACAAATGTTTGTCTCAATGGATGATTTTCTTAGCGCTCTACGTGATGTTGAGCCTTCTGCCATTCGAGAGGTCTTTGTCGAAGTACCCAATGTCACCTGGGATGATGTAGGTGGATTGCACTACGTAAAACAGCGATTGGTAGAAGCGGTTGAGTGGCCACTGAAGTACCCTGAATTGTTTGAAAAGGCAGGCGTACAGCCGCCAAAAGGGTTATTACTGGGTGGGCCTCCAGGTGTAGGTAAAACGCTGATAGCCAAAGCGGTAGCCAACGAGAGTGGTGTTAATGTAATTTCAGTGAAAGGCCCTGCGCTTATGTCACGCTATGTCGGTGAGTCAGAGCGAGGGGTACGGGAAGTATTTCATACTGCACGTCAGGCGGCACCTTGTATCATTTTTTTAGATGAGGTGGATGCCCTGATTCCTGCTCGCCATGCTGGTGGGGCTGATTCTAATGTTTCAGCACGGGTTTTGAGTCAGTTTTTAGCGGAGATGGATGGCCTAGAAGAGTTGAAGGGTGTCTTTGTAATGGGGGCTACGAACCGGGTAGATCTCATTGATGCTGCGATGCTACGACCAGGACGCTTTGATGAAATTGTATCTTTGCAGCTGCCTAATCAAAAGGATCGGGAGGCGATTCTAGCGGTGCACTTACGCAATAAGCCACTAGCGGATGGTATTCAGCCCGAAGCTCTGGCAGCACGTACTCCTGGTGCGAGTGGTGCTGAATTAGCTGCAGTGTGTAATCGAGCGGCATTGTTTGCCATTCGACGAACGGTAGAGCAGTCAACTACAGGGAAAGTGGATGACTTGCAGGTGACCATTGCTGTTGAAGATTTTGAGACAGCGATGGCGGAGGTGTTTCCTACCAAAAATGAAGAGTCATTACCTTAGTCGCTAAACCCTGCACCAGGAAAAGGAGTGCCTAATGCAGGCGATTCAGTTAGCTCCTGATGAAGCCATATACCTATATGGCTTCCAATCAGGTGTTCAGTCTGTGCCCACTGACTTATATGGACTGAGTCAGCATCAGCCAGTTATGTGTTTTACGCATGTGGGTTTAACCGCTTATATCAGCAAAGTAAATACCCATGACTTTACAGGGCCTCTGGCGGAGGCACACCTGCAAGATGTACAGTGGCTGACACATAATGCTCAGCGTCATGATGCCGTGCTGGAGGCCCTTGCCCAGCAGGGGGATATTTTTCCTGTCACCTTTGGTTCGTTGTTTTCATCCCTTCAAATACTGCGGGATACCATGTTGGTTCAGCGTCAAATCATTACCCATGGCTTAAAGCGAGTAGCGGGGTGTCGTGAATGGGGGGTGCAAGGGACGTTAGAGCAATCAGCTGCGTTAGATGTACGTTTGCACGAGGCTTTGCAACAGGAACCAACCAATCTTGCGTGTTCTCCTGGTCGTCGTCACTTACAAGTTCAACGCTTAAGACGTGAGCTGGAACGTAGTATGGATAGTTGGTTAGCGACTCAGAAGGAAAGTGTTTTTTCAGTACTCACTGAAGCTGCTCAAGGTTTTTTTGATCGACAACGACAGACGGCGGAACATCAAGTCTTGAACTGGGCATTTTTAGTACCGCACCAGCATGAACAGGCTTTTTTCAGCAGGTTTGCAGCACAGCAGAAAGCAGCCAAGCTTTATGGACTAATACTCTGTTGTAAAGGCCCTTGGCCACCTTATAGTTTTTGTCGTGTTGCTGAGGAGTAAATTGTGCCATTAATGCTTTATGGGGTTGTAAAGCTTGCACCAGGCGATAAAGCGCAAACTTTACCCAATATTGGTGTTAAAAATGGCAATGGCAATGGCAATGGCAATCAGCAGCAGTTGACGTGGCTAATGCAGAGCGAATTGGCAGTGTTAGTCAGAGAGGTAAATACGTTAGCAAGAGACCAGAATGCTGCTCTGGAATTTGGGCGGGTTATTGAAGCGATTCACCAACAAAGAGATATCGTGCCAATCCGCTATGGCTGCTTGCTAGCTGATGAGCAACAAGTGCGAGAAATGCTAAAAAAACAGGCAGTGCAGTATCAGGCATGGTTACATCAAATACAAGGTTGCGTCGAAATGGGGGTAAGCATTCTGAATGAAAAGATGCTGACTGATGATAGCCCTACAACAGGTATTGCCTATTTACAGTGGCGCCAGCAGCAGTACCGACCTACAAAGTTGGTCGAGGCTGAGGCTGTCTTAGAATTTTTTGTCGCAGGTTATTATCGAGATCGACTTAGTGAGACTATATCACTGTGTACAAAGCAAATTCTTTCAATTGTCTATCTTGTTCCCAGGAAACGACTGCCCCACTTTCAGTCAGCATTAGCTAAATGCCTTGAGGATCAGCCTGATTGGCAATTAACAGGACCTTGGCCACCTTATAATTTTGTTCAACGTTAACTGTTAAATTTTTTCCTAAAGTCATTAGCGATCACATACGAGTACTGTTGTCCAATCACTGAAATATTTAATTCATCACTTGTGGGGCTGATGCTGAAACTTCATGGACTGAAAAAGGCATGTTATGGATAACGATTACAACAGTCTGTTTTATCATGCGCTACTGGATGCTATTCAGGCTTCGGTACTGGTTGTAGATGACAAGCTTCGTATTCTGTCGGCAAATCGTAATTTTTTAGAAAAAGGACGGCGTAGTGCCAGTAATACGTTAGGGCGTCCTTTGGCTGAAGTTATTCCCCGGGTAATTCTCGAAAATACTGATATTGAAGGTCGTATTCAGGATGTAGCCAAAAGTGGCGTTCCCTTGCACGGTCAACGAATGACTTATCGTGCGCCTGGTATACCCATGCGGATTTATTACTACTCTTTGCAACCCATCAAAGTAGCAGGTCATCGACCACAAATTATGATCTTGCTTGAAGATATTACTGAGCAGGTTCGGTTGTCAGAGGAGGTGAGGCGAGTAGAACGTCACCTGGCGTCTGTGGTCAACAGTGCCAGTGATATGGTGCTATCGATTGACATTGAAGGACGAATTTTGACGTGGAATCTGGCTGCGGAACAATTAACAGGCTTTAGTTTTTTTTCTGTAAAAAATACGCAGTTTTTGAAATGGTGTGCTGAATCTCACCAGGCTGAAGTACGCAAAATGTTAGCGGGAATGCTGTCAGAAGATTTATCGCGTACCGCTGAATGGCCTCTAATTAAAACAAATGGTAGTAGTATTTTAGTGTCTTGGGTCTTGTCTCCTATGAAAGATGATCATGGTAAAACCATTGGTGTGGTTGCGGTGGGACGTGATTTAACTGAACAAAAAAAAATGGAATTACAATTACGTCAGTCGCAAAAACTAGCTGCACTAGGGGTTATGGCGGGAGGTATTGCCCATGAAATCCGTAATCCATTAGCAGTGTGTTCTTCTGCTGCGCAGTTTTTATTAGAAGACAATTTAGAAGAACCATTTCGCAAAGAGTGTGCACGTAAAATATGTATTGGAATTCAACGCACATCAACCATTATTGAAAATCTACTGCGTTTTGCCCGCCCTTCCACTAAAACGGAAATGGCCGAGGTTGAGTTAGGAGATGTTATTAAACAGACGTTGAACTTAATTGAAAATGAAACTCGCCTGCAGAAAATTGCTATCGATGTGCAGTTTGATGGAAAAGAAGTCATGGTTAGAGGCGAGCCAACGTTGTTACAGCAGGTATTTATGAATTTATTTTTAAATGCCATCAATGCGATGCCAAATGGTGGCAAATTAACAATCCGGGTTTACCAGTTAGATATGGAAGTGTTTGTTGAGGTGATTGATACCGGAGTGGGTATTCCTAGTAATATGTTAGAGCAAATTTTTGACCCTTTTCATACAACATCTGTAGTGGGAGAGGGCACGGGGTTAGGTTTGTCGATTTGTTACTCTATTGTCCGGCAGCACTTAGGGGGTATTGATGTGGATAGTAGTCCCGAATGGGGAAGTCGCTTTACCATCCGGCTGCCTAAACTGTAACAAGCCAAGACAAAGACCAAAAGGGAAGATGTGATGTTGCCAGACCATACTGCCATTTTATTGATTGATGATGAAGCTGACATGTGTTGGGCAGTTAAGCGCATTCTTGTTGGTAGAGGCTACCAGGTTACAACAGTGGATACTGGTGAACAGGCTATAGCTCAAGTACAACAGGTGTGCTATCCGCTTATTTTTCTTGATGCCAAGTTACCTGATATTGAAGGTTTGCAGTTAGCAGAGCGGATAAAACACATGTTTCCAAATACCCATATTATTTTTTTAACGGGATATTATTATCGCGATGATCCCGTGGTCACTTCGGCCCTGGCAAAAGGTATTATTGATGGTTTTATTGCTAAGCCATTTAATAATGAAGATGTTTTGAACGCGCTTACTTTCTAGGGTCTGTTAATACTATTTGAATATTACCGTCATCACCCTTCGGGCCGAAATTATTTTTCCACTGAGCGGTGTTACAAGTCATTTATGTAGAATGACTACACGGCATTCGTTGTGCCTTGCTAGTCTAAAAATGTACCTTGCTAGGCTAAAAAAGTGCCTTGCTAGGCGAAAATATAGTCTACGGCAGTGCTGATTCAAATAGTGTTCACAGGCACTAATAGAAACGTTTTATCCCCTAATTTAAGGTTATGGTGTGAATGCAATAAAAAACTATGGTGTAAATACCATAGTATGGTGTTAACGCCATACATTTAAGCGTACGGATATTAAGTCATAATAAGAATTGATAACAGTACATCACTATTTTTCTTTATTTTTAAAGAGTTAGCTTTCACCACTGATAGATTTTGCGATTGGCGCCACTGTTGCACAGGAGAAGGTGGTTCTTATGAACCTTTCACCTACTCATATAAGGAGATACATGATGGCTAATGTTGCAAAATCGACTGATTCTTCAGGCTTGGCTGAAGTGGTAGACCGTATCCTTGATAAAGGTATTGTGGTTGATGCTTGGGTTAAAGTGTCATTGGTAGGCATTGAGTTGCTATCAGTTGAGGCGCGGGTAGTGATTGCCTCTGTGGAAACCTATCTAAAATATGCTGAAGCGATTGGTTTGACTGCCAGTGCTGCTGCACCAGCTTAAAGTAAATCATAGAAAGTGCGAGCCTCCCCCTCTGGTAAAAAGATGTTACAAAAAATCAGAGGGGGAAGTTCGCCTTTGCTCGTTGCTTAATTTGGATTTTCGCAGGTACGAAGGAGAGGTCTGATATGGGTGCCATCGCAAATGACATGAACAAGCTAAAGCATGATATTGCTGTACAGCGTCAGCAACGTCAGGAAATACTAAAAAAAATACGAAAGCAAAGTCTGGAGCTAAGTGCTCAGGTCAACCAGAATATGCAGCAGATAAAGAACCAGCGTTTGAGTAAACGTGGTCGTGAAGCGCGAGAAAGGTTGAAATATGTCACTACACTGGCCTCAGATGTTGCAAGAATGTTGATGCATTTTCAACAGCAGCGGGTTGATGGTGGTCGGGCTCGTGCCACAGATCGTGCTGAATACCTTGCGAATATGCGGGAAGGAATTCACCAGCAGCTCGGTCAGTTTCATCGGCGTCGTTTACATGATGAAGAAAAAAGACATCAATCAAGCTCATACAAGAATAAGCATGAACAGTATAAAGCTCGTAACGCACCTCAAGAAAATGTCACTAAGGAATATATTGCTGAGCAGTTAACGCAAGAAGTCAGTGAAGCCAGGGATCAGCTTCAGGAAGAGCTTGCAACAGCTAAGTCAATATTAACGGATGTTGCTGATAATGTTAGAAGTTCACTGAAAACAGCTGTTGAAAATGTGGAAGCTGAAAAAAGTACGGAAACTGTCGCTAGTGCTCGTCGTCCTCAAAGTACCTCTAGTCGAAATAAGAAAATTAATAAGCCTGAGACTGAATAAGGAGTGGTTAACATGAGCTTGATAAACGGTGTATCCACTGAAATGTCACAAAGTAGTGACCAAGTGATACCCGAAGCCAGTGATTCTTATGTTTCCACCCCTTATATTGATGCCATTGTCGAGCGGGCACTGACCTATCTTCACAGTGGCTACCCCGTGCATATTGCTGGACCTTCAGGTACGGGTAAAACAACGCTGGCCTTTCATTTGGCAGCACTTTGGGGGCAGCCTGTCACGTTAATTCACGGCAATGCTGAGTTTGATACTTCAGATTTAATTGGCTCAGATAATAATGGCTTTAATCGCAGTAAACTGGTGGATAATTACATTCATTCTGTCGTGAAAACACAGGAAGAAATGCGTAAGGTCTGGGTTGATAACCGGCTAACGACGGCCTGTCGGGATGGTGATACGTTACTATACGACGAGTTCAATCGTTCACGACCGGAAACAAATAATGTGCTGCTCTCAGTCCTATCGGAAGGTATTCTCAACCTGCCAGGTCTAAGGTCCTCTGGGGAAGGGTATTTAACGGTTAGTCCAAATTTTAGAGCGATTTTTACCTCAAACCCTGAAGAATATGCTGGAACACATAAGACACAAGATGCATTGATGGATCGGTTGATCACATTACGGTTGGATCATCCTGACCGAAATACAGAGCTGAAAGTGATCTGTGCTAAATCTGGACTGGAAGAAAAAGAAGCGGCTTATGTCGTGGATACTGTCCGGGAATTACGTAGTTATCATGATCACCAGCTACGTCCCTCTCTGCGGGCAGGTATTGCGATTGCTCGTATTCTCTATCAAGCAGGACATAAACCTCGTTGTGGTGATCATTTTTTCCATCATGTGTGTTATGACGTACTAAGTATGGAAACCGCGAAAATCCAGCATGAAAACTGTTCTGTTTTTAATAAAATGGTGGATCAAATTATTGCTCAGGTATGCCCTCCTTTACCTGCTAGAGCAAACCGGGGAAAACAAGGAGGAGGTCCATCGCCAAGAAAAACATCGACAACGCAAGCTAAAAAAGCGGTAGGGGATACCTGATGGCTATAAAAACAAGCCGACCACCTAAGACATTATCAACGTTAAAGTCTGCAACGCATCATAAAGGGGGGGATGGTCGTCATTATATCAACTATTTTCAAATAGGTGCGTTAGAGCTGGAACGGTCGCGACGAGAAATGGAGCGCGAAGCAGCCCTGAAAAAAGTGGCCGAAATTGACCAGCGTTTAGCAAAAATCAACATTGAAATTAATGAGTTATTGCAAGCGGCAGATGTTATGCCACAGCCAAAGATTACTAAAGCAGCACCTGCTCGAGCAGTTAAAAAAAAGGGAATTAATATTAAGTATTAAATGGCTTAAATAAAATCTTGCAATAAGCAACAAGGCTTGCATAACAAAATCCCTGACAGGGAAGGGGGGTAAAATGAGTACACAGTCCAGTCATAAAAGTAAGTTTATCTATGCACTGGTTGACTCAGCAGACTTGAGTATATTTAACGTGCGAGGAGTCAATAAAAGTACAGTTTATAGTGTGGCCAGTAATGGTATTGCAGCCATTGTCAGTGATCTGGACAAAAGTCGAGTGCGGCCGGATCGCCGTAACATTATGGCTCACAGAGCAGTCCTTGAGCAGTTAATGGAGCAGTGTAATGGTGTACTGCCTATGCGCTTTGGAATTGTTGCGCAAAATAGTATGGCGGTTAAAGCGTTAATGTCTGCCAATGTGGTGTTAATAAAGGAGCAAATGCAGCGCGTTTGGGGGCAAGTAGAAATGGGGCTGCGTGTGACCTGGGATGTCGATAATATCTATGAATATTTTGTGGCAACTCATCCTTTATTACGTGAAGCAAGAGATAGCATAATGGTTGGTGGTAGGGAGGCTTCCCGGGCGGAAAAAATTGAGCTGGGACGTATTTTTGACCAAATGTTGTCTGAAGAACGAAAACAGTACACGGATACTGTGGTAGATGTACTACAAAATTATTGCACTGAAATAAGTGTGGGTACACCAAAAGTAAATAATGAGGTCATGAACCTCTCATGTCTTGTTAAAAAAGATGAGCAAGATGCCTTTGAAAGAGGAATTTTTGAAGCATCAAAATTATTTAATAATGATTATCTCTTTAATTACACTGGCCCGTGGGCGCCTCATAGTTTTGTCGATTTAGAGTTGCAAACACCGCAGAAGCAGACTGTACTCTAAGTAGGACACAGGAGGTGTATTATGTTACTTCTGGATGACATTTTATTATCCCCTGCGAAAGGGGTTATGTGGATATTTCGGGAAATTCATAAACAAGCTGCAGAGGAACAGGGGCAAGAGAGTGAACGCATTAGGGATGCACTAGCTGAATTATATCGTCAATTAGAAACGCATCGTATTACTGAAGACGAGTTTGAGGAACAGGAAGAGCTTTTGCTCAATCGTTTGGATGAGCTGGAAGCAGAAGAAGAAAATATGCAAATAGAAAATGTCGAAGAGCAAGAAACAAGTGAACAGGTTGATCAAACTCAGCACGTACTATCTGATGAAAAAGAAGAAGAGCTGGTAGATTAAGGTTTTTTATCAGGCTTGTTGATAAAAGTGGAGTATGAAATGGCTCGCTTTCAGACGGAAGCAGAACAACAGCATATTTCGTTATGTGAAGCGCTGGATAGAATTCTAAATAAAGGTGCTGTAGTGGTAGCTGATATTAGTATTTCAGTCGCTAACATAGATTTAGTCTACATTAGTTTACAAGCTCTTATTACATCAGTTGAAACGGGGCGTATTTATGCAAACCAGGCAAAAGCTGATTATCAAATAAATGCTGAGGAACCTAAGAGAGAGTATGACCAGGCCATTTGATGATTGCACTTTACCTGAAAACCTGAAACTCGAACAGCGAGATAAAGAGTCTGCCTCTGATGTCCAAGTGAAGCTGGGTGGTGAACCCTTACAAAATGGTTTAGCTCAGTTGGCATTAACGTTAATTAAACTGTTGCATGAACTGATGGAGCAACAAGCCATACGACGCATGGATTCAGGATCATTAACGGAAGAAGAAGTTGAGCGCTTGGGTATGACATTAATGCAACAGCAAGAGGAAATAGATCGATTAAAGCGGGTATTTCATCTTAACGATGAAGATCTCAACTTAGATTTAGGACCATTAGGTAAGCTTTTCTAATTTTCAAAGGTAGGTAAAATGAGTGGTCAACAGACACTGACCCATGCCACTGATAGTACAACCGTTGCCGACTTATTAGAGCGAGTACTGGATAAGGGCTTGGTAATCAGTGGGGATATTCGTATTAAGTTAGTGGATGTTGAGTTATTGACTATTGAAATACGGCTGCTGATTTGCTCTGTGGATAAGGCGGTTGAAATGGGGCTGGACTGGTGGCGTGGTAATCCCGCGTTTGCCCCAGGTACCCTTGAAAATAAAGATTCCTCGCCACTGGAAAAAAGGCTTGAAAAACTCGAACAGCAACTGGCTAATCAGTCATCAAGTTAAATCGATAATTTGTCACTGCTTCAGTAAAGAAATTTCTTTCAGCCCTGTTAATACCTCTTGACCTCGACCTTCTTTAGGCCAGCCAATAATTTGTTTTTTTAACTCGCCATTATTATAAAAATATAAGGTGGGAGTACCCCAATATGTAATTTCTGGCCAGTCTGTGCTGGAATAAGTATATTTAATGTGAATGGGTTTATTTCGTCTATTACTTTTCAGCATCTCTTCTATATTAAAATAGCCGTCCACTGGTGTTATCCAGATTGAATGTTTGGCAAAAATATTGAACAGGCTGGGTTGCTGTCGTAGCCATTCCATAAAGCGGCGTGAAAAACCACACATGGGGGAGCTTATGACAACTACATAACCACCTTTAGGAAAACTAAAAGTCTCTTGTACCAGTTTTTTGCCGTTGTCGGCCAGTCTCAGTAGTGTTCGCTCGTGCGTTTCGAGTAACTCAATACTCGGCGTGATGGGTAGCCCTATATCAGAAAATGTATATTCAAGTTGTCTTGCTTGCTCGAATTGACGCACACTTATATAGGCGCTATGCATTCTTTCAATGGCATCCTTATTTCGATCACCACGCTTTAATTTCTCGTCAAAAACAGATCGCATGTAGTCCACGTGATTTTTATTTTCAGTATAAAAAACAATGGATATCATACTACGAAAAAGGCTATCCAACGCTTTATTATTTAATGATTTAATCGGTTGGCGGTTCTGAACGCAACGTTCAAATAAACGCTGGTAGTGTATTGATACTGTGGAGGGTGATGACATCATTTCTTGAGTATCAATGATCTCGATGTATTCTGCTATTTTTCCTGCATCAATGTTTTTAGTATCGTTGCATTTAAACTGTATTTTGGCGGAAGCGGTGTTGGCTATAACGAGTAAAATTATAGTGGAAATATGCATGTTTTAATCCAGGCTAGTCCATGCCAATACTTAGAGATTGTCGCAAAAGATTCAATGCAAAGAATAGAAAGCTCTGTTGAGATTGCTTATTCTTTGCCTGTTGATGCCCATAGTAAAGTAATCAGAAAATAAAGCAAAAAATAAATTAAAAACAGCAATTGTTGTGCAAACCTCTTAGCTCAATACTTGAAATGCTTTACTAAAGCACCATTGCTCAAAGTCTGCATAACGCTCATCGAACACGCCGTGAATCCTTCCCTGGAGGCTTGGTCGCCGCATCCTTGCGGCAAACAGTTCGACGAGCATTATCCAACCTTTGTCTCTCCGGCCTACATCGAAAAACAACAAGTGTTCATTTGGGCATCACCCTTCCTTAAAAAACATCATCCAAAGCAGAGTGTTGGCAAAACGACGGATGAGGTTGTTTACGGAGCAACTGCTGGGAGCAGTGTGAGTGGCAGAGGCTATGGATGGCCTTCTGATACGGGCGGAGTAAATAGCCTTATTCGTCGTGTTTTCCCTCATACCCTTCGCGAATCACTCTGAGTATGACTAGCCTGACAGTTTTGCCCTCCCTATCTGTATATCGATTAACATGACACTATTCCACTGTTACAGAATAAAACCAATATAAACATACTGTATTATTGCTGTTTAGATGTGCCTGTTGTTGATTGCTGTCTTTCGATGGGGGGCTATGGCAATGGATAACATACGTTGAATGGTTTGCCGCAAAGATGCGGCAAACAAGCTGCTTGGGAAGAGTTCATGGTGTGTTTTTAGAAGTCACTTCAGTTTATGCTTCGACCTTATGTAGTTTTTCAATTTCGATTGATTTGAGTTTTTGTTCAGTATTTTTAATAAACGCTTTTAAGTGCTCCTGTTTTTCATGCTCTTCCAACAATGCTTCACTCTCCCAAATTTCATAAAAAACAAATTGACATGGGTTATTAATATTTTGGTGTAAATCATATTTAATAACACCAGTATCTTGTCTTGATGCTGTAACCAGCTTCAATAGCTCACTTTGAATATACTCTAGATGCTCTGGTAAAGACTCAACTTTTGCTATGACAATAATATTTTTCATTATTTTACCTTTATTAGCTGTAATCAAAGGTTAAACATCTGTTTAAAACTACATAATCAATCTATTGGTGTTTGTATTTTGCTGATCTACTTTACTCAACAGTACCCAAAATAACAAATTACGGATGAGATGAAATATTAACTATTTTTAATAAAGCGACAAGCCTGCAAACACAACTGACCAAAATGACTCAATAAGCCCATAAACAGGTGTTTATCGGGTGAGTAGGGAGATTAACAATTATTAATTATCACGTGGTTTGTAACGTGCTTGCGGAAATTACTTATAAGTAATGGAATCATGATTGGTTATGATTCGATCTAACCTTGTGATGGTGTTCACTATTTTGGGCTTCGGAGGGAATCTTCACTGTTAGGTGACATTGTCCATCGTGCTGGACTTTCAGTATTTATAGCCTAACCGATGGTTGAGTATCAGAAGGCACGAGGTTTTGAATGTGACATTTATTATAGTTTTATCCTTTGAGGATAATTGAAGATATAAATTTTACTTCACTATTAAATTGTAGTGTTATTCCTGTCTCGATTTAGTTTGTAAGCGTTACCCATAACAAAGTGTTTTTAGGGTTTGTGGTCTGATGAGTGAAATGAAAGAGATTTGTAGTATTATCAACCAACGATTATTGCTTGTGTTAGACGTTGCATTATACAAAATACACAATAATCAGCCTATTGAAGATATTCTACAAGAAAAGCGAATACTCGTGCACAGTAAGTATGTTGCTTATAAGCACGGTTTAAATGAAGAATCATTAGCTAATTTTTTTAGTATGTTAATGGTTGCCGCTAAGTTAGTTCAATATAGATTTTTCGCCAAAACACTGATTTATCAGCATGAGGTGGATTCTCAGTTAGTGAAAGATTTAAATGGAAACGTACGTCCCGCATTAAATAAACTTGGACAACAGCTTATTTCCTTAATAAAGCAAAAAATTGAAATTAATGGACCATTTACAGAAAATGAGTGGGACCAATTTATGCAGATGACTTCAAACGACTGTTTATCTAGTGCTGAGAAGCGTTATCTTTTTGAAAGTCTGAAACAGATTAGATTGAATGATGAAAAGTAAGTTTAATCGCTGTTCATTTTTATAGGTATTTAGTGCTGTGAAAAAAATTATTTTTTTTATGTCTTTGTTATGTGTAGTTAATGGTTATGGTGATGACTGGTCAATGGTGAAGGAAAGAGGAATACTTCGTGTTGGAACAACAGGAGATTATGCACCCATAAGCTTTACCAATAATGAGGGTAAGCTTCAAGGGTTTGCTATTGATATGGCTGAGTCACTGGGTAAAGCATTAAGTTTGAAGGTAGTATTTATAAAAACTTCATGGCCAACACTATCTCAAGACCTCGAAAGTAATAAGTTTGATATTGCTATGGGTGGAATCACCTATACTAAAGAACGTGCTAATGCATTTTTACTTACATCAAAAGTGATTGAAAATGGTAAAATTGCTTTGGTTCGGTGTGAAGATTCTATGCATTATACATCAGAAAAAGTGATTAACAGTGCTGCTGTGAAAGTGGTTGTTAATCCTGGTGGCACAAACGAACGATTTGTAAAATCCCGATTGGTAAATTCAACCGTTATTAATGCAAAAGATAATTTTGTGCCCTTTGGTATGTTACTGAACAAACAAGCGGATGTAATGGTAACAGATTTAATTGAAGGTCGATATCAAAGTCGTTTACATAAAAACAAACTTTGTGTTGCCAATAATCAGCCATTCTCAGGTACAGAGAGTTACAAGGTTTACATGGTGCAAAAAGATAGCAAAATGCTGTTAACAAAAGTAAATGATTGGTTATCAGCTGTCGATGTTAATGCTTTAAAACGTAAATGGAAAATTGATCCTTAGTGATTATTTTTTATGACTAAATTAGCCGTAGGGCTTAAGTAAAAGTAGTATGATAGTAAGGTGCAGGTGATTTAAACGCAAACTTAATATGATAGGGTGTTAGAGATCATCCCATGAAAATACTGGTTATTGAAGATGACGCCAAAATAGCGGGTAATATTGTTGGCTATTTATCGAATGCAGGTCACTGTGTTGATGCGGCTGACACAGGACCTACAGGCTTGATCCAGTGTGCTTCTACACAATATGACTTGCTCATTGTTGATCGAATGTTACCAGGATTGGATGGGATATCACTCATAAAATCAATTCGTCAACAAGGGATACATACACCCGTGTTGATGGTGACTGCGCTAACGGATGTTAATCAACGAGTTGAGGGGCTTGAAGTCGGGGCCGATGATTACTTGTGTAAGCCCTTTGCGTTTGCCGAGCTGTTGGCGCGAGTCGAGGCTTTGTATCGACGGTATAAGACAAATACTATTGATGAACCTTTTTTACAAGTACATGATTTGACATTAAATCTAGTTACCCATGAAGTTGAGCGGGCTGGGGAAAAAATACAACTAAAGCCAAGAGAGTATAGGCTTTTAGAGTATCTTGTGAAAAATGTAAACCAGGTTGTGACTCGATCGATGCTGCTTGAAAAGGTGTGGGACTATTATTTTGATCCTCAAACTAATATTATTGATGTACATATTAGTCGGCTCAGGCACAAGGTTGATAAAAATCATAAAGTGAAATTAATTCTTACTATTCGGGGAGCTGGCTATGCCATTAAAGCGCCTCGTTAGCTTTATTCGAGACTTTCTTTTCCGTGCTCCATTATTCGTTTGTTTAAGCCTGTGGATGGGTATAACGCTCTCGTGGTGTTTATTGTATCCTCAGGTGAATAATGCCATTTTAGCTGAGCTTGCCGATCGGGTCACCTATATGACCGATCCCGTGATAGATGAACTCCTTTATGATAAAACAAGTAATAAAGTGGTTCGGCCTTCTTCTCATGACTTTGTTGAAAAACTTATTAAAAGCCTGAATGTTAAATTTAGTGAGCAGTACTTGATTAGTAGTATATATGTTCAAGTACTGGATGAAAATAAACAAGTCCTCTATTTTAACCTACCACAAAGTAATTCTTCACCAGTTATAAAACCCGTATGGAAAGATTTTGAGATTATCGAAGTAGCTGATATTAATTACTTTGTTTATATATTAAAGCTTGCTGATGGCGGTGTTTTTAAAATTGGTTCAAATGCAAATGATGCAATTGAATTTGTAGAGTATATACAAACAGTTATTCGTTATATTGTTATTGTTTCATTTATTGTTGCGTTACTGTTGGGTATATTCCTTCAGTATCGGCAGGCTAGAAAGGTTAATCACATACTCCAGTATTGTGATTTAGCAAAGGAAGCACCACATATACAGCTTCATGTTGCTGCTGCATCAGGTGAGTTTGAACAAGTTTACCAACGAATTAATGAATTATTACGTTCTGCGAATGCTAAGATCAATGATTTACAAGATTTTTCGGCGAAAATCGCTCATGATATGCGCAGTCCTTTAACTCGACTGAGAGGGCAACTTGAGTTTCTGCTTAATCAAACAACTATAGAACATAAAGATATAGAATTACTTTTAAGTGAAATTGAGCGATTAGAAAAGAACTTTTCATCACTCATGACAATTTCTCAGTTGGAATCTAAGTCCTTTGAACATCGAGATATTAAATTTGATTTCCGACAGCTATTGGTTGATTTGAAAGAGATGTATCAACCTGTTTGTGAAGATCATAAAATAAAGTGTGAATGGCAACTGTGTGATGAGTCAGTATGGCAAACAGGGAATCCCAATTTATGGCTTCAGGCATTATCAAATATTATTGATAATGCACTAAAATTTACCCCTACACATGGAAAAGTAACATTATCATTAGTGCATGATAATGCACCTATAGTGCGTATTACTGATACTGGTTCAGGCATTCCTGAGCATGAGCGAGAAAATGTGTTTAAACGGTTTTATCGCATGGATAAGCACTATCGTGTTCAAGGGAGTGGTCTTGGGCTTAGTATGGTGAAAGCAATCTGCAAATATCATAACGCTCATGTCTCATTGGAAGGAAATCATGGCTTAACGGTAAAAATAAAGCTGGACGCACATACTGATGATAAAGCTTAATAATCGTACAGTATATTTTATGAGTGTGTAAAACAGTAGCAGGGTACTGTTAACGTTTCGATGTAAGATAAGGCTACAGGCAAAAAATCCATTAGGTTGAGTCACTGACTGATAAAGGAATCATCAAGTAGTCAGGCAGTGACTTTATGGGTTATTTGTCATCAACGCTGTAGTTGCTTTTTAACAATGTTTCAAAGAGCGCAGACTCGGATTCTTTATTAATGGTTGTCGGGTTGTAATGTTGGTCAATAAGCGGGTCTTCACAGTTGAGTAGTGTACGCAATATTTCATAAGCATCTTCAAAGGTTGGGCTTTTACCTTTAAATGTTAACTCCCAAGTAACATCTTCTCCCTCTGAGGTATCATCAATCGTGGCGGTAAACTGGTAGTCCTCAGTTACTTCATCAAGCTCTTCTTCTCCATTATCTAGTGCATTTGCTTCAGCTTCGCTGGCAGATAAATTATGTTCATCTTCAAAAATGGCATCTTCTTCAATAATGCCTTTCCCTTTAGCGATGAGTCGATGGCGGGGAATTTGCTGGTCGGGAATATTAAGCTCAGTGAATTGATGGCTTTCCAGCTCGCAATGGTCAAAGCTTAAGAAACGCTTTTG
Source organism: Zooshikella ganghwensis (assembly GCF_018263875.1). NCBI lineage: Bacteria > Pseudomonadati > Pseudomonadota > Gammaproteobacteria > Oceanospirillales > Zooshikellaceae > Zooshikella > Zooshikella ganghwensis. Next base: position 448,685 of record NZ_JAEVHG010000001.1, read on the forward strand.
ATAGAGAATCTGGTCTTGAGCTGACATATTACAGTTACCTTTAATGTTGTCTATAGCGGTTGCTATGGATTTTTAACTGGTCTATTTACGCACAAGCTGTTTGAAATGTCATGGTGCACTGTAGCTCTCAATGGTTTAACACGCAATATCGTGATTTTTCTCTAAATAGTAACGTAAATAATTAAGCTGATTATGGGTTAACTCAATACCTGCCTTTGTGCGTCGCCAAATAATATCTTCCAGTGAATTCGCCCACTCATGGGTTATCAGGTAGTCAACTTCTTTGCCGTAAAGTCCTGCACCAAAATACGGCCCAAGCTCTTCTACTTGTTTAACATTGTTTAACAATATAGTGGCTCGTGTTCCATAATTAGTACAATACCGGGTAACAATTGATTTTTCTAACCAGGAGTAAGTAGCGTACATCGTTTCGCAAAACTGCTCAAAACCATCAGTAAACTGTCCACCTGGCATTGGCGTGAAAGCCGTCCAGCCTTCAGACATTGTTGGGAAGTAGGGACGTAGATTTTCCATGGCCGCATTGGCTAATTTACGATAGGTGGTTAGTTTTCCTCCAAAAATATTAAGCAAAGGCGCTTTTCCACCTTCATCATCAACGGTGATGGTATAGTCACGAGTAATTGCAGACGGGTTTGGTGATTCATCATCACACAGTGGTCTGACGCCAGAATAGCTGTAGATAATGTCAGCAGGTGAAATGTGTCGTTTAAAGTGGCTGTTAGTAATGGATATTAAGTAGTCAACTTCCTGAGCTGAAATCTGGATATCACGGGGGTTGCCATTATATTCGACATCTGTGGTACCTATCAGTGAGTAGTTATCAAGATAAGGAATCACAAAAATAATACGCTGATCTTCGTTTTGTAAAATATAGGCTTCGTCACTTTCGTACATTTTAGGTACCACAATGTGACTGCCCTTAATCAATCGTATACCATAACGTGACTGCGTGTGTGTGGCTCCTTTGATAAAATCAACGACCCATGGGCCTGTTGCATTGATAAGCCCTTTACAAAACACTTGTTGTGTTTGCTGGTGACGGTCTTTTAGCTCAATACACCAAAGGTTATTTTCTCGCTTTGCAGATATGCAACTGGTGCCATTTTTGATGATAGCGCCGTGCTCAGCAGCTGCAAGTACATTGTGAATCACTAGTCGGGCATCGTCGACCCAGCAGTCTGCGTATTCAAATCCCTGCTTGATTTTATCATCTAAAGCCGAGCTACCATTGAATTTCACACCTCGAGAACCTGGTAATGTTTCTCGCTTACCCAAATGGTCGTACAAAAACAGTCCTGTTCTGATCATCCAGGCTGGGCGTAAATGAGGTTGGTGAGGTAAAATAAAACGCATTGGTTTAACAAGGTGAGGGGCGACTTTTAAGAGAACCTCTCTTTCCTGTAAAGCCTCTTTTACTAGGCGAAACTCGTAGTGTTCTAAATAGCGCAAGCCTCCATGTATTAGCTTGCTACTTGCAGAGGATGTGGCTGAAGCAAAGTCTTTTTGCTCACAAAGTAAAACTTTGAGTCCTCTGCCGGCAGCATCAGCAGCTACACCTGCGCCATTAATCCCACCTCCAACAACAACTAAATCTAAAGGTGTTTCTGGTGTAGTACCTATTTCTTGTTGTATTTGAGTCATAGATGCATTCCATGTTTGTCATGTCCATAAAGAGTATTCGAATTCGAACATTTTGTTGTATTTTAAACATTAAGTGTCGTATAGCAAGCGTCTTAGCAATAATGTACTACAGGCACTGTGGGGCGTTAGGGGTAATGAATGGTTAAGGAAATTTGTAAAAGAAGCTGTTAGACAATCTATAATTCAGCTTCTTTTTAGTATAGTGACAGACTGGAAAAACTAAGTGGGTAAAAAGATTTGTCTTAGAGGTGCCCTTAGGTAAAGGTTTTGCGAAAACGAAAGCTCAGTCATCAGGTGGTAATAAGCTCGGTGTCAGCCTGGTGGATAGCGTCTAGAAAATCCTCTGGAGGATGAGTGTTTGTATATAACCGGTCAATTTCGCTCAGTCGTGCCAGCTTTACCAGAGCATTTCTACCAAACTTGGAAGCATCGGTGGCTAGAAATATTTGGCGAGAGTGCTTTAAAATCGCTTGTGCAACTCGAACCTCCTGATAGTCATAGTCTAGTAGTTGTCCCTCTTGATCAATACCACTTATACCTATAATGCCGTAGTCCACGGTAAATTGGCTGATAAAATCAACCGTTGCCTGGCCAATTATGCCACCGTCACGATTTCGTACCTGCCCTCCACAAAGTAAGATATTAAAATCTTCTTTATTTTTTAAAATACTGGCCACATGAAGGTTATTGGTTATAACCGTGAGTCCTTGGTGCTTTAGAAGTGCTTCTGCTATTGCTTCTGTGGTAGTGCCAATATTAATAAATAGTGAACTGTTATTGGGAATATCTTGAACAACACGTTGTGCAATTTGCTGCTTAGCAGACAGGTGCATTATTTTCCTTTGTGCATAAGCTGTGTTCGTTATACTTGAGGTTGGAATGCCTGCTCCACCATGATAGCGCTTTAACTGACATGTTTCTGCCAGTTGATTAAGGTCCCGGCGTATTGTTTGAGGGGTAACAGTAAAGCGATTTACCAGCTCATCAATACTGACATATCCTCGTTGTTGAACCAGCTGCAGGATTTGTTCATGACGTTGTGATTGGTTCATATACTGAAATTTATTGCTTGCCTGAAAGTTATATTTTCGAAAACGAAAATAGACTCTACCATAAATCACCAATGAGCGAGAACAATTGATTGTCGGTTTGACAGCTTCAAGAATTAATTTCAAATCATGTGGGTGGTAAAATTTTTCAAAAAAAACTTAACACGCTGTCATTTTCGCTTCACCATACACGCAGCGAACTACGTACTTGGGAGTCGCTGATGATGCCTTTAAGAGTGGTAGCATGGCTTTTATTTAAGCTAAAAGGCTGCTCTTGGCGGGTATAATAACAAAAAAAGGAGTAATTATGGCCGGCTATATAATGGCTATCGACCAAGGAACAACCAGTTCCAGAGCAATTATCTTCAACCAGCAAGGTGTTCCAGTACAACAGCATCAACAGGAAATTACTCAGTATTATCCTCAAGATGGTTGGGTTGAACATGACCCTGAGGAAATTTGGCAAAGTGTCCTGGCAACGTGTCGTGGTGCGTTAGCATTAGCCAAATTAAAGGCGGAAGACATTAACGCTATTGGGATTACTAACCAGCGGGAAACGACAGTTGTTTGGGATCGTGATACAGGCTTGCCTATTCACAAGGCTATTGTTTGGCAAGATCGTCGTACGGCTGACTATTGTGAGCAATTAAAACAGCAGGGATATGAAGAGCTGGTATCAAGTAAAACCGGGCTGTTGATTGATCCCTATTTTTCTGCAACAAAACTAAGGTGGCTGTTGGAGAATGTTGAAGGAGCAAGAGAAAAAGCTGAGCAGGGTAAGCTGGCGTTTGGCACGATTGATACGTTTTTACTCTGGCGGTTAACAGGTGGAGCAAGCCATAAGACAGATGCGACTAATGCTTCTCGAACGATGCTGTTTAATATTCACACTCAGCGCTGGGACCAGGAATTGCTGGAACTATTTAATATTCCTGCGCAGATGTTGCCTGAAGTAATGGATTGTAGTGCTGATTTTGGGGAATGTGATAGATCATTATTCGGAGCAACAATACCCGTTACTGCAATTGCTGGAGACCAACAGGCGGCTCTTTTCGGCCAAGCATGTTTCCATTCTGGTATGGCAAAAAGTACCTATGGCACAGGCTGCTTCCTCATTCAAAATACAGGAAGCCATGCAGTTAAGTCTAAGCATCGGTTATTAACAACCGTTGGTTATAGACTTAATGGTAACGTCACCTATGCAATAGAAGGCAGTATATTTATTGCGGGTGCTGCTATTCAATGGTTGCGCGATGGTATTCGTTTAATTTCCCATGCCAGTGTGACAGAAGCTTTAGCCCATGAAGCAGAAGAAAGCTACAGTGTATTTATGGTACCTGCATTTACTGGACTGGGTGCTCCCTATTGGGATCCAAATGCCCGTGGTGCAATTATGGGACTGACCCGAGATACCGGAATTGCAGAAATCGTTGCGGCAGGATTGCAATCTGTATGCTATCAAACCAGGGATTTGTTAGAAGCCATGGTGGCTGATGGTGCAGAAAAGCCGTCAGCTATTCGTGTTGATGGTGGTATGGTTGTGAATAATTGGTTAATGGAATTTTTAGCTAATATTTTAAATGTACAAGTGGACCGAGCCGCTATTCCAGAAACCACGGCACTAGGTGTTGCCTATTTGGCTGGGCTTTACACAGGAATATTTAAAGATCTTGAGCAGCTGGAATCATTATGGCGAAGTGATAAGGCTTTTGAAGTACAAATGGGTAGTGAACGCCGAGAAGAACTTTATCGAGGTTGGCTCGATGCTGTTGAGCGAGTAAAAACACCAGCTCTAAAATGAGAAGACGTTTTTATTTTTATGGATTAAATTTATAAAAATATGCATATAAATAAGCTGACAGGTATTATAAGTAAGTTGCTGTACTGTACACATATACTCTTGTTGAAGGGTATCTTAGGGCTGGATTTCCAGCCTTTTTTATTTTTCGGGGTAAGAGGTACCGAATAATGAATTTTAAATTAATAATATCTGCCATTTTTAACTGGCAGCTCATCGCTAGGTTTGTACTTTTCACTGGTAAGCGAGTGATATTGGCATTGCTTGTGTTGCTGGCAGGTTGTACAGAGCAAAATAGCCAGCCAGATTTTCCGAACAGTTCAACAGGCAAACACGTACAGACATTTTCTCAGGCAAAGAAAATCCTGAAAGAGATTTATCATGACAACACCTACTCGCTATACTGCAATTGCCGCTATGTACAGCGTGGAAAAAAGCTAGTGCCTGATTTAAGCAGTTGTGGTTACCAAGCGCGTAAAAATGCTAAGCGGGCTGCACGTATTGAGTGGGAACATATAATGCCGGCATCGTATTTTGGACAACGAATGAGCTGTTGGCAGCAAGGAGGGAGAAAAAACTGCCGGCGCGAAAGTGAATTATTCCGTCGAATGGAGGCAGACTTACATAACCTTGCGCCAGCGATAGGAGAGATTAACGGAGACCGATCAAATTTCGGTTTTGGTAACATTCGTGGTGAGCCTCGTCGCTATGGGCAATGTGATATGGAAATTGATTTTAAAAAAGATATTGCTGAGCCACCCGCACGGATTCGTGGTGATGTGGCACGAGTGTATCTGTATATGGCACGTAAATATCAATTAGCTTTAAGTGATAATGAGCAAAAACAGTTTACGCAATGGGCTAAGCGTGACCCTGTGAGCCGTTGGGAGAGGGAAAAAGCACAACGGATAGCGCGGTATCAGGATGGACCAACACCTGTTGATAAACATTAGTTGGTACAACGTTTTTTGAATCTGTTGTGAACCCTCTGGACAATTGTATGTAATTTTACCGTTGTAAAAGCTACTTTTTAAATTACCTTTGTTTAAAGTCAGCATAACACTCATCGAACACGCCGTGAATCCATCCCTGTAGGCTTGGTTGCCGCGTCCTGCGGCAAACAGTTCGATGTGCGTTATCTACCGCAAAAAAATATTACCAGGAAATACCACAGGTGTGCTTTTAACTGTGATTGAGGTATAGCACAAAGTGGTTTTGCAATGCTTTAATTTAGTTGAAAAACAGGGACCGGAAGCGTCGTTAGGCCTGACCTTTCTGTTCATTGTCGATGGTTGATAGAAATAATATTCTAAATTATGCATTCTAATATACCCAATACGAATGGTTTTTAGGTGCGGCCATCGAGTGACGAAGCCCCATGAGCCTATATTAATAGGTGATTGGGGTGAGGAGAGAAGATAACAAAACCTAGAAACCATTCGTATTGGGTATAAATACGACTAAAGTATTATATGATGCGTTAGCTGGATCACTTAGTATTTGCTTCCAAACATATATGTAAGGAAGTCGATAATGAAAATGAAAGTAGCTGCTGCATTGGGCTTAAGCCTCAGCCTAGTTGCCGGGCAAGCATTTAGTGCAAATGAAAAAACCTTTACCTGGTATTCCTTTAGCCTTGGCAATCAGTTGGTGACCAAGTCAACATTTGGTTGTATTGATCAAGATATGATGTATGAAAAACATATTATTAAAGCTAATGATTCCAGTGGAAACTGGAGACACAATGACGATGTGTATTTATTTCAATTTTATCCAGAAAATAATGCCTATAATAACAACTTACCTGTTCATGCTGTAAATACAAAGCTGGTTCATGATGCTAATCGTAAGACAATTAACTCATTAGGCAAACCAATCACAACGACAATCTATAAATTCCGTCCATATACTGTTATTGCAGGCCTGCGTGATAACAGTAAATCCAAAAAAGATTATTACGATGCACGAGGACACTCAGGTAGCTGGGGTATTCGCAGTATGTCTATTGATTTGCAATGTGGTAATTTGTAAATGTTAATCCTAGCAGTATAACCCCTACCTTTTTGTCCCTTCTTATTTGCTTTGAGGGGGCATTAAAATTTAATTTTACTTTTGAGCCCTTCTGACGACTTGAAAATACATGTTAAGAAAGATGAGATCAAAAAATAGCCGATACGTAGGGTTAGCGGCTATTTTTGGTGGAGTGAATGATCAAGAATATGACTAGCTAGGGAGCAGATTTCAGCCGATTATACCATTTAATCAATATCGAAGACCCAAAAAGCACCTAGTTTTTCCCTATCCAAGGCAAAGAACCCCATCTCTAAGTTACTACAGAATGAGTAACCTGATGAACGAAGCATATTACCTGAACTATCAATTTCATACTTAAAGTTCGTATAAATTTGAGGCTTGCTAAATAAAGCTAGGAAGTCTTTAGCAATCACATTTGCTTCAATTTCTAGAAATGCTTGCGCAGAATTAAACATAAACCCAGAACTAAGAGCGGTCGACATTATCTTTATTGCTGACTCTAACGGTATCTTGAACCAATTGTTTGAAGAGGTTTTCGTATCAAAATCTAACGCAATAATAGACTCTAGGAGTGCACTAGGCTGGCTTCGAATATCATACTCATTCGCATAATAAGGCCGAATGTACAAGTGCACTTTTCCTGTTGGGTCATTCAATACTTTCGATCTTTTTAATGCAATCTCAGCTAAGTTCATAACTACAAATTAACATCACCCGGTACATGCCCAACCTCATTGTAGACCCTATGGTTAGAGGTATCCAGTGAGGTTAGGGAGGGAGTGGTTTCATAGCAGGTTAACCTAATTTATCCACTTTCGATCGGTCCTTCATGCATCCGATCTTGATGAGGGTTTTAGCCACAATCCGAAACCTTCTAACTTCTTCGGGTGATGGGTTATCTATTTTCTGCAATCGCTCATAATCTTTCTGTAGCTTCTTAACCTTGTGAGTTTTTGCTCGACACTCAACACAGTGGGTACATCTAGCATCACACCAAAATCCAAGTTCCTCGTACCAATACTTTTGCTCTTTAGCAAAAAAGTAAAACTTTCTGCCACACTTTTTACAAGTCAAGAGTATGTCCGTATACGAGTCAAAGTATGCATAGACCGCATCAGTAGCATTTTGCTGCGAGGGGTCTCCTTTAATAGTTTCCTCTTCTCCTGGTTTTGGATTTGGAAATCTTGGGTGTTTAACTATTTCCATCTAACTCCCTAAGGGTAACGTAATGGTTGTCAGTTATCACTGTTACTAGGTCATTTAGCTGAAATGTAGTCTTTTGAACAAGCCTTGGATGATTTTTTATATAGCTCTTTGTTATATTTTTGATAGTAGTCGAGAAGTTTTTTTATGTTATCGCTATTGCACTCTTGGGTGGCTTTGTTAAGAGGCATGGACAAACCAATAACTGTAGAAAATCGCAAATACATTATTTGATCAAATGATTCAGTAACATCATCATATCTCTTATCTTGAAGCAATTTAGCCAAAATAATGGTTTCAGAAATTCTCCTTTTATCTTCTTGTATTTTTTCATTATACATCGATTTTAAGTCCACTTTTTGGTTGTAGAAATCGTTAGCCATAACCCCTAATGAAAAAAACAATACTGCTATTAATACAAACTTTATAGTATTATTTTGATGGCTACTTTCTACCCTATTATTCATCTTATTTTCTCTCTTCTGGGATCATATCCCCCATACATTTAGTTCATTTTAGTCGCCAACCCCCCTTTATTCTTTCATTTTGAAAAATGTTGCCAGCGCCCTTAGTGCTCCTACCCCACCGCAGAATACCCAACCCCCTCGAAAAAATTGCCGATAACCTGTGTTATCGGCAATTTTGATGATTTTCGCGTAAAATACTATCACTTTTGGTATTACACAATACTAAATAGAGTATCTGCTTTTAATGGGGGGTAGGGTAAGAATAGCGTCCAGGGCAGTCGCAACAAGTGGGTTTGCAGAGTTTGAATTGGTTTGTGAAGCAGGTGCTGGGAGCACCGTTAGCAGTAGAGACCAAGGATGGTCTTCTGCTGCGGGAAGAGCAAATTAATTCATGCTCTGCATGGAGGCTCCCAACTTGCCACAGACTGTTTATAAAAGAGTGTGAGGAGACATTTTTTTAATGGCTGGGGGCAGGAAATACGACAACATGTTGAGCATCAATGCTGATCCCTATTTCCTCACTATGGCTGTAGTCATGATGACTGGACAATACAGACTCAATAATGCTGCCTGTTTTTAGGCGTAAAGTGTATTGTGTTATTGCCCCCATAAACGTTTTATTAATGATATCGGCACGAATGGTACTGGCGGTATCAATAATAATATCGTCAGGGCGAAGGAGCACCTCAATAGGGGAGCCTTCTGGCCATCGGTTAGGTGTTGGGTTGTTGATGAGTCCTAACTCAGTTGATAAGTGCTTTCCTTGTACCTGCCCAGGCAAAAAGTGCCCTTGTCCAATAAAGCTTGCTACAAACTGCGTCGCAGGTTCGTGATAAATGTGATAGGGGGTATTCCATTGTAGTAGCTTTCCTTGTTGCATAACCCCAATTTGGTCTGCAAATGCAAAAGCTTCTTCCTGATCATGTGTCACTAAAATTGCACTAACGCCTTGGTCTTTTAAAATTTGCCTGACTTCAAAACTCAACCGACGACGTAAATCAGTATCAAGATTAGAAAATGGCTCATCCAAAAGGAGTAGTTTTGGCTCGGTTGCCATAGCACGTGCTAATGCAACACGCTGTTGTTGTCCTCCAGAAAGCTCGTGGGGGTAGCGGTGTTCAAAGGCGGCCATATTTGTCATTTCGAGTAGACGAGTTATTCGTTGTTGGCGTTGAGGGTGTTTGATGATACCAAAGCCAATATTTTGTCTGACGGTTAAGTGTGGAAAAAGCGCATAATCTTGAAAAACCATACCTATTTGGCGCTGTTCTGGTGGTTTAACGGAGGAGGGTGTAGATAATGGTTCACCACATAATGCAATTTCACCTGCACTGATACTTTCGAAACCTGCGATCGCTCTGAGGACTGTTGTTTTCCCACAGCCACTTGGTCCAAGTAAACTGCAGATTTCACCTGGCTGCATAGAGAAGCCAAAATCTTGAACAACGGGTTGCTCATCATATGAACAGCAAACATTTTTTAATGAAAGTAACGTGGGCATGAAGCTAAACGCCTTAGAGACTTATACCCTTTACGAATCACTTTTTAGGGTTTGTTGTCGGCACACTTCAGCCCAATCACTTATTAATATAAGCTCTTGGAGCTTCATCGCTTGACGGTCGCCCCTAAAAACCCTTCGTTTGGGGTATACATGATTAGAAATACATCTATTATTTCAGACCTACAAGCGCTTTGCATCTTTCTCCATTTTCAGGCGCAGTAGTTTTGTGACTGTCTGTTAACACTAAGACAAGACCACTTTTTTTTAATGGTTAATTTGTAAAGAGTAAAGTATACAATGAGGGGAGTGACAGCATTTATTACTTAAATACGTTAAACTATCTCAAACCGTTTGAGATAAGTGAGGTTACCTGATGGATGTAATGGAGCAAATTAAACAGCAAATTTCAACACACTCTATTTTGCTGTATATGAAAGGCTCTCCTAAATTGCCACAATGCGGATTTTCTTCAAGAGCGGCACAGGTTTTAATGGAGTGCGGCGAAAAATTTGCCTATGTAGATATTCTGCAAAACCCTGAAATACGCGCTAACTTGCCTGCATACGCTAATTGGCCAACGTTTCCACAGCTTTGGATCAGCGGCGAACTAATTGGTGGAAGTGATATTATTTTGGAAATGCACGAAAAAGGTGAGCTTTTACCGCTACTTCAGGCTGCAAATAAAAACGCACCACAAGAATCTGCTGATACTTAATACTGCCATGCAAATGACCTGTTATTTTGCAGGTCATTGTTTTACCTTACCACTATATTTTGATGCGCCCTATAGTTATTACGATACTGTATAAAGCGCAAAGATAAAACAATAAAACCACTCTTTATGTATGGAAATAAAGGCACTTTTTTAGATTAAGTTTCTTGAATTAAGCTTTTATTGATTGAGAACGTTAATCTGCCAAACACGAAAAATAACAGGCTTGGCAAATTAACTATTTAAAGAAGGGTAGTTTTACAAATAAGTCTACCGTTAAGCGCCCATGGCAGATTGCAAATAATTTTCTATACCAATTTTGTCAATCAGCGATAACTGAGTTTCAAGCCAGTCAACATGCTCTTCTTCCGACGCTAGAATTTTTTCTAGTAGCTCTCTACTTCCATAGTCGCCGACACTTTCGCAGTATGCGATACCTTCTCGCAAATCTGGTATGGCTTGTTGAACTTCTAAGTCCAGGTCACACTGAAGCATTTCTTTGGTATTTTCGCCGATTCGTAAGCGTCCTAAATCTTGCAGGTTGGGTAGTCCTTCTAGAAATAAAATGCGTTCAATTATCCAGTCGGCATGCTTCATTTCATCAATGGACTCTTCATACTCTTTTTTTCCCAGTTCTTCGAGTCCCCAGTCTTTATACATCCGAGCATGTAAAAAATACTGGTTGATGGCGACTAACTCGTTACCAAGCGCTTTATTGAGGTGCTCAATAACTTTAGGATCACCTTTCATGTCAGGTCCTCATCAGCTTTTATAGTAGGATAAAACGTGGGGATTTAAGGCGTTATAGCCTTCCTTAGTATCGCTAGCTGCAAGTCTGGTGTCAAACTTAACTAATTGATTTAGAATGAGTTTTTGCTAATGCTAATTACTATCATTACGTTCTGCGTTTGTGGTTTGAATACCCATTCTTATGAGCAGTAGGAGGGGGAGAATAATAATAAGAAAAAGTGCACTGATAGAGCACCTTTTGAAGAGAGGTTGTTTTTAACACTGAAAAAAAGCTATAGGTTAAGCGGGCAAAAACTCTAAAAGCTGCTGCCGTTCTTGCTTAGCTTCTTTGACGATTTGCTTGGCATCTTTTGCACACTTGCCACACTGTGTGGCTACACCTAAGCATTGACTGACTTCTCGCAGGTTATCAGCACCTTCGTGAACGCACTGCCTTATTTCATGGCATTTAACATTTTTGCATAAACAAATGTACATAGTGCTGCGCCTACTAAGAAGATTATATCTTTGTACTGATAGTAGTGCGAATGATAATGATTGTCAATCAGGTGCTTTGTTCAAGATTAAAGCACTTTCTAATAGATTTTTTCTATGATTATGTAAAAAAAATTCAATCGGAAAGGCAGTAGGCTTGCAACCTACTGAGGTGTATTATTAGTTCCAACAATGTAGTTTTACATTAGCAAGACAGATTAAGTATTTTTATCTTGCTTTATTTCAGGCTGATGGTAGGGATAATCGCTTATCTATTCTACGATCAGCAGCCATATATAAAACAAACGACATGTGGAGAATATAAATGGGCGTTCTAGTAAGTAAGCGTGCTCCAGACTTTACAGCTCCAGCTGTATTAGGCAACGGTGAGATTGTTGAGCAATATAACTTTTCTGAAGCAACTAAAGGGAAGTATGCGCTCGTTTTCTTTTATCCACTGGACTTTACTTTTGTATGTCCTTCAGAGTTGATTGCACTTGATCACCGTATGGATGCTTTCAAAGAGCGTAATGTTGAAGTGATTGGTGTCTCTATCGACTCTCACTTTTCACACAACGCTTGGCGTAACACGCCTGTTAGTGAAGGTGGTATTGGTCCAGTTAAGTACACACTGGTTGCAGATATGACTCACGAAATCGCTAAAGCATTTGATGTTGAGTCTGCCGGTGGAGTAGCCTTCCGTGGTGCTTTCTTAATTGATAAGGAAGGTGTTGTTCGCTCTCAGCTGGTGAATGACTTGCCTTTAGGCCGTAACGTTGATGAACTGGTGCGTTTGGTTGATGCGTTACAGTTCCACGAAGAGCACGGTGAAGTTTGTCCAGCAGGTTGGAAAAAAGGCGAAAAAGGTATGCAAGCTTCTCCTCAAGGTGTAGCGAAATATCTCGCTGAGAATGCTGAGCAGCTGTAAGGTTTTTAAGCCTTACTTAACGCTTATTTAAGTAGCTTTGCTGCTAGAAAAAACCCTGCTTTTGCAGGGTTTTTTGCTTTTTAAGTGTTAACAGACCCTAGGGGGGTAATAATCATTTTAAAGCGTTAACTGGCCAACCACCCAAAGCTTGCCAACGGTTAACAATACTGCAAAAAAGCTCAGCTGTTTTATTGGCGTCATAGGCGGCAGAATGTGCTTCTTGAGAGTCAAAACTGATGTCTGCAGCTTCACATGCTTTAGCAAGCACTGTTTGACCAAAAGCTAGCCCTGCGAGAGTTGCTGTATCAAAGCTGGAAAAGGGGTGAAAAGGGTTACGCTTGAGGTTGTTTCGAATAACCGCTGCATTTAAAAAGTTCAAGTCAAACATAGCATTATGTCCAACCAAAATAGCGCGGTTACAGCCTCCTGATTTAATGGCTTTACGGATACGCTTAAAAAGCTGCTTAAGAGCTTCATCCTCATCAGAGGCTTGGCGTTCAGGGCAGAATGGATCTATACCTGTAAATTCAATAGCGGCTGGCTCAATATTAGCATCAGCAAAAGGCTTGATTGCAAAATCAATAGTGTCCTCAGGCACCATTTGTCCAGTAGCATCAATGGTGAGTGTGACCGCCGCGATTTCGAGTAAAGCATCAGTTGCTGCATTAAAACCACCGGTTTCAACATCAACAACAACGGGTAAAAATCCGCGGAATCGTTCTGCAATAAGAGGTTTTAGTGGTGCTTCATTTGTCACGCTACAGCCTTAATTCTTATGGAAGGATTCGCCAGTTGATCATTTCGCCTGCGCGCAATGGTACTACGCGGTCGCTACCGAATGCCAGCGTCTCAGGAACCTGCCAGGGCTGTTTTACTAGAGTGATGGTGTCAGTGTTGCGATTTAGGCCATAAAAGTCTGCACCATTAAAGCTTGAAAAAGCTTCTAATTTATCCAGTGCACCCATTTCTTCAAACACTTCGGCATAAAGCTCAAGTGCTGCAAATGCGCTGTAGCAACCGGCACAGCCACAGGCATTTTCTTTACGTTGTTGGGAGTGGGGGGCTGAGTCTGTTCCCATAAAGAATTTTGAGTTACCACTGGTTGCAACAGTCCGCAGGCGTTCCTGATGCTGTCTTCGTTTTAAGATGGGTAAGCAGTAGAAGTGGGGTTTAATTCCTCCCACCAGCATATGATTGCGATTATAAAGCAGGTGTTGTGGAGTAATGGTTGCAGCCACGTTGTTATTATGGGCTAACACAAAATCAACGGCATCCGTTGTAGTAATATGTTCAACAACAACGCTCAGCTTAGGAAATTTGGTACAGAGAGGGGCAAGTTGTTCTGCTAAAAAGCGTTGCTCTCGATCGAAAATATCTACATCAGCATCTGTCACCTCCCCATGAACAAGTAAAGGTAAGCCGGCTTCTTCCATGGCTGCGAATGCTGGGTAAAGCGGGGTAAGATCGTGCACACCCGCTTCAGAGTTTGTTGTTGCGCCTGCTGGGTAGAGCTTAACGCCATAAATAATACCTGACTGGGCCGCTTGCTGGATAAGCGCAGGAGTTGTTTGGTCAGTCAAATATAGTGTGAGTAGAGGTTGCCATTGACTATTGGCAGGAATTGTTCGCTGTATACGTGTTAAGTAACCTTGAGCATCATCAATGGATTGAACTGGTGGTGTTAAATTAGGCATGACAATCGCGCGTCCACAATAGCGTGCTGCATCCGCTACGGTATTTGCTAAAACCGCACCATCACGTAAATGGATATGCCAGTCATCAGGGCGTGTGATTGTTAACATCTGTTCCATTAAAAGTTGCCTTGCCAAGTAATTTTCTTTGGGCATCCTACCTAAGTGTACTCGGAGTTACTAGGTTTTGTTGGGTGCCTATTTGCAGAGACGTGTTGGATTACCTTGAACTGTTGTATGTTGTTATGGACTGAACACAGAATAAAGCTAAAGATCATCACCTGCTAGCCGCTATTTAAAGAAGTAACGGGTGAGAAGCAGCATATGATCTTTGATAAAGCTCTGGGTTTAATCAAATATTGTCTCGTGTTGATGTTTTGTGGGGTATACCCCGTGAGTGCCATTATTTATCAAGCGCCAGTTGATCGTTCTGAATGGCGGATGGAAGGGTCTATTTTTGAGTGCAATCTTTATCACCCTATACCTGAGTTTGGTGAGGCGATTTTTCGCCGTCGAGCAGGTGAACGGGTTGGTTTTCGTTTGTTAAGCTGGCAAAGCCCTATACAGAAAGGTAAAGCGATGCTGGTTGCGTCATTACCTTCCTGGCGACATGACCGAAGTGCTCAGGTGATGGGGGAAATACAAGTAGATCCTGGGAAAGAAGCCATTTTTATGACAGGGCCGTTACCCAGCTGGATGTTGAATCAGCTTAAGCAAGGCATGGCTCCAGCATTTGAGCGAATGGCCTGGTACAGTGATAAAGAAACCATCACAGTGGCGTTATCAAATGTCAATTTTCAAAAGGTATATAAGGATTATTTAGGCTGTTTGTCGAAGCTGTTACCGGTGAATTTTGATCAAATCAGGCGGTCTTTTGTATTGTTTGATTCTGGTAAAACCACATTAAATGAACAGGCGAAAGAAAAGCTTAACAATATCGCCATTTATGTTAAAGCCGATCAGGAAGTGCAGTCGATTTATATTGATGGTCATACCGATGATATTGGGCGTCGTTTAGATAACCGAGAACTGTCAAAGCAACGGGCTGAGTCGGTTGAGAAATATTTAATTACGCGCGGGGTTAAATCAGACATTATGAAAGTGCGTTTTCATGGTGAGCGTTACCCTATTGTTAAAAATAATTCCTCAAAAGATCGTGCACGAAATCGTCGTGCTACCGTTCGGCTTGAAAAGAAACCACTGCCTTCAGAAAGTGTAACTGTCCCGCCAGCAACGAATATTCTAGAAGAAGAAAAAGGCGCTGAGTAGAATATCTATAAGAAGCTGTTCCATATCGCTAGCGAGCCAATGAGGATGGGTACGTTAGTCTGTCAAAAATAGCCCTCTATATTCCCTTGTTAATTTCTGGCTACATAATGACACAAAAAAATGTCGTGTTTGTGCCTATTGCTCTAGGCGAAGTAATTCACAGTCGTTAGAATAATTATTCATTTGGCATGAACATAACTTTAGTAATTTGGGAATATACAAGTAGTTTTTGGAGCAAACGAATGAAAGACATCAATAAGGTTGTCTTGGCATACTCGGGGGGATTAGACACCTCGGTCATTGCCAAGTGGCTGGAAGACACGTACCAATGTGATGTGGTGACCTTTACCGCTGACTTAGGTCAAGGTGAAGAGGTTGAGCCAGCCCGCGCAAAAGCAGAAGCACTAGGTATTAAAGAAATCTATATTGATGACTTGCGAGAAGAGTTTGTCCGAGACTTTGTTTTCCCCATGTTCCGTGCCAATACAGTTTATGAGGGAGAGTACCTGCTAGGTACTTCTATTGCTCGACCCCTGATTGCCAAGCGCCTTGTTGAAATTGCCAATGAAACAGGGGCAGATGCTATTTCACATGGTGCAACAGGAAAGGGGAATGATCAGGTTCGCTTTGAGCTGGGGGCTTACGCGTTAAAACCTGGGATTCAAGTCATTGCCCCTTGGCGGGATTGGGATCTTAGCTCCCGGGAAAGCTTGCTGGACTACTGCCATAAACACGATATCCCGGTAGAAACGCAAAAGGGTAAATCCCCTTATTCCATGGATGCAAACTTACTACATATTTCGTATGAAGGTGGCTTGTTGGAAGACCCATGGGCAGAGCCAGAAGACGATATGTGGCGTTGGTCGGTAGCACCAGAGCAAGCGCCAGATACCCCGACTTATTTAGAGCTGGATTATCAGCGCGGTGATATTGTTGCCATTGATGGTCAGGCAATGACACCAGCAGAAGTACTGACCTTTTTAAATAAAGTGGGTGGTGCTAATGGTATAGGACGGACAGATATTGTTGAGAACCGCTATGTGGGGATGAAGTCCCGGGGTTGTTATGAAACACCTGGTGGCACCATTATGTTGCGTGCTCATCGGGCTATCGAATCAATTACCCTCGACCGGGAAGTGGCTCACTTAAAAGATGAATTGATGCCGCGTTATGCGAAACTTATATACAACGGTTACTGGTGGTCACCTGAGCGTAAATTAATGCAGGATATGATTGATGCATCTCAGGTTAATGTGAATGGAAAAGTACGACTTAAGTTGTATAAAGGCGGTGTTACTGTAGTCGGGCGTCAGTCTGCTGAGAGCTTATTTGATCAGACAATTGCCACTTTTGAGGACGATGCCGGGGCTTATGATCAGGCAGATGCTGCTGGTTTTATCAAGCTAAATGCATTACGGCTGCGCATTGCCGCTAATAAAGGACGTGCTCTACTTTAGGTGGAATGTATTTGGTAAATAATATGGATATGAAAAAACCCGCTGAAAAGCGGGTTTTTTATTGACGGCTTAACCAGAAAGCCCTTGCCCAGCATGTTTACTATTAATCAGTTCGATTGCATAGTTGTCGGGGTCTCGAACAAAAGCTATTTCAGTGGTACCACCTTTAACTGGCCCAGGTTCGCGAGTGATTACGCCACCTGCTGTACGAATCTGCTCACAGGTTTTGTATAAATCATCTACTTCAATGGCAATATGCCCAAAAGCACTGCCTTGATCGTACTGATCAACGCCCCAGTTGTAGGTTAATTCAATGACAGCGCCATCAGCCTCGTCCTGATAACCTACAAAGGCCAGTGTATATTTATACTCAGTATTTTCTGACTTTCGTAATAGCTTCATGCCCATTATACGTGTATAGAAATCAATCGACTTATCTAAATCTGCTACACGTAGCATGGTATGCAGTAAACGCATTTATCATCCTCATTGGCTGGTTTTATTTACCTACTGGTTTGCCATTAATGGATGCTTTTTGCAGGTAAATATCATAAACCTTGCTTTCTTCAAGCTGTTGCAGGCGTACTAAAATATAGTCCCATTCTTTTGCAAACCAGAGTGTTGTTTCACGCTTTTTATTTTCGCGAACACGCTTCACTTTCACAGTTTTCAATTTGCCAAGCGGACTGTCAATAATTTCCTCACCAAGACGCTGGAAGGAGTATGTTTTGACTTCATCATCATCAGCTACTTTATAGGTGAGATCTTTTTTGTCATTAGCTAAGTCGAGCCTGAGCTGAAATTGGTAGCTTAAAGGGTCAAGGGTTTGCTTAGTGATCGCAAATGGTTTGACTTCTTCGTCAGCCTGATTCTGCACTTGCATATTTTTCCAATCGAAAGTCAGGCTGTCTTCTTTCGTTTTGGCAAACCCACCTCGTTTATAGTGATAAGAGGTTGGAACGACATAGTTGTCTTGAATGCTAAATCTTGACTGCTCAGCAATATCAACAATCACAATGTCAGCGCTAAAACTAAGGTGGTAAGAGCCATCTTTGGCGACTGTTAGCTCCCGGCTTGCAGAGCCTTTAACAGGAATACTTGATACTTCAGCGCCATAGGTAGCTTTGTAAGGTTGTAACGTATCAGCATTGAGATAGGCTGTATGAGTAAAGCAAGCCAACCCAGCGGCTAATGCAAGTAAGCCTTTCGTTTTCATAGGCAAAAAAACCTTTGTTGTCATCTAATGTCTGATTTGAACACCTTGTGGCGGTAAAAGTTCGCCATCAAGAAGACATTTATTGTGTTCCATTTTTAATTTTCGTTCCGAGAACCAGGCGACTGCTTTAGGATAAATAATGTGCTCTTGTTGCTGTACTTTTTGAGCAAGTGTAGTTGCTGTATCTTCTTTTGTGACTGAGATAACAGCTTGAATAATAATTGGACCACCATCAAGTTCTTCGGTGACAAAGTGTACAGTTGTACCATGCTCTGTGTCGCCAGCATCAATGACGCGCTGGTGAGTATGCAGACCACGATATTTGGGCAGTAATGATGGGTGAATATTAATCATTCTTCCTGTGTAATGTCGCACAAAATTATCTGTCAATATGCGCATAAAACCTGCAAGAACGACAAGTTCAGGCTGGAAGTTATCAATGTTATTTTGCAGTGCCTGGTCAAAGGCATTACGGTCAGTGAATTGTTGGTGATCAATCACTTTGGTGGGAATATTGGCTTGCTGTGCGCGCTGTAGGCCATAGGCATCAGGCTTATTGCTAATGACGGCGACAATACGGTAGTGGTGATCAGGTTGCTGATCGATTAAAGCCTGCAGGTTACTGCCATTGCCAGAAATTAATACAACAATATCCATAGAAAAAGTGTCCATAGAAAAGTTTGTCAGCGATGAGCCAATTGTAGGAGCATCAAATGGATGTCCAGGCAGGGCTAGTGTGGGTATGTCACTAACCCTGTTGAAAGGCTAAAACGACAGGTTTTGTACTTCTACCGCGTCATCATGTTTTTCTTTTGTTTGGATTTCGCCTACACGCCATACTGTTTCACCGGCAGCATCTAAATACCGAATGATGGCTTCGACCTTATCGATAGGCACACAGATCACCATACCTATACCACAGTTAAATGTCCTTAACATTTCTTGGCTAGTGATGTTGCCTGCTTGTTGGAGCCATTTAAACACAGGAGGTAAGTCCCAGCTGCCGCCATCAATAACGGCTTTGCAGTTGTCGGGTAAGACGCGAGGAATATTTTCAAGTAAGCCACCACCTGTAATATGTGCCATTGCTAATATTGGGTGAGTTCGCCAAAGCATCTCCAGTGAGCGCACATAAATTTGAGTGGGAGCCAGCAAGCTGGCACCAAGGGTTGAGTCGCCAAGTGGTAGGTTAAGATCAGCTTTATTGTCTTTCAGTAGTTTGCGGATCAGTGAATAGCCATTTGAGTGAGGTCCTGATGAGGCAAGTGCCAACAATTGATTGCCAGGCTGTACCTTACTGCCATCAATAATCTTAGACTTTTCCACAATACCTACACAGAAGCCTGCAAGGTCGTAGTCATCACCCTGGTACATACCTGGCATTTCAGCCGTTTCACCACCTATTAATGAAATGCCTGCAATTTCGCAACCTCGCCCAATGCCTCCGATAACGTCGGTGGCTACATCTACATTGAGCTGGCCAGTGGCATAGTAATCTAAAAAATAAAGAGGTTCTGCGCCACAGACAATGAGGTCATTGACACACATGGCGACTAGATCAATGCCTATCGTGTCATGCTGATTGAGTTCCATCGCAAGGCGTAGCTTGGTTCCTACACCATCCGTTCCAGAGACTAAAACGGGTTCTTGGTAGCCCTTGGGTAACTCAAATAAAGCGCCAAAGCCACCAAGCCCGCCTAGGGCTTCCGGACGATGAGTTCTTCTGGCAATATGTTTAATGCGTTCAACTAAGCGGTTGCCTGCATCAATATCAACGCCTGCATCCTTGTAACTAACCGATGGCATTGAAGACGATGGTTTGCTGCGTTCAGTCATGGCTTAAGGCCCAGGTAATGTGTGATTGGAATTAAGCGTTAAGACGAATTGTCTTAAAGTTGTGTCAATCTGTCTTGTTAATTAGACCACTTTTAAGTAACTTGCGCGGCACATTGCGGGTATTTTAGCAAGTGTTTGCTTGCCAGGCTATGTAACTGTTTATAAAGCAGTATCTATTATCATGCGTTCGTTATATGCCAAGTGGTTAAATCAGGAGGTATTAGACACAGCAGTTTGTACCTATCCAGGTTTTGTTATCAAATAAGGTACGACTAATGTGGTTTTTCTGTTACAAGGCCATTGGTATGCCAATGTAAAGCATTAAGTGCCTGCTGATCAGGAAGGAAAGTAAGACTATGTTCTCACGACAGCTAACATTTATTTTAACTTCATTCTTGTTACTTATTTCGTTGGTGGCGACGACCGCTTCAGCGGCATCGGATCTTTATCAAGCGAAAGTGCTGGTGCGCTCAACGGCTGAGCAAGATGAAGGTATGCGAGAAGGGCTTATTCGCGTTCTGCAAAAGGTCTCTGGTCAGGAGGGTATTGCCGATATACCAGGCATTGCTGAAGCTATTAACACGCCAGATATGTATATTGTGCAGTTTGGATTTGAGTCAACGGATGAAACAACACTGTCGAGTGATGGTGTTGAAGTATCAGCAAAGCAAATGGTTATGCAGTTTGATAAAAAAGCCATAGAGCGGTTACTTAAAGATCATAGCATATCAGTGTGGCAACCCACGGAGCGACCAAATACATTGGTTTGGCTGATTCAGTCTGCATCAGGGGAGCGAACTCAGCTTGGTGAAAGTGATCGTCAACATCCTTTATTACAAGCACTGACCAAAGAAGCCAAGCAAAAGGCTATGCCATTAATGTGGCCATTATTAGATTTGGAGGATGCTGCTGCTTTGGATGAAGTGGATATGTGGGGTTTATACGCAGATACAATTCGCACGGCTTCCCAGCGCTACAATCCAGGTGCCATATTAGCTGCACGAGTCTATGCGGAGGGTGAGCAGACCTACAGTGGTCGCTGGTTATTGCTGGCAGAGCAGACCCAAAAAAGTAAGTCATTTAGTAAGCTATCGGCGGATGAGTTAGCCGCTATGGGGGTTAAACTCGCAGCTAGCTTTTATACCTCAAATATACAGGATACGGCTGATGGAAGTGACGCTATAGATAATGTTGAACAGCCAAAGGCGAACACTACAGATGTTGGGCAAATACCGGCTGCAACAAATAGTGACGATGGTTCAGCAACTGATAACAGTGTAGCTTCAACTACTACGTTGCCTGTGCCTATGGCAACGAGTCATGATGTTAGGTTAGCGGTTGATGGTGTTGAAGGAATAGATGCTTTTGCCGATATCAATCAGCTACTGAAAAACCTAACGGAAGTTAAAGCGGTGCACTTGGTTAAAGTATCTGGCGCGATGGTTGTATTTGATATTGATTTAAAGGATAACCGTACGAAGGAAAAACTGGTAGCCCGTTTAAATAGAGAGAGCAAGCTAAGTATACTGCCTCAACAAGCAGGCGGAGATCGCTTTGTACAGTATCAGTGGGTAGGGCAATAACCTAGATGGTAGGCTCTCATTTATAAATAGTATGATGGCTAAGTGTAAAAAGCTTAACCATCATAAAGTCATGATAAGCTTGAAAAAAGCATAAACTGCCTTATATAGGCTTACCAGAATGATTGGTTACGCTTTAAAATCGAGTGACAGATAAATCAAGCAAAAGTGAAAAGGGAAAAAACAAGTATTTAAGCGATACAGGCTGCTAGCTTTAACTATGGCAGCTTGTTTTTATATGTTCACTGTGAGCTGTAAAGTAATAAAGTTGACGGATACACACTTGGCATTACGTTATCTTCCTAATTTACTAACTATTATCAGGCTGTTGCTGATTATTCCCATCAGTTACAGCTTACTCATTGAGCGCTATCATTTAGCGCTGCTTTTGTTTATTGTTGCGGCCGCATCTGATGGGCTTGATGGCTTTTTAGCGCGAAAGTTCGGTTGGCATAGCCGTTTTGGCGCTATGGTTGACCCTTTGGCTGATAAACTAATGCTTATGGCAGCATATATTATGCTGACGATTCTTGGGCACTTTCCACTATGGCTAACGGCTACTGTTATTGTTCGTGATTTAGTCATTGTTTCAGGTGCTGTAAGTTATCATTTTCTTGTGGGCCAATATGAATTTAAGCCTTCTAGAATTGGCAAATTAAGCACATTTTTACAAATTATGCTGGCCCTGCTGACAATAATGCATCTAACATTATTGACAATACCCACCTATATTTCTGTAGCTTTAATTTTTTCGGTGGCTGTTGTGACAGTCATGAGTGGACTGGACTATGTGTGGGTTTGGAGTCAAAAATACAGGCAGGAAACTAAGCGTAAATCATGATGACTTACACGCAGCGTTGGTTTTTGCTCAGTATGCTAGTACTCATTGGCATTCTGATCTATTTACTGAAACCTATCTTGTCACCGTTTTTGGTGGGTATGATACTCGCCTACTTGGGTGACCCTATTGCCGACCGGCTTGAAGCAAAAGGCATGTCTCGTACATTAGCCGTAATTACGGTATTTATTGTACTTTCTTTGGTTTTTGGCATTCTTTTACTGATTTTTATTCCACTGTTAGCCGGTCAGATTAAAACATTAATTCATCAGTTGCCTATTTGGGCTGCCTGGCTGGAAGAGAATGCATTTCCTTGGGTCTATCAGCACTTAGGCATCGACCCAGAAAGTTTAAAAGTGAATAATGTTACCCGACACATTGTGTCTAAATGGCAAACAGCGGGTAATCTACTTACGCCCATCTTAAAGTCAGCCACTGACTCTGGCGTCGCTATCATTACTGCGCTGACAAATTTATTTTTGATTCCTGTTGTCACTTTTTACTTGTTGCGTGACTGGGATGTTATGACGGCAAAAGTAGGCTCGTTATTACCCCGTAACTTAGAACCGGTTGTGGCTAAATTAGCGCTTGAGTGTGATGAAGTCTTAGGCGCTTTTCTAAAAGGTCAGTTAGTGGTTATGCTCTGCTTGGGAATAATTTATGCTGCAGGCCTATGGCTTGTTGGCTTACAATTTGCCATTATTATTGGGCTAACCGCTGGACTGGCAAGTATTGTTCCCTATATGGGCTTTATTGTCGGTATTGGCATAGCGTTGGTGGCTGCCGTGTTCCAGTTTGATACCTGGCTACCCTTTGTTGGGGTTGTTGTGGTATTTATGGTGGGACAGGCTTTGGAAGGAATGGTTCTAACGCCTCTGTTAGTGGGAGACAGGATTGGTCTACACCCAGTGGCGGTGATTTTTGCCATTCTTGCTGGTGGTCAGTTATTTGGCTTTGTGGGGGTGCTGCTGGCACTGCCGATTGCTGCGGTTATTATGGTGCTGCTACGACACTTAAAAGATATATATACGTTAAGTGCACTGTATCATGCTAATCAGCAACCCATAACCCCTGATGAATGAGTGTTTATGAGTTCGCCAATTCAGCTGCCTCTTGGAATACAGCTTAGAGATGATGCGACATTTGCTAATTTTTACAGTGGCCGGAATCAGCCTGTAGTAATGGCATTGTCCCTTGATGCTGCGGAGTATGGGCAAGCAGAACCTTATGTATTTATCTACGGCTCGCCAGGTGTTGGGTGTAGTCACTTATTGCAGGCTGCTTGTCATGAGGCAGACTTACATCAGTTAAAGAGTGTTTATTTACCGCTTGCAGAGCTTTTGCCATACGGCCCTGTGGTGTTGGATAGTTTGGAAACACTGGATGTGATTTGTATTGATGAGTTACAGGCTGTAGCAGGTAATCGTCAGTGGGAAGAAGCATTATTTCACTTATTCAACCGAGTGAAAGATGCAAAGCGTCGATTATTAATCGCAGCGTCATCGCCACCTAAAGATATTGGAATTAATCTACCGGACTTACTTTCTCGTCTTTCCTGGGGGGTTGTCTTTCAGGTTTTGCCCTTAACGGATGAGGAAAAAGTAACAGCGCTTCAGCTCAGGGCACATATGCGTGGTTTAGACGTGAGTGATGAAGTGGCTCGCTATATTTTATATCGCTCACCACGTAGCACACAGGCGTTATTTAGTGCACTTGACCAGCTAGATAAAGCATCCTTGCGGGCCAAGCGCAAATTAACCATTCCTTTTGTTAAGCAAGTGATGGATTGGTGATCACCTTCTTGTGTTTTGATTATTTCCTCTTATTGAAAAACACTACTTGCTTTTTTCCTGTCCGTTTTTGCCTTCAGTACTTTTGTCTTTAGTGCTTTCGCTTTTAGCGGATGTATTAGCTTCTTCTGCTTTTTCAGCCGCAGCAGCCTGTTCAGCATCTTCTTCTGTATAGAGAGTAATTTGAGAAGCTTTAAGCGCATAACTAGCTTCAGCAATATCGGTACTGACTTGTGCGATGGTTAGCTTACCGGTTATCCAGTAAGGCTCATACAGTGCATCAGCCTGGATGACAGCTTTTTCTGAGGTCACATGAATGATTTGGTTAGGTGGTGGTGGTGGGACATGAATACATGCACCTAAGAATGGTACGAGTAAGAACTCCTTAACGGTACCTTCTTTACTCATATCCAAAGGTACGATATAGCCAGGAATACGAACATCCTTCTGGTTTAAGTCCATTACGACAGGCGCAGAGAGTTTTACTTCGGTTTGCTTTTGTTCCTTTTCAAGTAGCGTTGATGTTAGCTTATCAATAGTAGCAACATCTTGTTGCTCGACATACGCTTTGCGGAGCTCTTCAGGAATAAGGTCCATCCAGTCTAACGTCTTAACGTCTGCCATTGCCGTTAGTGGGAGTATAAGTAATAAGCTAAAAGCTAAGTGTTTTAATCGCTTTGTTAACATGAGTTAAACCCTTATTGTCATTCCGTCTGCTAGAGAGTTTTTATAAGCACGCCAAGCAGGTATTAACCCCATCAGTAAAGCGCTGCTAATAATGATCAGGATTAGAAGCCACTCATAGTGAGTAAGCGGAGTAATGGCTAAGGCCACGCCATAATAATTGCTGATAATGGGCTGAGTAATCAGCATCAGTAGATAAAGCAGGCTAACACCTAGGGCGCAGCCAATAGTGGCTAGCAGTCCTGCTTCTGTCATCATCAGTGAAAATATATGAACTGGACGTGCCCCCACTGAGCGCAAAATAGCCATCTCTCGTCTTCGTTCATTTAGAGACATTAAAATTGATGTCAACATGCCAATAAGGCCGGTAGCGACAACAAACGCAGATATAATTAACAGTGCATGTTCCGCGACAGATAAAAGACTCCATAGCTCTGCTAAAGCAACGCCTGGTAGGACGGCTGTCAATGGCTCATCTTTGTAATCATTGATTTCCCGCTGTAATCGAAACGTTGCTATTTTACTTTTTAGCCCAACCAGAGCGGCGGTAATGGTTTTGGGTTTTAATGCCTGCTGACGAGCTTGCTCGGCGGTGACTCGAGGTTTACCCATTGCAGGAACACCATTTTCCCAGCCTAAATGAATAGCTTCGATGCCTGCCAGTGATACATGAATGGTTTGGTCTACGGGGGTACCTGTTGGGGCCAATATACCCACAACGGTAAAAGGCTTATCAGAGTGTTTCATAAAGCTGGTTTTACCAGCACCATGAGCCAGCACAATCGACTCGCCCACGGAGTAGCCCAGTTTTTTTGCCACATCAGCCCCAATGACAGCATCAAAAATGTCAGCAAAAACTTTGCCTTGGCGGATTTTTAGCGGCTGATGGTCACCGTATTGGTAATGGGTAAAATAACCCTGATCTGTTCCTAAGACGCGAAATCCCTGATGCGAGTCTCCAAGAGAAAGGGGGATTGTCCACTTTACTAGCGGGTGTTGCTGTAAATGCTGATAGCTTTTCCAGTCGATGTTATTGGTTGCATTACCCATGCGAAAAACACTATACAACATGAGTTGTACAGGACCTGTCCTAGCGCCAATGACTAAGTCAGTACCTGATAAAGTGCTAAGAAAACTGCGTTTAGTTTCTGTACGAATTTTTTCAACACCGAGTAGCAGTGTTACGCTGATGGCTATTGCTAAAACAGTTAATAATGCGGTTATTTTTCGGTTGAGAAGGCTTTGCCAGGCCAGTTTAAGTGTTGGTGTCATTAGCTCACCTCCTTCATCTGCTGGTTGTCACCTTGATGGCTAAAATGATGGGGTGTGGCTTTGTTGATGTCCATTAGAGAAAGGGTATCGTCAAATAAAGTCTCTAAAGTCGGGTCATGGCTGACAAAAAGCAGGGTTGCCTGGTAGGCATCACATACTTCAAATAACAGTGACAAAAAGCTTTTTCGAGCATCGTAATCCAATGCTGATGTGGGTTCATCGGCAATGATGATTTCTGGGCCACCTATCAGTGCACGTGCTGCGGCTACGCGTTGCTGCTGACCAATACTGAGTTCAGTTACAGGTTTAGACAGTACGCCTTTGGGAAGGCCTAAAGTCTCGACGAGTTGCATGGCTTCAGACTGAGGGGTTGCTTGTTTCTCCTTAATACGTTGCTGTCGCTTTTGAGAGAATCGGCAGGGGAGCGTAATATTATCCAAGACAGATAAATACGGCAGTAGGTTAAACATTTGGAAAATAAAGCCAATATGTTCACTCCGAAAGAGATCGCGCTGACTATTACTTAGTTGGGTGATGTCTTGACCAAGAATGTTTATCTGTCCTTGTTGCGGTTTTAGAATACCGCCAAGTAGTGCCAGCAGGGTGGTTTTACCACAGCCGCTAGGTCCTTTTATAAACATCTTATGACGTTTTTTAATGACTAGCTCATCAATTTGCAGGATGGGCTGATCTGTCTTCCAGGCGAACTGTAGTGCTTGCAGCTGAATAATCGCATCACTCATCATGGTTTGTTTCCGTTTGCTTAGGCGTCACTTCAGCACACCTAAGCATAATCATTTAAATTAAATAGCGCTGTTTACCGGATCACTTGTTGAGAGGAACACGTTGTTGCTTGCTATTTAACTCCAACTGGGTTTGATGGCTGCTGGTAATCACTTGCGTGTTGACATGCTCTAAACCTGGAAACTGTTTGAGTAAACTAATATTTAATTGCTTGATATCTTTGCAGGGGCTGAATTTATAGTGTGCCTGAATATCACTATGATTGCCCCCTTCCTCTTCGTGCTCATGCTCATTATGGTCATCCTTATGGTGATCATCCTCATGATGCTTATCTTTTGAAGCGCTTGCTAGTGACTCAACTAGCTCTCCTTCAAACTCTATATGCTTGAGCTTACAGGTGCTAGGAAGACCAAAGAGTTGATGGGCTTTTTTAAGCTCACCTAATGCGTTATTCAGTTGTTTAAACTGTTCGTCATTTTCAGGCATATGCTCAAAGCCTACCAGGTTCATCGCAGGGGAGAGCAGTTCAACCTCTAATGTATTATCGATATAGGCAATATTGAGTGTGGCACTTCCATGCTCATGGGCACCATGTTGACGTGTTTCTGCTGAAGCAGGGAGTGCAAGAAAAAAAAGCAGTGATGCTGAAGTGATAGCTTTGAATGGTGTTTGCATATATATGCGCTCCAAATAATGATGCTGAACCTGTGGTAGCTCTGTTGCTAGTGAAGAATGCACTGCTACGAAAACGCTTGCATACAACAAGCGCTGGGAGTCAGTACTTGTCATTTACAGAAAAACCATCAAGTTGTTAATAAGTGTGTGAGGTAGCGTTGCTAGCTAACAAGCAATCATTGGTGGCGCACGAATAACAAAGGCAAAAAATGTGGAATAAGTTATCTGAAAGACATGGTATTGAGTGTAGGTAGAGTGTATTTGAGATGATAGATGCTTGACAGGTTGAGCGGGTACACCGGCATTGCTATGAAACTGGCATAGAAAGCACGGGCCACTCTCCTCATGGTCTGAATTGAGGTGGATATGACCT
This sequence comes from Zooshikella ganghwensis, assembly GCF_018263875.1. Lineage (NCBI taxonomy): Bacteria > Pseudomonadati > Pseudomonadota > Gammaproteobacteria > Oceanospirillales > Zooshikellaceae > Zooshikella > Zooshikella ganghwensis. The sequence goes on from NZ_JAEVHG010000001.1 coordinate 476,688, forward strand.
TGCCAGGTGGCAATAACATAGCATATAGCCAGTCCTGCCACGATAAGCATGTTGATTCGCCTAAGGAAAGGTTTCATTGCATTATCAGTTTAACACTAGGGATTACCTAAGAACGGAAAATCTACCAGATGAATAAAATGTTATAGTATAACTTTTCTTCTGACAATGATGATTATGTTTGTCTGTGATCACTTAGGAGTAAACACATAGAGTCAGGGGGATAAGTGAGCTTTTAATCACATGCTGGTTTAAGGAGTGGCACACTACAGATAGAAGATGGGTAGGTTCTTGGATAAGTAGGGCCTCTAGTGGACCCTGTAAAACCAGCGAATATATAGCATACTGGTAATAAACATAGTGGAACTGGTGAGCGTTAAAAACCAGTTTTGCCATTGTTCAGGTGTTTGCCACGTCGCGAGCACACCTGCGGTAAAGTAGATTGTTAGTATAAAGCACAGCCAGGCATAGGTACGAGGCTTACCATGAAAGACTCCGGGGAATAACAGAGACAAGGGAAGCAGCTTAACCAGCGTGATAACCACTAAGGATACACCTTCAGGTGGACGTAAAAGCCAGGTATCCAAGATTAAATAGAGAATTAATGTAATGTATAACGCTTTGGTCACTATGCTCATACTGTGGTGCTTGATGGCGGTAACATTTGCCGAACTCATGTTAGTGAAGCCAGTAAGGGTAAAACATTTTCAGGGGGCCGCCCTATAATAGCCTGGTTGTTGGTGACGACAATAGGTCGCTCTAACAATCTGGGGTGCTCAGTAATTGCAGCTAAAATAGCTTCATCGCTAAGACTTTGGTCAGCCAGGTTTAAGCTTTTATACTCTTCTTCTTTGGTTCGCAATATATTGCGGGGATGAATGCCAAGTTTTTTGATGATGTCTTGTAACTCTGGCACTGTTGGCGGTGTTGTTAAATATTCTACTATGGTTGGCGTATGTCCCTGGGCTTCAATAAGCGCCAATGTCGCGCGTGATTTTGAGCAGCGGGGGTTGTGATAAATAATCAGTTCACTCATATGATGCCCTAGTAATGATTAAAGGTTCTTTTTGGCTGTGTAGAGTTTACCTTGCCCCTAAGTAAGGTGGAAGGTAAGTGGTACGATTAAGAAACTGGTATCATGAGAATTAAATACAATACATTTGTAATGTACCTTTACTGGTAGGCATATAAAACTACTGGAGCTTTTGCATGGAATTGATGATGGTATTGCGTAAGCTTGCCGTATTTGCCCGTTATATTGGTCAGCGTTTTGTTCAGGACGGCTGTTTACAAAGCGCTGCGGCACTGACGTATACAACACTTTTTGCTGTTGTGCCATTAATGACTGTTACTTACAGCATGCTTGCAGCAATTCCGACATTTCAGGGCGTGGGTGATGAAATTCAGAGTTTTATATTTAGTAACTTTGTGCCTTCTGCCGGTGCGACAGTACAGTCATATTTAGCTGACTTCTCTACACAAGCACGTAAACTGACGTTTGTGGGGGTAGCATTCTTGATTGTCACTGCGTTGCTGATGTTAAAAACCATAGAAGAGGTGCTCAATAAAATCTGGCGTGTAGAGCAAGGACGAAAAGGGCTTGCCAGCTTTTTATTATATTGGGCTATTTTAAGCTTGGGACCACTACTACTGGGCTGTGGGTTTGCGCTGACATCATATATTACTTCTGTCGAACTTATTATGGATGCGACGGATTTAATTATTAGTCGTCAGTGGTTGTTGCAAATAGTACCTCCACTCCTTACGGCAGCAGCATTTTGCTTGATTTATATCGCAGTACCTAATCGCCCCGTTCGTTTTAAGCACGCATTATTGGGCGGGCTATTAGCGGCAGCCTTATTTGAACTGGCCAAAAAAGGTTTTGCGTTATTTGTTTCTTTATCGCCAAGTTATGAGCTAGTTTATGGCGCATTTGCGGCAGTTCCTCTGTTTTTATTATGGATTTACCTTTCCTGGAATATTATTTTGTTGGGAGCTGAGTTAGTAAGAGCTTTGAATTTTTGGCATGATTTGCAGACCCGAGAACCTTTACCCACATCTCTTGCCGTCATTGTTATAGCTGAAGTATTTCGGGAGCGATTCCAGCAAGGACTGGCAACAAGCTATCAACATATGCACCAAGCTAATTGGCCAGTAAGTCAAGAGCAGTGGGAATTATGTACTAAATGGCTGCATGAACAGGGTATTATCACCAAAGATGATAGTGGTGAGCTGATTCTTGGGCATGATTTAGCTTTGGTTAATTGCTGGTCATTTTGCCGTTCTATCCCCTGGCAACTTCCCAGTGAAAATGAGCTAAGTCGTATCCAGCAACAGTCATGGCCTGACTGGTTAGGATTTTTAGTGGCTCGTATTGCCCATATTCACCACTATGCAGAGCAACAACTACCCATAACGCTAACACAGCTTTTTGATTACCACTCAGGGAATCAGTTAGGTTTCGAAGATGCACATCATAATGCTGACTTGTATCCCTCAAGCAACGTAAGCTTTAAAGGAAAAACGGTCAACACATGATGTATGCTGCAGTAAGTCATCAGCTTGAATATCGTACTCCTTGCCTTGCTGAGGTACTTCTAACTGCAGCCCTTTACCAGGGATATAGACGCCAGCACTGACTAAAACGCTATGCTGCTGCCGGCCATTAACCTTGTTTGTAACAAGTAGACCATCTGTTGTACGTTGGGTTTTACTTTTTTCAGTAAGAGTTTTGAGTGTGATAGGACGAACTAAGCCGCGAATGTATTCCACACCTACAAGACTTTCCTGTGCTTCAGCGTCTTGTTGTTGCCAGCGGATAATGCCCAGTATCCAGCGGGGGTGAGACTGTTTATCACTGCGCATGGCGATGACTTGACCGTTGTGGAAATCAGAATAATTAACATGGGTTAATTTTAGACAAAACCCGTTTTCACTTTCGTTAACCATGCGGCCTGTTGTGCGGTGTAACTGACTATCCTGTAAAACTTCTTTTTGTTTTTCTGGTGATAGTAACTGATGAATGGTATCAACGCCCCAGACAATAGCAGTAAATGAATTACAGGGAATGCGTAACCCTAAACGATGTCGGCTTTGGCGCCATACTTCTTTTACATTGCACAGTAACTCAATGACTTGCTGAGTTTTTGTCGCTGTTGGGATGCCGATTTCAGCGGGCCGATGGCCACCAGCAAGTGTACTTACATGCTGGTCAAGAAGGGCAACAAGCTTTTCAGGAAATAAGTAGCGAATAGGGTCATCACTCCGCTGCGAGTGACTAAAAGCATTATGTGGACGTTGCTCACTATTGAGATTAATTGAAAAGTATTGCGAAGGGTCAGATTGCTCAGAGCTATCTGTCATCCTGGCATAATTAGCATGTTTGCCCAAATAAGAGTAAAGGAACCAGGCTTCACCTGGAGCCAAGTGATAGGGGTTGGCCATTTCAACCAACATTATCTGTTTATACAACTCTTCAACATTTTCGCCCGCTATGGGCTGAAACTGTCGTTTGACGGCAATTCGATAAAACTTGTGGTCTTCTGCAAACTTAAATAAGTGATTGACTTCTTTCCAGAGGTACAGGCCAGGTTGGGTAAATGTATCATAATGCTGCATCAGGCATTGGCAGAGATAAAACATCGCCATATAAACAATATCAGCCATTGGCTTATGGTTCATGTCATCTCTGCTTATGGCTTCTTGCAATATGATTTTATAGCCAAAGGCCATTTCTTCCTTCAACTCAGATAGTTTGTGCTGCTCAGTAGGTGTAATTTGCTGTATATACTGCTGGCTTTTAGAGTGATAATAATCATTAATATTGCGAAAGGTGTTATCAAAACACTGCATTATGCCTAAACGGGCAGAGTCGCTGAATTTAGTTCGATTTATAAGAGAAAGTAAGGCACAGGTTTGCCGCAAAGCAGCAGGCATATTGGCTAGAGGAAGTTCTTTTAACTCTTGTTTTATGGCCTTTGGGGAGCAATTGATAATTGCACTACGAGTAATTTGTTGTTTTGGTATATATAATTCTAGGCTGCTCTTTGGCATAAGCTCTCCTTACTGCTATCGCATGCAAAGGATATACGCGTTATTATCCACCTCGATTCAGTAAGTATTTAATTAATGCACTTATAATTCTCCACTCAATAACTAGTGACAGCCTTATGACGATTCTACATTTCAGAATAGTTCTGCTTTTGTTATTTTGTCTAAGTCTAATTGGTTGTAATCGTCCTGATTTTTATGACAGCTACGGGAAACCACTTGATATTACTGATTATCAGGGACAGTGGTTACTGATTAACTATTGGGCGATATGGTGTACACCCTGCATAAAAGAAATTCCAGAACTTAACAAAATAGACACACAAGCCAATGTGAGTGTACTTGGCATTAACTTTGACAATATTGAAAATATTACAGAGTTACAGCAACAAGTTGCTCAGTTAAAAATAGCGTTCCCCGTGTTTAAACAAGATCCAACCGCCCAGCTAAACTGGACAAGGCCTCAGGTGTTACCTACGACGTTAGTGATTAGCCCAAACGGAAAGGTGGTGAAACAATTGGTAGGTCCACAAACACTAGAATCAATAAAACTAGCAATAGCCGCTGCTCAATAAAAATAGTTGAGAGTAAAATGGAGTTTTTATGACAAAAATTTGTAAAAAAGCGTGGGTGACTGGGCGAGTTCAAGGTGTGTGGTTTAGAGGTTCTACTCAGCTTAAGGCTGTACAGTTAGGGGTTAGTGGTTATGCATATAACCTTCCTGATGGGCGAGTAGAGGTTGTGATGTGTGGCGATAGTCAAGCGGTGAATACGCTTGAGGCTTGGCTGTCAAAGGGACCCCCTATGGCAGATGTCCAGCATATCGAGGTAAGTGAAATCCCGTGGGAGGATTATCATGAATTTGGTGTGCGCTAAAGGCTTATTATATTAGCTACGTAATGCAGTGACTATTGGGGATACCAATATTTATACATGGCGGTCATAACTTTGCGGGGATACCAGGTTTTTCCGAGACTGCCGTTATAGCGTGCTAATGCTCGAATTAGATCGCCTCGTTCTTTCTTAATATAGTGGCTTAAAATAGTACATCCGTAGCGTAAGTTAGTGGCCAAATCAATCAGGTTATCTTGCGGGCGGCCTATTTCGTTTTTCCAAAAAGGCATCACTTGCATTATTCCCTGAGCACCTACTCTGGAAACAGCAAAACGATTAAATAAACTTTCTACATGAATAACAGAGAGTACAAGTTCGGGCTGTAATCCTGCACGGGTTGCTTCTTGGTGGATCATTTTGAGCATGGCTAGCCGTTTATCTGGTGCTTTGACAAAGCGAGCCATACGAGAATTCATATCCACAAGCCACACTTCAGCATCATATTTATCATAAAAGCTAGAGGCTTCACTGACGGTCTTTTTTAATAATGAGCGGATTTCTGCGTCAGCGGGTTGTTGTCGACCAGCAAAACCTGGTTGAACAAATAAACTCAAAAAAAAGGCAGCCAGACATAAAGCAGTTTTGAAGTCTAGTTGAAAAAGGGTATCGTTTTTGAGTTGATTTGATATAACGTGAAGTTGCTGCATAAAAGTTAATGACCAAAAGGCAATCCTGCCAGATTTTACTTATCTATACCTTACTTGTTGCATTATATTTTTGAAAAGTAAAATACTGTTAAGTTACACGAATAGGCGATGAGGTGCTTAAGTGAAGTGCCCATTGGGCACTTCATATCGGATGTATCCGATAAGCATTTTATTAAAGTGTAATTTTATCTTTGAAAAAATCGACAATTTCAGATACAGGTACAGTCGTAGAATCTTCTGCAGAGCGGTGCTTATATTCAATAGTACCTTCTGCTAGGCCGCGATCACCAATCACTAAACGGTGTGGCACGCCAATAAGCTCCATTTCTGCAAATTTTACACCTGGGCTGGTTTTACGATCGCGATCATCGAGCAAAACATCAAAACCTGCAGCAGTAAGTTGTTGATAAACCTGTTCTGTTGTAGTTTTAACCTGCTCTGATTTATCCATTTTCAGTGGCACAATACCAATTTGGAAGGGTGCTATCGCGTCGGGCCAGATAATCCCATGATCATCATTTTTTTGCTCTATGGCTGCCGCTGCAATACGTGATACACCAATACCATAGCAACCCATCAGCATAGTCACTGACTTACCCTGCTCATCTAAAACGGTTGCATTCAGTTCCTTGCTGTATTTAGCGCCGAGCTGGAAAATGTGTCCTACCTCAATACCTCGCTTGATAACAAGCTCCCCTTGACCACAAGGACTTGGGTCACCATTGACGACATTACGAATATCAGCAACGGTTGTATATTGGCAGTCACGGTCCCAGTTGGCACCCGTATAGTGGTAGCCATCTTCATTGGCACCACAGATAAAGTCGGCTAAGTGAGCTGCAGAGTGATCTACCACAATAGGAATAGATAACCCCACTGGGCCTATGGAACCAGGTTGGCAGTTGAGTTGTGCTTGTATTTCTGCATCAGAGGCAAATGTGAGTGGTTGAGCGACAGAGTGGATATTTTCAGCTTTGACTTCATTCAGCTGGTGATCACCGCGAATTACAAGTGCAACCAGTGTTGTATTACCTTGTTCATCTGGGTTGCCATGGACGACAAGTGTTTTCAGTGTCTGTTTTGGCTCAACTGAGAAAAAGGAGACAATATCCGTAATCGTATGCTGATTAGGGGTTTCTACTTTAGATAACTCGGCTGTTGCCGCAGGGCGTGCTGTTGTGTCTGGTAAGGCAACGGCTTTTTCAACATTTGCAGCGTACTGACTGCTATTACTGAATGCGATAGCATCTTCACCTGACTCTGCCAATACGTGAAACTCATGTGAAGTGCTACCACCAATACTCCCGCTATCAGCAACTACTGCGCGGTAATTGAGGCCTAAACGATCGAAGATATTGCAGTAAGCAGTATGCATGCGTTCATAGGTTTGCTGCATGCTGTCTTCATTCAGATGGAATGAATAAGCATCTTTCATGACAAACTCACGGGCACGCATGACACCAAAGCGGGGGCGAATTTCATCACGAAATTTAGTTTGAATTTGGTAAAAATTAATAGGTAATTGCTTGTAACTACTGAGTTCGTGACGAGCGATATCCGTAATGACTTCTTCATGAGTCGGCCCTACACAAAAGTCTCTTTGGTGACGGTCTTTAATACGTAGCAGCTCAGGGCCATATTGCTCCCAGCGCCCAGACTCCTGCCAAAGCTCTGCTGGCTGAACGGCAGGCATTAATAGTTCAATTGCCCCAGCTTTGTCCATTTCTTCACGAACAATACGTTCAATTTTGCGTAAGGTACGTAAACCCAGCGGTAACCATGTATACAACCCTGAAGCCAGTTTTCGTATCATTCCTGCACGCAGCATCAGTTGATGGCTGATAACTACGGCATCAGTAGGCGTTTCCTTTAAGGTGGGAATAAAGAATTCAGTTGTGCGCATAGTTGGCTACCAGTTGTGTTCCAAAAAGCAGGTATTTTACGGTGCATTGCTGCGGATTGCTATGATCACATATTATCAATATCTGTGATTAGTGTATTTTTATGGCGTTGATGAGAGGATAGCGAAAGATGGAAGTAACGAAAGGTTTTACTTTAGCTGAACAGTTACAACAGGATACGATTAAGGTTGGGGACTTTTCTTTATCATCCTTGTTATTAATGAATGATCAACGATACCCGTGGTTTATTTTAGTACCTCGTGTTCCTGGTATTGAAGAAATTTACCAACTTTCAGCCCAAGATCAACAACAGTTGTGGTGGGAAGTAAGCTACATTAGTGAAAAGCTTAAAGATATTTTTGCAGCAGATAAAATGAATATTGCTGCACTGGGTAACAAAGTACGTCAGCTGCATATTCACATTATTGCTCGGCAACAGTCCGATGATGCCTGGCCAGAGCCAGTATGGGGTAAGTTACCCGCAAAAGCTTATGAGCCAGAGGCTGTAGAAGCGCTTAAGGCACGTTTGCACACGGTATTTACAACGTATTTAACTTACGCTACAGAGTGTTAAAGGTCTCACGATGGATCAGATGCTTATTGATTTACAGACGCAAGTGGCGTTTCAAGAAGACTTGTTACAGGCACTCAATAAGGTGGTTGCTGAACAACAACAGTCGATTGATGCATTACGACGAGAGGTGGATTACCTTAAGGACCAGTTACAAGTATTGCCTGAGTTAATTCAAGCTTCACAGCAAGCTGAGAAGCCTCCACATTATTAATCAATCCCTGTTACCCATAAGATTAGGTAATGGGGGGGGCGAAAAGTAGCATCAGTTAAATGAAGCAAAAGCGCATTACCTGCACAGCATTTTTTGGGCTGTGCAGGTAGCGACTTTTCTGATTTAAAAAGAAGTACTAGCGTTATTTAAGCCACTCTTGTTAGATCCTGTAATGCTTCTGTAGATCTAACATTTTTGTGGGCTCTATTGAGACAAATCCTTGTTTGCCTACATTATCAGTCGTTATTACTTTGTGGGGGAGGGGGCGTATCTTCATCATACTCCAAGTGGAACATATCAGGTGGAGTACTGACCACATCCTCAGCCTGTAAACCTTTATCACGAGCGGTTACCAGAAATTCAACCTGCTGACCTTCTGTGAGAGTACGGTGTCCTTGGCCGCGTATTGCTTTGAAGTGAACAAACACATCATCACCTCGTGCTCGAGAAATAAATCCAAACCCTTTACTGACATTAAACCATTTAACAGTTCCTGTTTCCCGAGCAGCTGTATTCCAAACAATGTTGGCGTGTAGCCGGAAGTTATGCCAATGAGCGCAGGCGGAAAATACTACACCAAACAGCATTAGCCAGATTATATGGAGGCTTTGAAAAAGAGAAGAGTCTGTGAGTGCTGTAATCATGCTCGCTAACAAACTAATAAGTAACAGTATGGAGCCAAGCAGCTGAAGCCACCATAAACGTTGTGATAGCGGTAAGCTGAACAGGCTGCCGACCAGGAGATTGATGAGAGAAAGGCTTAACATATTCAAAGCATCTATTGAGGGTAGAGGCATATGTGCTTCTAGAAAAAAAATAGGCACACTAATTAACGTTAACAAAAAGGCTATAAGCCCAAGATAACAATGTACGATGCGGAGTAATTTGGCTAATTTCATATTGTTTATATTTAATTTTAGTGATGATTAAAAAAGTTAAGTGATGGCTTGCTCAAAGAGTAAAAGGGGTTAACCAGAAAAGCGATTGAAAGCCATCACTAGTACACAAAGCAAAAAGTATATTTATACTACTGTCATAAGTGAAAGCACTAGGCTTTACTCCTTAAGTGTAGTCTAAGACATTGAATCTGTAGGAGGATTCTAAGCTGACATATTAACTAAGTCAGGCTAAACCTGTTGTTTATGTAAAAAAAGAAAAAGAAAATGTTATTTTTCAGTATAAAAAGCGTGCGTCCTGGAAAGACTTGTATTATAGTTTCCTGCTATGATGATAAGCTTTTTAAGCTGTAATCTAAGAGATTTTGTGTGTGCTAAGTACTATTGCGTATACAAGCTTTTTACCAAACTGTGTTGAGTAACAAGTTGGCTCAATCGTTTGGTTTAGTGTACTTCCCAAATACACAGCATTGTCTTACATACTTAGCGACAGTCATTATCTGAATCCATTGTAAAGACAAAGCGAACTTTATAGATTATTTTGTCTCAAATGATAATTGACCTTTTATCAAGGATAACTGACTGAAATCTAAAGTGTTTCTATAGGCATACTCTTTAGTTGGCGTATATTACAATGAAAGAGCTAAAAGCCTGGAAGCATGGTTCGTTTAGTTAAAATATGTTTTATTCTTGGAGTTAAATAGCAATGGCACAAGCAAAACGCAAAGCACCTGCTGCTATCAAAGAAAAATACACTAAAACTCAGTTACTGAATGAGTTGGCTGAGACTACTGAGTTAGCCAAAAAAGATGTACAGAATGTGTTGGATGAGCTTGCAAACGTAATTGAGCGTCATATCAAAAAGCGTGCTTGCGGTGAGTTTACACTGCCTGGACTCCTTAAAATTACAACTAAGAAAAAACCTGCAGTTAAAGCGCGTAAAGGGGTCAATCCTTTTACAGGTGAAGAAATGATGTTTAAAGCTAAGCCTGCTTCTATGCAAGTAAAAGTACGTGCATTGAAAAAATTGAAAGACATGGCTGAAAGCTAAGCTATTTTAAGGTGCTGATCAGCATCTTAATTGTAGTGTTTTGTAAAATGCACCCACTAACGGGTGCATTTTTTGTTTAGCACAGAGTATTTAACACCGATTTTTCTAGCATTAAAAAACAGTGGTTATATTAATGGTAATGTGTAATTAACAATAATGCGGAACTCGTCAATGGCACCACCATTACCCATGGATTGATGGGAGCGGTAGGTTGCATGTCGTACTCTAATATCCATCCCTTTTAAATGTCCACTAGGTACTTGATAACGTAACTCAAGGTCTCGCTCCCACTCGGTATATTCATCATTGGTACTGCTATCAAAGGGTTTGGCATCGTTGGCGTAACCATAACGAATCAGACCTGTAAGACCAGGAAAACCAATACCAGAAAAGTCATAATCAAATCGAGTTTGCCAAGATGTTTCATCCTCAAAGTTAAAGTCTGAATATTGGATGCTATTGAACCACCAAGGATCACCTTCAGCAAAATAATCAAAACCGCTATCACCTGTTAGGTTTTGTGAAATAATAGTAAATTTTGAGTAGTCACCCAGTCTAAAAGCTAAGCTAAAGCTAAATAAATCATTATCAATACCCACTGAACCTGGATTGTCATCATTAAAGTTTCCAGTGTCTTTTTGTCGTTCCCAAAGTCCTGCAACATCGATGTTTAACCAGTTATTAAGTGGAAAGCTATAGCTTGCTTCTAAGTGATAAGCGTTATAGGCATCCTTAGCTGTCAATGCCTGAGCAGCTAAATAGAGACCATTTTCATAGGTATAATCCATGCTTAATGTATATGCATGCTCAATTTTATCTCGGCTAATGGCAAATCCGTACTCATAATGGATATCATCAAAGCCACTATCGTCTTTATCTTTTGCTTCGTATATTCCCAGTAAATTTATATTAAAGCGATCAGCTGGTTGGCTATGAATATGAACTGCAGAAAAAGCAGAAGGTTGTGAGCGGCTATCTGAATACAGGGCCAAAGGGGTTTCAAATGTTTGTCGGCCAGCCTTTACGGTTGTATTCCAGAAACTTTCCAGATTAAATTTTATGAGCGCTACGCCGAGTGATGAGTAGCTTACTTGATCTGCATCTTCCTGGGTAATTGTTAAAGCATTTCTACCAGTTCCTTTTCCACCATCTAATTTAAGTGTGTTCCAGATAGAAAGATCACTGCCAATCAGGTTATGCCAGTATGGAGACTGATAGTCAAAAAGAAATGATTGGGTCCAGGCTTTGCGTTTACCATCTTGGTTACCCGCTCTAATGTCACCATTTTCATGGCGGTAATCCCGGTTGAAGTAGTAATTTCTAAGCGTTAAATCAAGTTTAGCTTCAGAGCTGTTCGCATGAGCTGTAATATTATAAATACTCAGTGTGCTGTACAAAAAAGTATAAAGTATTAGCCTTGATGAGGTATTTGGTGGTGTGATTTTAGATAATTGCATAAACAGCTCCTTATGTTTATACCCACAGTAAAGGATTTTTGGTGGGGCTAGTCTGGTCTGTTAAGGCTAGCGATAGCAACCACAGCGGTTCTTAATGCTCTAACAGGGCCGCCAAGCGATATCTTTTCCATTTACACACTCATTAATACCCTTAGCTATCAATGAGTATTTTTTGCTGCAGGTATTCAGGAGCAAGGTTATTGTTTGCAGATCTGTATTAAATATAAATTAAAAGAATATTTATAAAATATAAATATACTCTTCGCGAATGATTTTTAGGCTTTGTTACTATCGCTCTTGACCACCAAGGATGGTGGGAATGCAGTTTATGCAGGAGCATTTAACTGCCACCCCAGTCATTTAGTTTATCTAAACTCCTGGGGCTTCATCGCTCGGTGGCCTCGCCTAAATAACCCTTCGCTGTGAGTATATACCACTTTATTTTGACACCTAAAAATGATTCATTATGGCTATATATAGCCACAGTGAAGGATATATCCACAACTTTCGTTTTAAATAAAAAAACGCTGCAAATGCAGCGTTTATAGAATGCAGATTAATTAATTCTTAAAAGAGAGCAATATCGTATCTGATTTTTATGCGGTTAGTATCTTCATCTCCTAAGACTGGATTATCTACTCGGAAATGTTGCCACTCAACAGAAAGGTCTTTCATTGGTCCACTTTGTACGGTATAGGTGATGTAATGCCCCCATTCATGAGCATTGTCGTCACTAGTAGTAGCATTAGCACCAGCGGCTAGAGAGGCATCATCTATATCAGTACCATAGGCATAATAGGTATTTGCTACGAGTCCTGGGTAACCGATGTTGGCGAAGTCATAACCAATATCTACAATCCAAGCACGTTCGTCTTCACGATTGTAGCCTTGCCATTGGTCGAGGGTAGAGTTGTAGGCGCCATCCTGTTGGAAGTTAGCGTGCCACTCACCATCCCAGTCACCATCAGATGTTTTGTTGTAGCCCAGTTTAACGTAAAAATCATTAACGGTAATTGTACCTGATAGGTTCCAATAGGTACTTTCATACCCTTGGGTTGCATAACCATTACCATCTTCTTCCGCATCAGCCCAGCGGCCATCGATTAATAAGGTAATGCCGCTACCTAAATTAAAGGTGTAGTCAAACTTGAGGAACTGTTTCTCTAGGTAATCATCAGAATTACCCCATTCCGCATAAAGGCCTAGCCCATTATCAAACTTATAGGCTGCTCCAAAAATATAAAGATGGTCGATTTCATCCCCCATCGCATCTTGAAAGCCTTCAGCAAAGAAGCTGTTATTACGTGAGTGTATTTGAGTCCAGCGGGCACCATATAATTTTAGGCTTTCAATGTTGCCTTCAAGATAGGTGCCGTATGACGTGGCTTCTAAAATACGTGAACCAGATGGGCAGTATAATTCAGTACAAGAGCGTTGCAGGCCAAATCTTAAATTAGCATTCATATCATCACCGCCAAATTTAGCTTTTAAATTGGCAATATTGGTACCAGCAATGTCGTTGGCATCAGCTGTACTGCTGCCATCTGCTGGTAAGTTTGTGATGCTGTAGCCGGTTGCATTTGCAGGGTTATCTAGCTTCATTGCAGCTCCTGCGCCATAGTCGAAACCAATCATGTCCCACAAGTAGCCAGAAGAAAAGCTAAATTGTAAACCTTGTACCCACTCTTTACGGTCAAAGGTATTGCCATTTAGACCATTTTCATTGAAGTAGTAATTTCTTATACCCAGCGTAGCACTACTGTCGTCTACAAAGCCAGCAGCTTGAGATGTTGTTGGAACAAGTGCACTAGCTGCAAGGATTGCTGCACTCAGTGAGGTTAATTTAAAAGTTCTCATTTGTGACCTACTCCTAGTCGTATTGTGTTTATTGTGAGTGATTTATCTGTAATCACAGGTTTAGTGTAGGGGATATTACGGAAACCACAGCCAAAACTGCCCTAGTGCCGCCGACTATGAAACGTCAGGCGAACTCCTTACACGTATTACATGGTGTAATGTCACTGGAACGAAGAAGTGGCCCCGATATAACCGTGGAAAAGTTTTATTCATACACAAGTCCATGTGTGTTTTTTGTTCCATTACCTTTCCTAGTATGGATCTTCCATGAGATTTTGCTAACAAATATAGACGGGATTTATTACAAGAATAAAAAAACGCCGCAGATGCGGCGTTTTTTTAGCAAGAAAAGTATGAACTTTTCGGGAGACTAGAAGATAGCCAAGTCGTACTGCAGGTGTACAAGGGTTCCGTCCTCATCACCACCTGTTGGGTTATCGCCACGAGCATGCTCAACATAAACCGAAAAGTCTTTCATTGGGCCACTTTGAACAGTGTACTTAGCCCACTGAACCCACTCGTGAGCTTGGTCATCATTTGTTATTGGGTTCTCTCCAGCAGATAGAGCACCTCGGTCAATACCTGAGCTGTGAGCATAGCGTGTACCTGCCTCAAACCCTGGTAAGCCAAGGTCGTCAAACTTATAGCTTGCTCCAACTACCCAAGCACGCTCGTCTTCACGGTTATAACCCTGCCATAGGTCTAAGCTTGAGTTAAATGCACCATTATGGTCGTAGTTATTGTGCCATTCCCCATCCCAGTCGCCATCCATGGTTTTGTTGAAGCCAGCAAAAACAGAGAGATTTTGGATAGACAATGTTGCAGTCAAGTTATAGTAACGGCTTTCGTAGTTACCATTGTAGCGAGGGCCTTTATCATTATAGCCATCACCAGCATCTTTAGCCTTTCCATAACGAGCATCTAGTAACAGAGAAGTTTCGTTACCTAGGTCAATGGTGTAGTCAACTTTAGCGAGGTATTTTTTCAAGTAGTCATCAGACTTACCATATTCACCATAAACACCTAAACCATTGTCAAATTTGTAGGAAGCACCCAGAATTTTGACATTATCAACACGGTTGCCAAAATCATCTTTCATGTCATCATAGAAGAAACTTTGGCTACGACTATGAACTTTAGTCCAGCGAGCACCATATACTTTAAGGCTTTGTGCGTTAGCTTCCAGATAAGTACCATAAGAAGAAGCGGGTAATACGCGAGAACCTGAAGGGCAGAATAACTCAGTACAAGTTTTTTGTAGACCAAACTTCAAGTTAGCATTGAGGTTTTCATCACCAAATTTCGCTTTTAAGTAAGCTTGGTTAGTGCCTGCAATATCATTTACATCAGATCTGGTACCGTCTTGAGGTAAGTTTGTTGTACTCCACTCACCAGTTCTGCTGTCATTAGCTGGTTGGTCGAGTTTAAAGGCAGCACCTGCAGAGTAATCAAAGCCGATAATGTCCATAAAGTAGCCAGACTTATAGTCAAGCTGGAAGCCTTGTATCCACTCTTTACGATCATAAGCTTTGCCATTTACACCGCTTTCGTTGCGGTATTGGTTACGAATGCTCAATGTAGCTGAGCTATCGTCAATAAATCCTTCAGCTTGCGCTGTTACTGCTGTTGCAGAGGCTGCAGCAAAAACAGCTGCGCTCAATGCAGAAAGTTTAAACATCTTCATTGTGTGACCTACTCCTAAGGTGTTGTGTGTTATGAGTCGATTCGGCATGCCTGTTTGACTCACTGCACTGTCAATATATGACAGATCTTACCTAATCAGCTCAAAGTTAGAACTGACGCATTGTTGTGTTTTTAATAAAAAACAACAATGAATGCAACGACATTTTCATGTGTTATTTCTAAAAGCTGTAATCTGTTTTATTCCCCATCTGTTTACCTAATTGAAATGGCTGAAATTCGCACAGAAAGACTAAAACAGCGTTCAGAAGCAGAAAAAGCTGGTAAGCAATGTGCTTTGGGAGAAAAACATAAGGAGTTGGGTAATTGGGCTAGCAACTTGCACTGCATAAGCTAAGTTCTACTTCTCTTTTTACTTAGTTACGTTCTTATTGACTTCTATTACTGCTCTATAAGATTGCTAGTTGGTGTATTAAACACGGTTAAATTAGTATTTTTTAATTTGTGTTAATTCGGTGTCAGATTATGCCTATTATGTCTAGAACATAACGCTTTTACAAGAATGTAATGATTGTTTATTGCGAAATTTTGTTATTAATATTGCTAATTTATTGCTTTGATCATAGTGCTATGCAGTGAGCTCTTCTTATATTGACTTTTGATAACTGGTGTTTTTTATCTTTTGCTATTTTTTGTTGTTTTAGTGTTAAGGTACAGGAGACTAGGTCAATCACATGACATTTTGCCTTTAAAACTATTTTTTAAGTACCTTCGTTCGGATTTTGAATGCACTATCCATCCTTTTGTCTCATCTATCCACCCATCGAAATATCATTATGATTTATTTAAACGTGATTTGAGGAGAGTAAAAAGTAGGTTTGCAATGCTTGAACTTGTTTGTGAAGCAGGTGCTGGGAGCACCGTGAGCAGTAGAGGCCAAGGATGGTCTTCTACTGCGGGATGAGCAAATGAGTTCAAGTATTGCATGGGCACAAATCCTGATTACTCTCTGATTGATCGCAGGCTACTTTTATGAAATTGTTTTGAGGTACTAAGTTGTCTTGGGGTATTAGGCTGTCTTAAGGGGAAACTAAAGTGAAGAGAGGTAATGTAGCAATCTATCTTTTTGGGCATTAATAAGCGCTGAGACTATGCGAAAAGGCTGACCTTTTTTAGCAAGGTGCGGTATAATGCACGGCTTTGTCTAAACAGGATAGAACGCGGTTAGTTGGCTGTTGTAGTCGAGGTGAAAAGTCAATGCCAATCTATGAGTATGAGTGTGGTCAATGCCAACATGCTTTAGAAGTTATTCAGAAGGTAAGTGATGAGCCATTGGTTAGTTGCCCTCAGTGTAATACTGATGCCCTTCGTAAACGATTAAGTGCACCTGCCTTTCGATTAAAAGGTGGGGGCTGGTACGAGACTGATTTTAAAACCGGTAAGAAAAAGAATCTGGCAGAAAGTGATAATAAAGCATCTGCCAGTAAGACAAGTGAATCAAGCGCCAGCAATAAGAATGCCGCTTCTGGCACAACGAAAACATCTACAAAAGCAGCCACAACCAGTAGCTGATCGTCTGATTATCGAATGTCAATTTAGTAAAACAGGGTACAACTATTATGCGCAGCCATTATTGCGGCGACTTAAGAGCATCTCATATTGGAGAGGAAGTAAAACTGTGTGGTTGGGTTCATCGGAGACGAGATCATGGTGGTGTGATCTTTCTTGATGTGCGTGATCGGGAGGGTGTTGCTCAGGTTGTTTTTGACCCTGATGAGCAAGCAGCTTTCCAGTTAGCAGATAAAGTACGCAGTGAATACGTGATTTCCATTGTGGGTAAGGTAAGAGCGCGCCCAGAAGGCTCAAGCAACCCTGATATGGCTACTGGTGAAATAGAAGTCCTTGGTAAGCAAATTGAAATCCTTAATCAGGCAGAAACACCGCCTTTTCCTTTGGACGAGTACTCTGCAGTGGGTGAAGATGTTCGATTAAAATACCGTTTTCTCGATTTGCGCCGTCCAGAAATGCAAAACAAGCTGCGTTTCCGTTCTAAGGTAACTTCGATTATCCGTAACTTTTTGGATGAAAACGGCTTTTTGGATATCGAAACCCCGATTTTAACTCGAGCAACACCCGAAGGTGCGCGAGATTACTTAGTGCCAAGCCGCGTGCACCCAGGGAGCTTCTATGCACTTCCTCAGTCTCCACAATTATTTAAACAGCTATTAATGGTTTCTGGGTTTGACCGTTATTATCAAATTGCCAAATGTTTTCGTGACGAAGACTTACGTGCTGATCGTCAACCAGAGTTTACCCAAATTGACATTGAGACTTCTTTTATGAATGAAGAAGACATTATGTCAATGACTGAAAAAATGGTCAGTCAACTGTTTAGTAATCTGTTGGATATTGACTTGGGTGAATTTCCACGCATGACCTATGCAGAAGCTATGGAGCGCTTTGGCTCAGACCGTCCAGATTTGCGTATTCCACTTGAGCTAACCAGCATTGATGACTTAATGCAAAGTGTTGAATTTAAAGTATTTAACGGTCCAGCTAATGATCCTAAAGGCCGTGTTGTTGCGTTAAAAGCGCCTGGTGGTGCGTCATTGTCACGTAAACAAATAGATGACTATGGCAAGTATGTCAGCATCTATGGCGCAAAAGGTTTAGCCTGGATTAAGGTGAATGCAATAAATGATGGTATCAATGGATTACAGTCACCTATTTTGAAGTTTATTCCGGAAGAAACGATTCAAGCCCTGATGAAGCGCCTGGATGCAAAAGATGGCGATATTATTTTCTTTGGGGCTGATAAGGCCAAAGTGGTTAATGAGTCGATCGGTGCGCTGCGCGTTAAGTTGGGTGAAGACTTAAACCTTATTGAACGTCCCTGGGCGCCATTATGGGTGATTGATTTCCCTATGTTTGAAGAAAATGGAAAAGGTGGCTGGACTGCTTTGCATCACCCATTTACTTCACCAGCATGTTCACCTGAAGCACTAAAAGCGAATCCTGATACGGCACTTTCTCGGGCTTATGACATGGTACTGAATGGCACTGAGCTAGGTGGTGGTTCCATTCGTATTCATGACCAGCAAATGCAGGAATCTGTTTTTGAGGTGCTTGGGCTTGGTGAAGAAGAGCTGAAAGATAAGTTTGGCTTCCTATTGGATGCCTTAAAATATGGTTGCCCTCCACATGGTGGTTTAGCGTTTGGTTTGGATCGCTTGGTCATGTTGATGACAGAGACATCTTCAATTAGAGAAGTTATTGCCTTTCCTAAAACGCAAACCGCATCTTGTGTTATGACACAGGCGCCAAGTGAAGTGGATACACAACAGTTACATGAACTCAATATCCGTATTCGTAAACATATTTAATATGTAAATCGATCCTTCAGGATATGTGCTTAGGTGTACATAGTGACTCAGCAATTGCTGAGTCACTTTTTTAAGTGAACTGTTTTTTTAGCGAATATTTTTTCAGGAGTGTCATCTTTTTCTCTTTCTGGTTTACCTGTTATTGAGCCAAATCCAGGTGTTGAATACAAAAAGATGACAGTCTTGCTGTATACGATTTAGGAGAGATAGTTATGGCTGGTCATAGTAAGTGGGCCAATATTAAACACCGTAAAGCTGCGCAAGATGCTAAGCGAGGTAAGATTTTCACCAAGCTAATTCGTGAACTGGTGGTTGCTGCAAAACAAGGTGGGCCTATTCCTGAAGATAATCCAAGGTTGCGTGCTGCGGTCGATAAGGCATTAAGCAGTAATATGACCCGTGACACAATTGATCGTGCGATTGCTCGTGGAGCTGGAACCAATGACTCTGATAACGTTGAAGAGTTGACGTACGAGGGGTATGGGCCAGCAGGTGTTGCAATTTATGTCGAGGTTATGACCGATAACCGCAATAGAACAGTGGCAGAAGTTCGTCATGCATTTTCAAAGCATGGTGGGAACCTAGGTACAGATGGTTCTGTTGCATATTTGTTCGAGAAAAAAGGTCAGATTTGTTTTTCACCCGATATTGATGAAGACTCTGTCATGGAGGCTGCTTTAGAAGCAGGCGCAGAAGATGTTGTCAGTAATGATGATGGCTCTGTTGATGTTGTTACTGAGCCTGCGGATTTTTCTGAGGTAAAAGCGACATTGATGGAAGCAGGGCTGGAGCCTGTTAATGCTGAAGTTACAATGATTCCATCAACCACCGTTGCACTAACGGATGAAGATGGAGAAAAAGTGCTAAAACTGATTGATCGGTTAGAAGATTTGGATGATGTACAAAACGTTTATTCAAATGCCGATTTTCCAGAGTCCTTGTTAGAGTATTTATAAGAAAGCTTAATTATTCGCTGCTCTTTTGTTGCTTAGTTGTGGCTTTGTTTTTTCTAGTAAAGTCCAATTAAATATCGTTAAACATAAAAGCAGAGGTTTTGGCCTCTGCTTTTTTATTGTCATGCTACCCTTCAGTTTTGGTATTTTTTTGTTTCCAGCCAGGACCACAGTCTCCTCCGCGTTTGTTACCGCGAGGACCTTTTTCCATCATGGCTTTTTTACGCTGCTCGTGGTGAGCTTTAAATTTTTCTAGCTGTTCAGGTGTGAGTACACTTTCTAACTGGCTTAATGTGCTTTGGTACACCTGATCCATTTCTGCCTGAATTTGGTCACGGTACTTTTCATGTACAGCTTTACGCTGCTGGTGTTGAGCTTTCATAATAGTTTGAAATGATTGTGTTTGCTCAGCAGTGAGTCCTAGCTCTTTAGCTGCACGTTGACCAGGGTCAGGTCTACCTTCCTGCTCACCCCATGCAAATCCGCCTAATACCAATGGAAGTACCAGAGCGATAGCTTTTAGTTTCATGCTTTGCTTCATGTAGCTCACCTCATAATGAATGTTTTGGTCTATGAGGTTTAAGATACAAGCTAATTAAGGAAGAAATGTGGAGGAAAAAAGGAAGTTAACAGGGTGCCTCTAAAATTATCCTTCAAACTTATAGCCTGCACCATACACTGAGTGAATCACTTCCTGACTGTTATTAATTGTGGCTAGCTTTTTTCGGATTTTTTTGATGTGGCTGTCAATGGTACGTTCGCTCACAATACGGTGATCTTGGTAGATTTTATCCATGAGTTGGCTACGGCTAAAAATGCGGTGAGGGTAATCCACCAGAATCGCTAATAATTGAAACTCAATGGCTGTGAGAGGAACATGCTCTCCAAAAAACGTAGCGCGTAGTTGATGCTTGTCCAAATGAAGTAGTGCACTTTCAGGTGAGAAGGGTTCACTTGTACGGCGAAGTACGGCTTTGACTCTTGCAACCACTTCGCGGGGGCTAAATGGTTTGCAAATATAGTCATCGGCACCTAGCTCAAGACCTAACAACCGATCGATTTCATCAATACGGGCTGTGACCATTATCAGTGGGGTATTACTAAATGTGCGAATTTGCTTGCATATTTCAATACCATCCATACCTGGCAACATCAAGTCGAGCAAAATTAGTTGCGGTTGATTCGTTTTAACCCATGAAACAGCATGTGTGCCCTCATTAAGAATAAATGGATTAAAACCCGCGTGTTGCAAGTAATCAGCCATCAGTTGTGCAAGTTTTACTTCATCTTCGACAACCAGTATTTGTTTATCCATAGTGATACTTAATTAGTCTAAGTCAATTGTTGTTGGTTAAGGTTTTAGCGTGTTTTTGACTGCGGAAAGTCAATAATTAACTTTAAACCTCCTAGAGATGATTGTTCGGCTGAGATCTGGGCATGGTGAGCAACAGTAATTGCTTTGACAATTGCTAGACCTAATCCCGCCCCTCCTTTTACGCGTTGTCGGGATGAGTCAACACGGTAAAGTCGATCAAATAAGTAAGGCAGCGAGTCCTCTGGAACCTGGGGGGCAGAATCCTCCCAAATAACACGTAACTTATCGTTTAAGGGTTTAAGTGTAACGTTTATTTGTCCGGGGCTATCTGTATAGTGAAGAGAGTTAAATAGTAAATTGATAAACAGTTGTTGTATGCGATCTGCATCAATTTCAAGATCAACTGGTTTTGCACACTGATCAATTACAGTAATGGACAGCTGGTGTTTTTCAAGAAGTGGCATATAGCGGTTAGCTAGCTTTTCTAAAATTGGTTGTAGGGGTTGGGCTGACATGTGGTAGTCAGTAGCGCCAATATCTTCTTGGGCAAGGTGGTGTAAGTCATTAACTAAGCGTGTCAGTCGTCCCAAGTCATCCTGAAGCGATTGAATGCTATTTAGAGTCAGTGGTCGGATACCATCTTCAATCGCTTCAAGTTCTGCCTGTAAAACACTGATGGGTGTGCGAAGTTCGTGGGCAATATCCGCAAGCCATTGTCGTCTGAGGTTTTCCTGCTGTTCCAAAATGAGACTTAACTGGTTGAAATCCGCGGCGAGTAAACCGATTTCATCATTTTGCTTAATCACAAGTGTTGTTGCTTGTTTTTGGTTGGCTAAGGTGCTCACTGCTTTTCGAAGCTTTTGAACAGGGCTGACAATAGAGCCGGCAAGAGGAATTGTCAGGAGGGCACTCAAAGCGATGACAATAACTGTAATCACTAACAGCAATTGACGTTGAGACTCGGCAAAAGCAATATCATTAAAGTCTGATAGCTCTTTCCTTGGGATAACGCCAACAAAACCCACCACCTGGTTATTTGCTTCGATAGGCTGAATCAAGGGGGAGGCTTGCTTGGGAATGTGGCCAATTAACAACTGTTGTTGTTCATCAAGTAACACATAACGGCGTAAAAAGGCTCTAAACCGAGGTCTGTGTATTGGTATGGGGGGGCGTGATTCTTGTCCTGCAGGATTGAGTGCTTTTGCCAGTAAGTCGGCCCAGTGTTGAGGGTGGTTAACTAAGGGTTGCCAACTGTTACTCTGGTGATAATAGCTAGTAATTTCTGGAACAATTTGCTCCAGTTGGTTTTTATCTTGCTGGTTTATGTATTTTAAAAAGCCTTGATCAAAGCTCCATTGTATTAAGCCCAGCATGGCTAAAGCCACTGAGCTGGTGGTAATCACCACTAGAAAATACAGTTTCCAGCGTATACTGAGAAACATTGAACCAGAACTTGAAGGGTTTATTTGTTGTTTCATGGTTTGGTCATAATGTACTTTTAGCGTATTACTTTTCAAATGCAGCTAAGGGAATATGCTTATGCTTCTCTATGGAGTTCCTTTATCACCTTTTGTTCGTAAAGTCATTTTGTCATTAAAGTTGCTGAAGATTAATTACGAGCTAAAGCCTGTTATACCTTTTGATTTGCCTAAGGATTTTGACCGTCTAAATCCACTGCGAAAGGTGCCAGTATTAGTTGATGGTGACTTAACGATTCCAGACTCAACAATTATTTGCTTGTATTTAAATGATCAGTATGGACAAGCACATCAACTGTATCCTGTTGATCCTAAGCTCAAAGCACAGGCAATGTGGCTTGAGGAGTATGCGGATAGCCGGGTGATGGAAGTGCTGGGTCCACCGTTATTTTTGGAGCGTGTTGTTAAGCAAAAATTTAAAAAACAACCTGCTGATGAACAAAGGGTTGAAAAAGCCATTAATCAAGATATTCCGCCGGTCCTTGATTATTTGGAGTCACAAGTACCGACTTCAGATTTTTTGTTTGATACATTTGGTATTGTTGAAATATCAATAGGTAGTCAGTTTTTAAATGCGCGATATGCTAATTATGAGGTTGATCCAATGCGTTGGCCTATTTTAGCTGCTTACCTAGAGCGTATTTGGCAGGAGCCACTATTTAAAGAATGTATGTTAGTTGATGAAAAGTTGCTTTCATCCTAAGTGTAGATTTAGGACGGTATCAGGTTATTTACCGAGGTGCTGTTGTTGAATCTGCTTATAAATACCTTTTTGTTTAATGGCTTTGAGTCCATCTGCAAAAGCTTTTACAACGGCAGCATCGGTTTCTTTGTTAAATGCCATGTAATAACCTTCAGGTGAAAGCTCTTCTAAAAAAAAGGCTTTTTTCAGTACTTTATGAGGGTCATAGCCCGCTTTGCGGGCTATATGATAGGCTACCAGCTCATTCATAGCCCAGAGGTCAATACGTTTATTGATCATTAGTTTGAAGCTCTTTTCATAGCTATAGGTACTGACCAAATGCACGCCTTTTTCAAATCCTTTACCGATTAAATACTGCTCACGAACACTTTCTGGAAATGTGCCAACTAAATATTGCTTAGCATCCTTAAGTGAGTTGATCACAATATCGTTGCGGCTGGGTAGTCTAAATAAGAAGGATTTTGCAGGAGAAATCACTCCAACCCAGCGGAATAGGTTTTCCCGCTTTTTATTTCTGCCTATTGAAAAAATAAGTGTATTAGGTTCGTTGAGTGCTGTTTGATAGGCCCTTACCCAAGGATAGACTCTAATCTCTGGGTTAATATTAAGTTCTTTGAAGACGGCTTGAACGACCTCAGTGCTGAGGCCAGTCAGTTTGTTGTTCTGGGTATAGTTATAAGGAGGAAACTCCTCGGTTACAACGCGAACGTTTAACTCGAGGGCAAAGCTCTTTATGTAAAACAGGCTGAGCAGAAGCCATAGACTATATCTCACGAGTACCGCCATATTGGTTGTGAAGTCGCTGTACTGCTAACAGTATAGTCAAGGCTTGGTGAGACAGAAGCCTCAGTGAGTATTAACGCGCACTCACACAAAGCACATAACCAGAGATAAACTCTGGGTCTTGGGTATACCAGGGATGGCACTCCGTAGAATATTTTTTGCTGCAACGTGCAACCAGCTGATGGAACGTTGAACGACCTGGATCAGCAAGTACTACCTGTGTAACGCCTGCCTGTAAAGAGCGTCGAATAAGGTTGTAAACTTTGTTGACTAACTCATCCCAAAAACAGATATCAGTACCTAATACCGTATGGTGGTTGGCTAACTTTGCTTTACTGAGTTTTTCCAGGGGGGCTTGTTCAGTATTAATCGTTACCTGGTTAAATTCAGCCAGAGTATGAAGGTAAGGAAAAACATTTGGATCTAAATCTACCCCTGTGGCTTTGGCAGCAAAGCGTTTTGCGCAAAATATACTGGTTGTTCCCCAGCCACAACCGACTTCCATTAGTGAAGCTTTATTAGGTAGAGGGTGAAAATTAAGATAGTCCATGAGTAGAAAGCTTGAGTGCCATAGCTTGTGGCCATGAACTGATGGTTTGTGCTTTCTTTTCAGTGCCTTGATGGCCTGGTGTTTTTTTTCAAGCACGACAATACCATGTGCTTGAATAGTATTTGGTTCATTATATTCGTTGAAGTATGGCATAACTGGGCAGATTTACCTCCTTGTTTGCCGTATAAAAAGCAGTGAAAAACACTTTGAAGTGTAAATAATAAGGTTTTGACAAGCAAAAATGAATCAAATTGCTTTTTAGAAAGGGGAGGGGGAAGAAAAAAAACAGCTTGTGTCGTGCAGTGAGAGGGTTTCGGAACGTTAAGCAGTAAGAGGAGATAACGATCTTGACACAAGCTGATACAAAGATGGCTTAAAACGTGTTGGTTTTGATCAAGAAGTTTCTGACCAAAACAAAATCAATTCTGAGACAGTACTACCTCACCTCCTTTATGGAATGTAGGTTTAACATCAATAAGAATGTCTGAATAACTTATGTTGTAAAATTACTACAATTTTTTGGGTTTCGCAATGACGAATTGTCAGAAAGTTTCAATCTTTTGATAATCATCATGCTTTTAATCCTAGCTTATGGAAAGTAACTATTTGATTTCGGTTAATACTGCTGGCAAATAGAGAGCTAAGTGGGTTGTTGTTATATTACCTATATTTTGTTGCAGAAAAGTTACAATGAGGTGTAAGCGTTGTAGCATGCTTGAGGGGGAGCAGTTGTTGTTGGTAGAACTTAAAAATCAGTAATGCTGGTATCGTGTCAGTGTTAGAAAGGTGCAGTCAAAGGTCGAGATGTTCAGAGGTTCAGCTTGGTGGTTATAGCTCGATCACAGCAAATTTGCCGTAAGCAATATAATAAACAGGCAGGAGACAATTGCTGAAATCGTGAGGATAGACTTTTTGGACTCAGACATATTCATCAGTTGTAATCGTTTTGTTATTTAGTGCCGGCTACTTGTCCAAACAGAATAGTCCCTTGATTTAAGAAGGAATACAGTGTTTTGGTAACAAAAGGAACTTGTTTGTAACAGGAAGTTTCTGATTCATTAAAGCTGATCTTTGGCTGGGTGCTTCAGGTGGGTGGCACCAGGTTTTTTGATGAATGAAGGGTAGTGTCAGGTAAGTAAAGTCGTTGAGGAAAAAGAAGGCTAGTTGATTATTAACGTGCATTAGTATTATTTACATACTTGCTATCACAACAATAGATGTATAATTATACAGTGATTTGAATCGGTGTAGCACATTATTTAAGCATGGCAATTATTCTAGGTATTGACCCAGGCTCTCGGGTAACAGGTTATGGCTTGATTAGTCAGCTTGGAGCAAAAACAGATTATGTGGCAAGTGGCTGTATACGAATGACAACAACAGACTTGCCTGATCGTTTGCAAGAAGTTTTTCAGGGAATAACGGCAGTCATTGAGCGTTATATGCCTCAGTCGGTGGGGATTGAGCAGGTATTTATGGCAAGAAATGCAGATTCTGCATTAAAGTTAGGGCAAGCGCGGGGGGCTGCTATTGTCGCCGCTGTTACTCAGGGACTCCCTGTATCAGAGTATTCTGCTCGCCAGGTGAAACAGTCCGTTGTGGGTAAAGGTAGTGCTGATAAGGCCCAAGTTCAGCATATGGTGCAGCATTTACTAAAGCTGTCTCGGTGCCCCCCTGCTGATGCGGCTGATGCATTGGCTGTTGCTTTGTGCCATGCCCATACACAACAGAGTTTGATTAAAATTGCTGGGGCTTCAAGTACACGGCGTCGCCGGATACGTTGAAGCATTTTAGTTGATGTTTGAAATGCGAATTTAAATTTATGATTGGACGTTTAAAAGGGGTTTTAGTCATCAAGCAACCTCCTGAACTGATGATTGATGTTCAGGGAGTGGGCTATGAGTTAGAAGCTCCAATGAGTAGCTTTTATCAGCTACCAGAGGTGGGTGGTGAAGTTACACTTTTTACTCACCTAGCAATAAGAGACGATGCACATCAGCTATACGGATTTGTCTCTCAGCAAGAGCGTATGTTATTCCGGGCTTTAATTAAAGTGAATGGCGTTGGTCCTAAGCTGGCGTTAACCATTCTTTCTGGCATGGAAACGAAAGAGTTTGTGCAAAGTGTTCAACGCCAAGATACTGCGACGTTAGTCAAGCTACCAGGTGTTGGTAAAAAGACGGCAGAGCGCTTGCTAATTGAAATGCGTGATCGACTAAAAGGTTGGGAAACTGACAGTGGACCTTTATTCTCTGAGCCATCGGGTCAACTTGAAGAGCATGATGTTTTGCAGGATGCAGTAAGTGCACTGCAAGCGCTAGGGTATAAGGCAGCTGATGCAGAGAAGGCGATCAAGGCTCACTATCAGGCAGGTGCTTCACGAGAAGAGCTAATACGGCTTGCGCTGAAAGGTATGGTGAAGTAAGGGGGTGATGTGTGATTGAAGCTGATCGACTAGTAGCCCCTGCTGCTTCGGGTGGGGAAGATTCACAAGATCGTGCGATTCGCCCTAAGTTATTGCAAGATTATGTTGGGCAGCCTCAAGTCCGTGAGCAAATGGAAATCTTTATTAATGCGGCACGGCAGCGCAATGAAGCACTGGATCATACCTTGATCTTTGGTCCTCCAGGGCTGGGAAAAACAACTCTGGCCAATATTCTAGCCACAGAAATGAATGTGCAGCTCAAGACAACCTCAGGTCCTGTACTCGAAAAAGCAGGCGATATAGCTGCCTTACTGACCAACTTAGAGCCGGGTGATGTGTTGTTTATTGATGAAATTCACCGCTTAAGTCCAATGGTTGAGGAAGTGCTTTATCCAGCGATGGAAGACTATCAGCTGGATATCATGATTGGTGAAGGGCCAGCAGCACGCTCAATTAAACTTGATTTGCCACCTTTTACGTTGGTAGGAGCAACGACCAGAGCTGGACTTCTCACTTCACCCTTACGAGACAGGTTTGGAATTGTACAGCGGCTTGAATTTTATAATATTCCTGACTTAACCCATATTGTAACCCGTTCTGCGAACATTTTAGGGGTTGCTATTGAGTCGGAGGGAGCTGCTGAAGTAGCGAAGCGTTCACGTGGTACACCCAGAATTGCGAATCGATTACTGCGTAGAGTAAGAGATTATGCTGAAGTTAAGGGCGAGGGTATTATTACGCAACTTATGGCAGACCAGGCGCTGACTATGTTGGCCATTGACCATGTTGGCTTTGACCAACAAGATAGAAGGCTGCTATTGACCATGGTCGAGAAGTTTGGAGGGGGACCTGTGGGCATTGATAGTTTAGCTGCAGCAATTAGTGAGGAAAGAGGCACCATAGAAGATGTATTAGAGCCATATTTAATGCAGCAAGGCTATATTTTGCGCACGCCTCGTGGTCGAGTCGTTACAGATGCCGTTTATCACCACTTAGGTTTACCTAAACCCGCTTAGCTATGACAGCTTGGTTTAACATCGGTAGGCTAACAACTTTTTAGCAAGCATCACACTTCCTGTTCACTACCACTTAATTTATGGAGTTACTGTGTCCACTTTTGCATTAAATTTTCGTATTTACTATGAGGATACGGATGCGGGAGGAATTGTTTATTATGTTAATTACCTTAAATTTATGGAGCGAGCTCGCACCGAATTTTTAAGACAGTATGGGTATGAGCAGGCGAAGCTTCATGAACAAAATGTGATGTTTGTTGTCCATAGCGCTACGGTGGAATATAAAAAGCCTGCCAAGCTTGATGATCGAATTGATGTCAGCGTGTCATTATCTGAAGTTAAGCGTACCTATTTAGTGTTTCACCAGTTGGTTACACTGAGTGAAACGGGTGAACGTTTATGTGAGGCTAAAGTTAAAGTTGCTTGCGTCACATTTGATTCGTTAAAGCCTCAAGCTATTCCTCGTGATCTTATTTGTAAAATTGCATAAGTCTTCGTAAAACTACGACAAGTTACAACGTGCAGTGTTATGATTCGCCCTGCTTTTATTAGGCAAGTATTTAGCAGGTGTCGTCTTTGATTGCTGATGTCTGCTGATAGGTAGGAGAAAATGATGGAAACCAAAGTGGTCATTGATCTATCTAATCAGTATACCAGTGCTAAAAATGTAATTTAGTTGCCGGCTAACGTTTTAATACTATTGCATTTACGGGTGCTCCGTTAGGGGGATGTAGTGACTGAGTCTTTGTCCATTTGGTCTTTGATTCTACAAGCTAGCTGGGTTGTACAGTTAGTGATGCTTATTTTAGTAGGCGCGTCGATTGTTTCATGGGTTATGATCATTCAACGTGCATTTTTGATAATAAATGCACGCCGTGCGGCGACAGCATTTGAAGATCGTTTTTGGTCTGGTATAGATTTATCAAAACTATTTCGGCAAGTGACTAATGAACCTGACCCTGACAGTGGTATGGAACATATTTTTCGCTCAGGCTTTAAAGAGTTTACACGACTGAAGCAGGATTCAGGTGCTGATGCTGATGCGGTAATGGAAGGCACTCAACGTGCAATGCGTGTGGCATTGTCTCGTGAACAGGAACGCCTGGAAACCAACCTGCCTTTTTTGGCTACAGTAGGCTCAATTAGTCCCTATATTGGTTTGTTTGGCACTGTAATAGGTATTATGGACTCTTTTAGAGGGCTTGCTAACCAGACGCAAGCAACCCTAGCCACAGTGGCGCCAGGAATAGCAGAAGCGTTAGTAGCAACAGCAATGGGCTTATTAGCAGCGATTCCTGCTGTTGTCGCCTATAACCGGTTTTCAGCACGGGTTGACACAGTGCTGAATAGCTACGACACGTTTTCTGAAGAGTTTTCCAGCATACTCCACCGTAATGTGCATAGCCGACCACGGCAGCAGCAGGGGTAAGTTATGGCAAGGCGCGCTCCACGCAAGCAAATGTCAGATATCAATGTTGTTCCCTACATTGATGTAATGTTGGTTCTGCTGATCGTATTTATGGTGACGGCACCTATGCTTACGCAGGGGGTCAATGTTGATCTCCCCAAAACAGATGCTAAGCCGCTGGATGTTAAAGAAGACGAAGAAGCCATTATTGTTTCAGTAAAAGAAGATGGTACCTATTACATCAACATTGGTAAGCAGCAAGATCAACCTGTGCCTTTGGAAACAATTACCGAGCAGGTGGGTAAGATACTGCGTGTTAAGCCTAATCGTATGGTATTAATCAAAGGGGACGAAAAAGTTGACTATGGTATCGTGGTAACTGCGATGGCTGCTCTGCAGCAGGCAGGCGTGCCAAATGTTGGCTTAATTACAGACCCGCAAGATTTGACTCAATAGAAGTGGTTAGTTTGTGAGGTTTCCAAACGGTTATACATTACCTGCTGTATTAGCAGTAGGATTACATTTAATCATCATTATAGCTGTATCTATTGCATGGCCATCACCTACTGAGCGACATACAGTAAAGCAGCCTAAATTAATCCAGGCTAAGCTGGTAGGCTTGAAATCAACAACGAAACAACAGAAAAAAGCGGCTACACCTCAAAAAAATAAAGTGAATCAGCAAGCTAAACGTCAAGCGGAAGAAGCCAAACGTAAGGCTGCAGAAGAGGCAAAGAAAAAAGCAGCAGAAGCGGCTAAGCGAAAAGCGGCTGAGGATGCGAAGCGCAAGGCAGCAGAAGAAGCTAAGCGTAAAGCGCAAGAAAAAGCAAAACAGGTGGCAGCCCAAAAGAAAGCAGAAGAAGTTAAGCGAAAAGCTGCGGCAGAGGCAAAGAAAAAAGCAGTAGAAGAAGCGAAACGAAAAGCTGCGGTTGACGCTAAAAGAAAGGCGGAAGCGGCTAAGCGTGCTGAGCAGGAAAAGTTGCGTAAGCAACGTGAAGCTAAAGCACGGCAAGAACGCGAGCGAAAAGCAAAAGAAGAAGCTTTACGTCGTCAGCAAGAATCTGAGCTGGAGAAAATGCTAGCAGCGGAAGAAGCTGAAGAGCGTGCACAACAGGAAGCAGCCGCCAGTCAAAAGCAGGTTGCTTCAATGGAAGCATTAATACAACAGTTAGTGCAGCAAAATTGGCGAAAGCCTAGTTTTTTAACGAAAGGGTTAAAAGTAAAATTACAAATTCAACTGGTACCTACTGGAGAAGTGGTGAACGTAACTGTGGTTCAGTCCAGTGGTAACCCGTTATTTGATCGCTCAGCAGTACAAGCTGTGGAACGTGTAGGGCGAATCCCTGAGTTAAGACAGCTCAAGCCTCGTGTTTTTGAAAGTAATTTTCGACGATTTGCTATGAATTTTAGTAACCCGGAGGACTAAGCGCAGTGAAAAAAATAATTTCCACTATGCTGACGCTGCTGCTGGTAACAGTCTATGGACAGCAAGCGTTAGCCGAGCTCACCATTGAAATTACTCAGGGCGTTGATAGCGCAGTTTCAGTGGCGGTTGTGCCTTTTGGTGGTAGTAGCCCAGAAGACGTCGCCAGCATTATTAATAGTGACTTAAAACGCACGGGGCAGTTTGATCCTTTTGATCCAAATAATATGTTGAGTATGCCACATACAGAAAATGATGTGGTTTATGCTGATTGGCGTAAGTCAGATGTTGAGTATCTTGTGGTAGGTAATATTAACAGTGGCGGTGGTCGTTATGAAGCTAACTACTCAATCCTTGATGTTGTTCGTCAACAAAGCTTGGCTTCAGGTAAAATTGCAAGCACGAATGTGCGTAAATTAGCGCACCGTATTAGCGATCAAGTCTATGAAAAAATAACTGGAATACGTGGTGCGTTTGATACGAAAATCATGTATGTTACCGCCGAACGGTTGGGTGGACAGCGCTCACGTTACCAATTGAACTACGCTGATGCCGATGGCTATAATGCACGAGCCATTTTTACCTCGAGTGAACCCATTCTTTCCCCTACTTGGTCACCCGATAATAAAAAGGTTGCTTATGTCTCCTTTAAAGGAGGAAGACCTGGTATTTATATTCAGGACTTAGCTACAGGCAAACAGCGTCGTATAACAAATTATAAAGGTTTAAATAGCTCTCCCGCTTGGTCGCCAGATGGTCGACAGCTAGCGGTTGTGCTGTCTAAAGGCGGAAACCCTGATATTTATCTGGTTGATGTCAATTCAGGGGCTTTACGACAAATTACCAAGCACTTTGGAATTGATACTGAACCCAGCTGGATGCCAGATGGCTCAGCAATTGTGTTTACTTCAAATCGTGGTGGTTCACCACAAATTTATAAGACAACTCTGGCGACAGGTAAAGCTGAGCGAGTGACATTTGAAGGTAAATATAATGCTAGAGCCAGGGTTTTCCCAGATGGCAAACAAATTGCCATGGTTCATAAAGGGCAGGGAGTTGCACAATTTAATATTGCTGTTTTAGAGCTTGAAACGGGAAGGATGCGTCTACTGACGTCTACTTCACTGGATGAATCACCCAGTGTTGCTCCTAATGGTACTATGCTGCTGTATGGTGCTATGCAAGGTCAGCGGGGTGTGCTATCTGCCGTTTCTGCAGATGGGGCTGTGAAACTTAACTTGCCTTCGAAGCAAGGGGATGTACGCGAACCTGCATGGTCAAACTTCACTTACTAATGTCACCATGTATGTTTGTTTTCTCTAAGCATTTTTTAGCAAACCGGGAGTTATTTATGGATTTTTTGAAATTCGGTAAAGTTGTACTGCTTGCATCTTCCGTTGCATGGCTGGCAGGTTGTAATACGACCGGTGGTGATAGTGCTAGCTCTGTAGGGGATGCAGATGTATCAGCCACCACGGGTGTTGCAACTGATGGTATTGATGGAAGTGTTGATGCACAAACTCAAGCACTGTTAGATAAAAAGGTGTTTTTGTTTGGCTTTGATGACTCAAAAATATTACCAGAAGACTATCCAGCACTTGATGCTCATGCCGCTAAACTGGCGTCTGACTCTAACAAAACGATTATTATTCAAGGGCACACTGATGAGCGTGGAACCCGTGAATATAACTTAGCACTCGGTGAGCGTCGTGCAAAAGCAGTGAAACGCTACCTGGTATTAAAAGGTGTTGCACCTGAGCAGGTTGAAACAATTAGCTATGGTGAAGAGCAGCCTGTTGCACTGGGTCATGATGACCAATCCTGGCAGCAAAACCGTAGAGCTGTAATTATTCCAAATGGTGCTTACTAAAATAATTTTTTAGTTTGAACTGATTGGTAACTTGGTGGCAAATACAACAAATTATGTTTATGAGTTGCCAAGTACCCGCAAACATTTTTATATTGTTTGCAATGCCATAGATGGGTGTCTGCCATCCATCTGTGGGTACAGCAATAAAGTGTTTAGGGTTCGATTAAGCCATGATTTATTCAACCGCTCGAACAGTGAAACATATCGTAGCAGGTATAAGCTTAGCTACTGTAAGCCTTGTTATGGTACTACCCTCTTATGCAGAGGTTCCCGTTGTTGACTCCACCCCTTATGGCCGCTCTGGAGGGCAAGCAGCACCTGCCCGAGGTTATCAAGGAGGTAATGGTGCCGCGTTGTTCGTGCAGTTAGAAGAATTACAGCAGGAAGTCCTGTCTTTACGTGGTTTAGTGGAACAACAGGCATACTTGATCAAGCGTATGCAGCAGGAACAAAAAGACCGCTATATAGATCTTGATCGACGGATTTCCGATCTGGCTGCGAGTGGTGGATCTGTTAGTGGCAGCAAAAATACTGGGGTACAACAGCCTGTTGATGCTTCTGCTACTTCGGATAAAGAGAAAGATGAGTATAACTCAGCTTTCCAGCTGATTCGTCAAAAGCGTTTTGACGATGCGCTTACAGCATTAAAGGCATTTGTACAAACATATCCATCAGGTGCTTACACAGATAATGCTTACTATTGGCAAGGTGAAGTTTATTTGGCACAAAATCAGCTTGAGCCAGCTAAAGATGCGTTTACTCAAGTGATTAATAAGTTTCCACAAAGTAGTAAACTGCCTGGTGCGATTTACAAGCTTGGTCGTGTTTATTTCCAGTTGGGAGATAAGAAGCAAGCGAAACACTATTTAGAAAAAGTAACGAAAGAGTTTCCAGATGCTGCTGCAGCCAATCTTGCGGCAGCTTTTCTAAAGCAGGTCAACTAACAGACCTGTTGCTTTCTGTTTTTACCAGCAAGTGATACTTGCTGGTTCCTCATTATCCTGATTTCCGCTATACTCTCGCCGCTTAATGAATCTCCTTGCTTAATGGGCTTTCTGGTAAAGAATACTTCTCATTGATGGGTGTGAAACTTTGTCATTGGGCTTAAAGCCCTTGAGTTTGATCTTATTTAACCCTATAAGCCTGTTGTGAGTAGAATTATGCAGGAATTGAACGTCAGTCCGGTTTTATGGCAGTAGAAAGTAACATGAGTGAAAAGCAACTTCGCTTGACAGAAATATTTTATTCACTGCAGGGTGAGACGAGAACGGCAGGCTTACCTACAGTGTTTATCCGGTTGACGGGGTGTCCGCTAAGGTGTGGCTACTGTGATACGGCCTATGCTTTTTCAGGTGGTCAGCTTTGGTCATTTGAAACGATTATGGCTGAAGTTCAGCAGTATCACCCTCATTACGTGACGGTTACAGGTGGAGAGCCTTTAGCACAACCGAACTGCCTGCCATTACTTAAACTGTTAGCTGATGCTGGCTATGAGGTCTCACTAGAAACCAGTGGGGCTATGCCAATAGAGCATGTTGATAGCCGTATCGTTGTGGTTATGGATCTCAAGACGCCAAGCTCGGGTGAGCTACAGCGCAATTTATACAGCAATATTAAATACTTGAAACCACAGGATCAGGTGAAGTTTGTTATTGGCAGCCAAGAAGACTATCAGTGGGCTGTGTTTAAGCTGGATGAATATAATTTAGCCGATCGGGTTCCAGATGTCCTTTTCTCTCCTGTTCATCACCAGCTTGAGCCTCGCCAGCTTGCGGAGTGGATTCTTGCTGACCGGCTACCGGTTCGCATGCAATTACAGCTTCACAAGTATTTATGGAATGATGAACCAGGGCACTAAGTTGCTTTGCTTGAAACGAGGCTGTTTTGCTTGAAATAAGTTCCCTTATTGTCGGAGTTTCTTTATTACATTTTCTAATTCCTTTTTTAAAAGAGTTATTAGAACACTTCGTTAAAAAGGCACTTCCTGCAGCAAATATGGTAGCATCTACTCGACAATATAACTTTTTTGTTAGCCTGATACTTGATGAAGTATGACTGCAGATATTAATAGACAAATCGTCAAAGACTACCTGGCAACAGAGTACTTGCAGAAAGATAAGTACAGCAGTGAGCAGGTACGCCAGTTAAAGCAAAAGATAAAACAGCTTTTAAAAGCTGAAGATGCAGTGCTGGTCGCACACTATTATACCGATGATATTATCCAAGAGCTTGCTGAAGAAACCGGAGGCTGTGTTTCTGACTCTCTAGAAATGGCGCGTTTTGGCAGTCAGCACTCAGCTTCAACGTTGCTGGTTGCGGGTGTTCGCTTTATGGGTGAAACAGCAAAAATTTTAAGCCCAGAAAAGCGAGTGTTAATGCCTACTTTGGAGGCAACCTGTTCATTAGACTTGGGTTGTCCTATTGATGAGTTTTCTGCTTTTTGTGATGCAAACCCTGAACGGACGGTAGTTGTGTATGCAAATACCTCTGCAGCAGTAAAGGCCAGGGCTGACTGGGTTGTCACATCAAGTATCGCGCTACCTATTATTGAGCACCTGGTTGATCAGGATAAGCCAATCATCTGGGCACCAGACCGTCATTTAGGCAGTTATATTCAGCGGGAAACCGATGCAGATATGATACTGTGGCACTCCGAGTGTATTGTGCACGATGAGTTTAAAGCAAAAGGTATACTTGATTTGAAACAGGTATATCCTGAGGCTGCAGTACTAGTTCATCCTGAGTCCCCTGCAGCAGTTGTTGAACTGGCAGATGCTGTAGGCTCTACATCCCAACTGATAAAGGCTGCTCAGTCTCTACCCAACCCTCAGTTTATCGTCGCAACAGACCGCGGTATTTTTTACAAAATGCGACAAGCAGCGCCAGGTAAGACCTTTTTAGAAGCACCTACAGCAGGATCTGGAGCGACATGTAAGAGTTGTGCGCACTGTCCATGGATGGCTATGAATGATTTGGATAGTACTATTAGTACCCTAGAGCAAGGTAATAATGAAGTGTTTGTAGACCCTGAGTTAGCAAGACGAGCGATGATTCCTCTTAATCGTATGCTTGATTTTGCAGCTGAATATCAGCTTAAAGTGAAGGGTAATGCTTAGTTTTTGGTTGTATTACAAAGAGTAATTTATGTATTCAAAAAGCCAACTGGGTTTAATCAGTTGGCTTTTTTATTGCCGTCTTATTAGCTTTTTAACCAAAGCCAAGGTCTTTTAACTCTTTCTTGTAGGCTCTCAGGTCTTCGATTTGTTTGTTTAATTTAGCAGTAATTGCAAACTTACCTTTTGCTAGTTTAAGTGCATATTCAAGGTGCTCTATCGCTTTATCGACATTGCCATTGAGGCGGTA
Source organism: Zooshikella ganghwensis (assembly GCF_018263875.1). Lineage (NCBI taxonomy): Bacteria > Pseudomonadati > Pseudomonadota > Gammaproteobacteria > Oceanospirillales > Zooshikellaceae > Zooshikella > Zooshikella ganghwensis. The sequence goes on from NZ_JAEVHG010000001.1 coordinate 512,534, forward strand.
GTACTCGGCTCGGGCTTCATGTACACCCAAAATATTTTTATTTAAGCCTCTTGCTTCAGCCAGTAAATACCATACATATGGGTCTGTCGCTCGATTACGAGAAAGGCGACGTAAGGTTTGCTCAGCTGCAGCATATTGCTTTCCAGCCATTTGGTTATCTGCCAGCTGCAGCATTAATGCATGATTGTTTGGATAAATATCCAGCAAGCTGGTAATCGTTTTATTCGACTGGCTTATATTGCCCATCGCTTTTTCCAGGCGTGCTTGCGCCAGAGCAAACTGGATATTATCCGGTGATTTTTCATAAAGCGGTTTGAGTGTGCTTAGGGCCTCTTTGGGCTGGCTGCTGGCAGTGAGCGCAAGTGCCAGACCATAACGAGCAGCAGAGTGTTTGGTATTAGCCTTAAATTGTTTCGCTGCTGTTTGTGGGCTGCTTGCATAATGAACTTTAATTTTTGCTTTAATAAGTTCATATCGTGGGTTATAGGTGTACTTTTGTGCCGGGAATTGTGCAGCTCGACTTTTTGAGTCGGCAACACGGTTTTGAGTAACAGGGTGTGTTAATAAAAATTCTGGAGGTTTTTGGCCAAGAAAGCGTGTTGCACGATTCATTTGCTCAAACATTGCAGGCATTGCTTGAGGATTCATACCCGCGCGGTAGAGATTTTGAATGCCAATATTGTCTGCTTCTCGTTCATTTTGACGACTAAAGCTTAGCATTTGGCTGCGCATACCTGCTTGGGTAGTTGCTAGTGCGGCAAACCCAGCATCGCCTCCGCCAGCAGCAAGAACTGCGATACTGGCAAGTGTTGCGGCAAGGTAGGGCAGTTTATTTCGCTCTGCATTTTCGACACCTCGCGCATAGTGGCGCTGACTTAAGTGAGCTAATTCGTGGGCAATAACAGAGGCAAATTGGTGCTCATTTTCAGCAAATAGAAAAAGACCAGCGTTAATGCCTATTATTCCACCTGGTGCAGCAAAAGCGTTCAGTTTGGGGCTGTCAATAACTACAATTTCTAAACGATGATCTTTTACCTCACTGGTGTTGATGAGTTTAAAAATTAACTCCTCCACATAGTCCTGCACTTCAGCATCTTTTAGCATGGGCAGTTGACCACGGAGTGAGGCAAGAAATGCCCGACCCAGTTTATGCTCGTGAGATGGAGAAACAACGGCTGAACTGCTATCTCCCAAGTCTGGAAGTAAAAGCTCATTGGCAGTAGTTGTCACTGAAAGAGCGAGTGTACAGGCACTTAATGTTGTACAAATTTTCTTAAACATGATGAGAGTTTTTTCGCCAGCGGATAAAAAGGTTCAAACAATTCTTCTGACGGCTACCTAAAAGAGCGTTTATAAATGAAACCTTGATCTTGTTGTAAGTCGCAGCCAACAAGCATCTTGTTACGCCGAAATACTTTAGCATGATGGAGTTTTAGCTGTCTGCTAGAGGCTTCAGTAATTTAGTGCATTGCGTTTATGGATGCTAGCCGTAATAATGAGTTAGCATTGTCTCTTATACTGCAATTACTTATTTGGTTCGAGTGCATTGAGCACATTTTGGTTCCCTGACAGAGTGCCAACATCAAGATAACAAGAAATTATTGAATCGCCATGACAACTACTGATATTGAACTGGATATGATTGGGCAGCACTGTCCAATGCCATTGCTTAAAGCTAAACAGGCGCTTGCTTCAATGCAGCAAGGACAAGTACTTCATGTAGCAGCCACAGATCCAGGTTCAGTCAGAGATTTTGCGGCATACTGTCAGCTGAGTGGCCACGAGTTACTGTCAAGTGAGTTGATTGATGGTATTTATTACCACAAGATTAAGAAAACATCCTAGTGGCTTTTAGGGCAAGATGCCATATCAAAATGTACATGGTATGAAAGGTACACGGCATGTTAGACGTTTTTAAGAGCTGGTTTCATCGCTATTTTTCTGACCAGGAAGCAGTGGTGTTAACTGTGTTATTAGTGGTGGGGTTGGTAGTGATCCTTACCATGGGTGTTATGTTGGCTCCAGCATTGGCTGCACTGGTATTAGCCTTTTTGTTACAAGGTCTGGTGGCCTTACTTGAAAAATACAAAATACCTCATACCCTGGCTGTTACTATTGTTTTTATCTTGTTCGTGGCTGCGTTGACCCTAATATGTTTTGTATTATTGCCCTTAATTTGGGATCAAATAACAGGGTTAGTGAATGAGCTGCCCTCGATGATAAAAGGTGTGCGTCAGGAATTATTATTGTTACCTGAAAAGTACCCAGAGATTGTATCTGAAGCTCAAGTAAACTTATGGATTAGCTCAGCAAGTAAACACTTGGCGGATATGGGGCAAACGGTACTGTCTTTTTCACTTTCACAGCTTCCCAACTTTGTGGGCATTCTTATTTATTTAATCCTTGTTCCTATTCTTGTCTTTTTCTTTCTGAAGGATAAAGAGGTGTTACTAAACTGGGTAACCGCTTTTTTACCCAGTGAACGTCCTTTGATTGAACGTGTATCAGAGGAAATGAATGAACAAATTGCAAATTACGTTCGTGGTAAGGTCATTGAAATTCTTATTGTTGGTGCGGTGACGTATATTGCTTTTGCTTTTTTGAATGTTAATTATGCTGCCTTGTTAGGTTTACTGGTAGGGCTTTCAGTTATCGTACCGTATATTGGTGCTGCAGTTGTGACGATTCCTGTTGCATTAATTGGCTTTTTTCAATGGGGCTGGGGTAATGATTTTATTATTTTAATGGTAGTGTACGGTGTTATTCAGGCGTTGGATGGGAATGTACTAGTACCTTTACTTTTCTCAGAAGCGGTTAACTTACACCCTGTGGCAATTATTGTTGCTGTGTTAGTCTTTGGTGGCTTGTGGGGATTCTGGGGAATATTTTTTGCGATACCGCTGGCAACCCTGCTAAAAGCATTACTATCAGCTTGGCCAAGAGCATCTGATGGTGGGGGAGGAACCTCTGCCTCTGAGGGCTAAACCCGCTTTTGAGAGCGGGCTTTAATATTAGCAACTAGGCTGCTTAGGTCAAGGATTGGGCGGCAGCCAGTACTTCTTTAACGTGGCCAGGAATAGATACTTTTCGCCACTCTTGCCTAAGTACACCTTCTTTATCAATCAAAAATGTACTGCGCTCAATTCCCATGACCTGCTTACCGTACATGTTTTTCATTTTGATCACATCAAACAGTTTGCACAGCTCTTCATCTGGGTCTGAAATAAGAGCAAAGGGAAAGTTTTGTTTTTGCTTAAAGGCTTCATGTGATTTCAGTGAGTCGCGTGATACACCAAACACAACAGTCTGGCAGGCTTTAAACTCTTCGTAGTGGTCTCTGAAATCTTGTCCTTCAGTTGTACAGCCTGGGGTGCTGTCTTTAGGGTAAAAATAAAGTACGACGTTATACCCTTTCAGGGCAGATAACAGAACATCTTTGTTGTTAGTTGCTTGTGCTTGAAAGTCGCTAACAGGTTCACCCACGGTTACACTCATTATGCCGTCCTTATTCATTGTACAGTTGTTGCTGTATTACAGTAACAGTTTATTTGATATGAGAAACCCAGAGTGGGGTTATGATGATCACTAACGACAGACTGTGTACAGCTTGTACAGGTATATAGTCGATAGTATGTAATAATTTAACGGATTGCGGTGGAATTATTAGAGTATGATTTTATTAAGATTAGGTAAAGAGATAAAGCCATTTGCAAGGGAGTAAAGTTGCTGGCTGTCTGCAGATGGTTTACTTAGTTAATGTTATGTGACTTAAAACATACTCATGCAGCAAAGTATTTTTTTTAGGCATGAAAATTACCGGATTACTTGAGCAATTCAGCCAGCCTCAGTAACATAACCGCCAATTAAAGTGTGAATGGAGCAAGGCAATGATTTCAGGCAGCATTGTAGCCCTAGTAACCCCAATGCATGATGGGGGAGCTGTTGATTGGGAATGCTTGACGAAACTGGTTGATTTTCATTTAGAGCAGGGCACTCATGCAATAGTTGCTGTGGGTACTACCGGTGAGTCTGCAACACTGACCGTTCCTGAACACTTAAAGGTGATTAAACACGTTGTACAACAGGTGAAAGGAAGAATTCCTGTGCTAGCGGGCACAGGTGCTAACTCAACCGCTGAAGCACTTATTCTTACTAAAGAAGCAAAAGATGCTGGAGCAGATGCTTGTTTACTCGTAACGCCTTATTATAACAAGCCTACTCAAGAAGGGTTATTTCAACACTTTAAGACGATTGCCGAGCAAATTGATATACCACAAATTTTGTACAATGTGCCTGGTCGTACTGCTGTAGATATGCTTCCTGAAACAGTAAAGCGTTTGTCTGAACTCCCTAATATTATTGGTATCAAAGAAGCAACAGGTGATATCTCTCGTGCTAAAGCCATCATTGAGCAGTGTGGGAGTGAATTTTTGGTATTGTCGGGAGATGATGCGACAGCCGTGGAACTTATGTTAGCAGGAGGTAAAGGGAATATTTCTGTCACGGCGAATGTGGTGCCTGCTAAAGTAGCAGAGCTATGTAACTTGGCTATCGAGGGTAAAACTGATGATGCTATAGCCTTGAATAATAGCCTTATGCCACTACATAAAGCATTGTTTTGGGAGTCTAACCCTATTCCGGTTAAGTGGGCACTGGTAGAAATGAAGTTAATTGATAAGGGAATACGTTTACCATTAACCCCCTTAAGTGAACAATTCCGAGCACCATTAGTTGATATTTTACAGGAACAAGGACTGCTATAATGGCGCCTAACTATGTTCAATTTGACCTTAATCCAGGTCGCTTGAAGTGTCTGTTTGTGGCATTTTCTATTACTGCCAGTGCCTTGTTATCTGGGTGCGGTTTTTTTGGAGAAGGTGGCTACATTAGGGACCGCTCCAATGATTATTTAAAAGCTGAACAGGCTCCCCGGCTAAAACTCCCTGAGCGTTTAGCAGAGAATGCCATTGATGATACTATGGTAATCCCTGAAATAAATCAGGATCCAACATTACCTGATGAGTTTCGCTTACCTCGCCCAGAACGTGTTGTAGTGAAGTCGGATAATGTTCACTATCAAATTCTCAAGCGTGGCTCGCTACGCTGGATGATTACCGATAAAGATCCTGGATATGTTTGGCAGGAACTGTTGTCTTTCTGGAAGCAAAATAAAATATCCGTCGAAAATCAGGACGCATCTGCAGGCGTAATGGAAACAGCCTGGCTAACACCACGGGAGTACAGCAAAGCTGACTTTATTGGTCACTTTATTTTGGATCTTATCGGTGATGACGATGAGGACTTGTTTAATGATAAGTTTCGTGTGTTTGTTACAAAGGGGGCTGAGACGGGTGAAACACAGGTTTTTGTCATGCATGCTCGACACACAAAGTCACAGCTAGATGATGAAAAGCAAGTAGATTGGGAAAAGGCAAAGCAAAGGACTGATGCTTATGCTGCGGGTATGCTGAATGAATTGCTACTCTATTTCTCTCGTGGTGGAAGTGGCCAGCAGGTCGTTGATACTTCCCTAGACCTTAGTGCTACAGCATTGCTTGAGGAAGATGGTAATGGTAACCCGGCCTTATTGATTAAGGCTCCTTTTGAGCGAAGCTGGGCTGCTACAGGCCAAGCATTGGCTGAAGCAAATGTCAAAGTAGCCGATAAGAACCGGTCTGCTGGGCTGTATTATATTGCTGTAGGAGAGGATCAGGAACCTGTTAAAGCAAAGGATGAAGATCCAGGGTTCTTTTCCCGCATGCTTGGTGATGAGAGTGAAGGAAATGGGGCAACTAAGCCGACGCAGTACCAGATCAGGGTAACGCCCTTTGGTAATAAGGTATATGTTTCGGTAGAGAAAGACATTAACACCATTGCTCCAAAAGACCTCAGTCAGGATTTGCTAAGGTTAATAAAGGATAACTTGCGATAGTGATGTTGAAAAACCAGGCCAAGTGCCTGGTTTTTTTTGTCTAAATTATTCTATGTGCCGCAATTGTTATTGGTGAGTGGAGAAAATCAATGGAAAAACGTGAAGAGCTGTATTCGGGGAAAGCTAAGTCGGTTTACACGACAGATGATCCAAATCGACTGATATTACACTTTCGTGATGATACCTCTGCGTTTGATGGTAAGAAAAAAGAGGCATTAAATCGTAAGGGTGCCGTTAATAATCAGTTTAATGCTTTTATTATGGAGAAGCTTGAGGCAGCAGGTATAGCAACTCACTTTGATAAGCTGCTTTCAACACAAGAGTCGTTGGTAAAATGTTTGAAGATGATTCCTGTTGAATGTGTTGTAAGAAATATTGCGGCAGGAAGTATCTGTCGTCGCTTAGGGGTTCAAGAAGGACTAACCCTAGAGCAGCCAGTATTTGAATTTTTCTTGAAAAATGATGAGCTGGGCGACCCAATGATCAACGACTACCATATTGCGGCATTTGGGTGGGCCGAGTCAGAGCATGTTGAGCGAATGAAGACGCTAACCCTTGCGGTTAACGATGTACTTAAGCCTCTATTTTTGTCTGCAGGACTCCTGCTGGTAGATTACAAGCTTGAGTTTGGCCTTTATGACGGTGAGCTGGTGCTTGGTGATGAGTTTACCCCTGATGGTTGCCGCTTATGGGATGCTGAAACGCGGGCTAAGTTAGATAAAGATCGTTTTCGCCAAGGCTTAGGGAATGTTGTTGAAGCTTATGAAGAGGTAGGACAGCGGTTGGGTATCAATTTTAATTACTAAGTCACTTTATCTGTTGGGAGTCACTGCTTGTTCGCTCATGAGCAGTGACTGCTTTTAACGTTGTCCTATCTCTAGTTGGCGGTTGGCACTTCCTTAAACCAGCTACTAATAAGTCACCAAAATAAAGTGTACATTTGCTGTGCAATTTAAAGAATAAGTCTATATTTAAAGGATTTAGTCCTCTTTTATATGGGTGATCCACAAACTTATCCACAGAAACTGTGAGTAACCTACTTTCTTGCTTTTAATCTTCATGCTTGAAATACATCACTTAGAGCACCATGTTGATAGTTAAGTCATTTAAAAATTAAATTATTGAACTTTGAAAGTGGCATTCAGTGCTTAGGCTGGACTAAAACGCGTAAAGTACTGGAAATTGTGTCCTAAAACTTTGTGGAAGAGAGCATGTCAAACAACCCTTATATTGTTGATGTCACTGTTGATAACTTTCAGCAGGAGGTTGTTGAAAAGTCACAGACGGTACCTGTACTGTTAGATTTTTGGGCAGACTGGTGCCAGCCTTGTAAAAGCCAACTTCCTATATTGGAGAAACTGGCAACCGCTTATGGTGGTAAATTTATTGTTGCTAAGGTTAATGCAGATGAGCAGCCTATGTTGGCACAACACTTGGCGGTGCGCTCTTTACCAACATTAAAAATAATTTTTCAGGGGCAAATAGCTCAAGAATTTTCAGGCTTAACCAGTGAAGCGGACTTAAAAGTTGTATTGGATGAATTGACTTTGAGTCCTGCTGATCGTATTCAGAAGCAAGTTGATGCACTTATTGAGGAAGGACAGTTTAATCAGGCGTTATTATTTGTTCAGCAAATGTTACAAAGTGAACCTGATAACCAGGCCTTAAAGGTTCAGTTAGCTAAACTGCTGTTGCAAACGGGCAAAATTGAGGATGCCAAGCAAGTGATGGCTAGTATTCCGGATGACGCCCCAGGCATAGAACAGCCCAAGGCAAAAATTGCTTTTTACGAAATGGCTGCAGAATTACCACCTTCAAGCGAGCTTGAAGCGCAGGCAAGTAAACAGCCAGAGGATTTAGAGGTTTCTTTTCAGCTGGCCATTAGGCGTGTGGTTGAAGATGAATATGAGTCTGCACTCTCTTTACTGTTTACGATTGTCCAAAAAGATCGCACCTTTAGAGAAGATGGTGCCAGGTTACTCATGCTGCAGATTTTTGATTTGTTGGGTTCTGCTAACGACCTCGTTAAATCATTCCGCCGCAAGCTGTTTAGTTTAATGCACTAGTTTCAAAGCCCTCAAAAGAGGGCTTTACTCACCTTTGGAAAATCCCCCAAACTGCTCTCCTAACTTTTCAATTAGTGCTAACAGTGTGTTGGTCATAAGAATAAAGTCTGCATCAAATTGTGCAGCCTTATCATCAGGGTCATCAATTGAGGCTTGTTCAATCAACTCATCAGCAAACTTTAAACGTTTAAGTGTAAAGTCATCTGCGAGAACAAAAGCTAGCTCTGCCTCAAGCTGCAAAGCGAGCTTACTGACTTGCTTGCCATTGTTAATGAGTGTACAGATTTCATCATTAAGTAAGTCTTGACGTTTGCAGCGAATAATACTTCCGTCTTCTGTTGGCTCTCTAAGCTCACACTCATCACTAATAATAAAAGGTGTTGGTAGTGCATTTCCATTAAGCCAGCTAGTCATAATGGTGTTAGGGGCGTCATTAGGCATTAGGGGAACAACAGGGAGTGAGCCAATGGACTGCCGAAGAAAGCTCGTGAGTTCTTCTGCTTTTTTATGACTTGCCGCATCTACTAATAACCATCCTTGCTGTGGTGCTAGGCAAGCAAAGGTTTTTTGGGAGCGGCTGAAGGCTTTGGGGAGCAGTGTCTGAATAGTATCTTCTTTTATTTGCTCGCGTTCTTTACGAGTAACTTTGCGAAACTGACTTTCTTCTATTTCGGTGACTTTATCTTGAACAAAATCTTTGATGACAGATGCAGGAAGTATTTTATCTTCACGTTTGGCACATATGAGTATCAAGTCATTAGCCTGATGTAAAAATAAGTCGCTATGTGATCCCAGGGGAGGGACCCAGCCATAGGTGGAAGCTTGTTGTTTAGAGCATGGGGTAAATAAATGATCTTGCAGCTGCTGATTAAGTTGTTCATTATCAAAATCAACAGGTTTCGTTAAACGGTAAGCAATTAAGTTTTTAAACCACATACTTGCCTCACTTTGTTAGGAGGCCGCATGTTAGCAAAAGCTTACTTGGCACCTCAAAGCTTTTTGCTCTGGATGCTTCTTAATTGGCATATTGCTGACAAATGTAACTATTAGGTTAATAACCAAGTAGTAAAAGCAGCTTACATGAAAATGCTTGCTAGTTTCTTGGTTGTTGGTAAAAGCTTTTTTATGAGCTAACTAGCTGAAATAGAATGCTAAATAAGAAAAACTATGCGCAAGGGTTGCATTGCGAGTAAAAGCACTTATATAATGCGCCCCGTCCTTAAGAGATGGGCAGATAGCTCAGCTGGGAGAGCATCGCCCTTACAAGGCGAGGGTCGGGGGTTCGATCCCCTCTCTGCCCACCATTTCTTTTAGGATTCGGAGCGGTAGTTCAGTTGGTTAGAATACCGGCCTGTCACGCCGGGGGTCGCGGGTTCGAGTCCCGTCCGCTCCGCCATCATTCCATCTTCTCCATAATCTGATTTAGATGACCCCTCTAAGCGTAGTTATCCCCGCTAATACAGTCCTCTTTATTTTTAGATATACAGCTTTCTGATCCCCTTTTTACGTTGCGATCCAGTTGCTGAGTGGAAATGCTTTTCTTGTACTGGTTTATTGAAAAGTAGCTATCTATACCCAAAACGAAGGGTTTTTATACCCCAAGGGCACGGCCGTCAAGCGATGAAGCCCCTGGGCAAGTTTACTTCTGTGAAACTTGCGGTAGCCACTTTAATTGATATAACAGCGCTGCTGGGCGGTTATATTAATAAGTGACTGGTGTGACAGTTAGATGCTCCTCGGCAGTAGCTCCTGCATTGCTCTACTATATGACATCCATGTCATTATGCATAAACTGCATTCCTACCTATCCTTGGTGGTCAAAAGTGCTGGCAACAAACCCTACTAATGTGTCGGGAACACATTAGAACAGCTTCGCTGGCCCGTTAGGGTGAGCGCTATGGATAGCGCACATAAAAATGATTCGTGAAGGGTATATCCAATGAAAAATATTAAAAGAAAGTTGCAATCTGTGGTCTATAGTGCGTATAATGCGCCCCGTCCTTAAGAGATGGGCAGATAGCTCAGCTGGGAGAGCATCGCCCTTACAAGGCGAGGGTCGGGGGTTCGATCCCCTCTCTGCCCACCATTTCTTTTAGGATTCGGAGCGGTAGTTCAGTTGGTTAGAATACCGGCCTGTCACGCCGGGGGTCGCGGGTTCGAGTCCCGTCCGCTCCGCCACCTTCCTTAGGCAATGTTAAAGTACATTTCAATCTCGTTTACATATCTATCTATTTCTTCGGTAAGTTTATCCTGTAACCACTATTTGCTGATCTACAAGCATTGATGGTGAATTACTTTACTTTTCCATTAAGAATACCTAGTCAGCTTTATGCATATAGTCTGTTGTTCCTTGTCATGCTGCTAGCTAGATTTACTATCAGATAAGCCTTAGAGGGAAGGGCTGGGGGCAGGTGAAGCTATTAGCCAAGGGGTGACTAATAGCTTGGTTAAGAACTAAATGTAACAATCAAAATACGCTATCATTGGCGGCAATACGTTGTTTTAGTTGGACATAGTCAACCAGCACGTTGCCAGCTTCGAACAAGTAGGCATCATCTTCAACAGGTAGATCTTCTTGCTCTTTTAGGCTTTCTTTTTCAGCTGCTTCTTCAAAGTCAGAGTAGCTTTTGTAGGTATCTTTTCCTTTTGCTTTGCGGAAAGTGTTTTCCATTGCTAACCGCTGTTCCTGGCGCTGCTGTAACTCTTCTTGCCGCTGTTTTTGGTTTAGAGAGATTTTAGTTTGTTTTTCAAGTTCTCTTTGATAATTCAGTTGGTCTTGAATGTAGATAAAATCAGGACTGATTTGTATCCGCTGATTATGCTTCTTTTGTAGCAACATTATTTCAGGAATATTAGCTTGATATGGAGTATGGCGAACAGGCTTGATGGTATCCCATGGTAAGGCATCTGGTAATGAGCTTTCACCAATTTCTTCCGTATTGTAAACAGCAGGAAAGTGAATATCTGGCATGATGCCTTGGTGTTGAGTACTTTGTCCTGATACACGATAGAATTTTGCCAGAGTATATTTAAGCTGACCGTGATTTAATGGTTGAATACTCTGCACTGTGCCTTTTCCAAAGGTTTGACTACCTACAACCAGCGCTCGACGATAGTCTTGCATAGCACCAGCAAAAATTTCAGAAGCAGACGCACTTAAGCGGTTAACGAGAACAACCATTGGGCCATCATAATAAATTGAGCCATCTGGGTCTTCTTGGGTATCAACCCGGCCAAGGCTGTCTTTAACAACAACAGTAGGACCTTGTTTGATAAACAATCCGGTCAGTTCGTTTGCTTCTTGCAGCGAACCACCACCGTTGTTACGCAGGTCAATAACCAGACCATCAACTTTTTCTTTTTCTAGCTCTTTTAGGAGTCGTTTTACATCACGTGTAGTGCTTTTATACTCAGGTTCACCTGCTTGAGCTGATTTAAAGTCAATATAAAAGGTTGGAATCTGAATAATACCAACTTTAAATGATTTGCCTTTTTCCTTTATAGTGAACAGTTTTTTCTGAGCTGACTGTTCTTCAAGTTTAACGGTGTCCCGCTTTATAGAATAAACCTTTCCGGGGCCAGTAGTGTCACTGCCAGATGGAATGACCTCTAACCTTACAATGGTGTCTTTTTTGCCTCGAATCAGCTCAACAACTTCATCAAGCCGCCAACCAATTACATCAACCATTTCACCGTCAGTTCCCTGGCCAACACCTACTATTTTATCTGCAGGCTTGAGTTGCCCAGCCTTGTCTGCAGGCCCTTTATTTACAAGTCGAACTACTTTTGTATACTCATCTTCAGACTGCAAAACAGCTCCAATACCCTCCAGCTTTAGGCTCATGTTGATATCAAAGTTTTCTGCTCTGCGAGGTGAGAAGTATTGAGTGTGAGGGTCATAGATTTGTGTAAAAGCGTTCACAAAAATTTGGTAGGCATCTTCATTATTGTTTTGATGGAGTCGATTAAGCTGATTATTGAAGCGTTTAGTTAGCAGTTTAACGATTTCTTTATCTTCTTTACCGGCTAACCGTAAGCGCAGAATACGATCCTTTAAGATTTTCCGCCATAAACTTTGCTGGTCTGCATGTGTTGCTGTCCAATGTGCATTTTTTCGGTCAGTCTCTAGGGTTTCGTTTATTGCAAAATTAAAGCGGCTAACACCACGTTTTAATAGCTTGAGGTTGAAAAGTAGATGTTGTTTAACACGAGCTTGGTAACGATTAAACATTTCAAATGCATGACGCAGATTGCCTGTTTTCAAATCGTTGTCTAGTTTATGACGGTATTTTTCAAATTCATTAATGTCTTGAAGAAGGAAATAGCGTCGGTCAGGATCCAGGGTTTCTAAGTATCGGTCAAAAATTTTAACTGAGCTCTGATCGTTAAGTGGAATCTTTTCATAATGACGGCGTAGTAATTGCACCATATTTACAGTGGCCAGCCGTTGATCTTCAGTAGGCGTTAACTCTTGCAAATTCAGCTGCTCTGCAGGAATAACCTTTGCGATCGTGGCCAGTGACAGACTTGTCATGGTTGTAAATAGTAGTGCATTTAGTAGCTTGCTTTTACAGAGATTTAATGCCATTGGTTAATGCTCGATACCTTTCCGATACTTATAGTCTTTTTATGCCCTATTTTGAGAGCCTGTATGCATTAATAGTTCCCAGTTTCCTACTTCCAGGAGGGGGGATGTTTGCAATCATAACCTGTTTTAAGTGTTAAGTTTAGCCCATTTATGATTGCATCAGCCTTGAACAACTGCATAAAAGCTAAGAGTTGAATCTCAGAACTGTCAATATGTGAGCTGGAAAGCTTATGAGGTGAGAGTAAGCGCTTTATGTGGGAGTGAAGGTGTAAACAATAATGACGTGTAATTTGAGGAAATTGTTATAAAAGCAGTAGTTAAAATTGCTAGATAATATAAAGCCACTTAACTTTTAACATTAAGTGGCTTAAGGAAATCTTGTCATTTAGCTATGTAGAGCTTTTGAGCTATTTATTATAATTAGTTGTAGCCTCGAACAAAGTTTGCATTAGAGTCGTGTTCAATATCAATTTTAGTTGTGAACTTAGACTTAAGAAGAGTAGCTGTTGAATTTTGATTATTTTTTGCTGAACGTTTTCCGAAGCGATGGCAGGCGATGTGGTCAGCAAAGCTTGCTCTTTTGGTTCTGGTAGGCATTTTGAGCTCCAAGCGTTGGTCGTGCAAGTTCTGGCTGCTTCAGATTGAGTTACTGGCTTATCTCAATCAGTGATGGTTATTTTAGCACCAATTTGGTGTGAACTAACTCCGTATGAATACGTAAATGTTGATAGTACTGCGACTTTATTTTCATAAAATCGCAGCTTTTTTATTGCGGAAAGGTTAGATCTTTGGTGCTACATGTGGAGAGATTTAGGAAGGTAGCTCCGTAGTTTTAAAAAAGGCTTGTAATACATTATTTAATATATAGCCATCTTGATTGCCTGCAAGCTCCCTAGGTGAATGCATTGCAAAAGTAGGAACCCCAATATCGAGTGTTCTTACACCCAATTCTCCAGCAGTTATAGGGCCAATGGTTGAGCCACAGGCCATATCTGTTCGAACAACAAATGATTGGAAAGGAACTTGTTGCTGTTGACTGAGCCACTTATAAATAGCTGCTGTTTCACTGTTTGTTGCATAGCGCTGGTTGCAGTTTTGCTTAATGACAGGACCTTTATTAATTATTGGACCATGGTTTGCGTCATGCCGGTCAGCATAATTTGGATGAATTCCATGAGCGTTATCAACGGAAATCATAAGTGAATTTGCCATTACCTGGGCTGCGGTAATTGGGCACCCCATAACTCGAGTAAGTGTTTGTTGTAGGAAAGGTCCCTGTGCTCCACAGTGGGACTGGCTGCCAACTTCTTCATGATCATTACATACCAACAGGCAAGGTACTTCGTTTTTTTGATATTCACTATTAAGTAAGGCATGTAACCCAATAAAACAGCTTAATAAGTTATCAAGCCGAGCACTAGCAATAAACTCTTTGTTTAAACCAACAAGTGCTGGGGTCTGACTATCATAGAAACTAAGTTCATAATCTAAAATCTCTTTAATATCTTGATAACCTGCACCATTAAGATGACTAATTAATAATTTACTAAGAGTCGGCTTATTTGTGTTGTCTTCAGGTATCAGGCTTAAAATAGGTGGAATATCTGTTTGCGGATTAATAGAGCGCTCTTTGTTGGCATTTCTATCTAGGTGAATGGCTAAACTTGGAATGACCGCTATAGGCTCTTCAAAATTAATAAGTGCACTGCATACTTGCTTTTGGCTATTTAAAAAAGTAACACGGCCCGCCAAGGATAAATCACGGTCATACCAAGGGTTTAATAAAGCACCACCATAAACCTCTACTCCTAGTTGCCAATAATTTTGTTGGTATAGATCGGCATTTGGCTTTACCTTAAGGCAAGGACTATCGGTATGAGCGCCCACTAAACGCCAGCCGTGTTTGGAGTATTCTTGACTACCAGTTGTAAAGGCAATAATGGAAGAATCATTTCGTGTGATAAAATATCCTTGAAAGTCTTTAAGTGACCAGCTTTCACTTTCTTTTAAAGGTATAAATCCAGCATTTATAAGCAGCTCTGTCATACTTGAGACAGCATGAAAGGGTGTTGGGGAAGAGTTTAAAAACTGCAGAAGCTGGTGATTGAAGTCTGATAATGTACTCATAAGTTACTCTAGATCCATAATACAAGCTTTGTTTTATTCATATAGTGCCAAAGCTATGCCAGAAAACAATACACCAACTATTTTTCCTAAACGCATTTTGCTTCTCTCTCCATATGATGCAGTGAGTCATTGTTATTGGCATAAAGGACTCGTGAAAGCCTTTCCTGCAATTGAATGGACAGTATTGACTTTGCCTGCACGTTTTTTTTCGTGGCGGATTCGAGGGAATAGCTTGACGCTAGGGCTAGGCTATCGAGATATACTACTTCAGCCGTATGACTTAATCATCGCTACATCAATGACAGATCTGTCAGCCCTGCGGGGAATGGTACCCACACTATCTAAAATACCTACAATTCTTTATTTCCATGAAAACCAGTTTGTCTACCCTATTCAAGAAAATGTGGTTGACTCTGTGGGCGCTCAAGTGATTACACTTTACTCAGCATTAGTGGCTGATTGTGTGGTGTTTAATACAATCTACAATCAGGAGACTTTTTTATATGGAGCAAAAAAATTATTAGGCCAGTTGCCAGATGGCGTGCCAGTAAATGTGATACCAGAAATAGTCCAAAAGTGCAGGGTAGTACCTGTCCCTCTCCAAGAGGATCACTTTTTTCAACTTAAACCTACAGTACCTGAGCAGAAGTTACAGATCATTTGGAACCATCGTTGGGAGTATGATAAAGCGCCGGAACGCTTTTTTTCAGCTATTGCTCAGCTAGTGACTAAAACAAGGAATATATGCGTTCATGTCGTTGGACAACAATTTAGAAATAAGCCAACGTGTTTTGCTGAGTTTTATCAGAAATACGCAGATATAGTGGGGAAATGGGGATTTGTTGAGAATCGTGAAGAGTACTATCAATTACTGGCCAGCAGTGATGTTGTAGTTTCTACTGCATTGCATGACTTTCAGGGTATAGCTATTCAAGAAGCGGTGGCTTTAGGGTGTATTCCTGTTGTGCCAAATCGGCTGGCCTATCCTCATTTATTTGCTGAAGATTACTGCTATCCATCAAATACTGAAGCCCATGAGCAGGAGGCAGAGCACTTAGTAACGCGCTTATATCAACTAGTGATTGCAAAGCAACAAAATAAATTGCCCCAGGCTCCTATGATGCAAAAGTGGTACTGGTCTTCACTAAAAGAAACTTATGCTTCTTTATTTTCTGAAGTATGTGTGGCACGACTGGCTGAAAAATAAATCTTGTTGATATTTAGGTGGGTAGCCAAAGGGGCCAGCAAGCTAATGGTCTGGTTTCAATAACTATAAAACAGTTATTGTGAAAGACACTATCTCATGGTACTGGCCGAGGTATGAGGGTGGATACGACAGGGGACTACTTTTGTTTTATAAAAACAACTAAGCTACTCTTGAGCAGGTGCTGTCTCTGGTAGTGTTACATTCAGCTCCAAAATTGCATAGTCATCAAGGCTGTCAAAGTTAACAGCGACATCTTCTGGATTGATTGAAATATAACGACGCACGACCTCTAAAATATCACGCTGTAAAGCAGGTAAGTAGTCTGGCCCGTCACGGGTGGCACGTTCATGTGCCACAATGATTTGTAGGCGCTCTTTGGCCATTGATGCACTGGCATCTTTTTTGGTGTTTTTAAAAATCTCAAAAAAACTCATGATGGGTTAGCCTCCAAACATCCGCTTGAGCAGGCCTTTCTTTTGCACTTCAAGAAAGCGGTGGGGCAGATCTTTACCAAGAAATCGATCTACTGAGTCAGCATAGGCTTGTCCTGCATCGCTTTCAGCGTCATGAATAACCGGAATACCTTGGTTGGATGCTTTAAGGACGGCTTTTGACTCAGGAATTACACCTAATAATGGAATAGCTAGAATCTCTTCTACGTCACCAACACTCAGCATTTCACCGCGGTTTACGCGTTCTGGATCATAGCGGCTCAGTAGTAAATACTCTTTAACAGGTTCTAAGTCTTGCTCAGCTCGTATAGATTTGCTTTGCAAAATACCTAGGATTCTATCAGAGTCACGAACTGAAGAAATTTCAGGGTTGGTGACAATAATGGCTTCATCAGCATAATAAAGTGCCATAAGCGCACCTTTTTCAATGCCCGCAGGTGAGTCGCAAACGATATAATCAAAGGACTCGCGAAGCTCTTCTAAAACACGTCCTACGCCTTCTTTTGTTAAGGCTTCTTTATCTCGTGTTTGAGATGCAGGTAAAACAAATAAATTGGCAATACGTTTATCTTTGATGAGAGCCTGCTTTAAGTTTGACTCTTCGTTAATAACATTAACGAAGTCGTACACCACTCGACGTTCACAGCCCATTACTAAATCAAGATTACGTAACCCCACATCAAAGTCGATGACAACAGTCTTATAACCACGCATTGCTAAACCTGTGGCAATAGCTGCACTGGTCGTGGTTTTGCCAACGCCACCTTTGCCTGAAGTGACAACAATTATTTTGGCCAACGTAGCACCCTATAAAAAATTAGTTTCTAGCGGAATTTCTCAAAAAATTATTGTTTAAAGTGGAAGGATCTGCAAGTTTTCTCCTTCACGAAAAATATGAGCACCTTTTTGCCAAAAAGATTGGAATGGTGCCATTTCAGTCATATAGTGTCCTGCAATTGCTACGAGTTCTGCAGCAAACTGTAAGCAAAAAATACCAGCTTTTGTGTTGCCTTCTATTCCTGCAAGTGCTCGCCCTCGAAGCGGTCCGTAAATATGAATATTACCTTTTGCCAGTAATTCAGCTCCTGCACTGACTGGGGCAAGGACAATTAAGTCCCCTTCAGGTGCGATAACCTGCTGACCAGAGCGCACAGGTCTATTAACAACAATATGTGTTGGGCTTGCAGGCTTTGGTTCTGGGTTAGGTGTTTGCTCTGTGATTTGACGTTGTGGTTTGCTGATTGGTTCGTCTGACTGTGCTGAAAGTGTGGGTAAATAGGCAATTTCTATTGATTTAAGATAAGGACGCCAGTGCGCTTGTGCTCGAATTGCTATTATTCTTAGGCCCATTCGTTCACATTCATGAACGATCGCGTTAACATTGCACGTTTTCTCCGGCAGAGCCACTTTCTCAAGGCTTAATATCACTGGCATGTCATGGAGTAAATTAGGGGCAAGCTGAGCTTGTTCTGTCAGTTGAAGCCGAATTATTTCCAGCTCAAGGCTTAGTAGCTCTAGCGTGGTTAGTGTCAGTCGGCTTCTTTTTAACTGGAAACCAGTTGTATTATTGGGTTGAGAGGCATTCGCAGTCATTGTTTGCGCATCAGTTAGGGTTTGCTGAATTTACCTGTTTCATTAGTGATTAAATTACACGACACGAGTTTATTAAGCATTGTATTGGTTCAGCGGTCATTATTTATAATGTCAGCATGAGTAACTGTAGTTGTTTTTAGCATCAATTGCTATTTTATTAAACGTGCATGTGTCAATGAGGCTATTCATTGAGCACTGTTTGTCATAAGTATTTGAGTGTTTTTATGGAGCCTTTGAAATTTTCTAAGCAATTTTTCCATCCGCGATTTTGGTTAACCTGGTTGGGGTTAGGGGTTATGTGGTTGCTTTGTCAGCTACCCTATACATGGATTCAGTTTATAGGAAAAGGTTTAGGAAAAGTTGCGTACTATCTGGGAAAACAGCGTCGCCATATTGCAGAAACCAACATTAAGCTGTGTTTTCCTGAGCTATCATCAGATGAGCAAGCTGCACTGGTGAAGCGGAGCTTTCACTCTTTAGGCATTAGTATGCTGGAAACGGGAATGGCATGGTGGTGGCCAAAGTCACGGTTGGCAAAATATGTGGTATTTGAGGGTAAGGAGCATCTTGAAGCATTAAAAGACCAAGGTGTGTTATTAGTTGCAATGCATTTCACAACTTTGGAGATTGGAGCAGCCCTGCTTGGAATGCACTTTCCAATTGATGGCATGTACCGTAAGCATAAAAATCCAGTATTTGATTATATACAAAGGCGAGGTAGAGAGAACTATCACCCTTCTTCACGAACAATTCCTCGAAAAGATATTCGCACAATGCTTAAAGCACTTCGAGACGGGCGCATTGTGTGGTATGCCCCTGATCAGGATTATGGTCCCAAGCAAAGTGTTTTTGTTCCTTTTTTTGGGGTTCAAGCCGCTACTGTTACTGCAACATCAAAGTTTGCTCGAATGGGAAAAGCTAAAGTTGTGGTATTTTCTCAGCAACGTTTACCTGGGAATAAAGGTTATTTGGTTACTATACATCCGCCATTATCAAATTTTCCCTCAAAAGACGAAGCAGCAGATGCGCTTAGAGTAAACCAGTGTATAGAGCAAGAAATCCGTAAAAAACCTGATCAGTATATGTGGCTGCATCGTCGATTTAAAACACGGCCAGAGGGAGAGGCTAAGTTATATTAATTTCAGCGTTTTTCGGTTAGGAGATTTTTGGTTAGGAGTGTTAAAAGATACCTCGATAAAACTATGCGAGAGGTATCTTTACGACGTGATTAGTTTAATAGCAAGGCAGTAAGTAGGGCGTTAGCGGCACCTACTTGCTTTATGTTTTCCAGACACTTTACCCGGCAAACATTACACGAACTGCATCAAGTCGAAGTTGAGCCTGAGATAATCCAATGAGACCTGATGCGATAGTTTGCTGAAGATGTGTTATTTCTTCTTCTCGAATATTAGGGTTTACCTCTTTTAGCGCTTGTAAGCGCTCAAGGTCAGATTCAAGTGTTGTCCTAAAAGCCTGAGTAGCTGACTGGACAATAGCCGGCATCTGTTGTGCAGCAGTGTTTTCTGCTTGCTTTAATGCTTGCATTATGGGTTCATGCTGCGCTTTGATTAGTTTTCGTGAGGTCTTTTTCTTTATCGGGTGGAGTTGGGCATCGAGCGTCTCAAAATTAACACTAGTATTGAGATCATTACCTTTAGGATCAATCAACGTGCGAATGCTAGTGGGTGGTAAAAAGCGTTGTAATTGCTGGTGATCTGCTGGTGGAGCGACTACATAAATTGCTTCGACTAGCATAGTTCCAGGCTTCAGAGCTTTATTTTTGAGTAAGGCAACGGTGGTATTACCAAACTCACTATCCAGTAGCATCTCCATTCCATTGCGCACGAGAGGGTGCTCCCAGGTCAGAAAGTGCATATCTTCACGGCTCAGTGCAATATCCCGATTAAAGGTCATCGTCATACCTTCTTCTTGTAAGCCTGGGAATGAAGGTACTAGCATTTGCTCGCTGGGTCTTACGACAATGCAATCTTTTGAGTGATCTTCATGATCAATACCAAAGCAGCTAAATAATTTTTCTGTGTATTTACGCAGTTTTTTTGCGCTACCTTCATTTTGTAGCGCATTGATTAGGTCAAAACTTTTTATATTACCTTGAGAGTTGAGCTCAAGAAGTCTATCTCTACCTTCATGAAGGTTATGGGCAATTTGCTTTAGCTGCTGTTGGGTATTTTTAAGTAATGCTGGCCATTTATCATCTTCCAATGGGTTTGTTTGCTGGCATAGCGTGGTAATTTCGTCCTGAAAAATCGAGTATAACTGAGTGCCAGCAGGGCACGTATCCAGAAAAGCATTTAAGCCATCATGGTACCAGCTATAAATCATGGCTTGAGTTGAGCCTTCAAAGTAAGGCACATGAATTCTAATAGCTTCAGTTTGGCCAATTCGATCAAGTCGACCAATACGCTGTTCAAGCAGATCAGGGTTGAGTGGCAAATCGAATAAAACTAAGTGATGAGCAAACTGGAAGTTGCGACCCTCACTACCAATTTCTGAGCAAATTAAAATTTGTGCGCCATATTCCTGGTCTGCGAAATAAGCCGCTGCACGATCCCGCTCAATGATTGACATACCTTCTTCAAATACGGCACTTGGTACGCCAGAACGAACACGAATAGCTTCATCAAGGTCAAGGGCTGTTGTTGCATTAGCGCAAATAAGTAATATTTTTTCGCCTTTCAATGCCTTGAGTAGTGTAAGCAGCCAGTCAATTCTTGGGTCAAATCGCCACCAAGGGTCTTTATCATCAATAGTAATTCTTTGTTGGTATGCGATTTCAGGAAAGAGAAATTCCTCTAGCTTGTCGCTATCTTCCCATGCCAGCGTGTAAAGTTCGGGGGTTGGCTGAGGATAGGGTTGTACGAGCCTGCCTGGAAAACCATGAACACCTGCACGTGTATTACGAAATAGAACACGACTGGTACCGTGTCTATCAAGCAGTATATTGATGAGTACTGACTTTGCTTGTTCTCTCTCGTCATTATCTTTAGATGTTTGGATAATGCTTATTAAATCTTGTGCTTTGTGCTGTTCGGTGGAGGTAAATGTCAGTAGTAATTTGGCAGTATCTTCACTCATTGAGTCAAACTCAATTAAGCTTTGAACGGCTTTTGCTACAGGTGCATAGGCGATTTCTTCTTCTATAAATGCTTCTAAGCTATGAAAGCGTTCAGGATCTAACAGCCTTAATCGAGCAAAATGGCTTTCCTTTCCAAGTTGTTCGGGCGTTGCTGTCAGCAGTAGTACACCAGGTGTTGCTTGTGCAAGCTGCTCAATGCATAAGTAAGGTACGCTAGGTTGTTCTGCAGACCAGGTTAAGTGGTGAGCTTCGTCAACAATCATTAAGTCCCAGCCCGCCTTGCAACATTGGTCATGATAAGCTGAGTGCTGGGTGAGAAACTCCAAACTTGTAAGTACAAGCTGAGCACTGTCAAAAGGATTGTCGTCAGGGTATTGCTGACAGCGCTCTAAATCAAACAGGCTAAAGTGCAGGTTAAAACGACGAAGAAGTTCTACAAGCCACTGATGCTGAAGAGTTTCAGGTACTATGACTAGCACGCGCTGGGCACGCATTGCTAAAAGCTGTTGATATATGATTAACCCGGCTTCAATGGTTTTACCTAGTCCAACTTCATCGGCAAGTAATACACGGGGTGCTGTTCGCTGTCCAACTTCGTAAGCAATATGCAGCTGGTGAGGAATTAATGCTGTACGTGAGCCTACTAAACCCAGAAGCTTAGAGCTAAGTAGCTGGTGATTATGTTGTAATGTTTTATATCTAAGTGAGAAATGTTGGTTTTGGTCAATTTGTCCAGCCAACAGTCGTTCTTGGGGTTTATTAAATGTGATGAAGTTACCCAAGCATGATTCAGGCACTTCGACAGCTTTGCCTTGTGTGTCATTACCAGTATATGTGATTAACTCATTGTTAATCGCGACATCAGTGACCTCAATTTGCTCCCCTTCATGATTTTCGATGGTATCTCCCACATTAAAAACCACCCGGGTCAAGGGAGCATTATGAATAGAGTAAATCCGTGTGTCGCCAGTGGAAGGAAACAATAGCGTGACCAGGCGGTTCTCAAGCGTCAGAATGGTACCCAGGCCTAGCTCTGTTTCGGTATCACTAATCCAACGTTGTCCTGGAACAAATGTCGTCATGCTTTACGCCTACTACCTCTGAAAAAAAGCCGCTATGGTAGCTGATCCTGACAGAATGACAATAGGGAGGTGAGACAAATAATAACTGTCAGACTGGCTTACAAGGCAGAATAAAGTGTAAGCCAGTAATGCAGCATTATGCCTCCTTTTTCTCAGCTTTTTTGGTGGAGGCTTTCTGTTCCGCCTGTGGCTCTATTTCCAGAATAAGCTCAGGCTTACCTTTTATTGCTTTAGCAATCGTTTCTTTGTTTTGAGCGAAAAGCAAACCAATGTCTTCAGCAAGCTCTTCATCTAATGTCGCATAATGGCGTTCTAACATGTGTGTGATGTTTGCCGCCAGTTCTAGCATTTTATCGTGCTCTTCTGCAGCTTTTTTATCATCAAACATACTGCCATCCCTATCACATTTCCACATGGGTATTACCGGCATGGGTCACCTCGTTTGAATTTACACAGGATAAGGGTTGTGTTGGTATCCCTAGAGTAAAGCGCATACTGTATAAAATGTCAGTATTGATGTCTATTATTAACTGAGGCTTGTTGAAACTTTTAAATGTGAATTATTTATTTCTGCTAAAGAGGATAACTTACTGGTTTTGGAAAAACTGCGGTAAATCAATAGAAAATATAGTGTTGTTTAGTTATTTGTTCGTATTGACTCGGGTCAAATATCCTTTGTAGGAATCAGTGCTAGGCTTACAACATAGATAAAGTATTAGTATAAACCGCTTAAGTAATTCAAGACAGATGGTGTTTTTAGGTAAATGTGCTTGGTTTGTAAAGCACGATAACAGTAGTAATAAGCATTAAACGCTGTGATATGTAATGTAAAAAACAATTCAAGTCTATTTTATTCAAAGGATAGGTGATCAAATACTTGAGAAATGCACTGTGGTGGTTGTTTTAAAACAATACGTGTTAACGAGCTGAATAATATTACTGAAAAACTTAAGGAGAGCCTGCGGTACAAGAATGAAC
The DNA here is from genome assembly GCF_018263875.1 of Zooshikella ganghwensis. NCBI lineage: Bacteria > Pseudomonadati > Pseudomonadota > Gammaproteobacteria > Oceanospirillales > Zooshikellaceae > Zooshikella > Zooshikella ganghwensis. The sequence continues at coordinate 535,656 of NZ_JAEVHG010000001.1, forward strand.
GCAAGAATTGGTAGATAATAATCATTAATTATTGCTCGGCTTTTGGCTGCATACAACAAAAAGCAATGGGTGGGTTTTACCCGCTAATACATATCAACTTGATATGTCCTTAGAAGACAGGTTTGACAGGTAAAAGAGGTCAGGTCCTTTTAGCTGTTCTGCCTGTCTTTTTCTTATGAGTCCCTTCCATCCAAAAACAAGAGTCCACTTATTCCCTGTACCTTGCCACTTAACCCTAGTCTTTATGCGTGTATGGTGTACGTTAATTCTGTTAGGCTTTCCTTAATTGTTTCTTAGTGCTGAGGGTTCGTGCATGAGTGTGCAAGATACCATTATGAGCAAGCTAAATGAGGGCTTGCAGCCAACATATTTAGATGTGCAAAATGAAAGTTATATGCACAATGTCCCACCAAATTCAAGTACACACTTTAAGGTTACTGTTGTCTCTAATGCCTTTGCAGATAAGCGCAGTGTGGCTCGCCATCAACAGGTTTATCAATTACTTGCTAATGAACTAGCGGGTCCGGTGCATGCGTTAGCGCTTCATACCTATACGCCAGATGAGTGGCAAGCAAGATCGGCCAGTGCTCCACAATCACCCAACTGCCAGGGTGGGCAACATTAAATGTGTGGCGGGGTTACGTACCAACAAGCGGAAGAAACAATTCGTACTTTTTTCCCAAATCCGAAAAGCTGTTTACCTGTTCGTAACAAACGTGGTCAGGTATTACTTATTCCCTGGGGACGAAGGGAAAAACAACCTGGTTTTACACCTTTGGGTGGTTGGGCTCGATTGGAGTCAATTTATTCTGGAAAGTGGAGTAGCTATAACCCTAGGCCAGTCAAGATTATCATCGATGGGTTTATGGAAAAGGACCAGTTGGGGAATAGTCAGTGGTATAGCTTAGGTAAAGATGAGTTTATTCAGGGTTTATTGGTCGAGGATGCTGGTATTACACGAGTCTATGTTGTTACAGTCACAGACCCAAAGTCGCAACATAAAAGTGCACGCTGGCCTCGTATCTTAAAACATCAGGAAAAGACCCTAACTGAGTCATCTTCGACTCACTATTTTGAATGAGGATATTAAGTAGGTAGTGTTTAAAGGATTAAACAACCTCTAAGTTTGCGGAAAGACGGCTGAATTAAAACCAAAAAGTCACATTTCATAGCAGGTTTCCTGTTGCAGCTTGGATACAATTCGCTAGCTGAGTATTTTATTAATTAGGCTTGTGTAGACATAATGGTGAAGTCCAGGGAGTTGGTTTATGGCATCATCTTTCAATATTGCTTCAATGCCTGTGGTTCTTGAAACAGCAGTAGAATGGGGGCAGATGGATGCGTTAGGGCACATAAATAATACCGTTTATTTCCGTTATTTTGAAAATGTTCGCATAGCCTATTTTGAGCGTCTACTGTTGGGCAATTTATTGGATGCACAACACCTTGTGCCTGTTCTGGCTGAAACCTCCTGTCGCTTTAAAATGCCACTGGTATATCCAGACAAGCTGGTTATTGGAGCGAAAGTAACGGAAATACTGACTGACAGGTTAAAGATGCAATATGTTGTTTTTAGTCAAAAAGCACAACGTGTTGCAGCAGAGGGATTTGGAACTGTAGTTTGCTTTGATATATCAAAAGAAGCAAAAACTGCGTTGCCTGATCATGTGGTTGAAGCTATTCGTAAACTAGAAGGGAGCCAGGTTTGAGCGAAAGCATGCTGATCGATCAACATCAATCTGTAGTGCAGTTCCCTGATACAAAGCTTATCCAGCAAAATGGCCAGCCAAGGTTTGGGATTATAGATTACCCGGTCTCTGAAATTAATTATCGTGATTGTCGCCTATTAACACCAATGGGAAAAGCAGCATCACGCTGGCAGCGTTGGTTTGGTTTTAATGCATTTCAATATTACGGCATTATCTCGCCTGAGATCGTTTTAGGCTGTGCCCTGGTTGATACTAAACTTGTGGGGCTGGCTTTTTGTTATTTGTACCATCCACCTTCTAAGCGTCGGTGGGCACTGACATTTCATGATGTACTGAGTCAAAACTGCCATTTAAGTTTAAGTCCTGATGAAGGCGGTAGTTATTTTAAACGTGGAAATCGCGTTATTGTTATGAAATATGATCGGTTAACGCGTACTAAGTCACTGCGTATCGAGCTACCAAACCTCAATGTAAATTGTGTATTTGATGAGGCTATCCAGCCCATGCAGCCACTACGAATTTGCACTCGCTGTGGTCCCTCTGGTTGGGTCTATGCGCAAAAAGTGGCTGGTCTGGCAGTTCAGGGTGAAATCGATTGTAAGTGGGGGCACTTTGATTTATCCCAAATACAGGCATCAGCACATCATGATTTTTCGGCTGGCTATATGCGCCGGGAAACATTTTGGAATTGGGCGTGTCTTGGGGGAAGGTTAAGCTCAGGTGAATGGCTAGGGTTGAATTTATCTGCGGGTGTCAATGAAACAAGCTTTACTGAAAACTGCTATTGGCTGGATGGGCAGCTGGGAAAAATTGATCATATACATTTTGATTATCATGTTGATGATATTTATTTGCCATGGCATATCACATCCTATGATAAGTCGCTTGATTTGACCTTTACGCCTCTTGGAGCGCATCGAGAATGTTTAAATTTATGGTTAATGGCAACTAATTTTCATCAGCTTTATGGCTATTTTTCAGGAACGATAGAGACCGGGCAACGTACTATTCAAGTCGATAATATTTTAGGGTTTGTTGAAGAGCATTATGCAAAGTGGTAGAAAAGTGATAAGCCTATGGCATAAGGGTGCTTTAAATGAAAGTCAAAGTCCCTCGTTATAGTTTTGCGTCACTTTTAGTAGCCCTTATTTTAGTCGCTATTATATTTCCTTTAATTCCTGAGCTTATTACCCGCAGTGTTATGCTGAAAGCCAGTTTAACATTGTTGTTGGTATGTTCTATTTATGTTTTTAGCCATGATCGGCGAGCCTTTATTTCATCCCTGATACTAGCTATTCCCACTGCAATTACGGGTTGGGTATCAGTGAGCCGAGGGACACCAACCTTTGCGATGCTGGATACCTTTTTATATATTGTATTTTTTGTGTACGTCATTATTCGTATGATTAAACTCGTGTTTGCGAATACGGTGATTACGCGAGATACCCTCTATGGCTCTATGTGCATTTATCTATTGTTTGGTATTTGGTGGGCGCTTTGCTACAGCTTTATTGAGTTGCTCCATCCTGATTCCTTTCATGGCATTAATGCGGTGGATGGTTACGATGTATGGGGGTTTATCTATTTTAGTTACGTTTCTTTAACTACACTTGGCTTTGGCGATGTTGTCCCTATCAGTCGAGCAGCGCAGTCTTTGACTGCACTGGAAGCGGTTGTTGGACAGTTTTACTTAGCTGTTTTTGTTGGGAGGTTAGTGGGTATGCATATTTCCCAAAAAGTGGCCTAACACTTACGTATGATATTCACTCCATCACGAATGCTTAGCAAGACATTTTCAAGAGCATCACTTTCGGCAACATAGTGGTTTAAGTCAGCAACAGCCTGATCTCTCTCATCACTAGGTGCTAGAACGTTACCTTGCCAAAGGGCGTTGTCCACAATAACGAGTCCACCCTTTCTAACAAGAGGAAGTGTGGCATGTAAGTAATTGGTGTAATTTTTTTTGTCAGCATCAATAAATACTAGGTCAAAAGTAATGTCTGAAAAGGAGCCGATGGTATCCAGTGCTTTACCAAAACGAATATCAATTTTGTCGCCATGAGGTGACTGCTCAAAAAATGCTTTAGCAAACTCAACGGCTCGAGGGTTAGTTTCGCAGCAAATAATTTTGCCATCGTCAGGTAATGCTTCAGCCATAGATAGTGCTGAGTAACCAGTGAACATACCAATTTCAAGAATAGTCTTGGTTTGGCTGATGCTAACGATCAGTTTTAATAGGCGTCCTACCTGCCTACCTGATAATTTGACGGGATACCCCATATTTTTATTGGTTGCTTCAATGAGAGAGAGAAGCAAGTCAGACTCTTTGGTTGTGTTTTGATGGCAGTAATCTTCAATATCAGGGTTAACAAGATAGTCCAACATAATAATGATCGCGTAAATAGAGTAATAACGGCCAGCTAGTTTAGCCTGTCCTTTGTGGAATAGCTATTTGCTTTAGTTACAAAAATCGTTTTAATTGAGCGGGTTTGTAGCTGGTTTTTCAACCACATTAAAGGTTAGTCAAGATGCAGTTAAAGTAGCTGCTATCAGGTTGTACTGAGGTTTTTATGAAGAATAAACCCTTGATAACGATTGAGTATTGTTGTCAGTGTCAATGGTTACTTAGGGCTACTTGGTTAGCTCAAGAGCTTTTAAGTACATTTGCTGAGGATCTAGCAGGAGTGACCCTTAAACCATCACATGGTGGTCGTTTTTATATCTATGCAGACGATGTTCTGCTTTGGGAGCGTAAGCGCGATGGTGGTTTCCCCGATGCAAAAACGCTCAAACAACGCTTACGCAATTATTTTCAGCCAGAAAGAGACCTGGGGCATATCGACCGTTAAAGCCACTCACTTTGTTTTTGGCGCAGTCTAACTCTAGGCAGTATTAGCCCTAAGGTGATGCCTAGAATCATGGTGCCTGCGCCATACAAGAACCACTTTAAGTAGGCCATTTGAGATAGTTTATTATTTTCTTTTTGTAAGGCGCTAATCTGTTCTGTGAGCTTAACATGTGTGTCACTGAGGGTTTTATTTCGGGCCACAATTTGTTGGGTGTTTTTAGTCATGTTCTCCAGTGATTGAAGGCGTACTTGAATGGCTTGTTTTTCTTCTTTTAGCTGATCATTTAGGGTGATGACACCTTGGTTTTCAGTTTTAAAGTCAGTAATAATCTGCTCTAATCTATTTTTTTCAGCGGTTAAAGACGATACATCATTTTGTAGCTCTGTAAGCTGAAGTCTGGCAACAGGCTCTTCAACCAAATATTGATTTTCAATATAACCCTCTAACCCTGAAGGTGTTTTTACTAAGCTATAGCCTTTTTCAATCTCGTAGGCCAGGATCTCAAGTTGAGTACCTGTTTTTAGGCCTGAATGTACAATTCGGTAACTACTGGCTGGCCCTGCTCTAAGGGGAACATAGATTTCATCACCAACATATCCAATTCGGGCTGCTTGAGCTGGTAAGGGAAATATAACTATGACTGCAATAAATAAAGTTGCAATGCTTCGCATTCGGCCCAGCTCCCTGTATGTGAAAAAAAACGTATTTTTTGGCATCGTCCAGAATAATCCATTCAGTTGTGGACACTGTTGTTGAATACGGTGAATCCATTCTTTAAATGTAATGAAAGGAAAGACTAAGAGGATATCACAGTTTTTTTATGAACTTGAGTTTAAAACGCGTTAAGGACTGTGGGGGGGAAGCCTGCCCCATTCTAGAAGAATACCATAGTGTTAGTACTCAAATTTTAGTGGGGCAGGGTAGTCTGCGGAAACAAGGATAGCTTGCAGAAATTAAGGCAAAACTTTCTTAAAAGGTTTTACGGTTGTTTTGGCGTATACACCTGCTTTGATATAAGGGTCATCATTTGCCCAGCGCTTAGCATCTTCTAGTGAATTAAACTCAGCAATGATAATACTGCCGGTAAAACCCGCTTCTCCAGGGTCGTTGCTATCAATAGCTGGTGTAGGACCCGCTATGATCAAACGACCTTCCTCTCTAAGTAGCTCCAGTCGGGCTAAGTGCTGTGGACGAGCTTGCTGGCGTAGTGGAAGACTATTTGGGACGTCTTCAGCGATGATGATATATAGCATAAGGCTTGTTAGTCTTGTTCTTCGTTGATCATTGCGGGTTCGGCTTTTTGCTCAGTCTCCATGTAGCGAGACAGTGGCATAATCAATGCAACCATAAAAACAAGTGTGATGCCGGTTAAACCAAATAATTTGAAGTTAACCCAGGCTGACTCACTAAACTGGTAAGCAACATATAGGTTGGCAACACCTATTGCAGTCAGGAACCCAAAAACACCTAAATTGAGTTTGCTCCAGGTTGTTGTGGGTACTGCTTGGAGTTGAACATTTGAGCTTTTGAGCAGGCCTTCAAGACTGCGTTGGGTAAGGTTTTTTTTTCCCCAGAAGTGAGAGATCAGTACTGCTGCCCCCATAACCCAATACAAAATAGTGGGCTTCCATTGTAAAAAGGCAGAGTTGTCAAAAAGGAGGGTCATACCGCCAAGGACAGCAAGTAATCCCGCAGAAATAAGGTGAATACGTTCAATCTTACGGTGACGAACCCAGCTGTAGGCCATTTGCACACCAGTAGCCGCTAAAATACTGATGGTTGCCAATAAAAAGTCGCCTGTTAGCTTATATACCGCGAAGAAAACGATGATTGGGAGTAGATCAACAAAGAATTTCATTGCGTTTCTGTCACCCTGGCTAGATAAGTAGGTGTATATAGTACTTTATTTTCTTAGCAATCTAAATAAAAGTCTATCTATCATCTTTTGGATTGCTGATGGTTGCTTTATTAGTGTTGTTTTTGGGGTGCTTTTTTAGGTACTTAGGAATTGATACTACAGCGGTTAGAACCCTTAAACATCAGTTTAGTTCAAACGAATTGTCCATGTCGGTGTAATGACATTAACGCACATGAAATGAAAGCTGTTACTATGAGCAAAAGTAAGTAAAAAGAGAGTTAATGTGCTGTACGATTTGCACACCCACACAACAGCCTCAGATGGTCTTTTGTCCCCTTTAGAACTGGTTGAACGGGCAATAACCCAACAAGTTGATGTTCTGGCAATCACTGATCATGACAGCGTAGCTGGCATTAATTGGCTGAGCCAGGCATATAGCTCAGAGCTGCAAGCATTATCGTTAACCATTATTCCAGGTATTGAGTTTTCCTGTGTTTGGCGAGGAATCACATTACATGTTTTAGGTTTAAATATTAAGCTGCAATCATCCAGCTTTCAGCAAGCTCTCACTTGTCAGCGTCAAGCGCGGCAAATGCGTGCAACTAAAATTGCTGAGCGGCTAGTGAAAGTGGGTGTTACTGACCCATTGGAAGGGGCGCTAGAGGTTGTTCGACAACAAACAAAAGGTCTTTTTTCTGACCAAGAATTACAGCTAGGTCGTCCACATTTTGCTGAACATATGGTTCGTTCAGGCTTTGTGGAAACACGTGATCAGGCTTTTAAACGGTGGTTAGGGGCTGGCAAAATTGGTGATGTCAAAAGTCAGTGGCCAGATTTACAGCAAGTTGTCACCTGGATTAGAGAAGCTGAAGGCCAAGCCGTACTGGCACACCCCGCTCGTTATAAAATGACCAATACCAAGCTACGTAACTTATTACAGCAGTTTAAAGCCTTTGGTGGTCATGGGATGGAAGTAGCCACTGCAGGGGTTACACCTGATCGTTTGGCTTATTTAGCTCAATTAAGTTGTGATTATGAGCTTCTGGCATCCTGTGGTAGTGACTTTCATGGACCTGCGACCCACTGGGCTGATGTGGGTAAAGTACCGCTATTACCAAAACAGTGCCGACCAATTTGGTCTGCTTGGTCGCTTTGAATAAAAAAACAGTAGGTAAATACTGTGAGCCAATTTTTTCAGATACATTATGAAAATCCCCAGCAGCGTTTAATACGACAAGCTGCAGATATTATTCACCAGGGGGGAGTGGTCGTTTACCCAACAGATTCTGCCTATGCTATTGGTTGTCATATTGGTGATAAAAAAGCTGTTGACCGTATTCGTCGTATTCGAAACTTAGATGATCGTCATAATTTTACACTGATGTGTCGTGACTTATCGGAGCTTGCTATTTATGCGCGTGTGGAGAATACGGCTTATCGTTTATTGAAAGCCTACACGCCAGGGCCTTATACCTTTATTTTGCAAGCAACACGAGAGGTTCCTCGACGTTTAATGCACCCAAAGCGGCGAACAATAGGTTTACGTGTGCCAGACTTTGCAATTACTCAAGCATTGTTAGCCGATTTAGGTGAACCGCTTATGAGTACCACTCTTATTATGCCTGGGGATGAGTATCCGCTTATTGACCCATATGAAATGCGTGACTTGCTGGAACATCATGTCGACCTGATTATTGATGGTGGTTTTTGTGGAATGGAGCCTACCACTGTGGTCAATATGGTAGATGAAGTGCCTAGTGTTATTCGTGAAGGTAAAGGTGATGCTACACCTTTCTTACAAGCGTGAGTGCATGTTTGTTTAGTCTGCTGACTTCTGGACCAACTATTTTCTTCTAAGCTGATTATAGAGTGGTTAACGCCTGTCGGTTAATCATCTTAACAGTGCGGCATGTTTTCATGTTTTTCAGGAAGGCAAATAAATGCACAGCCTGGAACTTTCATCATAATTTATTAAGAGGAGTGTACTCAAAAACAGGTGCAGGATAGAGTCTGTTTTGCGAAAATAGACTGTTTAGACAGCTAAAGCTGAATAACTGAATACTGAGTAATAAAGTAGCGGTTGCAACAGTGTTTAAAGTAGTTGTCATAAATACAACTAATATACTTCTAGTGTTGATTGAGGTTTACACAATTCAAACCAACCTTTTGCAGGATTTGAGTAAGCCCAGCATAAACACATAATAAGCATGTTTAACTCTGTGGCGCTTTCGTTAGGAATGCATGATATGTCAGAACCAGTGTCTCAACCGGAAAATACTACAGCCGACAGTGCGCTGGACCACCAAACTGACTTGCTTTCAGAAAGCCAGGCTTATCAGCGTCGCTTTCGACAAACGCCTGAGCAGGCTGAGCTACCATTTGCAATTGTGCAAGGTGAGCCTGTCACAGAAATACCGCAAGACTTGTACATTCCTCCAGAAGCACTTGAGGTTTTTCTGGAGGCATTTGAAGGCCCCTTGGACTTGCTCTTGTACTTAATTCGACGACAGAATGTCGATGTTTTGGAAATATGTGTTGCTGATATTACGCTGCAGTATATGGAGTATGTCGAGCTTATGAAAGCTGTCCACTTTGAGCTGGCAGCAGAGTATTTAGTCATGGCCGCTATGTTGGCAGAAATTAAATCACGCATGCTATTACCTAGAACAAGTGAAGAGACTGAAGAGGAAGAGGAAGATCCTCGTGCTGAATTGATAAAGCGCTTGTTGGAATATGAGCGGTTTAAAAAGGCGGCGGAGTCCATCGATGAAATACCACGGCAAGGACGTGATATTCATTTAGCAAGAGCTTTGCCGCCCCATATTGTGCATGATAAACCTCAGCCTGATGTGGACTTAAAAGAGATATTAGTTGCCTTTGCTGGAGTATTGAAACGTGCTGAGATGTTTGAAAGCCACCAAGTAGAGCAGGAAGCACTTTCAACACGGGAGCGCATGTCTCAAGTTTTGGGTGCTTTATCGGCTGATCATTTTACCCCTTTTGTTGCCCTTTTTTCCCTGGAAGAAGGACGGTTGGGTGTAGTGGTGACCTTTTTAGCTGTTCTGGAATTAATTAAAGAGTCCCTTATTGAGCTGGTGCAGACTGAGCCATTTGGGGCTATTCATGTAAAAGCGCGTGCCTCATGACAGATTTTGACGTTACTCTAAGCATGATTTTGGAAGGTGCATTACTTGCATCACCAAAGCCACTAACCATAGAACAGATGCGACTGTTGTTTTCCGAAGGTAGTCGTCCTGAGCCTGATGCAATCAAACAAGCTCTAGCTTCCATTAGTGAACAGTGTGAGGGGCGTGGATTTGAACTCAAGGAAGTTGCTTCTGGCTATCGTTTTCAGGTGCGAAGTCAACTGAGTGAGTGGGTTGGCAAGCTGTGGGAAGAGCGTCCCCCTCGCTATACGCGTGCTTTACTGGAAACGTTGGCACTGATTGCTTATCGACAACCCATTACCCGTGGTGAAATAGAAGATATTCGTGGGGTGAGTGTAAGTTCTTCCATTATCAAAACGTTGCAAGAGCGTGAGTGGGTACGTGTAGTCGGGCACCGTGATGTCCCTGGCAGACCTGCGATGTATGCAACAACACGTCAGTTTTTAGACTATTTTAATCTGCAAAGCTTAGACCAATTGCCTCCACTTGCAGAGATTAAAGAAATGGCCGCGAATGAAGAGCTGGCGTTAGATGAGCCTATAGAACAGCAAGCTGGCTCTGCAGAGGATATGCAGGATAAGCCGATGGCTGCAGAAGCGCTGTTTGCTGAGCTTGATGAAATGGAACAGCAACTACCTGAGCATTTTGATCAGTTGTTATCTGGTCAATTTGAGCCTGAAGCCTGTGAGGAAGAAGCCGTTAATAAAGAGGAAGATGGCGGCTCTGATCCTCTTTCTGAAGACGCTTCAGCTATCATACCGCCTGAAAATGCAGGAGAAATGACACTGGCAGAGGAAACCGAGCAAGCCCAGGCGCGTGCAGCTGCGTTTTTAGAGAAGCAGCTGCAAGAAGAGCAGGTACGAAATAGGGTTGGCGAGGCTGAGTCAACTGCTCCTGAGTCAACTACGCTTGAAGCCAGTACCGATGATGTAATAGATGCATCTACTGACCAACAAGATGGTACAGCCTCGTAAGAGCCGCTAATTAATACAGATATCCTTAATTCAGAAACTGAAAGCTTACTGTCTAATTGGGTAGAAAGCTTTAATTATTGAAAACAGTTGCGAGTAAAAACGAAGTGGAAACGGTGAAGTTACAAAAAGCCTTGGCACAAACTGGCCTGGCTTCCAGACGGGAAATTGAGCGATGGATTGCTGAAGGTCGTGTCCAGGTGAATGGGCAAACAGCGACTTTAGGTGTGCGAGTTTCTAACACTGACCAGGTTAAAGTGGATGGCCGGTTAGTGACAACTAGCTGTGGTTCTGAACATCGTCGTGTGCTGGTGTATAACAAGCCTGAAGGTGAGGTGTGTTCAAGAAAAGATAACGAAGGACGTCCTACTGTTTTTGACCGTTTACCAAAGCTTAAAGGAGAGCGCTGGATAAATATTGGGCGCTTGGACATAAATACTTCAGGTTTATTATTGTTTACCACTGATGGTGAGCTGGCAAACCGCCTGATGCATCCTTCATATCAAATAGAGCGAGAGTACGCTGTTAGGGTTATGGGAGAAGTAACGCCTGAGATGACACAGCGCTTATTTGAAGGCGTGACGCTGGATGATGGTCCTGCCCGTTTTACAGACATTGTTGACTCAGGTGGCGATGGTATTAATCACTGGTTTCACGTTGTGATAATGGAAGGTCGAAACAGAGAAGTGCGCCGCCTTTGGGAGTCTCAAGGAGTTAAAGTAAGCCGCTTGAAACGTGTGCGTTATGGTAACGTCATTTTAGCGAGCAGAGTTAAGGTGGGTGCTTGGGATGAACTTTCTCAGCGGGAAGTTGATGAGTTAGCAAAACTGGTAGGACTAAGTGCTAAGCCTGTGCCAACCCATAGTAAACAAGGAAAAACTGACTTACAGCGACAGCAGCGCAAACACACTGCGAGTAAGCCAAAGAAAAAGAAGCCTTCGCGTCCGTCGCGCTAATCTTTACAGTTAGCTGCTAATAACAACATTTCGACCAGATGCTTTAGCACGGTACAAGGCTTGATCGGCTCTATTAAATAAGTCTTGTATCGTATCTTTTGCTTCAAGTGTTGAAGTGCCTAGGCTTGCCGTTAGTGGAATGGCAATGTTGTTATACTGGCACTGCATATCCTCAATACTTTTACGTAAGCGCTCTGCAACCACTGCAGCTGCTTTCTTACTGGTTTTTGAGAGAAGAACAATAAACTCTTCGCCACCATATCTAAAAACCATATCGACATTTCTTAAACTGTTATGCAGGCAGGCGACGGTTTGTTTTAGCACATAGTCTCCAGCGCTATGACCATAACTGTCATTGATTTGCTTAAAATAATCCAGGTCTAATACCAGTAAGGATAAAGGCTGTTTTTCCCGCTTGCAGACTTGTAACTCGCGGTGAAGTGCATTATCTAGGGCTATACGGTTGCCTGCCCCAGTGAGTGGGTCATAAAGAGCCGCCTGGATGGCAGACCGGTACTGTAAAGCATTACGCAGTGGGCATACGACATACTGTAGTAAGTCTTCTAAGCAGGTTAATTCCTCTTCAGTAAAGCGCTGCTGACGATAGCCAATGATTTCTCCAAGTTGGTCAGTTTCAGTGATTATTCGATAGCTACAGCTGTGGTGTTTGGTTTTGCCACAATGGATCGTTAAGTCATACTCCTTGTGAAGATAGGTAAGACCATCTAACTCAATCAGCCCATTAATGGTGTTAAACAGCTGCTGAATCAGGGTATCAATTTCCAGTGATGACTGTAGCTTTTGAATAAACTGCAATCGCTGAGTTACTGAGAGGTTATCAGTATAGGTTGGATGAAGCGGTTTTATATTAACCTTAGCGTTGGGCGAGGCTTGTCCATTGACTGCGGTGAGCTTTCTTGACTTGCTCAAATGTGTTTGCTGCACAGGTTGATTCATAACGACCAAAGCCTTCTGTAAATAGTTCCGTCTTGTTCGCTAAATCTTTGCGAATTTTATGCCACTTGATTAAGTTTTTATTATTTAAATACTTCTGCGGCTTTACAGTCCCGTGAGGGTTCTAGGCGGCAAATAGGTTCCACCATCATGGCTATTGTTTGATTTAACAACCAATCATAACGGATAGAGTAGGGGTAGCGTCAAATAAGTGACGAAAAAAATAATATAGTGGTTACATGATGATTTTAGTGGTGAATCGTGGATATGAAAGACGGTGTGCTATTTCAGTATTTTGAATTGCAACGCTCAAAGAGGAATGAGTCATCCTTTTTTGAGCGTTCAATGTAAGGGGAGTTAGTATGCGTAATAACCTGATAGAGGTAGCTATGATTTGGGGTTATTGAGCGTTAAAAGCTTGACCATTTACAGTTTTACTATCTGGCCCCATTAAGTAAAGGTAAACATTAAGGATATCCTCAGGGCTGGCCAGTTTAGACTGATCTTCTGCAGGGTAAGCTTTTGCCCTCATTGCTGTGCGGGTTGCGCCAGGGTTCACTGAGTTAAAGCGAATGTGGCTAATATCTTCCTCTTCATCGGCAAGTACTTGCATTAGCCCCTCTGTAGCAAACTTGGAGACAGCGTATGCTCCCCAATGGGCTCTACCTTTGCGGCCAACAGAGGATGACGTAAAAATGACAGAGGCATCGTCTGATTTGCGAAGCAGGGGTAATAGGGCCTGAGTCATCATAAATGCCGCATTAACGTTTACCTGCATGACCTGATGCCAGGTGTCAATATTGTACTGGCTAATGGGGGTTAGGGTTCCCAGGCTGCCTGCATTATGAAGCAGGCCATCTAGCTGGCCAAACTCCTCATCAATGCGCTGTGCTAGGTCATCATAGTCTTTGGGGCTTGCCCCTTCTAGATTCATTGGGTAAATAGCGGGTTGTGGATAGCCATTCTGCTCAATTTCATCATAAACGGCCTCTAGCTTTTTGGTGGTACGGCCTAACAAAATGACAGTAGCACCATAACGAGCAAAACTCAGGGCTGCCGCCTTGCCAATGCCATCACCTGCACCTGTTACTAAAACAACGCGATCAGCTAACAGATTGTCTTGTGCTTGATATTCAAACATGATGTTCGCCCAGTCAGTAAAGTTAAGCTCATAAAGTCCAATGGTTATCGTTAAGCCAGTCAAGAATTTCCATTACGGAATTGGCATGAAAATCTGCAGGCCAGGAAGCAGGGTCAGTATCACTGTCAATATAGCCATAGCATGCTGCAATCGTCACCATACCTGCACGTTGACCCGCTTCAATATCCCGCTCATGGTCGCCAATGTAAATACAGTGCTCTGGTTTACAGCTAATCCGGCTGCAAGCGGCTAGCAATGGTTCTGGGTGTGGTTTACGTTGCTGAACATGGTCGGGACATATCGTCACTGCACTGCGCTGGCTCAGGGCAAGTGAATCCATTATTGGCGCTGTGTATTGACTGGGTTTATTGGTGACCACTCCCCAGGGAAGGCGGCGAGCCTCAACCGCATGAAGTAAACGATCCATGCCAGGGAATAAGGCTGTTTCATTAACAAGCTGTTCTTCATAAAGCGCTAACAGTTGCTGGTGAAGATGAGTAAAGCGCTGGTCGTCTTCAGTTGTTGAAAATGCAAGCTTAACTAATGCTTTAGCACCATTAGATACGCAGTTTCGTACTAGGTTGTAATCAAGTGAATTTTCACCGTGAGCTTGGCGTAGACGATTTACTGCAGCCACTAAGTCTGGCGCAGTGTCGAGTAGTGTGCCATCTAAGTCGAATAAAATGGCATGAATAGGTGATGATGGCATGACTTTATTCATCTGGGTTTTATGGTGTGTAGCAAATAGTTGACACTAACATCGCGCTCATCCAATTTGTAGTGTTTGGTGATGGGGTTATAGGTCATACCTGTCATGCTTTGTGGTTGCAGACCTGCAGCACGAACCCATTGGGCTAGTTCGGCTGGGCGCAAAAATTTATTCCAGTCATGGGTGCCTTTAGGGAGTAACTTTAATATGTATTCTGCACCGATAATGGCAAATAGATAAGATTTTGGATTGCGGTTAATGGTTGAGAAAAAGACGTGCCCACCTGGTTTAACCAGTTGGCAGCAGGCGTTGATGACTGACGAGGGATCTGGCACATGCTCAAGCATTTCAAGGCAGGTGACAACATCAAACTGCTCAGGCTTTTCTTGAGCCAAATTTTCGGCTGTGGTTTGAGCGTACTCAACATTGACCCCTGACTCAAGGCTGTGTAGCTTGGCAACGGTCAGTGGGGCTTCTCCCATATCAATGCCTTGCACATCAGCTCCGCGTAAGGCCATGGATTCGGCAAGAATGCCGCCACCACAACCAACATCGAGTACTTTTTTACCTGCCAGGAATGCTCGCTCATCAATGAAATTAAGCCTTAGGGGGTTTATATCATGGAGAGGCTTAAACTCACTGTTACGATCCCACCAACGGCTAGCCAATGCCTCAAACTTAGCTATTTCATCTGCATCAACATTACTATTTGCATTAACGCGGTTGTTTGGGGTATCAACCTTGCGGTCAGGGGATTGTTCCATCGCGAGCATTTCCCGTTTTAAAGTACCTTGTTGGTAGTTATTTATTTGCCAGTAATGATCTTTTCTTTCCAGCGCAGGGCGTTGGCTTTGAGATAATCAATATCTAATGTAGTGAGTTCCCGGTTATTTAACACTAAATGACCGTTCACCCAAACATGCGTTACTTGTCGTGAACTTGCGGTATACACAATTTGTGAAACTGGATGATACATAGGTAAATTTTCCAGCTCATCAAGGTTAATGGCAGTGATATCTGCGGCTTTGTTGGCTTCTAAACTACCTGTAATGTCATCAATGCCTAGTGTTTTTGCACCGTTAATAGTAGCCATGGCGAGTGCTTCATGCGCTGACAAAGCTTCAGCATCTTCAGCAACGGCTTTAGCAAGCAAAGCGGCTGTGCGCATTTCACTGAGTATATCCAGGTCGTTGTTACTAGCAGCTCCATCAGTACCTAAAGATACATTAATACCTGCTTTTAGAAGCTGATCAACAGGACTAAAGCCACTGGCCAGTTTTAGGTTCGATTCAGGGCAGTGAACAACATTTGCACCTGTTTGTTGGAGCAGCTGTATATCAGCTTCAGTAATTTGGGTCATATGAACACACTGTAGCCTTGGGCTAAGTAACCCTAAATCGTGAAGACGTTGGAGAGGGCGCTTGCCTGTTTTGGCTAGCCCATCATTAACTTCTGTTGGTGTTTCATGAATATGCATTTGGATAGCGGCATCAAGCTGCTCAGAAAGGGTTGCGATTCGCTTTAATGGCTCATCTGATACGGTATAAGGTGCATGAGGGCCAAACATGATGCGGGTCATAGACTGGTGACGGAACTGATCAAAAACTTCTAGCCCTTTATGGAGATACTCATCAGGATCTTTTGCCCATGGCGTAGGGAAGTCCATGATGGGAAAACTGATTTGACTGCGAATTTTGGCATCCAAAGCGACTTTGGCTGCTACTTCTGGGAAAAAGTACATGTCACTGAATGTAGTAGTACCACAGCGCAGCATTTCAGCAATGGCAAGTTGAGTACCATCGTGAACGAATTCAGCGCTCACCCATTGTGACTCAGCAGGCCAAATATGCTCATTAAGCCAAGTCATTAAAGGCAGGTCATCAGCTTTCCCCCGGAAAAAGGACATGGCAGCATGACAGTGTGTGTTAATAAAACCAGGAATCAGTGCGTGGTTGGGGAGTTGCTGATGGTTTGCTGGCTGGAACTGATCTAGCACTTGTTCGTTGGGTGTAATCGCAACGATGGTTCCGTCATTAATAACAAGAGCGTGATTTTTGAGTACCTCTTTATCAGCGGTGACAGGGATAACCCAGCCCGCCTCAATGACGGTATCGACAGTTTTTTTTTCACTCATAGCGGCTTCCACAGACTGATTTAAAATACAACAGCATTAGTTAGTAGACTTATTAGAGTAATAAGTGATCAGTACGAGTTTATGCATCCTGCACAAATCACCTGTATCCAGAGACTAGTCGGCAGTATATAGTTTTGTGTTGTCTATTTCGAGTTTGATATTCAGCGTATGTTGTGTAGTTTGTCTGGCTTATATCAATAACTTAATGAGTCAATATACGACAATTAAATTATTTTATAGCTTATTAAAAAACGTCAGTATTTTTAGATTGATTTTTAAAGCAGGAAAGCAAAAGCAATATAGAGCTTATTCAGCTTATTAATCCAATGTAAAAGGACCTAAAAAATGCAGTCTTCTTTTTCCGGAGTAGAAGCCATTAGCTGGACAGGGGAGCAGCTAAAATTGCTGGATCAGCAAGTGTTACCTAATCAAATACGTTATGTGTTGTGCTCAACCGCAGAGGATGTTGCGTTGGCTATACAGCAAATGGTTGTTCGTGGGGCACCAGCTATTGGTATTAGTGCAGCTTATGGTGTTGTTCTTGCCGCAACTATTGGGCAACCATTAAATACTCTCATGGCTAGCCTTGATATGCTCAGTGCTGCACGACCAACAGCGGTTAATCTCCGGTGGGCCATCGCACGAATGAAGGCTTTGATTGATGTGCATGTTATATCTTCTAAAGAACAACAAGTAACGGCTTCGTTAAAAGATAAGCTTATTGCTGAAGCTATTGCGATTCATCAGGAAGATATTACAGCTAACAAAACAATGGGGCAGTACGGTAAACAGGTTATCTTAGCTACATTGTCGAGTAGCCATAAGATAAGAGTAATGACTCACTGTAATACAGGAGCATTAGCCACAGGTGGTTATGGAACTGCTCTGGGTGTTATTCGGGCTTTGGCTGAAGCTGATGAGCTGCAGCAAGTTTGGGTGAACGAAACACGCCCGTGGCTTCAAGGTGCGCGTTTAACCGCCTGGGAGCTGAGTCAGGAAAAAATACCCTTTGTTTTGGGAGTAGACAGCGCAGCAGCCTACCATATGGCTACTAATAAAATAGATTGGGTGATAGTCGGTGCAGACCGTATTACAGCCAATGGTGATACGGCCAATAAAATTGGCACCTATAGCTTAGCAATACTGGCTCGGCATCATGGTTGTAAATTTATGGTTGTTGCACCATCTTCTACGGTGGATATGGAATTGGCAACAGGCAATGAAATTGAAATTGAGTGCCGGGGAAGCCATGAGCTCGTTATGTTGGGTGAAAAAAATGTAGCACCTGAAAATACTGTCGTAAGTAACCCAGTCTTTGATGTGACGCCTGCTAGCTTGATCGATACAATTGTTACAGAGCGGGGAGTGATAGAAAATCCAACTTTGGCAAAAATGCAACAACTGTTTTGCTGAAAGTGGGTTTGATAGTCGTAACGTGACGATTTAAATGTATTGTTGGAATAGCGTGAGTCAGATGCATTGATTAAATATACACCTTTGCGGTAATTGGTTATAATTGCTCATCTTTTTGCTGGGTGACCGAAACTTCACGGAATAATTCCCAGTCCAACTAGCAAAGAAACTGGTTGAGTATAGCTGGTGAGATATTACCAGTGGTGAATAGATTAAATATGCATTGAGCATGGTAAGACCCATACCCCTTTGCCTTAATCATTTGCGCAATCTGTATCAAGGTTGCGTGCTTGCTACTGTTGTGAGTTTTGAATGCAAGAGAAAAGGTGTTATTGAGGCTGTTGTACAAACTTGAAGGCTGTTGTTGAAAAAGTGTTGTGGCAGCCTGTAGATGGCATAAGCATCCTAAATACGTGCAGATAAATACAGCTTAAGTGGGTTGTTGGGTAATTTAGGTTAACTTGCTTAGAAGACAGATGCTCAATACGCTTTTTCATGTTGAATAGCTTCACTTGGTGCAGTTGCTTAATGCATAGGTGTTATCGGTTTTTGACTCATTGATGCGGGCATCAGTCAGAACCCACAGCATAAGGAAACATATCCGTAATGGGTGATTTAGCTAAAGAAATACTTCCGATTAATATCGAAGATGAGCTGAAACAGTCGTATTTAGATTATGCTATGAGCGTGATAGTTGGGCGTGCATTGCCTGATGTCCGTGATGGTTTGAAGCCAGTACATCGTCGTGTACTGTTTGCGATGAGTGAGCTTGGTAATGACTGGAATAAAGCTTACAAAAAGTCGGCACGTGTTGTTGGTGATGTAATCGGTAAGTATCACCCTCATGGTGATTCTGCGGTGTACGACACGATTGTCCGTATGGCGCAGCCTTTTGCAATGCGTTATGTGCTGGTTGATGGGCAAGGTAACTTTGGTTCTGTTGATGGAGACTCAGCTGCTGCGATGCGTTATACCGAAGTACGCATGGCAAAAATTGCTCACTCCATACTGGCGGATTTAGAAAAAGAAACCGTTGATTTTACGCCTAACTATGATGGTACAGAACAAATCCCAGTTGTATTACCAACCCGTATCCCTAATTTGTTGGTCAATGGTTCTTCAGGTATTGCGGTAGGGATGGCGACCAATATTCCTCCGCATAATCTTAGAGAAGTGATTAATGGCTGTTTAGCCCTGCTTGAAGATGATTCTTTAACGATTGATCAGCTAATGGAATATATTCCTGGGCCGGATTTCCCCACAGGGGCAATTATTAATGGCCGGGCGGGTATTTTGCAGGCTTACCGAACTGGTCGTGGCCGAATCTACATCAGAGCAAAAGCGGATATAGAAGAAGATCCAAAGACAGGCAAGCAAACTATTATCATTTCTGAAATCCCTTATCAGCTCAATAAGGCTAAGCTGATTGAGAAAATTGCTGAGCTGGTAAAAGATCGCAAAATAGAAGGGATTACAGAGCTGCGGGATGAGTCTGATAAAGATGGAATGCGTGTAGTGATTGAGCTACGTCGTGGTGAGTCAGGAGACGTTGTACTCAATAACCTTTACTCACAGACGCAGCTGGAAAGTGTCTTTGGTATTAATATGGTGGCACTGGTTGATGGTCAACCTAAGCTGCTAAATCTGAAAGAATTAATTGAAGCCTTTATACGCCATCGCCGCGAAGTCGTTACACGCCGTACCGTGTATGAACTTCGTAAAGCCAGAGAGCGCGGGCATATTTTGGAAGGACAAGCGGTTGCGTTGTCCAACATCGATCCGGTTATTCAGCTGATTAAAGAGTCTCCGACACCTGCTGAGGCGAAAGAGAAGTTGATTAATACACCTTGGCAGCCTGGTCATGTGTTAAACATGATTGATCGTGCTGGTGCAGTTTCTTGTCGCCCTGATGGTTTACCAGAGGAATATGGTTTACGTGATGGTAAGTATTATTTATCACCAGAGCAGGCCCAGGCTATTCTTGAGCTACGTCTGCATAGGCTGACAGGCTTAGAGCATGACAAGTTATTGAATGAGTATCAGGAGTTGCTGAAGCGAATTGCTGAGTTGATGCTTATTTTGTCAGATGCAAACCAGCTAAAAGCGGTGATTCGTGAGGAGTTAGAACAGGTTCGCGAAGAGTATGGTGACGAGCGACGCTCTGAGATTGTCAGTTCACGGGTTGACCTAACCGTTGAAGACCTCATCACTGAAGAAGATATGGTGGTTACCATTTCACGGAGCGGTTACGCTAAAACAACACCGCTGGATACCTATCAGGCTCAACGCCGAGGTGGTCGTGGTAAGTCAGCAAGCTCATTGAAAGATGAAGATTATATTGAGCACTTGTTAGTGGCGAATACTCATACTCAGATCTTATGTTTCTCGTCGGTTGGTAAGGTTTACTGGTTAAAAGTGTATGAGATTCCTGCTGCAGGGCGGACATCCCGTGGCCGACCAATTAATAATTTATTATCGCTACAGGCTGATGAGTATATTACGGCTATCTTGCCAGTCGCTGAGTTTACGGAAGGCCATTTTGTCTTTATGGCGACGGCGAATGGTACTGTTAAGAAAACACCATTAGAGCAGTTTTCACGTCCTCGTAATGCTGGTCTTCGTGCGTTGGAGTTGGATGAAGAAGATCATCTTGTGGGTGTTGCTATTACCGATGGTGAACAGGACGTCATGCTGGTGAGTAGTTCTGGTAAAGCTATTCGCTTTAAAGAATCAGATGTTCGTGCGATGGGGCGGACGGCAAAAGGGGTAAGAGGTATTCGTCTGCAAGAGCAGCATAAAGTTATTTCACTGATTATTCCTGATAATGATGGCTTTATTCTTACTGCAAGTGAAAATGGTTATGGTAAGCGCACTCAAGTGGCTGAGTTCCCCGTTTATGGGCGAGGCGGTCAGGGTGTGATTGGTATGCAAAGCAGTGAGCGTAATGGTGCGATTATTGGTGCTATTCAAGTCTGGGATAATGATGAAATGATGTTGATCTCTGACCAAGGCACATTGGTCAGAACACGCATTGACGAAATCTCAGTGCTTAGCCGAAATACTCAGGGTGTGCGCTTGATTAAGCTGAGCAATGATGAGCGTCTAGTCAGTATCGAGCGGGTTGCTGAGCCAGAGGATTCTGGTGATTTGAGCGAAGAATCTGAAGAGCTTAACGATGTTGTTGATAGTGAAGTTGGAGCTTCACAAGTGACAGAGGGTGAGTCAGAACCAGATGCCGATAATGATGATCCTGATCCTCAGCAGGGAGAAGAGCCTGGTGAAGACTGACAAACGGCTGCAAAAGGATGACCTGTCAGCGGATCAAGCTGACCTGAAGCCGCTAAAGTGTTAACAGAACGGCCAATGTCCTGACTGGGAGATTGGCCGTTTTATTGTCTATGGAGTTAGTTGGTACGGTATTGTTTATGACACGAGCCTTTAATTTTTGTGCAGGACCTGCGGCTTTACCTGATGAAGTGCTGCTACAGGCTCAGGCTGAGCTGCTTGATTGGCAGCAGAGGGGCATTTCCGTTATGGAAATCAGTCACCGTCATGCCGCGTTTGAAACTATGGCTGCTGAGGCTGAGCAGGATTTACGAGATCTGTTGCAAGTACCTGATGATTATGCTGTGCTGTTTATGCAAGGTGGAGCAACGGCTCAGTTTTCACTTATCCCAATGAATTTGCTAGGAAAAGAAGCTAGCCCTCTAGTAGCATGTGTTAATACCGGAATTTGGTCAAATAAAGCCACAGCTGAAGCTGCTCGGTATGCTAAAACCCATATCGTTGCCGATGCTCAAGGCTTCCAGAATACAACAATCCCACCAATGACGGAGTGGGATATTCCAGCGCAGGCTTCCTATTTACACTACACCCCGAATGAAACCATTGGTGGGCTTGAGTTTCACTTTGTACCTGAGGTGGAGTCAATTCCGCTGGTTGCAGATATGTCCTCTACGCTACTATCCAGACCGATTGATGTCAGTAAGTTCGCTTTAATTTATGCTGGTGCTCAAAAAAATATTGGACCGGCAGGGATTACCCTGGTCATTGTGCGTAAAGACTTGCTTGATCGTGTGATGCCTTCAACCCCCTCAGTGTTTAATTATCAGCGCATTGCAGACAATGGCTCAATGTTAAATACACCGCCAACATTTGCCTGGTATTTGTCAGGGCTGGTATTTAAGTGGTTGAAGCGCCAGGGTGGGCTTACAGCAATGGCTGAAATCAATGAGCGAAAAGCCACAAAATTATATCGCTTTATTGATGAGAGTGACTTTTACCATAATCCTATTGATCCTGACTGTCGTTCCTGGATGAACGTACCCTTTACTTTAAAAGATGACACCCTAGATGCTCGGTTTCTACAAGAAGCGGAAGCAAATAAGCTGATGAACCTAAAAGGTCATCGCTCGGTGGGAGGAATGCGTGCTTCTATCTATAATGCAGTACCTGAGCAAGCGGTAGATGCACTGATTACTTTTATGAAAGATTTCGAGAAACGCTGCGGTTGAAAAAAAGTATGTCTGAAACTGAGCAAAAATTAAAAGAATTACGCAATCGAATTGATGCAATTGATAGCAAATTACTGACGCTGATTAGTGAGCGTGCTGATTGCGCGAAGGGTGTAGCCCAAGTCAAGCAGCTGGAAGGTGATAGTTTTTTTTATCGGCCAGAGCGTGAAGCACAAGTGCTGCGTAGCATCATGCAGAATAATCAGGGGCCTCTTGATGATGAAGAAGTGGCTCGTTTGTTTCGGGAAATTATGTCTGCATGTTTAGCGCTGGAACAGCCTATTCATGTGGCCTACCTGGGGCCAGAAGGGACATTTACCCAAGCAGCAGCCATTAAGCATTTTGGGCATTCAGCTGTAAGTGTGCCCATGGCAACGATTGATGAAGTGTTTAGGGAGGTGCTCGCAGGAGCGGTTAACTATGGTGTTGTTCCTGTCGAAAACTCAACGGAAGGAGTTATTAATCATACTCTTGACTCGTTTATGGAGTCACCACTAAAAATATGTGGAGAAGTTGAGCTACGCATTCATCATCACTTACTGGTTTCAGAACACACTCGCCGTGAAAAAATTTCTCGTATTTACTCACATGCTCAGTCTTTAGCGCAATGTCGTAAATGGCTGGACTCTTATTATCCAGGTGCTGAACGTGTTGCTGTGAATAGTAATGCGGAGGCTGCAAAGCGTATTAAAAGTGAATGGCACTCTGCTGCAATTGCGGGTGATATGGCGGCTGAGCTTTATGAGTTAGAAAAGGTCTCTGAAAAAATTGAAGATCGTCCGGATAATTCAACACGATTTTTAATTATTGGAACCCAAGAAGCGCTACCTAGTGGACAAGATAAAACGTCAATCATGGTGTCAATGCGTAACCAACCAGGTGCTTTGCATGAGCTGCTAGAACCTTTTCACAAAGGAAACATTGACTTAACTCGTGTGGAAACACGTCCTTCAAACACAGGTACGTGGAATTATGTGTTTTTTATTGACTTTTTAGGCCATGTTCAAGAACCTGAAATTGCAGAAGTTATGAAAAATGTAGCTGCTAAAGCTTCTGATCTAAAGATTTTAGGTTCTTATCCTCAAGGGGTTCTTTAACCGTAAAACACATCAATAATAATGATTAGGGAGTGGCTATGTCAGTGGACTATGCACAGCTGGCAGTACCGGGGGTTAGGCAGTTACAACCTTATGTGCCAGGTAAACCCATTGAAGAGGTTGCCCGTGAACTGGGCTTGGCGCCAGAGAGTATTGTTAAGCTGGCAAGTAATGAGAATCCTTTAGGGCCTTCCCCTAAGGTCCTGAAAGCGATTGCTAATGCTCAAAGTGATTTGACTCGTTATCCAGATAGTAATGGCTTTAACCTGAAAAGTGCATTGTGTGCTCACCTTAATGTGGCATTCGACCAGATTACATTAGGGAATGGCTCTAATGATGTACTTGATCTTTTGGCGCGTGCATTTGTGGCTCCTGGCGCAGAAGTCGTATTTTCCCAGTATGCATTTATTGTCTATCCCATTGTTACCCAGGCCGTTGGTGGGAAAGCTGTTGTAGTGCCTGCACGGGAGTGGGGGCATGACCTTGACGCTATGGCGAAGGTGGTTAATGAAAAAACTGCGATGGTTTTTTTAGCTAACCCAAATAATCCTACGGGCACCTGTTTTTCTCGAAGTGAGTTAGTTAAGTTCCTTGAACAAGTACCTAAACGCGTTATTGTTGTGCTTGATGAAGCCTATTTTGAATACGTTGGGGGTGAAGACTATCCTAACGGCTTATTACTTCAGCAGGATTTTCCTAACCTTGTGGTATGTCGTACGTTTTCTAAAGCTTACGGGCTTGCAGGCTTACGTGTTGGTTATTCAGTTGCGTCACCTGTAATAACAGACCTGTTAAACAGAGTTCGCCAACCTTTTAATGTAAATAGTATTGCGCTAGCGGCTGCTGAAGCAGCACTTGAGGATCAGGCGTATTTAGCAAAGGCCTGTCAGATTAACCATGAAGGTATGATGCAAATTACATCAGCGTTTAATGCTCTTGGTATTAGCTATATTCCTTCAAAAGGAAATTTTATAACGGCTGACTTTGGTGAGAGTGCTGGGAGTATTAATCAGCAGCTGCTTCAGCGAGGAGTGATTGTTCGACCAGTTGCGAACTATGGTATGGCTCACCATTTACGCATATCTATTGGACTGCCCGAAGAAAATGAGCAGTTTATTGAAGCACTTAAGCAGACACTCTAACTTTCAAGCAACCTCGAAATTACCTATATTGCTAGATGAAACGTATTGAGTGAGTTTGTGGACGATGAGCAGTAAAGCATTATGAGTAGTACAGTGCCAAATGGCTTTGTGATGAAACCATTGTCAAAGCAAACACTGGCAGTGATTGGGCTAGGTTTGATTGGTGGTTCAGTAGCGACGGCTGTAAAACAGCGGTCGCTTTGTCACCGTGTGTTAGGTGTCGATCTCGATGAACAGGCCCTAAAAATAGCCAAAGCAATACAGGTTATTGATGATTATTTGCCGTTTGCTGATGCGGTAAAAGCGGCGGATATCATTGTGTTAGCAGTCCCCATGTTGCGCATGCAGCAGGTGTTGCAATCACTTGCTGAAGTGGAAGGCAGGCAAGATAAAATTATCACTGATGTGGGCAGCGCCAAAGGGTGTTTAATTGATGCCACAGAAGCTGTTTTTGGTGAATGGCCTGAAAACTTTATTCCAGGACACCCTATCGCGGGTTCAGAAAAAAGTGGTGTGACAGCCGCAAATCCAGACCTGTTTGTCAATCATAAAGTGATTTTGACACCTCATGCGATGGTGAATCACCAGGCGTTGTCATGTGTACGTCAGTTGTGGCAGGGAATGGGTGCTGATGTATTGCAAATGGATATTCAGCGGCATGATGAAGTGCTTGCAGTGACCAGTCATTTACCTCACCTCCTTGCCTTTTCGCTGGTTGATACGTTGGCAACTGAGCGGGATAATCAGGATATTTTTCGCTATGCAGCGGGTGGTTTCCGTGATTTTACGCGGATTGCTGCCAGTGATCCGACCATGTGGCACGATATTTTTGTTGCCAATAAAGGTGCTGTATTGCGTGCGCTTAATGATTTTACAGCTGATTTATGCAAACTGCAGAAGGCTGTTGAAACAGAAGATAGCCAGTATATGCTGGGCGTTTTTACCCGAGCTAAAGTTGCTCGTGAACACTTTAGTAAAATGTTGGCCCGTCGTGCCTATGTGGAGCCTATGAAACAGCAAGAAATTCGGTATATCAGTCATCCAGCTGGTCCATTGTCAGGAGAAATTCGTGTTCCTGGAGACAAGTCTATTTCTCACCGCTCTATTATGCTGGGGTCGCTAGCAGAGGGCGTGACTGAAATAGAGGGCTTTTTAGAAGGTGAAGATAGTCTGGCTACGCTGCAAGCGTTCCGAGATATGGGGGTCGTGATTGAAGGCCCTCACCAGGGTAAAGTCACTATTTATGGGGTAGGTTTGCATGGACTTAAGCAACCACCTGGTCCGCTTTATTTAGGTAACTCAGGTACCGCAATGCGTTTATTTGCGGGACTGCTGGCGGCGCAGAAGTTTGATGTTACCTTGACGGGTGATGCCTCTCTTTCTGGAAGACCTATGAACCGAGTTGCCGTGCCTTTGCAGCAAATGGGCGCGGTTATTAACACTGAGGATGAAGGTCGTCCCCCTTTAAGAATAGAGGGTGGGAATCAATTAGCGGGTATAAACTATACATTACCTATGGCGAGTGCTCAGGTTAAATCCTGCTTGTTGTTAGCGGGTATGTATGCTGAGGGTAAGACAACAGTCGCTGAGCCTGCTCCAACACGTGATCACACTGAACGCATGTTGACGGGGTTTGGTTATCCCGTTGAGGTTAATGGTAATACCGCCACTATCCAAGGTGGTGGTCAGCTGTCTGCATGTAAAATTGAAGTGCCAGCTGATATTTCTTCAGCAGCATTCTTCATGGTAGCGGCATCCATTGTGCCAGGCTCAGAGTTATTGATTAAGCATGTTGGAATTAACCCCACACGTATTGGTGTGATTAATATTTTGCGCCTAATGGGGGGGGATATTACTCTCGAAAATGAACGTGAAGTAGGCGGGGAGCCTGTTGCGGATATTCGTGTGCGTGCAGCTCAACTTAAAGGTATCGATGTCCCTGAAGACCAAGTCCCACTAGCTATTGATGAGTTCCCTGTACTCTGTATTGCTGCTGCTAATGCGCAAGGCACTACGACTGTTCACGGTGCCAGTGAGTTACGAGTCAAGGAAAGTGACCGTATTCAAGCGATGGCTGATGGGCTTGAAGTGTTGGGGGCTCATGTCGAAACTACGCCCGATGGTATTATCATCAAGGGTGGCCAGACACTGCAAAGTGGTCAGGTTGATAGCTTAGGAGATCACCGTATTGCTATGGCATTTGCGGTTGCAGGACTGCGGGCAAGAGGTGCCATTGAAATAGCAAACTGTGCCAATGTAGCGACCTCATTTCCAAATTTCATTGAGCTTGCAAAAGTAACAGGCTTTGATCTTGCCGTGGAGTCAGCTGAGTAATGAGTGAAGTACCTGTTATTACTATTGATGGTCCCAGTGGTTCAGGGAAAGGTACTGTTAGTAGCCTGTTGGCTCAGCAGCTCGGCTGGCACTTGCTGGATAGTGGTGCGCTTTATCGGTTAACCGCGTTAGCTGCACTAAAAGCACAGATCGCACTGGATGATATTGCTGCACTATCTAAACTGGCGAAAAATTTAGATGTGTCTTTTCGTACTTGTAACGAATCATCACAAATGCAGATTTTTCTTGCTGAAGAAGATGTTAGCCTACAAATTAGAACTGAAGAGGTGAGTTTATCTGCATCAAAAGTGGCTGCAATTTCTGAAGTTCGAGATAATTTATTCACTAGGCAACAGGGATTTGCACAATCACCGGGGTTAGTGGCTGATGGCCGAGATATGGGTACGGTTGTCTTTCCTGATGCAGATATTAAATTTTTTATAACCGCCTCAGCTGAAGAGCGCGCCCAACGAAGGCTTAAACAATTGCAAGCACAAGGTATTGATGCTAACATCCAGCGCATTTTTGAGGATATCGTTGCTCGAGACAGGCGAGACAGTGAGCGCGCTATCGCACCTTTGCTGCCTGCAACAGATGCAATCATTATTGATACAACACCTCTCACTGTTGATGAGGTTTTGGTTGAAATAAAAGCGCACCTGAAGGGCAAAGGTCTGCTATAACAAGTTTATTTAAATGAAAAGGTAAGCAGCACACTGTGGAGCCAGCGGCGCGGTGTGCTGTTTAATTATTGGGCAACCCGCAGATGCTGGTCCTGCGGCCACCGTAGTGTATCATCCATTTATTAAGTTAAGGGTGCTCTATGCTACTCAGTCAACTAGTAGGTATGTGTAATGAGCGAAAGCTTTGCAGAATTATTTGAAGAAAGTTTAAAAGAATTAGACATGCAACCAGGCTCTATTATCAGTGGAGTAGTGGTTGACATCGATCAGGACTGGGTCACTGTTCATGCTGGCTTGAAGTCTGAAGGTGTGATTCCTCGTGAGCAGTTCTTGAGTGAAAGCGGTGAGCTGACTATTCAAGTAGGTGATGAAGTTCAGGTTGCTCTGGATACTGTAGAAGATGGTTTCGGTGAAACCCGCTTGTCTCGTGAAAAAGCAAAACGTGCTGAAGCTTGGAAAGAACTTGAAGCGGCGTTTGAAGCGGATGAAGTGGTTAAAGGTATCATCAATGGTAAAGTTAAAGGTGGCTTTACAGTTGATATTAACTCTATTCGTGCATTCCTACCTGGTTCACTAGTTGACGTTAGACCTGTTCGTGATACTACTCACCTTGAAGGTAAAGAGCTTGACTTCAAAGTGATCAAGCTGGATCAAAAGCGTAATAACGTTGTTGTTTCTCGCCGTAGTGTGCTTGAAGCTGAAAACAGTGCTGAGCGTGAAGCATTGTTAGCTACGCTGCAAGAAGGTCAAGAAGTTAAAGGTATCGTTAAGAACTTGACTGATTACGGTGCATTCGTTGATCTAGGCGGTGTTGACGGTCTGTTGCACATCACCGATATGGCTTGGAAGCGCATCAAGCATCCAAGTGAAATTGTGAATGTTGGTGATGAAATCAACGTTAAAGTATTGAAGTTCGATCGCGATCGTAACCGTGTATCTCTTGGCCTGAAACAGTTGGGTGAAGATCCATGGGTTGCAGTTAAAGCGCGTTTCCCTGAAGGTACACGTACCTCCGGTCGTGTAACTAACCTCACTGACTACGGCTGCTTTGTTGAGCTGGAAGAAGGTGTTGAAGGTCTGGTTCACGTTTCAGAAATGGATTGGACTAATAAGAACATTCATCCTTCTAAAGTGGTTTCTTTGGGTGATGAAGTTGAAGTTCAAGTGCTGGATATTGATGAAGAGCGTCGTCGTATCTCCCTAGGTATCAAACAGTGTAAAGTAAATCCTTGGGAAGAGTTCTCTACTAAGTACAACAAAGGTGACAAAGTTTCCGGCACAATCAAATCTATTACTGACTTTGGAATCTTTATCGGTCTAGATGGTGCGATTGACGGTTTGGTTCACTTGTCTGACATTTCCTGGAGCGAAGCTGGCGAGCAGGCTGTTCGTAAGTACAAGAAAGGCGAAGAGCTTGAAACCGTTATTCTATCGATCGATCCTGAGCGTGAGCGTATCTCTCTAGGGATCAAGCAGCTTCAAGAAGATCCATTTGCAGCGTACGCTTCTAAGCATGAGAAAGGTGCGATTGTTAATGGTGTCATTAAAGAAGTGACTGCTAAAGCCGCTACTATTCAGCTTGCAGAAGAAGTTGAAGGTACATTGAAGGCTTCAGAAATCAGCCGTGACCGTGTTGAAGATGCTTCCAATGCACTGAAAGAAGGCGATGGTATTGATGCGAAAATTATCAGTATCGATCGCAAAAACCGTGTAATCAGTCTTTCAATAAAAGCAAAAGATGAAGCTGATGAGAAAGCTGCATTGAAAGAGTTGCGTAAGCAAGAAATGGAAGCTGCAGGACCTACTACTATTGGTGACTTGATCAAAGCACAAATGGATAGCAAGGACTAAGTTCTCTTCGTAATCTTTCTAAGAGACTATAAAAAGGGGTGGCCATTAGGTCACCCCTTTTTTTGTTGTGAAGGAGATAATATTTAATGCAAATGTTGTACTTCTTCTGTGCTGTACCTGTTTTGTACTGTGCTTTGACTACGATATATCCTTTATAATCAGATAGTTACTTGAATAAAATTGATTTCTTGGCTATGTTAGTTAGGGTGCCATATGACCAAGGTGAGGATGCCTGCATGACCAAGTCAGAATTAATCGAACGTATTGCTGAACAGCAACCGCAATTGTCTCTCAAGGACGTTGAATTAGCGGTTAAAACAATGCTGGAACAAATGTCATATGCGTTAGCGAGTGGTGACCGCATTGAAATACGTGGCTTTGGTAGCTTCTCTCTCCATTTTCGTGAACCTCGGGTAGGCCGAAACCCCAAAACAGGGGAGGCTGTTATGCTGGAAGGAAAATATGTACCTCATTTTAAGCCTGGTAAAGAGCTGAGAGAGCGAGTAAATAAAGGCTTAGTGGCTGGCTATTAAGCATCCATTAAAAATTCATTATGAAACGGTATGATCTTTTGATGGTACCGTTTTTTTTATCTGTTATTTAACCCTATAATGCCTTGCATAGTGTAATCAACCAGTGAGTTTTATTCATGTTAAAACGGTTTGTATCTTGGTTTAAGTGGATTGGAGCTGTTCTTGTCGCATTAGCGCTCGCTTTAGTGATGGCTGATTTTATTAGCAGTAATACACTACTTGTCGACTTAAGCCTTGTAGGTTTTTCATTTCCTGGACTCTCTTTACCATGGCTTATTATTGTATCGTTTGTTGTCGGTGGTATCTTGGGACTCTTATCGGCTTTGATGATTATCATGTTAGCTAAGCATAAAATTCGTCGGCTAGAAAAGAAACTCAAAAGTCGAGATGAAGAATTACAAAAAATCAGGACAAGCACACTGTAAGGTGCAAGTGAATGTCTGAGTCATTGCTATTTGGAATGGTACTCACAGCTATTGCTGTTGGATATGTGTTGGGGCGTTGGGACCGTAAGAAAAGACAACAACGAGTTAAGGACCGACTATCAAAGGAATACTTTATTGGTTTGAATTACTTGCTAAATGAGCAAACTGATGAAGCAATTGATATTTTTATTAAAGCGCTAGAGATTAATCCTGATAGTCATGAGGCGTTTGAAACTTGCATTGCTTTAGGTCGACTATTTTGCCGGCGTGGTGAAGTGCAGCGAGCAATTCAAATTCATCAAAGCTTATTGGCACGTCCTAGCTTAAATCGTAAGCAGTCTTTGCAGGTACAGCTTGAACTAGCAAGAGATTATCTATCAGCAGGTGTGCTTGATAGAGCAGAGTCCTTATTTTTAGAAGTAGTCAAGTCTGGGCATGATTTAAAGTACACAGCTTTACAGGCTTTGGTTGAGATCTATCAGCAAGAAAAAGAGTGGGAAGAAGCAATCAATATAGCTGATCAGTTAGTTTCTTATGATGGACAACGTTATATCACCCTTTTAGCCCACTTCTGTTGTGAGCAAGCTGAGCTATGTATAAGAAGACAAGACTATAGTGCCGCAAAACAAGCTATAAAGCGTGCAATGAAATACGATAAATGTTGTGCTCGTGCCTACTTGATCTTAGGACGTTTAGAATTTGAGCAGGAAAATTACAAGGAAGCGATTAAGGTATTGCAACAAATTTTTCATCAAGATCCTGACTTTATTTCTGAGTCTGTCCCCTTGTTAATAGAATGTGATCAAAAGGCAAAAACACTCTTTGGGATTAATGGGTATTTGTCAAAATGTCTCAAAGAGTATCCTTCTATTTCAGTTGTATTAGCACTAGCTCAAACTATTCGGGAAAAAGAGGGTGATAAAGCAGCAGGGAAATTTATTGCTGAACAACTTGTTCAGCGTCCATCATTGCGGGGATTAAACGCTCTTATTGACTTGCATATTGCTAATACAGAAGGAAAAGCAAAAAAGAACTTGGGTTTATTGCGTGAGCTGACGGAACGTTTAGTCGAAAATAAACCAATCTATCGCTGTCACCACTGTGGCTTTGCAGGAAAGGAGTTGCATTGGTTATGTCCCAGTTGCCATCAGTGGGGAAAAGTCAAGCCTATTAGAGGTATTGAAGGGCAATAAAACTGTATTAAATTGTAATTAGTATAGTGTTTACTTATTAGGTGTTAACTTCAGTTTATTGTTTTTAATTTAACCTTGACTGTTAATCCATTTAGAATTGTGCATTGTTTGGTATATTAAGCAGTATGTATTTTATCTATTTTGCACTTTAGTAAGAGAAGACTTGCAAAATGGATTCTGATATTATCTCGCAGCTTAATTTCTGGCGTTGATTTGAAACTGCAGGTAAATGGGTTTAAGCATGTCTCCAATCATTGTTGCACTGGACTACCCAACTAAGCAAGCTGCATTAGATATGGCTCAGCAGCTTGATCCCGAGGTATGCCGTGTTAAAGTAGGTAAAGAACTTTTTACTACCTGTGGCCCTGCTATTGTAGAAGAGCTTCAGAAACAGAACTTTGAAGTTTTTTTAGATCTAAAATTCCATGATATTCCAACAACGACAGCCAAAGCTGTAATAGCTGCTGCCAATTTAGGGGTATGGATGGTGAATGTTCATGCTTCAGGTGGGCAGCGAATGCTAGCTGCTTGTAGAGAAGCTATAGACAAATCTCCGCATAAACCACTACTAATAGCGGTTACTGTTTTAACTAGCATGGATAGTTCTGATTTTCAAACGCTTGGCTATACTACTACCCCTGAAGAATATGCACTAGCACTCGCCAAATTATCCTACAACTGTGGTGTTGATGGTATCGTTTGTTCAGCTTTTGAAGCATCTAGTATTAAGAATCATACGCATAAAGATTTTCTAACAGTAACCCCAGGCATACGATTGAAAGAGAATAGTTTAGATGATCAACGTCGGATCATGACACCTGTTGAGGCTGTAAAAAATAATGCAGATTATTTAGTGATAGGCAGACCTGTAACTCAGGCAAAATCACCATCTGTTGCTGTTCAGAATATTGTGAAAGAACTCTTCTCTTTCTAAGACAAGGATAGTTAAATATGTGGTATTTATTGAAAACAAAACCACGTGAAGAGGGGCGGGCTGTAACCCATTTAGAAAATCAAAATTTTACTGTGTACTGCCCTTGGATTGATAAGCTTGATAAAATGGGAAAAATAAAAAAAGAGCCTTTATTTCCTGGCTATGTTTTTTTAAATAATGAAAGAGTTGAAGGTATAAATTATACCAAAGTACGTTCAACAAGAGGTGTGGCAAACTTTGTTCGTTTTGGCATTAATCACGCACAAGCGAGTGATGATTTAATTGAGAGAATAAAACGTCAAGAAGCTTTATTATGCGCTGAGCCAAAAGCAAAATTTAAAATAAACCAATTAGTAGAGTTTAAAGAAGGTCCATTTAAATATCTACAAGGTATATATTTGAATAAGTCTGGTGATGAGCGCTGTATTATTCTGCTTAGCTTTTTAAGTAGAAACCAGTTAATAAGTGTACATGAAAACTTAG
The DNA here is from genome assembly GCF_018263875.1 of Zooshikella ganghwensis. Taxonomy (NCBI): domain Bacteria; kingdom Pseudomonadati; phylum Pseudomonadota; class Gammaproteobacteria; order Oceanospirillales; family Zooshikellaceae; genus Zooshikella; species Zooshikella ganghwensis. Next base: position 568,706 of record NZ_JAEVHG010000001.1, read on the forward strand.
TTAAAGCTATATAAAGTAGCTTTTATAGTTTGCGTAGAGTTTTTGAGGATATAACTGTAAATCTTTGAGCGGTAGCGTGTTTATTTGATTTTTGACGGGTGATTAAATTAAAAAAATGAGTGATAAAATTATAATTAATGAAGTAGGACTATATGAGATACTAATCTCTCTAAAGTCAGAATGGAAAAAGATAGCATCATTCACAATTTTATGTCTTATGACTTCATTAGTATACTTAAAAGTAAGAGTTCCTGTATATGAGATAAATTTTATAATTGGGAAACCGACAGAGAACGATATTTTAGAACTTAATAAAGGAGGGGTATATCAGAAGACGCCAAGAAACATAATGAGTGATCTAAAAAATATATTAAAAAACAATATATATTTATTTGATTTTTGCGAAAAAGAAAACTCTGTATGTGGTAATGTTTTTCAAAATGACAATTTAACAAAAGAAAATATTGGAAAAATAAGTGAGTCAATAAGAGTCAGTTATATCATTGAAGAAAACCAAAACATAGAAGCTTTAGAGGTTTTTTTTAAATATAAAAGCAATATCAAAGGCAAATATTTTTTAGATAGTTATATCGAATATTCAATAAATAAACTAAAAGAAAAGTATATAAATGGATTTAGAAATAAAAAAGAATATTTGAGGCAAGATCTGGAGAGGAGGTTCGGGTCGAATAAAGCAGCGTATGTAGCATATAAAGAAAGCTCGTTAGGTAAAATTAATGAAGCAATTAAAATCGCAGAAAAAATCAATCTAGAAAAAATACATGAAAAAATAAATTACCAAGAAACAAAAACAAATAACACAATTTTGAAAACTGAAATAATAAATCAGGAGAAGCCTCTTTACTACAGAGGTTTTCAAGCATTAAAAGCAGAAAAAGAAGCTATAACAGGAAGAAATAATGAAATATATTTTATTGATGGTGTTGTAGAATATAGCAAGGAAATCAATTACTTAAACAACCTAAATATAGAAAAAAATAAATTTAACATTATAGGTTGGATTAAGAAACCATACGGAAAAATTAAATTGGTAAGCATAAATCCTTTAAGCGTTATAGTTAACACTGTAATATTTGGCTTTATATTTTGTATAATAATATTTTCCTTGAATTTTTTCTTTAAAAATCTCGTTAAAGAAAGTTAAATATTTACTCAAAGTGTGCATGGAATTGCATGTCTTGGCATAAGCTTCTTGAAAAAATTGTACTTTAAAATATTTTAGTGAGTAAGAGATGCAACCTTTAATCGATTTGAAAACTCAATATTTAAATATTGAAGAAAAAGTAAAAGAAGAAATAATGAAGGTCCTAGATAGTGGACAATTTATAATGGGTGATACTGTTTCACAGCTAGAAAATTATCTAGCAAATTATGTTGGAGTAAAGCATTGTATAAGTTGTTCATCGGGCACTGATGCACTAGTTATGAGTTTATTAGCAAATGGAGTAGGCCCTGGAGATGCAGTAATAGTTCCTTCTTTTACTTTTATAGCTAGCGCTGAAGCAGTTTCACTAACAGGGGCTGTTCCGTTATTTATTGATATAGATAAAGATGACTTTAATATATCCTCAGATAAGATACAAATATTAATTGACGCTTTTAATGATAAAAGTGTAAGCAGACATCCTTTACCAGAGATTGCTTTACACGAAGATTTAAAACTTAAAGGAATTATAGCTGTTGATCTATTTGGGTGTCCTGCAAATTATTATGAAATAAATAAAATTGCAAAAAAAAATAATTTAGTTGTAATTGAAGATGCAGCACAATCGTTTGGTGCAACACAGAATGGTAATAAAACATGCTCTTTGGCTGATATAGCATGTACATCTTTTTTTCCTGCAAAACCCCTCGGTTGTTATGGTGATGGTGGTGCTATATTTTGCAATGATGATAACATAGCTGATACATTAAGATCGATTAGAGTTCATGGCCAAGGTGTAAATAAATACGAAAATATAAGGCTAGGACTAACTGGAAGGTTAGATACTATACAGGCTGCAGTTTTGAGTGTAAAACTTGAAATTTTTGATAATGAAATAAATGAAAGGCAAAGAGTTGCTAAATATTACAAAGAATTGATAAATAAAAATAAATTTAAAGTACAAAAAATAAAAAGTGAAAATGAGAGTGTTTGGGCTCAATTTACTTTGGTAGCAAATACAGAGCAAGAGAGAGATGATATAGTAAAAAAATTGAATGAGAATGAAATATCCACATCTATTTATTATCCAATTCCTCTTCATATGCAAAAAGCATATCAAAGCTTAGGATATCATTCAGCTGATTTTGAAATAACATTAGATCTTTCTAAAAAGGTGTTTAGTATACCAATGCACCCATACTTAAAAGAGAGAGAAATTGAAAGAATATGTAAGGTGATTAATGATGAATAGAAGTGATGGTGATATATATATACACCAAACAGCAGAAATATCACCAACAGCAAGCATTGGTGTAAATACAAAAATATGGAATAATGCACAAGTAAGAGATGAAGCTATAATTGGAAACAACTGTATAATTTCAAAAGATGTATACATAGACACTAGAGTTGAAATTGGTAATGGTTGTAAAATTCAGAATTCGGTTTCAGTATATTTTGGGGTAACCATAGAAGATGACGTTTTTATAGGTCCTCATACTTCCTTTACAAATGATAAAACTCCAAGAGCTTTCAATAATAATTGGGAAGTAACTAAAACACAAATAAAAAAAGGAGCAAGTTTAGGTGCAAATTGTACTATAGTATGTGGGGTAAATATTGGTGAGTATGCAATGATAGCTGCAGGTGCTGTTGTAACAAAAGATGTTGAACCGTATACTTTAGTGATGGGAAACCCAGCGAAAAAAGTATGTAAAATAGATATAAATGGTAATAAATTAAAGTAAATGGATATAAATGTGGATATAAAAGTCGTTTTACTTGGCTTAGGTGTAATGGGAAGAAATCACCTGCGTGTGTTAACAATGTTAAAGGGAGTTAACTTAGTTGGAATTTATGACACAGATGATTCATTGCTAAAAAAACTGTCATCTGATTATAATGTTCCTTCAATAACAAACATTGAGAGATCCTTGGAGGAAGCCGATGCTGTAGTAATAGCAACTCCAACTAATACTCATTATCATTTATTTAAATTATGTTCGAAATATGTAAAAAATATATTTATTGAAAAACCAATTGCTGAATCTTATGAAGAAGCATTGGAAATAAAGAACATTGCAAATAATAATAATATTTTTGTACAGTGCGGGTTTATTGAAAGATTCAATCCAGTTGTTTTAGAACTTAAAAATATTATTAGTTCGGAAAATACAATAAATGCAGACTTTACAAGAACAAATAAGTTAAGTAATAGAATTACTGATGTTGATGTTGTTTTAGACCTAATGATACATGATATTGATCTTGCATTATATTTTAATGGAGAAATAAATAAAATAGCTGCATTTGGTAAAATAGAGAACAATCAAATAGCTTTTGCATCTGCGATACTTCACCATACTAATGGTGCTTTATCTAGAATTGTAGCGAGCAGAATGACTGAAAAAAAAATGAGATATATTCATGTTACAACCGATAATCTTTTTATTGATGCCGAGCTGCTTAGAAAAGAAATATTAATTCACAAGCAAACTTCTATAAGTCAAGAAAATGGAAGTTCATATGTTATTTCATCAATAGAACAGCAAATAGAAGTAAAGCAGCAAGAAGCTCTTTTAAGTGAGTTGCAAGCATTTATTAATGCTTCCAAAGGAATTATAGGAAATAACATACCTGGTGAAGATGCAGCACTAAATTCTCTAAAAGTTTGTGAAGATATTGTTAAGGAAATTAAAAATGCATAGAGAAAATTATATTGATAAAACAGCTTTAGTAACAGGAGGCGCTGGTTTTATAGGTAGTCATTTAGTTGATTATTTATTGGAACATGGAGTAAAAGAGATAATCATAATAGATAATTTATTTACTGGTGATGAGAAAAATATTCAAGATCCAGTTAAAAATAGTAAAGTATCTTTTTATAAAGAAGATATAGAATTAAAATCAAGTTTAGAGTACATTTTTGAAAAACATCAAATAGATATAGTTTTTAATCTAGCGACCAAAGCATTAAATTATTCGTTTCTAAACCCTGAAAATGCATTTTCAACTAATGTTACAGGGGTTCTAAATCTTCTGGAATTGCAGCGTAAAAATAAGTTTAAAACTCTGTGTCATTTTTCTACATCAGAAGTTTACGGTACAGCTGTATATGAGCCAATGGATGAAAAACACCCAAAACATCCTACAACAACTTACGCAGCAGGTAAAGCGGCAGCTGATTTAGCTGTTGAAAGCTATGTGCGTATGTTTAACCTCGATAGTTTTATTGTAAGACCTTTCAATAATTATGGCCCAAGGCAAAACTATAAAGGTTTACTTGCTGGAATCATACCTATAACAGCATGGCGTATTTTGAATAATATTTCTCCTGAAATACATGGATCAGGTAATCAAAGTAGAGATTTTATTTACGTTAAAGATACCGTTGATGCTGTATTAAAATTATTTCCGATAATTAAACCAGGCGATAGTGTAAATATTTCAAGTAATAATTGTATTAGAATTAAAGATGTTATCGAAAAGATTGTAAATTACTTTAACTATCAAGGTAATATTGATATTAAAAATGCTCGTGAATCTGATGTCGAAGCACATAATGCATGTAATAAAAAAATAAAGCAATTAATAGAGTATAACTTAACTTCATTCGATGATGGACTTAAAGAAACATTGTACTGGTATGAAAATGAGATTGCAAAATCAAAGGATTGAATTTTGTGACTTTTTGAGAGCAGTTTCTGTAACTATTGTTGTTTTCGCACATTACATTGTTGGCTTTTCTACTCTATCAAATTTTTTATATAATCCAAACAATGTTAATGATTTTTATTCTTTTTTATGGTTGGTTGATTGGGTTGATGGAGCATATGGCGTAGCAATTTTTTTCTTGATATCAGGATTTTTAATCCCTATCTCTCTAAAAAAATATGGAACCTTTAAATTTCTTGTTGCTAGATTTTTTAGATTGGTTCCGACATACTCACTATGCCTGATATGTGTGATACTTGTAAGCTTGATATTTGGAACACTAGAATATTCCCATGCTATAATTATTAATTATTTAGCAAATATTACTCTGTTTAGAGACATAATTGGCGGAACAATTATAGACTCAGTTATCTGGACCCTTGAAATGGAAGCTAAGTTTTATTTTTACTTAGCACTTGTATATTTTATAACGAAAGGAAGATTAGTTTATTGTGTCTTAATTAGTTTGATATTTCTACTAATACCACTATTATTGGGTGTTAATTCAATTCCAAATAAGTATATGGCCATTTTTAGTTACATGTTTATAGGAGTATCTATACACCTAATTTGTTTTGAGAAAAAAACAAATAATTTTTTTTGGATTTGCATTGTTATAATATTATTGGTTGCCTCAAAAAAATATTTTATTTTGGAATACGGGAAAGCAGATATATTTAATATATATTTGATTTCATTTTTTGTATTTGTTTTTGTTTTGTTGCTGAATAATTATAAATCCATTAAGGTAAATAAGTTAACAAAATATATAGCAGACATATCATACCCACTTTACGCAGTTCATGTTATTGGGTATCCAATGATTAGTTGGCTAGGCTACTCGTTAGAGTTTGGGCAGGTTGCAGTAATTGCTGCAGTTATAAGTGTAATCTTTATATCTTCACTTATCCATTTTTATATTGAAAAGCCTACAATTAAATTCGGTAAAAAGATAACGGGATGTAAATGAGCACTATTAAATTAATAAAACCATATATAAATTATGAAGAAATTTCAGCTGATTTAAAAAAAATTTTTCTGAGTGGTCAACTTACTAAAGGTGAAAATGTAAATTTTTTCAAAAAAAGCTTATCAGATTATACTGGGGCAAAATTCACTCATTTAACTACATCTGCGACAACTGCACTATCAATAAGTTTAAAAGCATTAAATATAAAAGAAGGTGATCATATTGCTGTTGCTGATTTTTCTTTTCCTGCAACAGTTAATGTTATTGAAGACATAGGTGCTATCCCTGTGTTTATTGATGTATGCATTGAAACGTATAATATGTCAGTTTCACATTTAAGAAAATCACTAAATGAATATGATATAAAAGCAGTGATTTTTGTTGATACATTTGGAAATCCTAGTGGACTTGATAAAATTGTTTCGATATGTAAAGAATATTCTGTGAAGTTGATAGAAGATGCTGCATGTGGAATTGGGAGTAGTCTAAATAATCAGAAAATTGGTAATATAGCAGATATTACATGCTTTAGTTTTCATCCTCGTAAGTTATTAACAACTGGAGAAGGAGGAGCAATCCAAACAAACTGTGAAGAGCTTGATAAATGGTTTGAAATAAAATTAAATCATGGTGCTGTAAGTATGATTGAAGATATACCAGAATTTGTTGATTTTGGATTCAATTTTAGGATGAGTGAGATACAAGCTTTATTAGGATGGAAACAGTTATTGAAGCTTGATGAGATAATAAAAGAAAGAAACTATATACATAAAAATTTAACTGAAAAAATCCCTCTTAAAAGCCAGAAAATACTTGATAATGTATTACACAATAAGCAGTCACTAGTTTATACTGTAGAATCAAAAGTTATAAGAGATAATTTGATTAAGTTCTTAAAAGAAAAACAAATAGAATCTACTATTGGTACATATTGTTTAAGTGGTACCAAATATTATAAAGAAAAATATAATGCTAAATGTGAGAATTCGACATATTTACAAGCACATACAATTACACTGCCATGTTATAAAGCGATAGATATTGATCTTGTTTCTTCAGAAATAAATAGTTTTTTCAAGTAAAATGAAAGTTATTTCATCTATTTTAAAAAAAATATATCAAAAACATCGAAATCAAATGATGGAAAAATATCGAAGGCATGTGTCATTTGGTGATTTGTTTACTGATAGATGGGAAAGGGCAAGGTATTTAGGTTTTGGTAAAGGAACATCTTGTTATGACAATGTATTAGTAATTGGTAATGTTAATGTGGGAAAAAATACATGGATTGGTCCAAATGTTATATTAGATGGTAGTGGTGGTTTAAAAATTGGTGATTATTGTTCGATAAGTGCTGGAGTTCAAATTTATACGCATGATACAGTAAATTGGTCGATAAATTTAGGTAACTCACCAATAGTAAAAATGGAAACTATCATTGGCGATGGGGTATATATTGGACCAAATGTAGTTATTCAAAAAGGCGTTGAAATTGGAGATAGAGCTATAATTGGTGCAATGTCATTTGTAAATAAAAGTGTTCCTCAAGAAGCAAAAGTGTTTGGTATACCAGCAAAAATTATTTAAATGTGAGAGTAATGTGATTTCTGTTCTTGATCTTGGATTCGGTAATGTAGGTTCAATAGTTAATATACTGAAATATATTAATGTTGAGTGTAAAGTGATTAACTCAAAAAATGAGATAGAAAACTCAAGTAAAATAATTTTTCCTGGTGTAGGAAGCTGGGATAATGGAGTGGAAATACTTCATAAAAAAAATATATTGCATACTTTAGAAAAAAAAGTTGTAAAAGAGCAGACACCAATACTAGGAATTTGTTTAGGAATGCAACTTTTATTAGAGTCGAGTGAAGAGGGAGACTTACCTGGACTAGGATGGATTTCTGGCCATGTTAAAAAATTCAAAGTAGAAGAAAAAAATTTAAAAGTACCACATATGGGCTGGAACATTGTTAAAGCAACAAGAAAAAATATCTTGGCAGAAGAGTTTTCAATTGATACAAGGTTTTATTTTGTTCATTCATATCATGCTACAGATACTTGTGAAGAAAATATAATTTTTACTTGTAATTATGGATATGAATTTATATGTGGAATAAATAAAATGAATATGTGGGGGGTACAATTTCATCCTGAAAAAAGCCATAAATTTGGAATGAAGTTATTTAAAAAATTCTCGGAGTTGTAAATAATGCTAAGAACTCGTGTAATGCCATGTTTGCTTATTAAAGGGGGAGGGTTGATCAAAACATGTAATTTTAAAAAATATCGATATGTGGGCGATCCTATTAATGCAGTAAGAATATTTAATCAAAAGGAAGTTGATGAATTAATCATTTTTGATATTGATGCATCAAAAAATAAAATAATTCAGTATGATTTAATAGAACAGATTACATCTGAATGTTTTATGCCGCTTTGCTATGGAGGTGGAGTAAAAAATATTGAAGATTTTAGAAAATTGTTTTACATAGGTGTTGAAAAAGTTTCTATTAGCTCACTTATTTTTGAAAATCCAAGTGTAGTAAGAACAGCTATAGAGATATTTGGTGCACAAAGTATAATTGCAACATTTGACATTAAAAAAGGGTTTTTCTGTAATAAATATTATGCATACATATATTCAGGCAAAAAAAATACAAAAATTAAAATAGATGAATGCCTAAAGCTTGCAAAAAAAATAGGAGTTGGAGAGATTATACTTAACTCTATTGATCGAGATGGAACATGGAATGGTTTCGATCTTAATCTTTTTAAATCGATAAAGGAAGAAGTTGATGTACCAATTGTTGCTGTTGGAGGAGCAGGAAGTTTAGAAGATATAAAAGAAATAGTAATAACAGGCGGAGCAACTGCTGTAGGTATTGGGAGTATGACAGTTTTTCAATCGAAAGGGATGGGCGTTTTGATAAAATTTCCTACTCAGAAAGAATTAAGCACACTTTTTGATTAAAATTTAGGTTTATTTATGAAATATCAGATTTGCTCAAGATGTATCTACGATACAAATATCCCAAATATTTTATTTGATAGTAAAGGTGTTTGTAGCTATTGTGCTCAAATTGAAGAGCTTAATGAGAAATTTCCAAATGACGAAAGAGGCAAAGAAAAACTAAATGGTCTAATTTCACAAATAAAAAAAGATGGAAAAAATAAAAAGTATGACGCATTAATTGGAGTGAGTGGAGGGTGCGACTCATCATATCTAATGCATCTTATGACGAAAAAATATGGTTTACGTTTGTTAGCAGTACATTTTGACAATACATGGAATTCAACAATTGCGACAGAAAATATTCATAATTTAACAGATTGTTTAGGTATTGATCTATATACATATGTTGTAGATGCAAATGAATTTGATGATATCATTGTTTCATTTTTAAAAGCTGGTGTGAAAGATATAGAAACACCAACTGATATAGGTCTTGCTACAACAATGAATATGGCTGCAGAAAAATATGGTATTAAATATAAAATTGATGGCCATTCATTTAGGACTGAGGGAATAGCCCCTATGGACTGGATATATATGGATGCAAAATATATAAAAAGTGTGCATAAGGTTCATGGGAAATTAAAAATTAAAACATTCCCTAATTTGTGGTTATATAAACAAATCAAATGGATGATCTTTAGTAGAATAAAAAGCATTAGACCTCTTTATTATTTAAATTATGATAAAGAAAATGCAAAAAAAATTCTTTCAGAAGAATATGGTTGGAAATGGTATGGAGGACACCATTTAGAAAATAGAACAGCAGCTTTTTTTCATAGCTATTTTTTCCCTAAACGGTGGAATATAGATTTTCGTATTGCTGGCTATTCTGCTTACTGTAGAGATGGAAGAATGACAAGAGAAGAAGCATTATCATTAATGGAGCAGGAACCTCATATGGAGCAAGGATTACTTGATTATTATAAAAAAAGATTAAATTTGAGTGATGATGACTTTACAAATTTAATGCATCTTCCCAAAAAAAACTATACAGATTTCAAAACTTATAAAAAAACATTTGAAAAATTAAGACCTTTTTTTTACTTAATGGCAAAATTTGATTTGATTCCTTGGAGCTTTTACATTAAATATACTAAACCACATAAATATTCTGAGTGATAGATATATGAGTCAAAAATATATATTACACTATGGAAGTCTTGCAGGGATGTCATTTAAGATTTCTGAAGCATGTAAAAAAATAGGCTATGATGCAAAGAACTTAATATTATGTGATAGAGATGTAGATGACTTATCAAGAAAGTTACCATATCATGAAAGTATTTTTAATAATAATGATAAAGCACTAAATAAAGCATTATCAATATACAAGGCATTAAAAAAAATTTCAAATGAGGCCTCTCTTATCCACTATTTTGGCGCAAATATTTTTTTTCGTGAAGCACACTTTTTATATGAAGGACCTTTAATGCGGAAAAATAATATTCCAATGCTGATCACGTTTGGAGGTAGTGATATCAGGATTCCAAGAATTGCAAAGAATAAAAACAAATATTTTAAATATTTTTATAAAGAAGATAGTAAATTATGGGAAAAACAACTTAGACTTAGATGTTGGTCAATGTCTAAATTTATAGATAATGCAGTAGTTGATCCAGAAATGCTAGATTATATTTCTGGCAGCTTTAAAAGGCTTTACCCATTTAGACAGCCTGTCGATATTGAAGTATTTCCATTAATAGAAAGAAAGAATGATATTCCAGTAATATTACATATTCCAACAAGCCCCAAACTTAAGGGAACTGAATATGTGATTAAAGCAATTGATCAATTAAAAAAAGAAGGATATAAATTTAAGTTCATACTTAAAAGACAATTAACACAAATTCAGGTTTATGATGAGCTAAAAAAAGCTGATATTTATGTCGATGAATTACGATGTGGGTCACATGGTGTAACAAGTGTTGAGGCAATGGCTGCTGGATGTGCAGTTATAACTTATATTCGTGATGATTTAATAAACAAGTATCCCAAAGAACTGCCTATTATAAGTGCAAATATTGAAACTATATACATTAAACTAAAAAAATTACTTAATAATTATAACTTCTATAAAGAACTAGGTATTAAAGGCAAAGATTATGCGAAAAAATATCACTGCTCAAATATTGTTGCGAAACAATTAGTAGATATATATGAAGATATATGGAGTACAAATAATTGAAAGAAATAATAAAAAAAACGAATGAAAAAGGTTTTTTTCATTTATTATCTACAAATATTGCTACTCAGTTATATGGTGCTTTGGCGATATTATGTGTCTCAAAAATATTAAGTGCTAATGAAATTGCTTATTTAAAATTACTGCATTCATATACATCATTATTCATTTTTTTAGGTACATTTGGATTTCACACTGCAGTATTAAAATACTGCAGTGATACAATATTGTATAATTTTAGATTCCAGATAGCAAAATATTGCATTAAAATAACGCTAATTACAAGTGGAATTTCATTTTTAATATTTAATATATTAGTATATTTTGATATTATTTTATCAAGTTATAAAGTAACTGGGCAAACAATCTTTTACTCTATGATTATATTTTTTTCGTCATTATCTATGGTATGTATTGGTTATTATCAATCACAAAAAAAAATAAAAAAACTTGCTTTAAATCAATTTTTTGTGAGAACTATATTTTTTATTTTTTCTGTTCTAGGTGCGTATTTTTTTGGGCTAGAAGGGGTAGTTTTTTTTACTGTTTCAAGCTATGTGATTGGTTTTTTAATGTATATTCTTTTGATGCCAAAAGAAATTTCTTTTATTAAAGATAAACAATTAGTGAGCAAAGAAGTAAAAACTAAGGTTTTTTCAATTGCATTTTTTTCTGTAGCAGGAGCTTCATGTACCTCATTATTGCAAAATGCTGATTTTTATATTATGGATATTTTTGGTGTAGACCAACAGTTACTTGGTTATTATAGTCTTTCTTCAATATTTGTTATGGCTCTTACAATTATAGTGGGGACTGCTCAGTCAATTCTAACGCCTTATTTTTCCGAAAATCGAAAAAAACCTTCTTGGGTTTGGAAAAAAATGCTTAGCTATCAATTAATAGTATTTCTTGGTGCAGTTATAATATCAATAATTGGATATTTTGGGGTTTTTCTTTTAATTAAATTCTATTACGGTGTTGAATATGAGTCATTAAATTATTATTATTCTACAATTGTTACACGTTTTATCGCTTGGGCTTCTTTTTCAATAGTTGGTGTTGCTCTTCTTGGAATGGGCATAGTTAAGCAGGGATTTTATATTGCCGCATTATTGATTATACCTGCATATATAATAACATGGTATATATACCATAATTATGGTATATCAGCTATTGGTTATTCACAAGGTTTAATATTTTTGCTTAATTCTATATTTGTTTGGGTTTTGGCGTACATTAAAATTAATCATAAAAAAGAGTATATTGATGAGAATAGAAAAGTATGGAATAATTAATATATTTGTAATTATTTTTTCTCCAATTTTTCTCATAGTATGGCCATATTTTTCAATTTACTCGCTTGATACATATATAAATAGCGATGGCTTAATTGTCATTCCAGTATCAGCTTTTGTCGTAGCATTAATTGGAATTAGGTACCTTATAAATAGTTTATTAAAACAATTTATTATATACTTTGCCTTGATTTTATATCTGGTCTTAGCATATTATATTAATGCTCCTTCTAGATTTTATATATGCTTTTTTGAATTAATGTTTTTTTTTATGTGTTTTTTTGGGTTTAAAAATTATTTTTCTAGACATTTTCAAAGTTTTAATGAGTTAAATATATGCATAACTAAATCACTGTATTTTACGGTATTGATTAAACTTGTATTTGATTTTTTTGTTTGGAATAACTGGTTTAGTAAATATTTTTTGACTGAGTTGTTTTCGATAAGAAATTATTATGAGTATTTTGTTGTTTTATATTTAATCACATTTTCTATAGCGGTTGATAATTTTTTTAAAAGAAAATATTCGTTCATATCAGCTCTCGTGATTTTTGTATGTGTGTTTTGCGTGTTAAAATCATATAGTGATATAGCAAAAATAATTCTAATAATGTCTTGCTTGCTATATTTATTTTCAAGAGTCATAAAATTTTCTGCATCTATATATATAATAATAATGTTTATAACAATGATGTTGATTATGCTTGTGACAGTAACAAATTATGAAGTTTTATCTTTGCTTAATAAGTCTGCTGAAGTTAGATTTGGACACTGGACAAAGTTTTTTGAAAAATTTCAGTTTACGGATACTTTATGGCCAATAAATAATACTTATAGACGTGAACTATATGGATCAATGCATAATGAGTTTTTGGAAATATATAGCCTTTTAGGCGTATTTGGTTTGTTTATATACTCACTTGTATTTTATTTTTTATCAAAGGCAAATACTAACCTCTTATTTTTTATGATTTTGCTAATTATTTCTATTGGCGGAATGGTCCAGTTAAATATGTTACATATTTATTCTGGCATACTTCTTTCATTTTCACTAGCTTTCCTATTATATCAGTCTAAAAAAGAAAATTTTTAAGAAATATATGAAACAGATACTTCAAAATATGGCAAATGGAAAAACATCAGTGGTTTACTCACCAAGTCCACAATTAAAAAAAGGATGTTTGATAATTAGATCATCAGTATCATTGATTTCTTCCGGCACTGAAAAAATGTTAGTTGACTTTGGAAAATCAAATATACTTGACAAGGCACGCAAACAACCTGAAAAAGTAAAGCAAGTAATAAATAAAATTCAAACTGACGGTTTAATAAGCTCAATCAATGCTGTTAAATCAAAATTAGAACAACCTTTGCCTCTTGGGTATTGCAATGTTGGTATTATCGAGTCAATTGGAAGTGATGTAGAAGGTTTCAAAGTTGGAGATAGAGTTATATCAAATGGTCCTCACGCAGATGTAGTTTGTGTCCCCAAAAATCTATGTGCAAAAATTCCTGATAATGTTTCTAATGAAGAAGCTTCTTTTACTGTTCTAGCTAGTATTGGATTACAAGGGGTGAGACTTGCAAAGCCAACTTTAGGTGAACTATTTGTAGTTATTGGAGTTGGGTTGATTGGTCTTTTAACAATACAGATACTTCGAGCAAATGGATGTAAAGTATTAGCTATTGATATTGATGAAGAAAGGTTAGAGTTAGCTAAAAAGTTTGGAGCAACTGCTTTCAATTCTGGATCTGGTAATGACCCTATTTTGTATGCAAATTTATTAAGTAAAAATAATGGAGTTGATGGTGTAATTATAACAGCTTCGACTAGTTCAAATGACCTTATTTCTCAAGCAGCAAAAATGTGTAGGAAAAAAGGACGTATAGTTTTAGTTGGTGTAACAGGGCTTAGTTTGAATAGAACTGACTTTTACGAGAAAGAAATATCATTCCAGGTATCATGTTCTTATGGACCAGGTAGATATGATCCAAAATATGAAGAAAATGGTTATGACTATCCATTTGGTTTTGTACGTTGGACTGAACAACGTAATTTTGAAGCAATTTTAGATTTAATATCAAGAGGCCAATTAAATGTTATGCCATTAATAACTCATCGATTTAAATTTGAAAATGCTGAAAATGCTTATGAAATGTTGAGCTCTGGTAAACCTGCCCTTGGAATACTTTTACAGTATAATCAAGAAGATATAACTAAATTTTCTCAAGAAATAATTCTAAACAATGATATAACTTATAATCCTAAGAAGCCATCTATTGGGTTTATTGGTGCTGGAAACTATGCTTCAAGAATGTTAATTCCAGCATTTGATAAATTTAAGCCAAATTTCAAAATGATTTCTTCTACTACTGGAATATCTGGTGTAATTCATGGGAAAAAATTTAATTTTGAAAGAGCAACATCAGATACAAACAAAGTATTCGATAATCCTGATATTAATACAGTAGTTATTGCAACAAGGCATAATACACATGCAAAACTTGTAAATGAGGCGCTATCTAGAGGTAAGAATGTTTTTGTTGAAAAGCCATTAGCTATCACTATAGAAGAGCTAAATTCTATAAAAGAAACATATAATTTAGCATTAATTAAGAATAGTGAAATACGATTAATGGTAGGTTTTAATAGAAGATTTTCTCCATTAGTAACAAAAATGAAAAATCTTTTAAAGAATGTGCATAGCCCAAAAGCATTTGTTATGACAATAAATGCTGGAAGTTTACCTTGTGATCATTGGACTAAAAATATAGAAATCGGTGGAGGGCGAATTATTGGAGAAGCATGCCACTTCATCGACTTAATGAGATTTCTTGTAGGAAAGAAAATATTATCATATCAAACAACGGCTTTGAAAGACGTTATTTCAAATAAACTCTGTGAAGATATATCTTCTATTACTTTATCATTTGAAGATGGATCTTTTGGAACTATAAATTACCTTGCAAATGGGGCTAGTAACTTTCCAAAAGAAAGGATTGAAGTTTTCTGTGACGGTAAAGTATTACAATTAGATAACTTTATAAAATTAAAAGGATTTGGATGGCCAAACTTTTCTAAAATGTCATTGTGGAAACAGAATAAAGGTCAAACTGAATGTGTTAAAAAGTTTTTAGAGGCAATAGAGTTAGGTAACTGTTCTCCAGTACCAGTAGATGAGCTATTTGAAGTCGCAGAAGTAACAATTAAAGCTGCGCATAATATTCGGGACTGAAATGAATTTGCGTATAAAAATTTCTACATTTTTTTCAGTTGGGGTTTTAAATGTTATTTGGTTTGTATGGTATAAAATAAAAGTAATATACTATAAAAAAACTAAAAAAAATATATGTTGTAGTAAGGTAGATGATGTTTATTTTTCACCTTGTAGTGAGATAAATCAAAAGCAAGTATTAAATAGTAATACAGATTGGTTGACTAGTATTGTTTATTTTAGTTGGTATAAGATTGAAAGTTCAGAAGTTCCAGATTGGTATCTTAACCCGTTTGATAATAAGAAAACTCAAAATAATAACGTTCCATGGTATCTAATATCTGACTTTAGTCATAGTATAGGTGATATAAAAACTGTTTGGGAGGCATCACGTTTTGACTGGATGTTAAGCTTTGCTCAAAGTGTAAGAAAAGGCAAGCAAGAAAATCTAAATAAATTAAATTTTTGGATAAATGATTGGATGTTAAAAAATCCACCATATATCGGATTTAACTGGAAGTGTGGTCAAGAGGCCTCTATTAGAGTTATTCATATTGCAATTTCTTCTTTTATTTTAAAGCAGGTTGAAAATCCAACACTATCATTAATTTATTTAATTAAAATTCATCTTAAAAGAATAAATTCAACTTTATGTTATGCTTTAGCTCAAGATAATAATCATGGAACCTCAGAAGCAGCAGCTCTTTTTATTGGAGGAAGCTGGTTGTTACACAAAGGGTATTCAGAGGGAAAAAAGTGGCAAAATGTAGGTAGAAAATGGTTAGAAAATAGAGTTAAAAAATTAGTTCTAAAAGATGGTACATTTAGTCAATACTCTATGAATTATCATAGACTTATGCTTGATACAGTTAGTGTAGTTGAAATTTGGAGAAATTATTTATGCTTACAAAGGTTCAGTCCAATATTTTATGAACGAATATCTTTAGCAACAAAGTGGTTGTATCAGTTTATTCAGTTTGATTCAGGGAATGTACCAAATATTGGTGCAAATGATGGTGCTTTGCTATTACCTTTGGTTGGAACTGATTATAGAGACTTTAGGCCTTCAATGCACCTTTCAATGGTTTTATTTACAGGTCAACGTGCATGGGCTGAACAGGGTCCTTGGGATGACTTTTTAAAATGGTTTGAAATTGAAGTACCTCAGTGTGTTGCACAGTTACCTTGTAGCGTTCAATTTGATTACGGAGGCTTTAGTTTACTTAGGAAAAAAAATATATTAGCAGTACTTCGATATCCCAGATTTATCTTTCGTCCTAGTCAGTCAGATGCATTACATGTAGACTTTTGGATTGGTAAAAGAAACTTATTACGAGATGCAGGGAGCTATAGTTATAACACCACTGAAAGTATGATTAACTATTTTAGTGGCACAAAAGGACACAATACAATTCAGTTTGATGAAAGAAATCAAATGCCTCGTTTAGGTCGATTTTTATTTGGAAGCTGGCTTAAATCAAAAAATGTAACTTATGAAACATTAAATTCAAAGAGTCAAAAATGTGCGGCAAGTTACACTGATATAAAAGGGGCAAGTCATAGTCGTGAAATTATTTTAAGGGATAATGTTTTCGTTATAAAGGATAAGGTAAATGGTTTTAAAAATAAAGCTGTTCTACGTTGGAGGCTAGATCCTACTGAAGTTTGGACTTTAAATGGTTTTGAGGTTTTTAGTGATAAATTTAAATTAGTATTTTCTTCTAATGTAATAATTAATCGTATAGAGATTGTTGAAGGGTTAGAGTCTGTCTATTACTTAAAAAAAACTAATACCCCTATAGTTGAGATTGAGGTTAACCAACCTTGTAAATTAAAAACGGAGCTATTTTTTTAGAATGAAAGTAATTTATTTTCATCAACACTTTTCCACCCCAAAGGGGGCTACTGGAATAAGATCTTATGAAATGTCTAAAAGCTTACTGATGGATGGGCATGAAGTAACAGTTGTGTGTGGAAGCTATGGCGCTGCTAGTACTGGATTAACTGGTGATTTTTCTAAGGGACGTAGAGAAGGCATAGTTGATGGGATAAAAATTGTCGAATTTGATTTATCATATTCGAATGAAGATGGTTTTATGAAAAGAACTTTTTTGTTTATTAAATACTCATATAAAAGTATTTCTATAGTTTTTAAAGAAAACTATGATATTGTGTTTGCAACTTCTACCCCTCTAACAGCTGCAATTCCTGGTATTTTTGCACGTTGGTTTCGAGGTAAAAAATTCGTTTTCGAAGTTCGTGATCTATGGCCTGAACTCCCTCGTGCTATGGGCGTAATTTCGAATCCAATAGTTTTATCATTAATGTCATTTTTAGAGTGGCTTTCTTATAAATCAGCACATAAATGTATAGGGCTTTCTCCTGGAATTATCGAGGGAATTATTAAACGTGGAAAACTAAGTTCTGATGTTGAGTTAGTTCCTAATGGATGTGATTTAGATATATTTAATAATAATATAAAACCATGGAGGCCAAAAGAAGTTTCTGTAGATGATTTGGTTGCTATTTATACTGGAACACATGGAATTGCAAATGGGCTTGATGCATTGATAAATGTTGCAAATGAACTAAAAAAACGAAAAAGAGATGATATAAAGATAATTTTAGTTGGGCAAGGGAAGTTAAAAAGAATACTTCAAGAAAAAGCTTCTGATTTAAATTTGAATAATATTTTATTTTATGATTCATTAGATAAATTTACTTTATCTGGTTTAATGGCTGGTGCAGATGTTGGTATGCAAATTCTTGCCAATGTACCAGCCTTTTACTATGGTACGTCGCCGAATAAGTTTTTTGACTACATAGCAGCAGGTCTACCTGTATTAACTAATTACCCAGGATGGATTGCTGATATGATAATTAAAAATAAATGTGGGTTTAATGTTCCTCCTGATGATGCAGTAGCTTTTGCAGATGTATTAGAGTCTGCAGCGGCGGATAAACAAAACCTTAAAAATATGGGAAATAATGCAAGGATGCTTGCTGAGAAGTCATTTGATAGAAATAAGTTGGCAGAAAAATGGAAAAAAAATGTAATTTTTTCTCAAAACATATGAAGCGAATTTTTGATATAGTAATTACTTTATTAGTATTTCCTTTTTTTATTCCTTTGTTTGTTGCTATTTATTTAATGGTAAGGTGTAATTTGGGAAAGCCAGTTTTTTTTATACAGGAAAGGCCAGGTTTAAATGAGAAACCATTTAAAATGTTTAAATTTAGAACTATGCTTGATAAATATGATATTTGCTCTGGTGAGTTATTACCTGACGACCAAAGACTAACTAAACTTGGTAGGTGGCTTCGTTCTACAAGCTTAGATGAGTTACCAGAGTTATATAATGTTTTAAAGGGTGAAATGTCTTTAGTGGGACCAAGACCTTTATTAATGGAGTATCTGGGTTTATATAATAAACGTCAAGCATATCGCCACAAAGTAAAGCCAGGCATAACTGGCTTAGCTCAAATTAGTGGTAGAAATGAGCTCTCATGGGAAGAAAGGTTTGAGTTTGACTATTACTATGTAACCAATCAAAGTTTATGGTTTGATTTTAAAATATTACTATTAACTTTTAAAAAAGTTTTGCATAAAGAAGGAATTAGTGAGAAAGGGAAAGCAACAATGTCTAAGTTTACTGGAAATAAATAATGTCTAGGCTTGCTATATTTGGAGCTAGTGGCCATGGTAAAGTAATAGCCGATATTGCTACTAAGCTAGGAAAATGGCTTGAAATTGATTTTTTTGATGATAGATATCCAAAAATCACAAAAATTGGCCCTTGGTCTATAATAGGGAACTCTGATTCTTTAAAAGAATATTTAGGTTTTTATAGTGGAGTGATTATTGGAATTGGTGATAATTCTGTACGTAATCAAAAGCATAATTTGTTTTCATCTATTGGTGCTAAATTAGTAAACATAATAGATCCAAGTGCAAATATAAGTTCTTTTACTTGTTTAGGTACTGGTGTTGTTGTTATGCCGGGAGCAGTTATAAATATAGGTGCAAAAATAAGTGATGCATGTATTATTAATTCAAATTCTGTAGTTGAGCATGATTGTACATTAAATAGAAGTGCACATCTTAGTCCTGGAGCATGCTTAGCTGGTGGGGTAACTATAGGAAACAGGTCTTGGATTGGGGCAGGAAGTGTGGTTAGACAATGTATTACAATTACTGATGATGTTGTGATTGGAGCTGGTTCAGTTGTAGTAAATAATATTGATGAGTCTGGGATCTATATGGGAACTCCTGTAACTAAGTTAAAGAAATAAAGTGATAAATAAATGTTAAATACATCATTTTCTCCATGGCCATCTTATACTAATGAAGAGGCAGAAGCTGTTTCTGCTGTTTTGCTATCTAACAAAGTAAATTATTGGACAGGAAGTGAGTGTCGCCAATTTGAGGATGAATTCGCTAAATGGACCAATAGTAAATACGCTATTGCGTTATCAAACGGAACTGTTGCACTTGATCTTGCTCTTATTGCATTAGGAATAGGGAATGGGGATGAAGTGGTTGTTACCTCAAGAACTTTTCTTGCTTCAGTAAGTAGTATAGTTAATTCGGGAGCTATACCCATATTTGCTGATGTTGATAGTTCTTCTCAAAATATTACAGCGGAATCTATTGAAGAAGTTCTTTCTCCAAGAACAAAAGCAATTTTATGTGTTCATTTGGCTGGCTGGCCATGTGATATGGACTCCATAATGAACTTAGCTGATAAAAGATCTCTATATGTAATTGAAGACTGTGCTCAGGCTCATGGAGCTAAGTATAAAGGAAAGTCAGTAGGGTCAATTGGACACATTGGAGCATGGTCTTTTTGCCAAGATAAGATTATGACAACTGGCGGTGAGGGTGGAATGGTAACAACAAACACTCATTCGCTATGGAATAAAATGTGGTCTTATAAGGATCATGGAAAGTCGTGGGATGCTGTATACAATAGACAGCACCCACCTGGTTTTCGGTGGTTACATGAATCTTTTGGCACTAATTGGCGTATGACAGAGGTGCAAGCTGTTATAGGCCGAATTCAATTGCGAATGATGAATGATTGGACTTTAAAAAGGCAATTAAACGCGGAAGCAATTAATAATACTTGTGAAAAATTTGATTGCTTAAGGGTAGCTAAACCAGGTAAAGGAATACATCATGCGTGTTATAAGCATTATGTTTTTGTAAAACCTGAAAAGTTGAAAGATGACTGGTCTAGGGATAGAATAATTGATGAAATAATAAAAAAAGGTATTCCTTGTTTTCAAGGCTCTTGTTCAGAAGTATATTTAGAAAAAGCATTTGATAACACAAACTTTAGACCCTCTAAACCTTTACCTGTAGCAAAAGAGCTTGGGGAAACAAGCTTAATGTTTTTAGTTCATCCGACGTTGACTGCAGATGAGATTAAAAAAACATGTAATGTAATCAGAGACGTAGTTTCTCAAGCATCAAACATGTGAAAGCTAAAATGAGTATACAAGAAAAGCTTCTATCCTTGAGTCGACGCAGAAAGCGAGTTTTAGGTTTAATCCTAGATATATCATTCATTTGGATATCGTTGTGGTTAGCTTTTTTTATCAGACTTGGTTTTGACCCTATCATAAATCCTTTAAGTGAAAGGTACGTTATACTGTTTATTACTGCCCCAATAATATCTTTACCAGTTTTCATTAGAATGGGGTTGTACCGTGCTGTTTTGCGCTATATGGGGCGTGATGCATTCCTGTCGATTTTTAAAGCGGTAACACTTTCTTCTTTGATTCTTGCACTAGCTGTATTTTGGGCAAAAGATGAAGTGTTTGTTCCTCGTTCGGTGATCTTAAACTATTGGGCATTGAGCTTGCTGTTTATTGGTGGGTTCCGCTGGGTTATTCGTTCATGGTTAGGGTCATATTTGCACAGTACTGTGGTTGAAGATGCAAAATATAAGTTGCAGAAAATCCCTGTGGCGATTTATGGAGCTGGTCAGGCAGGTTTTGAGTTATTAGGTGCTTTAGAACGTGGACGCCAGTTGCAACCTGTGGCTTTTGTGGACGATGATCGATCTATAGCGAATAGAATGATTGGTGGACTTAAAGTTTATACACCTAAACATATTATTCAGATGATTAATGAGACGGGTGCTCAGGAAATTTTGCTGGCTATGCCTACTTTAAAACGTGCTGAAAAAAAGCGAATTTTGGAGAATTTACAAGATTATCCTTTGCATGTTCGTACTGTTCCAAGCGTTACGGAGTTAGCACAAGGTAAAGTCAAGGTTCAGGATATTCGTGAGGTTGAAGTCGCTGATGTGTTGGGGCGTGATGTCGTTAAGCCAGATAAAACACTATTAGCACGATGTATTCGTGGCAAAGTTGTTTTGGTGACAGGAGCGGGGGGATCAATTGGTGCTGAGTTATGTCGGCAAATTATCAGTCAAAAGCCTGAGCTACTTATTCTTTATGAACACTCTGAGTTTAACTTATATGCGATCCATGATGAACTAAAACGTCATGAAATGGCTGTGAGTAATCAAGTATCTATTGTGCCTTTGCTTGGTTCTGTGCTTGATATAGATCGTTTGATGAGTGTTTTGTCTAGGTATCACGTTGATACGGTTTATCATGCGGCGGCTTATAAACATGTACCCATTGTTGAGCATAATCCAATTGAAGGCTTTCGTAATAATGTATTGGGAACAACATATACGGCACTAGCAGCTATTGCAGGACAAGTTAAGCATTTTGTGCTGATTTCGACTGATAAGGCCGTACGCCCAACCAATATTATGGGAGCCACTAAAAGAGCTGCAGAACTGGTCCTACAAGCACTTGCTGATGAACAGCAGGTGGTGATAAGTGATATAATCGATAACAGTCAGTATAGAACGCCTTACAAGAATCAGACATGTTTTACAATGGTTCGTTTTGGCAATGTGCTTGGCTCCTCTGGCTCAGTTATTCCCCGTTTTAGAGAACAATTAACAAGTGGTGGACCCATTACTGTTACTCACCCAGAAATCACTCGTTATTTTATGACGATTCCTGAAGCGTCTCAGTTAGTTATCCAGGCAGGGGCTATGGGAACTGGAGGAGAGGTGTTTGTACTGGATATGGGGGAGCCTGTTAAAATTAACGATTTAGCCGTTAAAATGATTAACTTATCTGGGTTATCTGTAAAGTCTGATAGTAATCCTGAAGGGGATATTGAAGTGGTTTATACAGGCTTACGTCCTGGTGAAAAGCTTTATGAAGAGCTGTTGATTGGGGATGAAAACTCACCTACTGATCATTCAATGATTATGAAAGCGAATGAGCACAAGTGCAACTGGCTTGAGTTAACACGCTATCTTAAAACGTTGAATAAACAATTAGTTGAGGGCGATATACCCGCCTTCCGGGACCAGTTGGAAAAGTTAGTGCTAGGTTATCAGCCTGGACCAATTGTTGATTATTTGTACCAAATAGGACAGGAAGAATCAGTTCCTGCTGCGTTGGAAAATGTTGGATAGTTTGTAGTACTTAGAAAACATAATGATACACTCTATTAAAAAAGGCAGCTTACGCTGCCTTTTTTTATTTTAGGAAATTATTGAGCAATGCTCTGCTAAGTTTCTATGTTAAAGCAGAGGCTTAGCCCATAAGTCGTATTCATCGGCATCAATAACTTCTGCCTGGATAATACTCCCCGGCTGTAGGTCTGTTGCCCCCTCAAGGTACACACAGCCATCAATTTCAGGCGCATCAGCTTTACTTCGCCCCACAGCTCCATCATCACCGACATCATCAATAATAATATCAAGTGTTTTTCCGATTTTTTTCTGCAGTTTTTGGGTGCTGATTTTTTGTTGGGTAGCCATAAACTGTTCCCAACGTTCTTGCTGTAGTTCTGCATCAATGGGATTTGGTAGGTTATTGGCTGTTGCTCCGTCAACGGGTGAGTATTTAAAACAGCCCACTCGATCTAACTGAGCTTCTTCCAAAAAGTCCAGAAGATACTGAAATTCAGTTTCAGTTTCACCTGGAAAGCCAACAATAAATGTACTGCGAAGCGTGATATCTGGACACTCTGAACGCCATTGCTGAATGCGTTTCAATGTGTTTTCAGTGTGAGCAGGACGCTTCATGCGTTTAAGCACATCAGGATGGGCATGCTGGAAGGGTATATCCAAATAAGGCAGTATCTTACCTTCACTCATGAGTGGAATGATCTCATTCACATGGGGATAAGGATATACATAGTGGAGCCTTGTCCAAATACCCATATCGCTCAGTGCGTTGCAAAGGTCGTACATTTTTGTTTTAACTGGACGTCCTTGCCAGAAACCAGTCCGGTATTTGATATCAACACCATAGGCACTGGTATCTTGGGAAATGACTAAAAGCTCTTTGACACCTGCTTTGACCAAGCGCTCTGCTTCATCAAGCACATTGCCAATAGGGCGACTATCCAGCTTGCCCCGCATTGACGGAATAATGCAAAAAGTACAGCTGTGATTACAACCTTCTGAAATCTTTAGGTAAGCATAATGGCGAGGGGTAAGTTTAATACCTTGTGGGGGAACTAAGTCGATATAAGGATTGTGTTCTTTTGCGGGTGGTAAGTGGTTGTGGACAGCATTAACAACAGCTTCATACTGTTGAGGACCAGACACACTGAGTACTTGAGGGTGTGTTTGTTGAATTGTCTCAGCTTCGACCCCCATACAGCCAGTGACAATGACTTTGCCATTTTCACTGATGGCTTCACCTATGGTATCAAGTGATTCCTGTTTGGCCTCGTCAATAAAGCCACACGTGTTGACCACCACAATGTCAGCATCTTCATAGGTTGGGACAATATCATATCCGTCAGTCCGTAACTGCGTCAGGATGCGCTCTGAGTCAACAAGGGCTTTGGGGCAGCCCAAGCTGACAAAACCAACTTTAGGATTCGTCATTCAGTTACCACACATGCTATATCGGCTATTCAAAAGGGCTAATTTTACTCGAAGATAAAGTATTATGCTATGAGGTGGCGGTTGTCTTGGTTTTAGATAGCTTGTTTGGGTTGGAAAAACGCTGTTGGATAAGAATTCCACCAATTATAAGTGCAAGTCCATTGTAAACAGAGTGATGGATAGGCTCATTGAGTATCGTGGCGATAAAGTAGAGCGACATAAATGGAGCAAGAAAAATTAAGTTACTGACTTTTGCCGTTTGTTCGGCATAACGAAGCGCAAATAACCACAAGACATAGGTAATACCCATTTCAAAAAAGCCAATATATAAAGTACCTGCTACTCCTTGCCATGTTAGATGAAATATCGGATCAAAGTAGAACGTGGTGATGGCTGTTAGAGGTAGACTCCCCATAAAGCAAGCAAGGAGGTTAGCAATAGGGTCAGCGGTCTGTTTTGTATTAATAATCCAGTAAAGCGACCAAATAATCGTGCTGATTAAAATATAACCTAGCCCAAGAGGATCGGTGTTATCAAAGTCGATAAAGCTGCCTTGCGTGCATATAACAATAACCCCTGAATAACACACAGCCATAGCCACTATATCTGCAAGGTATAGACGTTGCTTTAAAAAAGGAACGGCTAATAAAGTTAATGTAATAGCCCACGTATAGTTTATAGGCTGAGCCTGTTGTGCTGGGAGTAAATTATAGCCAGCAAAAAGCAGTAAGTAATAGGCAAATGGGTTTAAAGAGCCAAGCAAAAAATAATACAGCGGGCGCTTTTTAAGTAATTGAATAACAAGTAATAATCTGCGTTGAACCAGCAGGATACTGGAGAGACAAATAATACAGCTAAGGCATGAAAAAAAGACAAGCTGTAATGGCGATAAGTAAGTCAGTGATAACTTAAATGCAGTGGCTACTGTTGCCCATAATGTAACGGCCAATAGGCCTAAGCCTGTTGCTAAGCGTTGATTTTTAGTCATACAACAAAAAATGCCTTTTAAAGTAGAGTATGGCTTACGGATCCATGTCGCTGATTTTAAGGTCAAATTACAGGTGTTGTGAATAGTCTTTCATGTGAGCAAATAGTCATGTGTTGTTTATAATTAGGTAGATGTAACACTAAGGACTAGCTTAACTTACAGGTAGACAAGGTTAAGGAGAAAGCTGAATGAGCAAGCGGGCGCTAGTTGTTATCGCTGATGGTACGGAAGAGATCGAAGCCGTGACAGTTATTGATGTACTACGTCGTGCTACAGTTGATGTATGTGTGGCCAGCTGTCAATTGACTCAAGAACTTCAGATAAAGGCTTCACGTGGTGTGAAGCTGGTTGCTGATAGTCATATTGACGAGTGCGTTGATTACTCGTTTGACTTAATAGTGTTGCCGGGAGGCATGCCTGGTGCTGAACATCTAAGAGATTGTCCAACACTTACCACGATGCTGACATGCCAACAAAAGGCTGAGCGCTGGATTGCGGCAATTTGTGCTGCACCTGCTGTGGTACTATCTGCCCATAACTTAATTGCTAATGCTAAGGCAACTTGTCATCCAGCTTTTTTACAACAGTTGCAAGCAAAGCAAGTCGTTAGTGATCAGACCGTTGTAGTCGATGAGAAGCATGCGTTAATTACCAGTCAAGGACCTGGAACAGCAATGATATTTGCATTAAAACTGGTAGAAATTTTGATGGGGGAAAAGAAAGCTCAAGAAGTAGGACAGCCTATGGTACTTTTGAGTTAATTTATTCAGTGAAAACAATAATATGATTTTTCCTCATATAAGATATGTTTTACCTGAAATATGTAATAATATCATATGGTTATAGTGTTTGTGGGAAGTAATGCCTGATGGAGTGAAATACCATAATAGGGTAAACTACAGGCTAACAGTATTACCTGTTTATTATTAGTTAATTCCGTTCTTAACGTGTCCGATTTAAGTTTAGGTCACCTCTAAATGTAAATGCTAGCTGGGTCATGAGTACAGTGCTGACACAGTTATCACGAACAAAGTATGTTTTAAGAGGTGTCTTTTGGTTAATGATATATACCCTCCCATAATAGGGTATTGCAATTAATTCTAAATATATAAACAAAGCATAAGCGTGTTTTATACTTAAAAAATTAGCACTTTAAGCCAGTTTTTTAATATTTTCACGATAAGCGCACTCGTTGTTACAAAATTTTCTTAGATTTGGGGGCATAAAAATCTCTAAACTGAGCTATTTTATACGTTAAGAGAGGAAAAATAAGAGGTGTTAGCTATGAATACATTTACTTCTTCTCATCACGCTATTAATCATTTTGACTGGACCTATCAAAAAAAGCTTGTGCATACGCTGGTTTGTTCGGTGGTAACACAATTGATGTTATTACTTATTAATGTTTTAGTGACAACAGAACAAGGGTATGTTGCTATTTTACGGAGTTTATCCTCATCCTATACGCTGTCAATGAGTTTAATGCTGGGTTTTGCAGCGGGTTTATCTGTTATTTTGGCGGCTCTGCCTTATGATCGAAAAGGTACCTTTTACTTTGTAGTGGTGATTGTCAATATTATTTTAGCGAAAGCTTTACTCCCGTAATTGTCTGTTAAAACGGCCACTTTAGGCTATGGGTGAATTAAAGAGGAGGGAAAGCATTTTTCCCTCTTACTCATTTAACCAGTTATCACTAACAAAAAAAGTCACTCTTACCTTTCTATCCAGTGCTTGCTGGTCGCTGACCTTGCTGTTTTGGGCTTTTTTATCACCATGGGCGATACTATTAATGCGCTGGTCATCAATGCCTGACTCAAGCAGCATTTGATGAATAGCATTTACCCGCGCGAGTGATAGCTGATAATTACTATCGTTTTTTCCTCTTATATCTGCAAAGCCTTCCAGTTGAATATCAAGTTGAGGGTTGGTATTTAGTGTACTAATCAGGTAGCTAATTTTATCAATTTCTTGCTGAGGTATATCACTTTTTCCCGTAAAGAAATGAATATCAACGGCTAACTTATCGGTGGCTGATAGTTGCAAATATTCAGCATCTTCAGGTACTGAGACTATTTCATTTTGGTTGAGTTGAGTGCGTAAAGACTGAATTTCTTGTTCTGCGCTAGAAAGTGCTAAAGCATTTTGTTCTGCTTGATCGGCTAATGCTAAGCGTTCACTGATAAAATCACCGGCAGCAGCGCCTAAAACCACCCCAAAAGGTCCGGCAGCCAATCCTCCTATCACCATTCCTGAGCCACTCATTAATAGTTTATCTTCAACCTCGGCAACGGGTTCATCAGCATGAAGTGTCGAAAATGGAAAATTAATTAATAAACAAAATACTGAAGCAAGCAGTTGTTGTTTCATCACAGTGATCCTTGAATAAGCTTGAAATCGAGTTATGTGTAGTATTAAAAACTTACAAAACGACATACCCAGGTAAAGAAAAAGGAATTGTTGAGATTAATTCTGGCGAAATATGGCATTTGTAAAAATTGCGGTGAATTGCCTAAGCTTGAAAGAGGGCAGGGAAAAGTTAAGCAGTTTTTTCAGAAGAGTCGCTATGGTTGCAATTCACCCGAGACCAGGAGGCCAAGAGGCATCCTTGACATTAACCGCAAACCAGTCGATGAGTTGGCAGCAAAATATTATGCTCTTTGGCTGTGTTGCAGCCTTTAGTTTAATGATGACGGTGGTGATGGTTTTGCTTGGGGCATGGCTGGTTGTTCCTTTTGTGGGACTTGAGCTGGCCGCTTTAGCAGTAGGCCTTTACATTACCTCATTACAGGCGAGTCGCTGGCAACATATTCATTTCAATCGAGATACTATCGCAATCGAAACTGGGCGATATCGACTTGAACACTCAGTACAGGTTTCGCGAGCCTGGGTTGTCATCACTGCTGTGCAACCCTCACAACCTGGCAGCACTGGGCAGGTTTGGCTAAGCTGCCATGGACAACAAGTTAGGTTAGGCGCTTTTTTGAACCATGATGACTTGCAAAAGCTCATGCATCACTTAGAAGCTAAAGGGTTAATGATTCATTTGCGGGAAGTGTAACTAATATCCTGTAAGTTCCACATAACCTTGGCCTTGATGAGAGCCTGATAAGGTAACAGCGCCCTCCCAGTAATGCAGTGCCAGTCTCATTTCTTGATCCTTAATCGTCGGCATTATGTCAAGGTCTATTGCATATCGAGGGATCGATATTCGCCACTGGCTTGGATAACGTCTACCCGTTTTGGAGCTCGTCCAGTGTTGCAGTGTATCAATTGTTATATCAGATATTTTTAAAGGGAGACGTGAACCGCTTTCATCAATCATTGCTGCATCTGACCAGCTGATCTCTCCTTGCTTATTTCGGATCTGATAAAGCATAAGCTCATGGTAATTATCCAGTTGTAAGGCGAACCAGCTCCAGCCAACCTGATTAGCTCCCAGTGAACTACTACTCCACTCATGATCAAACCATGCCAGCCCTTTTACGGTGGTACTTTGGTTTTGCCAATACATTGATCCCCAAGCTTTTAACCTGGTATAGGAATAATACATGGAGGCATTTTCAGGGTGATTACTCTTTTGGCTGAAGCCTAAGTTGCCTTGCAGCACTACTGGTTTGAGAGGGAATAATTGAAGGTTTATACCAATCTGTTGCTTTTGGTCTTGCGCGCTAATGCGGACAGGCCACCAGCCATCGGGGGTGGGTTGAATCTGCCAGTCTAAAACATGTAAGTACTGTTGATTATCACTCACTCCTGCGAGACCTGGACCCTCTCGGCTAAAACGCTGTGCTGCACGATGACGCTGCGCTTGATGGTGAGTAATGGCAAGGTGTCCCATATAGATTTGTGGAGTTTGCCAGGCATTATGTATTGTCTTTTGAGTGACCGGTGGTAAAGCCCGTTGCCGAAAGAGAGTGAATTGAAAGCCAAGGATTGGTGGTTTGGATAGATTTTGTTGTTTGGACAGCGATGTGGAAGCGCGGCTTGATTCAGGTGACATATGTCCTGTGAAATACCACCACTCTGAGCGGTATTTTGGGTGAGCATAGTGGTCAGCTGGCCACTCCAATGGAATGGGGGTTTTTACCCTGGGATAAAAAATGCTCAAGTCGTTTAAATTTGTTTGCAGTAGCCCTGTAACACTGAATGCTGGATTAGCCTGGTTTTCAGGAGAGTCTTGTTTACAACCAGTCAGTAGTGAGCAGGCTGAAGTTATTAATAATATTGTTGCTACCGAGTGAGGACCAAAAAGTAACCAACCTCTTTTCCCTTGCGGAGCCATATTTTACTCCCAACCCGCTTGTCTTGCAGAAGCGTGGAGTGTCTTCCAGATCGGATAAAGACTACCAAGAACAGCCGCTGTAATTGATAGGCCAAATACTTGGCCAATAAGGATAAAGCTGGGGGTAAGAGGAATGCTCCAGCCAAATGATCTTACATTAATTACTTCTGACAATAGCCAACCTTGAAGTAATGTGGCAGGAATGGCAAATAAGCCGGTAATGAGGCCAAGAAAAATGGGCTGGGCAAATAATAAGCCAGCTCTAAGCAAGCTATTACAGCCCAGTGCATGTAATAAACGCATTTCAGGTAAACGGGCTAGCTGGGTTGCCATTAATGCAGCACTTATGGCGCAAAGGGCAATCCCTAAAGCAATAGCATTCAGCACATCGGTAATTAAAAATGTTTGCTTAAATATTTGAGTTGCTCGCGCGATGATTTGTTGCTGCTGAGTAATGACTAAGTGATGTTGTGGCCATTGTTTATTTATCACATGTATTAACTCATCGGCTTGGTTATTGGCGGCTATGTATATGGCAACCCCTGTAATTTTGGTGTCTCCAATCAAGCGCTGATAGTCAAAAGGTGGCATCCACATCTGGCCTTGTGGGCTGCCATAGTCATAAAAAACACCCGCGATAGTAAAGGTTTCTTCGTGCCCGGCCCAATTCAGCTTAATGCTATCTCCCCATGTTAATTGGTGGCGTCTGGCAAGAGGTTCATTGACTAGAATATGATTTTTTGTCAAGACATCATGCCACACCAACCTAGCGGGCCTTTTTAGAAATAGCATGCCATCTTGGGTTTGCTGACTCCATTGACCACTTTGAATTTTTATCTGCTCATCCTGCCAAAGAATGTGTTGGCTCATATAAGTGCTCATGCTTGCAACTTGTTTATTCTGTGCAAATTGCTCATAGAGTGTTTGCAACAAGGTTGATGTCGGTGAGTTTTCTGCTTCCCGTATATACAAATCTGCGTTAACACGTTGTTGTAACCAGTGCTGAAATGCATTATGAAAGCTTGAAACCATTAAGCTGATTCCTCCACTGGCAGAAATTGCAATTAACAGGGCCATTAATGCATAAGCTGTATGGTGTAATTGACGCTGGCTATCTCGAAGTAGCATTTTGATAAAAAGTGGTTGCCTGGAAAGTTTGGTAGAAAGGCTAAGCCGGCTGACGGTTGTGACTATTTGCGGAAGACATAATGCAAATCCAAGCAAGCCTGTGGCTGTGGCAATGAATCCACCTATAAGTCCTGTTGGTAACACTGTCATACATAGCGTAATCAGTAGGCAAGTCACTGCAATTTGCTGCCAGTAAGGGAGTAAACGCTGATGAATATGTGCGAGCTGGTGGCTGGTACGGACCAACTGTAGCGGTGGTCGTTTAGCAATCTGGCTGATGGGCCATGAGCTGCAAACAACCGCTATTAATACCGCAAAAGCCCAGCATACAAAGAACTGGGGAAATGAATATTGGAGTTTAGTCTGAGATAGATCGTAGTAAAACTGGTTAATGGACTGAGTGACCATGGTTAGCAAGGGGTTAGCCAGTAACCAGCCTAATAAAAGGCCAGTAGCACTGGCGATACTGGCAATAAAGAACACCTCACACATTATGAGTTTTTGAATTGTTTTACTGGCAATGCCTAGGCTTCTTAATTGTGATATAAGCCGCTCCCGTTGCTGTAAGCTAAAACGAAGCGCATTAAACATAAGAAAAAGTCCAATAATGAATGCCAGCAGGCTAAGTGCGTGAAGGTTTAAGTGGAAAGCATTAGCCAAGTTGTCTAGGGCTTGCCGTTCGGCATTGACAGAAACTAAAGCGTAGGATGTTGGCAACCAGTCTTTTATCAGCTCTATTTGTTTGTCATTAGTCAGGACTAAATTGATGGCTGTAAGTTGGCCCGCCATATTTAGTATCTGTTGTCCGCTGCCTATATCCATTAGAAGAAGATCAGCCCCCCAACCACCATGATTGTTATGACGTTGATTGGGAGGTAAGTACAATACATTTAACTGAAATGATTTATTTTGATGAGAAAATTGTTGTGATGATGGTTGCAGGTCCGTGGGTAACTCTGACATTGATGATAGGAGTAAGGCGTTAGGTGGGTCATTGGAAAAAATAAACTGTGACAACGGAATAGTAAGTGTTGTTAAAGGCAGGCTTAGTATTGATGATAGGGTATCTTCAAGGAGTAAGTCTGCTGCGAGGAGCTGATAGTGTTGACGTTTGAAATTATCCCAAACGTTTGCTTGCAGTAGCGGTGTTGCTGACACATTAAAGCGCTGCTTCAGCTCAACATAGAGCTGTTCATCAATCGTTGTTTGTCCACGTATTTGGTGGGTTGCTTTGCCCGTAAACAGGTTACTGGCACTCAGGAAGTTTTGGTGTGCACTGTAGCTTGCAAGGTAGATCGCAATAACGACAGTCACACTGGCGGTTAGCCCAGCCCACATCAAGATGAACTGCCAAGGGTGCTGGCGAAAGTGTCCTAGACTAATAGCCTTTAAAAGAAAATAGTGACGGTTCACGACAAACTTTGCTCAGTTACTTTACCAGACACCAGGCGACATACACGGTCAGTTTGACTGGCTAGCTGTAAATTATGGGTTGCTAAGATGAGTGTTTGTTGCTCCTGGTGTGCAATGTTCAGTAGCAAAGCAAAGACTTGATCGGCTGTTTCATTATCTAAGCTGCCTGTAGGCTCATCAGCTAATACTAAACGTGGTCGGTGAATTAAAGCGCGACAAAGCGCTACACGTTGTTGTTCGCCCCCTGATAAGTCATCGGGATAGCGATAGAGAAGTTGTTCTATCTGGGTGCTGTTTATTAATAGTTCAAAAAATGCCTGATCATAGGCTAGCTGGTTCAACTGAAGCGGCAGTAGGATATTTTCTTTGACTGAGAGAGTGGGCAATAGGTTAAAAAACTGAAAGATAAAGCCAACGTGCTGCCGGCGAAAGGCTGTTCTATCGGTTTCAGAAAGCTGGTTTAGTACAGTTTGCTCAATAGAAACCCTGCCAGTATCGGGTAACTCAATACCTGCAATGATATTAAGTAAGGTGCTTTTACCTGAACCACTTGCGCCTATAAGCGCAATAACTTCCCCCTGGTTCACACACAGTGATAAGTCTCTAAGTAATGGATGATGTTGGTGCTGTTCTGCAAAAGATTTGCTGATGTGTGATAGCGCTAGTAAATGTGCAGACATGGCAGTTGAGTTATTCCGTTAAGCTCAAGATGTTAAAGCCTACTTCTTATCCTAAAAAATAGCTTATCCCATAGAGTATTACGCAAAATGATGTAGCACCCATAGTGTGCTCATAACGTTAAAGCGTAGCTTAAAAAGTGAGGGCTTATATCATTTAAGTAATGAGCTTACTGTTGTATGGGCTTGTTGTGATGAGTAGAGGGTAGGATTTTTTAACTTTGACCTCTGAGTATTATCAGAGTTTTTTATCAATAAAAACTGAGCAGCCATTAGAACACTAACTGAATTGTTAGGGCTGGCTAAGGAAGATTAAATTCCAAATAGTGAGGTCATTACTTGAAAAGTAGAACGCTAAAGTCATAGTGAGACTGATATTTCCGTGCTGTCATCAGTAACTGTCAGAAAGTATTAATAGGTTAGATATGCTGTAGTTAGTGTTTAATAATAATTTGTGTTGATCACCATTGTTAACTAATTTTGAATTCTAAATATTAGGTGTGTTAATGTATGCCTGCTTTTTGAGCAGTGTTTGATAATTGCTCAATGAGTTCTTTCTGTTGGGTAAAAGAGGAGTTTCATGTGACTGATCAACATGTAGGTCATAAATCTACGTCTTTGAGAGATTGGCTGGAAATTGATGTACACCCTCAAGTGTTTGGATTTTCTGCCCTTGCTATCTTTGCTTTTGTTTTTTTATCACTGACGAACCTTGAACAAGCCAGTGAGCTGTTCAGTCAAACTAAAGCATTTATTACTGATAATTTTGGTTGGTTATTTATACTGCTGGTTCAAGTATTTTTGGTTTTTGCTCTGTATTTAGCCTTTAGTCGATTTGGTTATGTCCGTCTTGGTGGTGCACAGGCAAAACCCAAGTATTCTTTTCCCGGTTGGTTTGCCATGCTGTTTAGTGCGGGTATGGGTATTGGGCTTGTATTTTGGAGTGTCGCTGAACCTATTTACCACTTTGCTTCGCCACCCGTGGGTGAAGGGCATACCATCAATGCTGCGAAAACAGCTATGGATATTACCTTTCTCCATTGGGGATTCCATGCTTGGGGCATTTATGCAGTAGTCGGCTTATCTCTGGCGTATTTTACATTTAATAAAAAGCTACCTTTAACTATTCGCTCAGCTTTTTATCCACTCATAGGTGAAAAAATATATGGTCCTATTGGCCATGCTATTGATGTGTTGGCAGTAATTGCAACACTGTTTGGCGTGGCAACCTCACTGGGGTTAGGCGTAAATCAAGTTGCTGCTGGTTTAGAATTTTTGTTTGATATTAAAGCAACTACAGGCGTTAAGTTGGCATTGATTGCAGGTATTACCATATTAGCAACGATTTCTGTAGTTAAAGGACTTGATAAAGGCATTAAGCGCTTAAGTGAAATCAATCTATGGGCTGCTGCTGGCATGTTGCTGTTTGTCATCATTGTCGGCCCAACACTCTTTGTTCTGAGTGGCTTTGTACAAAACATCGGTCACTATATGCAGAACTTATTGATGCTTAGTTCCTGGACTGAGACATATCAGCAAAACTCGCAATGGCAAAGTAGCTGGACCGTTTTCTATTGGGCATGGTGGATTGCCTGGTCACCTTTTGTGGGGATGTTTATTGCTCGAATTTCCTATGGACGTACAATACGACAGTTCGTCTTAGGGGTGCTATTAGTGCCTAGCGTGTTAACTTTCCTGTGGATTACTGTTTTTGGTGGAGCAGCACTGCATAATGAGCTATTCGGGGTAGCCAATATTGAGACTGCAGTAAAAGCCGATCTTTCTACATCATTGTTTGTACTGCTTGAAGGCTTTCCTTTGGCCAGTATTACCTCAATGCTAGCGGTTTTTCTGATAGTTATTTTCTTTGTAACCTCCTCAGACTCAGGCTCGCTGGTTATTGATATCATAACTTCAGGAGGAAACTTGAATCCTCCCGTTGCTCAACGGGTTTTCTGGTCTACGACTGAAGGGGTTGTTGCGGCAGTGCTGTTACTTGGGGGTGGGTTAACTGCTTTACAAACAGCATCTATCACTACGGGGTTACCGTTTGCCATCGTGCTGTTTATCATGTGTTTTGGCTTATTGAAGTCGCTTCATGAAGAGTTCGATGTTAAAAACCCAATAGTGCGAAAATAAAGGTAGTGTCTGAATTAGATCATAGCCGATATTATTGGAACTTGTTGCGTTACTAATAAATGTATTTTCTGATATGTTTAATATGAAAAAAAGGCCCTCTCTGGGCCTTTTTACTTATAGTGCTTTTTTGAAATATTATGCTTGTGCATAGGGTCAATAGTATTAACTGAGCTTAAACCTATTGCAGTTGCTTTTAAATGACCTGTTATACCCTTCGCAAATCAATTTAGGGGGAGAAAATAATAAATGATGTATTTGAAGTGGGGTGTTCATTACTTTTTGGGGTTTTTATTGGTTTTAACTGCTCATCAGGCCATTGCCCAGCAACAGCAAAACACGCTCTGGGATAATACCGTTAAACAAGCAACAAAGCAGGTGGTGTATTTTAATGCCTGGGGGGGAAGTCATGAGGTTAATCGCTATATTTTTTGGGTAGGACAACAGGTAAAGCGACGCTACGGAATAACCCTGAAGCATGTTAAAGTGGATGATATTAGCCAGGTTGTGAGCCGTTTATTAGTTGAAAAAACAGCCGGAAGAGACACAGAAGGAAAAATTGATTTGTTGTGGGTGAACGGGGAAAACTTCGCTACGTTAAAAAATAATAATTTACTCTATGGTCCCTTTAGCCAGTCATTGCCCAACTATCAGTGGGTGGATGAATCAAAACCCTCAGTGAAAAGAGACTTTTCAACCCCTGTGGAATATATGGAAGCACCTTGGGGGATGGCTCATTTGGTTTTCTACTATGATAGTAGTGTATTACGTCAGCCTCCTATGTCCATGGAAGCGTTGCTGGATTATGCAAAACAGCACCCTGGACGCATTACGTATCCTAACCCTCCCCATTTTTTAGGCACAACGTTTCTTAAACAAGTACTTTTGGAGCTAGCGTCTTCACCAGAGTTATTGCAAAAGCCAGTGAGTCAAGTGGACTTTGCAGAAGTCACAGCACCACTCTGGAAATTTCTTGATCAATTACACCCTGTTAGTTGGCGTCAAGGTAAAGCATTTCCGGCAAACTCTTCGCAAATGCGGCAAATGCTGGATAGTGGTGAATTACACGTCAGCTTTAGCTTTAGTCCAAGTGAAGCTTCAAACTCAATACAGGCAGGTTTGTTACCCGATACCGTTAAATCCTATGTGCATAATGGGGGAACCTTAGGGAATACGCACTTTTTAGCGATACCCTATAACGCTAAAGCGAAAGCAGCTGCCCAGGTTGTTGTTAACTTTTTGTTGTCTGCTGAAGCGCAGAGCCAAAAAATGGACCCAGTAATTTGGGGGGATCCGACGGTATTAGCCATTGATCGACTACCAGAAGGCCAGCAAACCATGTTTGCCCGCTTTGAGGAAATGCCGGCGATGTTAACCTCTATTCAACGAGGAAAACCATTACCCGAGCCGCACTTTAGCTGGACAGAGGCATTAGAAAAAGCTTGGTTAAAGCGTTATCAGCAATAATGATGTATTCGTTGTGTCGTTAGCACTTCTCAGCTATAGAATAACGCAGTTAGTATGCTTACTGCCGGTGACGCTTGGGGTTGTGGGCACACTGTTACCCAGCTTCGGCTATTTTCCTGTTGCAGGTTTTCATCAGCTGACCGGTAACTACTACGAAATGTTTTGGCAAGCACCGGGTTTGTCTTCCATGGTAATGGCAACCCTGGTAAGTGGTAGTTTAGCCATTAGTATTTCATTATTACTGACAATTACAATTTTTTCTGTATTTTATAATTCGTCTAGCTGGAAAATATGGCGTAATTTTTTATCGCCAATGTTAGCGTTTCCACATGCTGCATTTGCCTTAGGGGTAATGTTTTTAGTAACGCCCAGTGGTTGGTATGTTCGTTTTTTAGCGTTATTTTTTCCAGAATTAAATTCTCCTCCTGCCTGGCATACGGTACATGATGTTTATGGTATGACATTAGGTATTGTTTTAGGCTTAAAAGAGCTGCCTTTTTTAATGCTCATGGCCTTGTCTGCCTGTAACCAGGTGAATGTTTCTCAATTGCTTCGAGTTGGGCAAAGCTTGGGGTATCACCCTATTTATGTCTGGTTAAAGATAATTTGGCCTCAGCTCCTACCACAAATGCGGTTACCTATTATTGCTGTGATTGCGTATTCATTTTCTGTAGTAGATATTGCGCAAATCCTGGGACCAACGACGCCCCCCACGTTAGCGGTTGCTATTATGCAGTGGTTCAGTAGTGAGCAACTTGAGCAGCGCTTGTTTGGTAGTGCAGGGGCTGTTTGTCTGCTCGTGTTGACTGGGGTATTGATGGTGGGGTGGTTGGCACTGGAACAGTGGTTAGTGGGTAAAGATGGTCGATGGTTAATCAATGGTATTCGTAGTCGTTTAAGTTTAAGTTGGCAGTGGTTGGGTCATATTACTCAGTGGCTGGTGTGGGGTGTATGGGTAACTGCAGTACTCAGTATTGTGTTGTGGGCTTTTAGTTGGCGTTGGCGCTACCCAGATTTTATTCCTAGTGAGTTTTCGTTAAAAGTAGGGCTTCGTTATAGTGATAAATTACTTAGTTTATTGGAAACAACCTGGTTTTTAGCGTTAATGACATCGGTCATTGGGCTTTTATTAGTGCTGGGGCTATTAGAAGCAAAAAAAGCACAGCAGCGTTATGCGCTGAGCTGGTTGTACTTGCCTTTATTAATACCTCAGGTCAGCTTTCTATTTGGCTTTCAGTGGTTGCTGGTTAGCTTCAATCTAGATGGGACTTGGACTGGCATCATTTGGAGCCATC
The DNA here is from genome assembly GCF_018263875.1 of Zooshikella ganghwensis. NCBI lineage: Bacteria > Pseudomonadati > Pseudomonadota > Gammaproteobacteria > Oceanospirillales > Zooshikellaceae > Zooshikella > Zooshikella ganghwensis. The sequence continues at coordinate 606,594 of NZ_JAEVHG010000001.1, forward strand.
TTATTTATGTCATTCCCTACATCTGTTTAGCGCTGGCAGGGTATCTTAAGCACTTTGATCAACGCTATTTGACTGTCGCCACGATGCTTTCTGGAAGGCCTCGGTACAGCTACTGGCGTATTAAAATGGCTATGTTGCTATGGCCAATTTCATTTGCATTAGCTGTTGGTGTTGCAGTTAGCGTCGCCCAGTATTTACCAACATTATTTGCAGGGGCAGGGCGAGTAAGTACATTAACCACTGAAGCAGTTAGTTTAGCCCAAGGTGCTGATTACCGGGTGACGGGAATCTTTGCCTTGGCACAACTTGTTGTTCCGCTGATTACTTACGGCTGTGCGTTTCTCATGCCTTACTGTATTTACCGACGATTTTCTATGATGCGAATTTAGGGTGCTATGAAAATGCAAGGCATACTGCAGTTAAGGTCTATATCACTGTCCTTTGGTAGTGAGCCAATTATTCAAGGGTTAAACTTAACTGTTCAACCTGGTGAAATAGTGGCACTAATGGGACCTAGTGGTTGTGGAAAGTCGACATTTCTGAGTGCGTTGTGCGGTCTAATACCTGAACAGTTTCAATTTTCTGGAGAGGTTTTATTAGGCCAGCAAAATCTCACACAATTACCCTTAGCAAAGCGTCAGGTTGGCATGTTATTTCAAGAAGACTTGCTGTTTCCGCATATGTCTGTAAAGGGCAATCTTGCCTTTGCTTTACCCCAAGGATTAAGTCGCCATGAGCGTCATCATCAAGTGATGGCATTACTTGATGAAGTGGGAATGACTGCTTTGGCGGATCGTGATCCTGCAACACTTTCAGGTGGCCAAAAAGCCAGAATTAGTTTGTTACGCACTTTATTAGCTAAACCACAATTATTACTCTTAGATGAACCTTTTAGTAAGCTTGATCAAGTAACCCGTAGTCAATTTAGGCAGCTTGTATGGTCATATATAACCCGTTATCAATTACCCACATTGTTAGTGACTCATGATAATGCAGATATTCCAGGCCACTGTTCACAGGTAATACAACTTCCGTATTTGGGATCAACTTTATGCTAGATCGTTGGACTTCTCGCTGGATACAGCCTCCGTTAACAAACATGGCTCAAATAATTGCACCATATTGCACTGCAAATCAGGTGACAGTTGCAGGATTTTTATTGGGTATGTTAGTGCTACCCTTATTAGCCTATGAACTGTATTGGAGTGCTTTATTCTTTATTTTACTGAACCGCTGCTTGGATGGGCTGGATGGCGCTTTGGCTAGAATCAGTCAACCAACAGATAGTGGCAGCTTTTTAGATATTACATTGGATTTTATTTTTTATGCGGCAGTTGTTTTTGGGTTTGCATTGGCACGGCCAGAAGAAAATGCGTTATATGCCGCACTATTATTATTTAGTTTTATGGGGACAGGAGCCAGTTTTTTAGCATTTGCAGTACTTGCAAAAAAGTACCAGCTCACTAATCCACATTTTCCCCATAAGTCACTTTTTTACTTAAATGGCCTGACTGAAGGGACTGAAACAATTCTGTTTTTTGTTCTTTTTTGTGTGTTCCCCAATAATTTCCCAATGCTGGCAAGCACGTTTGCTGTGTTATGTTTATTGACCGTAATAAATCGAATTATTGTTGGTTACTTTACATTAAAGCGTTGTGAACAATAAACTGGTTAAAGTTAATTGTTCGAGGATTAATGTTGTAAAAGTTATTTTTCTTGGGGTGTTGGCTGGAGTATGCTTTGCTGATCATCTCTCAGTGCTTGTAATAAGCGAGGTGATATTTCTTGAGGTAAAGACAGTTGATTTTGCTTGTTGTACTTTGCAATAGCATGCTGTGTTTGTTTCCCCCAAATTCCATCTATATGTTTTAGTGGATAGCCAAGTTGCTGAAGTCGATACTGAACAAATTGTATAGCAGCAAAATCTTTATGGGCCTTGTTTTTAAGTGCATGTTGATAACGATGTTCTTGAGGCGTTGTTTTCAGTTGCTTTTGTAAAGTAGTAAGTGCTTGCTTGGCTTCTGGATGATTTTGCTGATGTGCCATCATTAACCAGTGATAAGCATCACCCAGGTGTTTAGGTACACCTTTACCTTCTAAATGCAATATGCCCAGCTGGTATTGCGCGGCAGAGTGGCCTGCTAGTGCAGCTTTCGACAGCCAGTAAGCCCCCCAGGCTGGATCAGCTAGCTGACTAGGTGTTTTTGCCTCTAAAAAAATCATACCTACAATATACTGAGCTTGCAGATTTCCTTGTTTGGCAAGAGGTTCAAGCCAGTGGCAGGCTTCTTCCAATTGTTTTGGGACACCTTTGCCCTCGTAAAAAGCGGCGCCAAGTAAATATTGGGCTTGCTGGTGCCCTTGCTCAGCGGCCTGGCGAAAATAGCCATAAGCGGTAGGGTAGTTTTGTGGCACTTCCAGTCCATGATAAAAGCGTAAACCTAGCCTAAATTGGCTGTCTCCATCTCCTTGTTGTGCTTGGGCATGGAGTGCTTGTAGGTCAGGTCCAGCCTGTTGGATTTGCCAGAGTGTACATCCCGAGAGCAAAAGGCCTGTGAACAGACAGGTAATGCTGGCCTGCCAAGACACTGACTTTACATAATGTCTATTTGCAGTTAAGGACGTAACGCGGCGTAAGACTGTAATAGTATGACTAATCATTATGCTGGATTACCATTAGGTCAAAACCTAAAGTTTGCTATAGGCCGTTAAGCGTGTGTCAGTCGTGTTACTGGTTAGTATTGGGGGAGATCGTGTCTTCAATTGCACCGACTTCTAACACTGGAGCTGCATCAATCTTTTCTGCATCCATCATAGTAGCGATACGTTGAACAGAAGAAACTAACAGTGACTGTTCCCAATCTTGCAGCTGCTGAAACTGCTGTATGAATTCCTGTTGAAGTGGCTTAGGCGCTTTTGAAATTAGAGCTTGGCCCTTTTCGGTCAAGTAAGTGTAAACCTTGCGCTTATCATTAACACTGCGTTTACGAGATGCTAAGTCTCGCTTTTCCAGGCGGTCCATAATGGTCGTTACGGTTGCTTGGCTAAGGTTGACATGACGAGCAACTTCGCCAATGGTAACTTCACCTAAATTGTGAATGGAACGCATAATCAGGAGCTGAGGGCCAGTTAAGCCTGACTCCTTGCTCAGTTTACGTGAATGCAAATCTATGGCACGGATAATGCGCCTCAGCGCAATTAACACTTCTTCATACTTTTCCATGTCAGATTCTGCAAACCTCATTAAAAGTGATAGCTAGTTTATACAACGCTGTGGCAAAAAAGTTGGCAAGCGTTGAGTGAAATGGCTGTTTATATCATGTTGTGAATGATACAGCCACAGCAAACAAAGTGTGATGTTTGAAGTGACGGATTACTGAGTTATTAGTGTAGCTAATTGTACTGTGAGCAGTTTCATCAAAATGATGGTTGCAATATAAAAAGTGCCATGCCACAGTGAGTTATTAACCACTCTGGCTTAACTACTAGTGTCTTATTTGACGGTCAAATTATGAGTTTTCCTGTGTCACTTCAGCGTCCCCAAAAAAAGTCTATGGGTTCTACAGGCTTTTTCAAAACTATCCTACTATTGTCGCTATTCTTGCCACTTTCTGCAACACATGCCAAATTGCTTTCACTACAGGGGGATAGGACACAAGGTAGCTTATTATTGGGAAAAGTGACGCAAGGCAGTCAGGTTAAATACCAGGAAAAGCTGATCTCTGTGAATGATGGGGGGTATTTTGTCATTGGTTTTGGGCGTGATGCTGTATTGGATCAGCAGTTTATTGTTATAAGCCCTGATGGTAAGCCGCAATCTCATAAACTTAAGTTAAAAAAACGCAAGTATAATATCCAGCGTATTAAGGGGGTGCCACAAAAAATGGTAACGCCTCCTGAGTCTTTTCTCAAACGAATAAGAAGAGAAAGTAAACTGGTCGCAAATTCAAGAGCAGTGGAAACTGATTATCCTTATTTTGCGCAGCCCTTTATTTGGCCTCTCACGGGACGTATTAGTGGTGTTTATGGCAGCCAGCGGTTTTTTAATGGCGAGCCACGCCGTCCACACTTTGGTGTTGATGTTGCTGCACCTGTTGGTGCTAAGGTGGTTGCGCCTGCTGGTGGTACCGTTGTATTGGCTGAACCTGACTTATACTTCTCTGGGGGAACACTGATTATTGACCATGGGCATGGGGTTTTCTCAAGCTTTTTACACCTTAGTAAAGTGTTGGTTAACGTTGGAACTAAAGTTAAGCAAGGGGATGTTATTGCTAAGGTAGGCGCAACTGGTCGAGTAACTGGACCTCATTTAGATTGGCGTATGAACTGGTTTACAATCCGCGTTGACCCAGCACTTTGGGTTGGGCCAATGCCAAAGAAATAAGATATATTATCCCCGTTCTGGGTAGAGCAGCTTGCCATATTAAATGCAAAATGAGGGCTTGATTTTTACACCGCAAGAAAAGTTGCATTTAGCTGGTGAGTTTGTATCATTGGGGCCTCTTCAAAGGCTTTAAGTCCCTGTAGCTCAGTAGGATAGAGCAAGCGCCTCCTAAGCGCTAGGTCGGAGGTTCGATTCCTCTCAGGGACGCTCTTCTCATTTAATGATCTGCAATATACCACTGCTTTAATCTAAAAATGCTTAAAGGTGCCTTTGCAGTCACATCACTGTGCAATTATTCGTTGCTCTACTCGGTCTCTATAGTTGATATGTTTTGCGCCCTGGTTAGAGTCATGTCTTTAATAAAGGGCATACCGTTTAGGGTGAAGCAATGTGAGTGATATATTGAAATAAGACATCTCCAAGGAAAGTGGTAGGGTGTGTACAAGTGAAATTATCGATTATTGTACCTACATTAAACGAAGCAAAAGGAATTCAACCATTCCTAAGAGCCTTACAGCCTTTACGTCATCGAGGGCATGAAGTTATTTTGATTGATGGTGGGAGCCAGGATAAAACAGTAGATTATGCGAGATCGATAGTGGACTGTTTAACTTCTTGTGCACCTGGGCGAGCAATACAGATGCAGTATGGCGCTGAGTTGGCAACAGGTGATGTATTATTGTTTTTACATGCAGATACAGTCTTGCCTGATCTTGCTGATGAGCTGATTAAGCAGGCCTTCAGTTGCAGTAAAAATGATTGGGGGCGTTTTGATGTTCGTCTTTCTGGACAGCATTGGCTTCTTCATTGTATTGCTTTCATGATGAATAAGCGTTCGCAACTCACAGGTATTGCAACAGGTGATCAGGCTATCTTTGTCAGGCGGGATTTTTTTGAAACCATCGGTGGTTTCTTGGCTATTCCGCTTATGGAAGATATTGATTTATGCAGTCGTCTACGACAACAAAGTAAACCTGTCTGTATTCATAGCCCAGTGACTACCTCCAGCCGACGCTGGGAGCAGAATGGTATTTTTCGCACGGTGTTATTAATGTGGTGGATTCGGTGTTGTTTTTATTTTGGTGTGGCGCCAGAAAAGCTGTGGCGAAAATATTATATTAGAGACAGTCATGACATAAAAATCAGTGATTACTCAACCAAAAATAATATTTCCCATAATAATGAGCATTAACGATTAATATGCAACAACTGGTTATATTATTTACCAAACCACCTCGGGCAGGTGCAGTGAAAACTCGTTTGATTCCTGTACTAGGAGAACAGAGAGCATTATCGGTTCATCAATGGTTGCTAGATCGAACATTGATGATGATGCAACAGCTACCAGTATCCATTAAAGTTCAACTTTGCCTGACAGAACCATTAATAGCATCTGATAAGCTCAGTCGTTATTATTCTGGGCAATGGCCACTATGTTTACAACAGGGGAATGACTTAGGCGAACGTTTGGCAAATGCATTCAAGTTAAACCTAACCCAGGCGAATCACGTTTTAATTATAGGCAGTGATTGCCCTGTCCTTACTACAGACTATATTTTACGAGCGTTTAGTGCGTTAGAGCATAAGAGTGACGCGGTAATTGGCCCTGCGGCAGATGGGGGGTACGTATTACTTGGTTTAAGCCGATTTATTCCCGAACTCTTCTTTAATATGCCTTGGAGTACTCCTCAGCTACTTAGTAATACACTGGTTAAGTTAAACCGTTTACAACTGTCTTACCAGTTATTGCCTGAGTTATGGGATGTTGATGTGCCTGCTGATGTTAAGCGTCTGGAACGGTTTCATCTTCGCGATTAGCCCAGCGTTGTAATTGATTGACATAAAGTTGTAGATAACGCTGATTAAGACCGGATAGCTGTAAAAACATTATGCCGATATTAATATGCTGTTGATCTTTAATGCTTACTTGCCGAATTTCTCCCTGACAATCAATGGGGTGATCTGTTGGGGTAATAAATTGCACATGATCGAATATATCACCGACGGCAAGTGCCGGATGTTCAGCAGGTGTTGTTATCAGTTGTAGTTGGCAGCCCGTTATTGATAAGTCCAGTAGCTGACCACTTAAAAAAGTGGGTTTCGGTTGTTGAGCGATAAGGGTTACGCGTATAAATGTGTGAGCGGGAATGACAGCACGGTAAGCACTACGTCGTTGTAAATAGCGGACCCTTTCAGGAAATGGAATAATTACATCATGGGGGGCGGCTGTTGTAGTGTCTGCCATAATTGGGGAAGATAATTTTTGACAGATGACCTCAATACCCTGATAAATACATTGTAAATTAAATGACATATTCTTTTTTATCAGACCTTCACCATGAGCAGGTGTAATATCTGACAACGTAAAGTGACACGCATCATCATTAACTGCAGTGATTGTTGCAGAAAATGTGCTGTTTTCTGACGGGAAATCAAGGCGAACTCGTTTCTTACTTTCACAGATTGCAAGTAGTTGACGATATATTTCTTGAGGTGTTTGTAGGATTTGATACTTCTCACTTGAATCCCAATCTGAAAAACTGATCATACCACCCACATCCCTGAATATTTTAATTATTAAAATAAGTTTTAAAGTAAACTAAAAGTATTTCTTTTTTATATCGCTGATTAACAGGTTACTTATTTCTCATGGTTTAATTATAAAGGTATCCCTAAAAAAAGTGCATTTTTAGAGATGCTCATAAATATATCTCTGTCATAATTTATGAACGACTGGCAGGAATTGATCAGTGGTAGGTATAAACTAGAGCTGGTGAATAAGCCAGCTCCCAAGTATCTATCTCTAAAATGTTAACAGGCCCTAAGCTGTACCAATTAACCGCCCAGTTGCATCATTAATCGTTTGCCCTTGCTTGGCATATAGCGCTTTTTGAGTTAAAGGCTGGCCTCGATAAATACGGAGAAAACGTTCCACTACCAACTGTGTTCGGCTAATGATTCGGTGATTGGTTTCATTGCAGTGTTTGCTTTCTTTCAACTTACTTTGTAAAGCATTCCAAAGTGACTCCAGGTGCTCTTTTTGGGTTTTATCACAGAAGGTGAGGAGTTGCTGAAAACCCGTGGCATCTGGGATTAAGCCGAGCGAAGCAAATAACTTGGATCGTTGATTTGCATTTTGGCTAATGGATGTTAGATATGACTGTTTTCGACTAATGTGAGCCTCAAGGTTGGAATAATCACGCTCTTTTAGTGCTTGACGTTCAGCCTTGAGGGTTACAATTAAATGGTCAAAAAGTTGTAAGTCTGCAAGTAGTAATGTTTCAAACTGTTTGAGTGAGTGGGTAGTGGGCATAATGGTCATTCCAGTTGTCTAGCTTAAAGTGAGGTTAAAACCCTTCAAAGTCTATGAGCTTATTAGCCACTTGCTCTGCATTAACCTGATAGCGTCCTGCAGCAATATCAGCTTTAAGCTGCTGGACACGCTCTGAGTCAACGCCGTCCTGCTGAGCAACTTGGTCCTGCAATTTCTTTAAGTCCTGAGCTTGTTGACTAAGCTCCACAGAAACAGGCTTTTTATCGGCACTAGCCTGTTCCCCAACGGGCTGGTTGGAGGATTGCTCTAAAGACGTATTTTCAGACCCACTGACCCGTTGCTGGGCTCGCTTTTGGGCGCCTATTAGGTCTGATGAAGACGTATTGGGACCATTGATATCATTAACCATGATGACTACCTTACCCTTAGAATGACCACTCACTATGAATAATAGCGGCCATCATTGAAATTACTTTAATAGCCATTTTGCAAAAAAATTCAGAACAAAACCTGCACTGTGTTGCTATCCTTGACGATGCCTTCGACCACGCGTTTGCTTCTGTTATTTCGCACCTTTATTCGCTCACCAGGTTTACCATCGGAAAGTGCTATTCCAAATGATCTAACGGCAAAATGTGCTGCTGAAGCAATTATCGCAACTTTTGTGCCTTTAGTGATTATAGTCGCTGTGTCAATATGTCGACGATTAATCACTTGTCCTAATGTAATTGTTTTGGTTGCGATTTTACCGATAACGGGTGCTTGCTCGACGAAATAGCCATGGCGTAATCTGCTTATATCAACGGTCTGCCACATTAAGTCTGCGTCAGTGATTTGTCGCTTTTTTGGAATGGTACGTCTGCTGGCAAGTACTTGCCGGAAAATGCTCACCTCTGAAGTGACATAAACTTGCCAGATATTTGGGCAGTCAATGGCCAGTGTAATTCGTCCATAGGACTTACTGTGTCTATTTTGGCTGACCAAAAGAGGTGCCTGGCATAAGGCTAACCTTAATCGCTGATCCAGCGGATTAATACGAATTTTATAGGTTATTGAAGGCGATTGCGCTAGTAGTGGCTGCAGCTTGTTTAGCAGGTATCGATAGGCTGCCTGTTGCACTTGGTCATTGAGTGGACTGGCTAAGCAGGTATATGAATATAGGTAGAGCAACAAGCCCAATGCAAAATACTGACGTATGAGACTAAATTGTCCTATGCTATTTGTATAGTTCATAAGCAGCAATAGGCCTTAGTGAAAATCGTAGATATGCAGCGGTTTATTAATTTAAAGCAACTGCTATGCCGGTTTCAGGCTTAAAGTGTTTGTTAATCATGTAGGAGTGGTTTCATGGCTGGTGTATTAGACAGTGTTAACCAGCGAACTCAACTGGTAGGGCAGAACCGACTTGAATTACTGTTGTTTAGACTGAATGGTGGTCAGTTATACGGCATCAATGTATTTAAAGTTAAGGAAGTATTGCAGTGCCCTAAGATGACGATTATGCCGAAAAGCAGTCCTATTGTAAGAGGTGTTGCCAATATCAGAGGAGGCACAATTCCTATATTGGATATGAATATGGCAACTGGTCGAAGTGCTCTGGAAGATGTTGAAAACTGTTTTGTGATCATTACTGAGTACAACATGAAAGTTCAGGGCTTTTTGGTGCGAATGGTCGATCGCATTGTCAATATGAATTGGGAAGAAATACATCCCCCACCCAAGGGAACAGGGCGAGATCATTACTTAACCGCAGTAACTAAGGTGGATGATAAGCTGGTTGAGATCATTGATGTTGAAAAGATTCTTGCGGAAGTTTCTCCAATGAATGAAGAACTTTCAGAGGATGTTGTTCGTCATGAGCCAACCGATGACTTAGCGAATAAGAAAATATTAATTGTTGATGACTCAGCAATAGCGCGCAAACAAGTACAACGTTGTATAGAGTCGTTGGGCATTGAGGTTGTGGCCAAAAATGATGGTCGTGAGGCTTTAGAATACCTTATGGAGTTGATTGACAGTGGTACTAGTCCTACAGATGAACTCCTTATGATTGTTTCTGATATAGAAATGCCTGAAATGGATGGTTACACGTTAACCTCTGCTATTAGGAATGATCCGCGTATTAATGATATGCATATCGTGCTGCATACATCATTGAGTGGTGTATTTAATAAAGCCATGGTGGAAAAAGTGGGGGCGAATGATTTTATTGCCAAGTTTAATCCCGACTTATTAGCGGGGGCGGTCATGGAACGAATCCAAATATTAACGGGTTAATTACAGGTTAGCATCGAAATGGGGTAATTTCTGTGGCTGAATTTGGTTCTCAACCGAAGCGAACGGTCCCTACGAATGATTTCGAAGTGTTTAGTCTTTTTTTGGAAAAAAGTAGTGGCATTGTTTTAGGTAAAAATAAAGAATATTTAGTAAAAAGTCGTTTAAGAAAAATTTTAGCGGAAAATAATATCAACTCTCTCACAGAGTTGGTTTCGCAGATTGAAAAAAATCCTCGAGGCGATTTGCGTGGCAAAGTTATTGATGCCATGACCACCAATGAGACATTATGGTTTCGGGATAATTACCCTTATGATGTGTTAAAAAACAGAATATTACCTGAGCTTGTCAAGGAGCGACGTCAACAGAATATTCGTATTTGGTCAGCCGCTTGTTCTACAGGACAAGAACCTTATTCAATAGCAATGGCCATTGATGAGTTTGAGCGTAATAATTTAGGTATGTTAAAAGGCGATGTAAAAATTGTCGCAACTGACTTATCAAGTAAAGTCATGGCTGAAGCGATGGCTGGAGAATATGACTCTCTTGCATTGGGTCGAGGGTTGTCTGATGAGCGTCTGAATCGTTACTTTACCGCATTACAAGGAAAGCGTTGGGTAGTTAAACCCCATATAAAAGAGCGTGTTGAGTTTCGTATTATTAATCTGCAAGAAAGTTATACAAGTTTAGGCCGCTTTGACATTGTCTTTTGCCGGAACGTATTGATTTACTTTTCTGCTGAACTAAAGCTGGATATTTTAAGCCGAATTTATAAGACATTAAAGCCTGGAGGCTTTCTATTTTTGGGGGCGTCTGAAGCTTTAAATGGCTTGTCTGATTTATATGAAATGGTACAGTGCCGGCCAGGTATAATGTACATGGCAAAATCTGATAAAACAGATGTATTTGCGCGTGCTGAAAAAACCACAAGCCGCATACAGTCCTCCTCTTCTGAGGCCAAACGGTCTACCACAAGAGCAACAACTTCGGTTAAAGATCCGACAACAACACGAACTCGAACAACGACTACCTCTACCACAAAACCAACTTCCTCAATAAAACCTTCCTCGAATAAACCAGAGCCTTTTAAGCGGTAACGCTTCGTCTTGAATCGAAGGAAATGAGTTGCCGTTTGCCTGGTTACAGTGTGACAGATAGAGATTAACTGTCTGATAATCAAAGAAAAAAATTAGTGGCATGGGCTTTGCGTTTAGACCAAGTAGAAAATTACTCGGTTTGTTTGGCAAGGGAGTATTTATGGCTATCAGTTTTGATAATGCATTAGGTGTGCACCCTTATGCGCTACAAATTCGTGCAGCAAGAGCAGAAATCATCGCTAATAATTTTGCCAATGCAGATACCCCAGGTTTTAAAGCCAGAGATATAGACTTTAAGCAAGCTCTTAAACAAGCTGTTGATGGTTTACCCAGCGGCAATCAATTGCCACTCAATACGACAAACGAGCATCACTTACAAACAGTACCTACAGAATATAGTGGACCTGAAGTACTTTTTCGAACGCCAATTCAACCTGCGATCGATGGCAATACAGTGGATACTCAACAAGAACACTCGCTATTTGCCCGTAATGCAATGGATTTTCAGGCCGGTTTTGAGTTTTTAAATAGTAGCTTTAAATCATTAAAAACAGCAATTAAGGGTAACTAGTTATGTCTTTAACCAATATATTCAATATTTCCGGAAGTGGTATGTCGGCTCAGTCTGTACGTTTAAATACCATTGCCAGTAATGTTGCCAATGCAGAAACAGCCAGTAGTAGCATTAATGAAGTGTATCAAGGACGCAAACCATTTTTTAAAATCATGCAAACACGCGTTAATGAAGATCCATTTTGGCAAGGCTCTGTCTTTGATGATGAAAATACGTTGTACCAGCAGCAGGGAAGAGGTGTGATGGTGCAAGCGATTGTTGAGAGTAAGGCAACGCCTCAGGCACGTTACGAACCTGATCATCCTAAGGCCGATGAAAAGGGCTATGTGTACTATCCAAACATTAATGTGGTTGAAGAAATGACAGATATGATTTCAGCGTCCCGTTCATTTCAAGTCAATGTTGAAATTATGAATACAGCTAAAACGATGTTGCAAAAGGTTCTGACGTTAGGTCAGTAATATGGCTGATCGTTTTGTGGTTAGCACTAAGGTGAGCGAGGTGCTCTCATGAGTACAATTAATCAGACCCAAAATACGACAGCTAACGCTGTTGTTGATAAATATACATTAGAGAATCCTTCATCGGCTAAAGGCAATAAGGAGCTGGGTCAGGATCAATTTTTAACATTAATGATTGAACAGTTAAAAAATCAGGATCCATTAAACCCGCAAAAAAATGAAGACTTTATCGCTCAGCTTGCGCAGTTTAGTACAGTGGAAGGGATTACTAATTTAAATCAAACTGTGACCAGTATGTCTTCAGCGTTCACTTCCAGTCAGGCACTGCAGGCATCTGCGTTGGTAGGACGTTCAGTTTTGGTTCAAACCTCACGTACACAACTAAATGCTGGGAGTGATGTACAAGGTGTTGTCGATTTGCCTGCCTCAAGTCCTGTGAGAGTCGATGTTTTTAATAGCTCGGGTGTGTTAGTCAGACAGATCGATTTAGGCTTACAGCCGGCAGGTGCAGTGGATTTTACATGGGATGGCAAAGATAGTAATGGTCAGGCTATGCCATCTGGAGTGTACAGCTTTAGAGCATCAGGCGTGTTAGATAATCAAGGAATCGCTTTATCAACAATGATGAGTACGAATGTGGATAGCGTAACCCTGGGTACATTTAATGATTTAACATTGAATTTAGCGGGTGTTGGTTCGGTTAAGTTAAGTGATGTTAAGCGGATACTTTAAATATGACGAAAGCTTATTGGTTATATGTATATGATTAGTTATTTATTTGGGGGGATGATTTTTTTATGGCAAAAAAACAGCGTACGAAAAATATCTAATTAAATAGAAGCTAAATGAGTTGTTATCGTTTTTAGTCGGTGTTTTTTTTAAAGGTTGCCAATTGCTGGGAAGAAAATTGGAGCAGCTTTGCTAACCCGTTAGGATTAGCGCTAGGGAGAGTGCGCATAACATGACGCATAAAAAATTTATGTTTCTTGCAAGATTCATTATGCATCCTTGACGGAATTAATGAATAAAGGAGCGCAATATGGCGTTTAATACTGGCTTAAGTGGGCTTAAAGCCGCTTCCACTGATCTGGATGTAATTGGTAATAACATTGCGAATTCTGCAACAATAGGCTTTAAAGCTTCCCGAGCTGAATTTCACGATGTTTATGCACGTGAAATATTAGGCGGAAGTAGTCGCTCTCCGGGTAATGGTGTATTAGTGCAAACTATTGCTCAACAGTTTAATCAGGGTAATATTAAGCCGACGGAAAGAAACCTGGATTTAGCTATTGATGGTACAGGCTTTTTTATTATGCGGGATAATACCGGGCAAACCTATACACGTCAGGGCATTATTGGCATCGATAAAAACGGTAACCTGATTAATAATCGAGGCTCTTTTTTGCAAGGATTTGCAGCAGATGGGCAAGGAAATATTATTCCTGGTATTTTGTCGGATTTACAAGTAGGTGATCAATTTCAGGACCCCAGGCAAACGAGTAATATTGATATTAGCTTTAATGTTGATTCCCGCGAGCCTGTTTTGGAGCGAAGAGGGAGTACCAGTGCCGCTAATGGTGCGATTATAGGCAATGCTCAAGCAGGTACGAGCAATGGTTATACGGCAGGTTCTTTAGATATTCAGGATATTTCGACAACACCGGCGACCACCATTTCGACAGTCGCCATTCCTTCGGCCGCTAACCGGTCAGCTCGAGCAATCGCGGCAGAGTTAAGCAACTTATCTCAAGTAATTACTGCCAGTGCCAGTACCCGGGTAAAAGTCGATGTGAGTACTTTACCTTATGGAGGTGCAGCACCTGCGGGGGCTTCCATTACGATTAATGGCCAGGCGGTTAGTTTGGCGAGTGTGAATGATGCCAGTGAACTCGCGACCGCTATTGCTAATTTGACAGACATTAGTGCTTCATTTGTCGCGCCCAGTGAGATCAGAGTATTTAATAATTTAGGTGATGATATTTCTGTTGCTATCAGTAGCACGGGAACCAATGTCTCAGTGCAGGGTGCTACTGGAACAACGTTTACCAATGCTGGTGCACCAGTTGTGGTCGCAGATGGTGGAGCAGCTACAGTAGGAGGCGAAGTTAATTTTCAGGTTGAAGAAAATTTTCAGCTAGTGACCCCAACACTACCTGCAACAGCGTCTAATGTTTTTAATTTTCCATTGGCTTATGTGCCATTTATAGAAAACTCTTTTGATCCCATTGATCCAGACACATACAACCATGCAACACAAGTAGAGGTGTTTGATAGCTTGGGTAATGCACATAACGCGACACTTTACTTTGTTAAAGAGCGTGCCAGTACAGTCAACCCTAATGTGACAGAGTGGAGTTTGTTTGTGCAAGTGGATGGTCAGGATGTGGGTGACCCTGTGGTGCCAGGGGGGGCAGCAACCCGTGCTAGGTATTCTGTCCAGTTTGACCGTGAAGGTAACTTAATTGATCCGCCACCCAGTATCGTGATAACAAACTGGACTCCCCTTGATGCCGATGGTATTCCGATTACAGCTTTGGGGCCGATAAATACCTCAGCAGGTGGTGATGTTTTGCCGTTACCTGATCCTCCGACCAGTTCCAACTTTGTGATTGATATTGAAAACTCCACTCAGTTTGGTAATGCTTTTGCGGTAGACAGCTTAACTCAAAATGGTTTTGCGGTAGGCAATATTACTGAGCTGGATGTCGATGATGAGGGGATAGTATTTGCCCGATACAGTAATGGACAAACATCATTGTTGGGGCAGGTTGCGTTAGCTAACTTTGCCAATAATCAAGGTCTTACGCCAATTGGTAATACCTCATGGGCTCAGTCTTTTGCTTCAGGGGAGCCGGTCATAGGCTCGCCACAAGCTGGTGTGTTTGGAGGGATTCGTTCTGGTACTTTGGAAGAAGCAAATGTTGATATTGCTGAACAGCTGGTGAACTTAATTATTGCTCAACGTAATTATCAAGCCAATGCGAAAACCATTGAAACAGAGGATGCTATTACACAAACCATTATCAACCTCCGCTAATTCAGCCCTTAAGCAGAGTATATCTAACGCTGCTTTTTAAGGCTCTTTTGCAAGTAAGGGTGAGGCATGGTTTTGCCTCATCTGTCCTGCTTTACAGGATTTAATTTGTCCGCTTAACCCTTTCGCCTTTCTATCATTAGTCGTTAGAAGCTAGGCATGTCCCTTGCAAGTAATCGATAAATATGAATTAAAGTGAAGCAAGTTGCCGCGGGAGGAGCCAATGGATAAAGCCCTTTATGTATCCATGACTGGAGCAGTACAAAATATGCTCGGTCAACGGATACATGCTAATAACCTCGCCAATATTACGACAACAGGTTTTCGCAGAGATTTTGAGCAGGCGCGCTCTATGCCTGTGTTTGGTGAGTTTTACCCAAGTCGAGCTTATGCCATGACTGAAAGCCCTGGTCAATCATTTGACCAGGGACCATTGATGGAAACAGGTAATGATCTGGATGTGGCTATTCGTGGCGATGGCTGGATTGCTGTGCAGGGGGCTGATGGCGAAGAGCGTTATACCCGTGCCGGGAATTTGACCATAGGTACTAACGGTGAATTATTTACAGGGTCAGGGTTGCCTGTACTAGGGGAAAACGGACCCATTGTCATACCAGAATTTGAAAAAATCGAGTTGGGATTGGATGGTACGATTAGTATCCGTCCAGTAGGGCAGCCCCCTAATGAGCTTGCTGAAGTCAACCGAATTAAGCTGGTCAATCCTGATGTTAGCCAACTGATCAAAGGCACTGATGGTCTTTTTAAGTTTAAGGAAAATGAGGTTGCGCCTGCAGATGCTAATGTACGGTTAGTGCCGGGCTTTCTTGAAGGTAGTAATGTTAATGGAGTAGCAGAAATGATCAGCTTGCTCGCATTAACTCGTCAGTATGAAGTCAACGTTAAAATGATGCGTTCGTTAGAGGAAAACAGTGAATCGATGGAAAGTGTATTACGCATTAATTAAAAAAAATTAGCGCTGTTGTAATTTATCGAGTGTGGAGGTTGTTATGCATCCAGGGTTATGGGTTGGAAAAACGGGGATGAGCGCCCAAGATCACCAGCTAACCGTTATCGCCAATAATTTAGCAAATGTTGCTACCGTTGGTTTTAAACGTGATCGTGCCGAATTTGAAGATTTATTTTATCAAATAAAACGTCAGCCCGGCGGGCAAGCAACACAAGATAATGTATTACCTTCTGGTTTACAGTTGGGCACAGGGGTGCGTGTGCACAGTACACAAAAAGTCTTTACTACAACGGGTTTCCAAACAACAGAACAGCCATTAGATGTTGCTATTAATGGTCGGGGTTTTTTTCAAATATTATTGCCGGATGGCAGTATTTCCTACACCCGTAATGGAGAGTTTCATTTAAATGCCGACGGTGATGTGGTCAATGGTAATGGTTTACCCTTGGAGCCCGCAATAAATGTTCCTCAGGATGCAACGTCTATTACAATTGGCGAGGATGGCACTGTCAGTGTAACGATTGCAGGACAAGCAGACCCTCAACAACAAGGACAAATTACGTTAGTGGATTTTATTAATCCTCCAGGACTTCAAGCTATTGGAGGAAATTTATTTTTAGCCACAGGCGCCAGTGGTGATCCTGTTGAAGGTAATGCTGGTGAAGATGGCCTGGGATTTATAAAACAGCACACGTTGGAAAGCTCTAATGTGAGCATTGTGGAAGAAATGGTAAATATGATAACCACCCAACGTGCTTATGAAATGAATTCTAAGGTGATTTCAACTGCAGACCAAATGCTGCAATTTGTGACGCAGAATTTATAGACAACAAGAGGTGTAAGGTCATGAATGTATTACGATTAGGCCTGATAACCCTGGTTTTTTTTGTTTATAGTTTTTTATCGGGCTGTGTATCATTACCGGCAGAGCCTAATGACCCTGCTTATGCGCCGGTGTATCCACCCACACCAGTACCAACAGAGTTTACCAATGGTGCTATTTATCAAGAAAACTTTGCCATAAGTTTATACGAAGACCGTCGAGCACATAGAGTAGGTGACATCTTAACGGTTAGGCTTGATGAACAGACTAAAGCCAAAAAAGAAGCTGACACTGAAATTGATAAAAACAGTAATTCCACCATTGCGGACCCAACAATTTTGGGGAAAACCGTTAAGGGGTTATTTGGTAATGATTTAAGTTTAAATACACAAATTTCGTCAACCCGAAGTTTTGATGGTGAAGCAGAAACTAATCAGAGTAATAGTCTCTCCGGTAATATCACCGTAACTGTGGCAGAAGTGCTACCTAATGGTGTTATGAAAGTCCGTGGGGAAAAATGGTTAACATTGAATACTGGTGATGAATATATTCGGATAACAGGGTTAGTTCGGCCGGAAGATATCACTCCAGATAATATGGTTTCATCTCAAAAATTAGCTGATGCACGTATTACATACAGTGGGCGAGGAGAGGTGGCTGATGCAAGTAAAGCAGGATGGATTGTCCGGTTTTTACTGAGTACCTTTTTCCCTCTTTAAATCAGGAATGACCAAAGCATCAGTATAAGGAGTATGTTATGTTAACGCTTCGATTCCTGCTGTTGGGCTGCTTAATATCGTTAGGTATTTTAAGTCATGCGGAACGCTTAAAAGATCTTGCGACAATTTCTGGTGTTCGTAGCAACCAGTTAGTTGGATATGGATTAGTGGTTGGGCTTGATGGTACCGGAGATAAAACCAGTCAAACCAATTTTACGATTCAGTCGTTTAACAGTATGTTAAAGCAGTTTGGTATTAATTTACCGCCAGGCGCTGATCCTAAATTAAAAAATATTGCCGCTGTAGCGATTCATGGTGAATTACCGCCGTTTGCTAAACCGGGTCAAACTATTGATATTACCGTGTCATCCATTGGAAATGCGAAAAGTTTAAGGGGAGGGAGTTTATTAATTACGCCGTTAAAAGGTTTGGATGGACGTGTTTATGCGATAGCCCAAGGTAATTTAGTCGTGGGTGGTTTGGGGGTGGAAGGTTTGGATGGCTCGAAAATTACGATTAATGTACCCAGCGTTGGGCGTATACCAAATGGGGCCATGGTCGAGCGGGCTGCTCCTAGTGGTTTTAATCACAGTAATAAAATTGTCTTGAATTTAAACCGTTTTGATTTTACTACCGCGAAGCGGGTAACGGATACTATTAATCAAGTACTGGGACCAGATATTGCGCAAGCTGTAGATGGCGGCACCATTGAAATTCAAGCACCTCTCCGTAGTAGCCAGCGTGTTACTTATATGTCTGTTCTAGAAAATTTAGAGATTGCACCTGGTGAAGCGCCAGCACGTGTCGTGATTAACTCTCGTACTGGCACGATTGTGATTGGTAAAAATGTACGTGTTTCTCCAGCTGCAGTAACTCATGGCAATTTAGTTGTCTCAATTTCTGAAAATACTGAAGTCAGTCAACCTAATGAATTTGGTGCTGGAGACACAGTACAAGTACCGCAAAGTGATATCGATGTTACTCAAGAAAAAAATAAAATGTTTTTGTTTTCTCCAGGGGTAACGCTGGATGAAATTGTGCAAGCGGTCAATCAAGTGGGTGCTGCTCCGGGTGATCTGATGGCTATTTTAGAAGCTTTAAAACAAGCTGGGGCGTTAAATGCTGAACTGGTTGTCATTTAGTAAGGAGTTAAGTGATGAAAGCAGATCTATCGTCGGCACAGTTTTATACCCAGTTAGATGGCCTTGGTAAAATAAAAGCGCAGGCGAATAAAAACCCTCACCAGACATTAACTGAAGCCGCAAAGCAGTTTGAGTCTTTGTTTTTAAACATGATGCTCAAAAATATGCGAAAAGCGAATGATATGATTGCTGAAGGTAATTATTTAAACAGTCGAGAGGAAAAATTTTTTAGGGATATGCTGGATAGTCAGCTGGCCATCGAAATGGCTCAAAGTAAAGGTATTGGTTTGGCTGACCAGATCATTAAACAAATGAAACCTTTGCTTCAAGCCCAAACAGATTCAGATGCAGTATCAGAGCTACCTGAAGAAAAACGATTAGACACTATAAATAACGCTGAAATTATTAATTCATCTAATACTTCACGCGAAGATAATCCTGCTGTAAAAAGCCAAAAAAGCGAAGACGTTGTGAGTGGCTCACAGGCGCTGAATAGCATTTTAGGGAAAGAAGAAAGTGTAGAAAAAGCAGCTATATCCGCCAAGCCAATTTCAATTCCAGAAATTTTTGATTCTCCCGCGACTTTTATTAAGTCGTTATATCCTATTGCAGAAAAAGTCGCCTCAGCGGTAGGTATTGACCCTCGATTTATGTTAGCGCAAGCAGCGCTGGAAACCGGATGGGGCAAACACATGATTCGTCAGGCGGATGGTAGTAATAGCCATAATTTATTTGGAATTAAAGCGCATAAACGCTGGCAAGGTGATAAAGCGAATATTGCAACGACTGAATTCCGGCAAGGAGTTGCCGTTCGCGAACGTGCCGACTTTCGTGCTTATGACTCCTATGAAGCGAGTATGCAGGATTATGTTGATTTTCTACAACAAAATCCACGTTATAAACAAGCCCTGTCGGTAAAACAAAATCCGGAACAGTTTTTGCTGGAGTTACAGAAAGCTGGTTATGCGACTGACCCGCGTTATGCAAAGAAAATTATCAATATTGCGAATAGCCAGGTGATGAGTCAGGCTTCACTTCAAGGATGATGGCTGTTGGCACGAGGAATGAAGGTCAACCACAATGGCAGGCAATTTACTACAAATTGGTACCAGTGGCTTACAGGCATATCAACGCGCGTTGAATACCACTGGACATAATATTGCCAATGTAAATACTCCTGGATACTCGCGGCAAGAGGCTGTTTTTACGACAGCACAGGAACAGCGAATAGCTAACTATTATCAAGGGAGTGGTGTTTTTGTCGAAGATATTCGTCGGTTTGCCAGTCAATTTGTCATTAATCAACTACGTCAAGACACGTCTACTCATTCCCAGTTAAGTTCCTTTGACCTTAATATACGACAGCTTGACTCACTATTAGCCGATGAAACGACAGGATTAAATGTTGGGCTAGATAAATTCTTTAACGCGCTTCAAGCTGCTTCTGAAAATCCAACATCTATTCCTGCTCGACAGTTAGTGCTTACAGAAGCCAGTGGATTAGCCAGTCGCTTTACAACAGTGCAAAGCACCATGGAATCGCAAAATAGAGCAATAAACCAGGAAATTGAAGCACTGGTTGAGCAAGTTAATTCGTTGGCGGCAGGCGTTGCTGAATTAAACCGGCAAATTGTAACCCAGCAAGGCAGTGGTGGAGATCCTAACGACTTGCTGGATAAACGGGATGAATTAATAAGACAGTTATCAGAAATTGTTTCTGTTCAGGTCATTGAACAGGATGACAATACTCTGAATGTCTTTATTGGTAAAGGTCAGTCGTTGGTTGTTGGGGTAAGTGCAAATAACCTATCGACATTACCTGCAAAAACAGAAAGTGCTGGAGTGAATATTGTTTTACAAGGGACAGAGCAAGTACTGGATAATCAGATAACAGGTGGCATGTTAGGTGGCTTGTTGGATTATCGGGATAATATTTTGCAGCCAGCCTTTAATAATTTAGGGCTGGTTGCGCTAGCCGTTGGTAAAACGGTAAATGACCAGCAACGCATGGGGCTGGATTTATCCAGTAGTTTTGGTGGAAGAATATTTAATGATGTTAATGATCGACAGGCGACATTGGATCGAGTGACGGCAAGTCCTAATAATACGCCACCTGTTGATCGAGTGATTAGTATTAGCATTGATGATGTTCAGAGCTTAAAAGCGACTAATTATACGGTAGAATTTATTGATAACTCGACATTTACGATACGGCGTGATAGCGATAACTCAATTGCACTGCAAGCTTCTTTAAGTGGTTTATTTCCTGAAACTGTTGAAGTGGATGGTATGCGCATTACTTTCGAGGCAGGAAGCTTTCAGCGGGGTGATGAGTTTTTTTTAGAACCTACGCGGAATGCAGCCAGTGAGTTTGAGGTTGAAATGAACGATCCTCGTGAATTGGCCTTTGCTGCTGCGATCAGAACTCAGACATCGACCACGAATCAAGGCACAGGTTCTATTTCTCAAGGTGATGTATTCCAGGTGTATGATGCTGAGACTGGTAATTTTTTACCTGCATTTGCAACAAGTGGTCAACTAACGCCACCCTTGATTATTCGGTTTACCACACCTACGACTTATGATGTATTAGATAACTCAGACCCCAGTAACCCAAAACAACTGGATCCACCGATTCGTAATCAGGTATTTATTCCTGGCTCGCCTAAAGATGTTTTTACCCTGGATCAAGGGCAGACTATTGCGACCAGTCAAGCTCGGGGAACAGGTGATGTGGGATTAGTGAGTGCACCTGTAACAGTGGCACTGCCTGCTGTACCGAATCCAGTGAATGGTTATTCGGCGCAAACAATTACAGTGTCTAATCGTGACCCTGATACAGGAATAGTAACCACCTCTACAGTCAATACGTTGGCTAATGCTACGGCTCAGGAAATTGCAAACCAGTTGAGCCAGGTTGATGGAGTTTCCGCTAATGCGTTTAACCAAGTTGAGATCACCAATATTATTGGTGGTTCTGGCACGGCGATTGAGTTAAGCATTAATGGAGAAAGTCTCACTAATTCAGCATTAGGCACAGTGCCTGTACCGGATGTAGACCCTTTAAAGAATGAGGATTATATCCAAGTCTTGGCAGACCGCATTAATAATAATGGTAATTTAACCAATCAGGGGATTTACGCGGTTGTTTCTGAAACACCAGGAGCACCTCCTGTACCTACCTTAAAAATCTATGCTACTACAGGTGTCGACTTAGATGTGCAAATGACGGCTGATGCTGCGGACAGCTTTGTGGTGAGTAATGGTCAAACAGGCGCAGCATTATCTACACAAACTTTAACGGGGTCAGGCCCCGCTAATGCAACAGCTGTCACCATTGGTGGCAGTTTAGATGTGACTATGGCAGAGGGTGTATCTTTCAGGACAACACCTTTTGTGAGTAGCATTTTTGGCGACACCTCAAGCTTTAGTTTTGCGAAGTCTTCGTTCAAAGGGTTTCAGGTAACGTTACAAGGACGGCCAGAAGCGAATGATACATTTACTATTGATTTTAATGAGAATGGTACATCAGATAATCGTAACGGCTTTAAAATGGCAAACCTGGCAACCCAAAAAACTATTTTAGGAGGTACTGCCAGCTACTCAGAAGGTTATGGTCAACTCGTTGAATTTATTGGTGTTAATGCCAGCCAGTCTCGTATTGATTTGGATGCCAGTGAAGCTTTATTAAACCAGACAGTTAGCCTGCGTAACTCGGAATCTGGTGTGAATATGGATGAAGAAGCAGCGAACTTAATTCGATTTCAGCAGGCGTATAATGCTTCTGCGCAAGTGATTAATGTCGCACGAGAAATATTTGACACTTTGTTAAATGCATTTTAGACATTAAAACCTTTCGTTTTAGTTAACGTAAATGGTCTAAGCATGAGAGTAAAATAATGCGAATTTCAAATATTGATATTTTTAAAGCAGGCTTGGATCAAATTCTAAAAAACAATGAGCGGGTTGTTAATACCCAACAACAAGTTGCTTCGGGACGTCGCATTGTAAGTCCTGGAGATGATCCTGTTGCCACGACAAAGGTTTTAGCGGTTAATCAGGAGTTAGCAATACTCGATCAATATAAACGTAATTTGGGTGGTGCTGAAAATAATTTAAAACTGGAAGAAGCTGTATTAACGGGTGTCGTTAATATTATGCAGCGATTAAGAGAGTTAACCATACAAGCAGGGGATGGCATTTTAACGGAACAGGATAAGCAGGCAATAGCGGATGAGGTTGAAGTGCGCTTGAAGGAGTTGCAAGACAGTTTAAACCGAAAAGATGCAGCAGGTGTTTATATATTCGCAGGTTTTCAGGCAGATCAGCCTCCTTTTATTGAAAAAGCGGGAGGAGGATTTGAATTTACGGGTGATGAAGGACAGCGTTTCTTACAAATAGCCGCGAGCACAACAGTAGCCATTAATGATTCGGGCAAAGGGATTTTTGTGGATATACCGAGTGCGCAAAAAACCTTTTTAACTTCTGCGAGTGACTCAAATACTGCAAACCCCCCTGCAAGAATCAGTGTCGGTCAGATCGTTGATCAAACTGAGTTAGATGCATTTTACCCTGAAGATATCATCATTACTTTCAACCCAGAAACGGCAGTTGTACCGAATGGACCAAATTATACCGTTAAAACGGCCAATGGCGGGATAACATTGGTCTCCAATCAGCCATTTGCATCAGGTGATAGTATTACAATCAAGGGAATGACGGTAGACATTGATGGCGTTCCTAATCAAGGAGATAGTTTTTTTCTGAAAACCAGTGATAAGCAAGATGTTTTAACGACCACAAAACGACTGCAAGATGCTCTGAATAACTCAGCGAATGATGAACAAGGACGACAGTTACTTGCTCAGCTTGTTTCAGATACGCTGATCAATATTGATAATACCATTGAGAGTATTACTGATACGCAGGCTAAAATTGGAGGACGTTTAAATACAATTGAGTCGACACGCAACTTACAAGAAGATGTTGAAATTGTCAGTGAAGAGCTGCTTGCAGAGTTACTCTATGTCGATGAGGCTGAAGCTATTAGTAGACTCTCATTTGAAAACTACTTATTACAAGCAGCACAACAGAGCTATGTCGCCATTACTAATTTGTCGCTATTTAATCAGTTATAAAAGTATTTTCTTGGCAGAAGGTTATATCATAAAAGTGCAGTTTAAGAGGCGAAAAACCTAAATACCGTCTATTCTGATGAAGGGTATATATATTTGTTGTGAGTTGGCTGAGAGGGATTCAATAATATGATCAATGTAACACGATCACACCTTCCTTCCAGAGAAAAACTCGAAGCTTATATAAACCAATTATATGATACAGCGTATTTAACAAACTTTGGTCCCTTAGAGCAACAGTTAACCTCTGCGTTAGAACAATATCTCAATATTAATCACCTTGTACTCATGGCCAATGGTACACTTGCTTTAATGTTATTAATGCGAGGATTAGGGTTAAAAGGTGAAATAATCACGACCAGTTATACCTTTCCAGCGACTGCTGCGGCCATTCGGTGGAGTGGTTTAGAATCAAAATTTGCAGATATTAATTTAGCAGATTGGACAATTGATCCTAATAAAGTTGAAGACTTAATTACCCCTCAAACTTCAGCGATTCTGGCGACACATGTTTATGGTAATCCTTGTAATATTGAAGCGTTAGCAACCCTGGGTGAACAATATAAACTAGCTGTTTTGTATGATGGTGCTCATGGCTTTGGTATTCAGTATGGGGAGCAAAGCCTGTTAGGTATGGGCATAGGTACTGCTGTAAGTTTTCATGCGACAAAACTTTTTCACACGGTAGAAGGAGGAGGGGTTATTGTTGATGACCCTGATTTAGCTGCGCGCTTGAAACGTTTAATCAACTTCGGTATTGCAGGGCCAGAACAGGTAGCAGACGTTGGCATTAATGCAAAAATGTCTGAATTACATGCAGCGGTAGGGCTTGCTAATTTGCAGGAAATTGATGATTGCATCCGGCTGCGGAAAAGTCACTTGCAATACTACCAGCAACGATTGGATCATTCTGGTATTGAGTGGCAGCAGTGGCGTATGAATGCTTCCACAAATGGTGCTTATGCGCCAGTGAATCTATCAAGTGAGCACAGCTTACTTAATGTCAAGCAACAACTTGAAACAAAAAATATTTTTCCTCGCCGTTATTTTTATCCGAGCCTGGATGTTTTGCCCTGTCATGGCGCTCCTAATAACACGCCTAATGCACAACAGGTTGCTGCTACCACATTGTGCTTACCTTTATATGCGGAGTTAACGCAAAACCAGCTAGATTTAATTTGTGAAACTGTTTTGTCATCAATTTAACAACTCTACTATTTAAAGTGTCTTTGTTATTGACTACTCGCGGAACATTATAATAAATAATATGGATAACCTAGATTTAGATAAATTGACAGAGAATAATCAAGAGCGAGATTATTGTTACAAGTTTGACCGCCAAATGCATCAGTTCATGGTGCGTAAGTTTTTGCCATACTTTTCTGATAAGCCAAATACAGCATTAGAGTTGGGTTGTTTTGAAGGTGCTTTTTCCACGTTAATACAGCCATACTTTAGTCAGTTAACATTAGTTGAAGGTGCAGAAAAAGCTGCAGAAAAAACCCGTCACTTATTTTCTTCATATTCATTAGCGGCGACTGAGTCTATTGAGGTTATTTGCGAGCGGTTTGAGAATTTACAGCTGAATCAGCAGTTTGATGCGGTCTTTTTGCTTCATGTTTTAGAGCATATTGAAGTACCCAGTGAACTCTTCCAACGTATAAAACAATGGTTAGCACCACAGGGAAGACTATTTATTGCTTGTCCTAATGCCATGGCTGCATCTCGACAAATTGCTGTAAAAATGGGCTTAATCTCGGAACCAGAGGCTGTTACTGACGGTGAGCGTTTACATGGGCATTATCGGACGTATGCTTTGCATACGCTCTCTGATGAAGTTGACAGGGTGGGACTAACCATTATCGAAAGCGGTGGTATTTGCTTTAAACCGTTAGCTAACTTTCAATTAGACAAAGCCTATGAGCAAAAAATAATTGATGATGCTTTTCTGGAAGGGTGTTTCAAATTAGGGGATGAGTATCCAGCACTGTGTGCTTCGATTTTTGTGGTTGCCACATTACCGAATTAAATATATTCAGCTATCAGGGCAACCATTGCCGTTATCCTTATAAAGGGGGAACTTTAACTGCGTAGAGTAAACAGTCTTCCACTGCAATAGTGGGATTTCGAGTTATCATAAATAGTTTTAAGGCTTGTGTTGGATAAAGGGTATGATCTTTAATACAGAAGTATTCTTCAAAAGCATTCTTGCCTGCCGCATTTAGCAATTGAAAAATACCACGACTGTTATGCTTCGTCCAACCCAGTGGCATTTCTGGGGTAATAACACCAAAGTTAAACTGCTCAATATCCTCGCGTAATGTTAAGTCAGTATAAGAGCAATATTGACTTGCATAGTTGATGATCGTGTTTTCCTTCACCTGTAAACGGACAGGGTGGTACATGATTTCCAGTGCTTTGGGAATAACTGTACTATAAAGGCTTTCTTCCTGTAGATAGCGAACTAACCCTTGATAGGCAACGGCATGAGATGTATTACAATTTGCGCCACCACACTCTATGGTAACAGAAGGGACACTTCGCTCGCTTAATTCCATTAGTGCCCCTAGTTTTATTTCAGTAATAATCATTTGGTTAGTGAAGAGGGAAACAAGTTGTTGATGCTGCTGATCTGCAGAAATAGAAACAGAAAAATCAGGTCCTTTACCAGAGGTATTATGTATATCAATAATAGCTTCAGGTTGATAATGATCTAAGTGGGTTAAAATGCTTTCAGCTAAAAAGCCTGCTAAGTCATCGTAGGGACCATTGAAACAGCGATTCAGATCCCTTATATGAGGTAAGTGGCGGTAGCTAAATCGCGGTGATGTAAGTGCTGTTTGTACAGCGGCAATAATAATGATGGTATTCACTGCCGGTGTAAAGAACGAGTGGGTCAACCATTTGTGAATGGCAATCAGTCCAGAGGGTTCATTCCCATGAAGCAATGTCACAATTGCTCGATGACGTGAAGTATCTTTACCCTGAATCCAAAAAAGGGTGGGATAAGACAACTGCTCCAAAAATAATACAGGTGTTGTTGGCCACTGTTGTAACTGTGGATTTTCAATAACATGTAAAAGACGACGGTTTACTGGCATGGTTGTTCAGGCCACTCTACGATAGAAGCATAATTATTAAAGTTTTGGATATAGTGTTCAGTTAAGTACTTTAAGGCATCAGTCGTGTGATATTTGCGTTTGAGCTGGTTGAGCATTTTTAATTGCCATGAGGCGCCATTAATCTTTTGCTCTAATCTTTGCTCAATATTACCCAGTAACCAGCGTACTTCATCTTCCGCAATGCCTATTTGGTAAAGGCCTTTTTCGGCAATGGGCAGTAACTCTGTTGCTAAATTGACGACGGATATTTCCTTTAATTGATGATTTTTGGTATCGGGCCAAATCAATGCTGCATCAAGTCCTTGTTTAGCAGCTTCGTAAAAATTGTATTTAGCATAATTGAAGGGTAAACCGATGATAAGTTGTTCTATCGTATCATTCAATCCCTCGGCTATACCGATTAAAAATGCGGCATTGGCTACCATATCATCAATTGTCGGTCCTGCAGGAAGGGCGCGCATTTCAATGCGTAAATGGCCGTTTGCCGCTGGATCATAAACGGGACGGTTCCAAGGCCATACCGAGCTTTGATGCAATCGTAGTTCATCAAGGGCAGGTGTTATACCCTGGTTTAACTGTTCTTGGCTGTTATGATGACTGGTAATAGGTAATATGGGAGCATATAGATAGACGGCTTCTGCAAATAATTCAAATGCGCCTTCCCTAACCCAGCCAGTACCAAAATTGACACGTGATGGATGATGCCACTTATGATGATTTCTGTTTTCAACGGAGTGTTTAAATAACGCAATACGGGTTTCTTGCCATAGAGCATGTCCAAAGAGTGTAGGAGAATTTGCCCCAAGCGCTAAAACAATAGGTGTCACCAGTTGTATAGCGTTAAAACGCCTTGCAAAATGTTCAGATGATACTCGGTAGTGAATCTGGAAGGAGGTATTAGCACCTTCCATTGTAATATCTGGACTTAGCATTTGCAGGGGGTGAGAACCATCAATGTTGATTTGAAATGGCATATCACCGATTGAGCGCAAAGCTTTGGATAACGCATGATAACGAGGGATATCTGTCATTGCTTCAGCACTGATATCCTTTTTTTCGAGCGTTGGTAAGATTCCAATAGGTAAAATTCGGGCATTTAGCGTTTGGCTGCAAAGATTAAGACGCTTTACTACACAGTTTATTTCTTTGGCTATATGTCTGAAGGGTTGGTGCGTTATCTGAACCGGAGAAAGGTTATATTCAAGATTAAACTGATTAAGCTCTAAGGTAAGTTGAGGATCGTTAATCAGGTTAGCAATGCGTTGATTAAGGTGGATTGGACGACATTCATCATCGACAATATACATCTCCAGCTCTGCGCCAATGGAGCCTGGCCCTTGTCCAAAGTCTGGATTTTGAAGCAGTTTTTGCAGCGTGGATAGGTTAGCGTGCAACCTTTCTGTGAAAAGAAGGTAGTCATTTGCAGTAAAATGATCATGGCTGATAGATAGTCCCATGAGATGATTTCCATATAATATTATTGTGATTTTAATGGCTCTACTGCTGCTAACCTAAGTATATACTGATTTGTTATGGATTTTTAACTAGGTTGTGTGTTATGGCGCCTTTTTTCCTTTAAATGGCAGGAAAAATTGCTGTATTTCCAAAAGATCTCTTTCAAAATCTCCTGTTGGCCAGATTAATGGACCAAACCCTCCTCGTTTATTGGGGAAGTCTAAATAAGCTAGTTGTAAAGGGACTTTAGCACCTACGGCGATATAGTAGAAGCCTGACTTCCAGTGGGACACTTGAGAGCGAGTGCCTTCAGGCGCGATAGTAAGAATGAAGTTTTCTGAATGATGGAAAAGAGTCACAAGCTGTTGAACGCGATTATTGCGTTGGGTACGGTCGATAGGGATACCACCAAGCCAGCGCATAATTGGACCAAGAGGTCCTTTAAATAAAGAGTGCTTGCCAAGCCAGTGCACTTTGGCACGATACAGGAAAGCCATTGCAATGAAGTAGAAAAAGTCCCAGTTACTGGTATGGGGGGCGCCTATGAGTACATATTTAGCTAGCTGTGGAGGCTGGCCTTCGAACCGCCAGCCAGTTAGTCGTAATATAAGTTTGAAGAGCCAGTGAAAAAACCAGCTTAAAACAGGCGTGTCAAATATTGTAAAATGGTTCAATGCTTGTTACTACTTTAATAAAGGTTGCTACGAGTTATTAAAATGCTACCACCGTGCATCTTAAGTAACAATGCATATTAATAATGGTAGCGATCAGTATTTAACCTGCAAACAGATAAAAACGATTAAGCATGTTCAAATATACTTCTCGAAATTGTGTGTTCGTATTTTATTTATAAGTGATTATTGTTAAGACGGCTATTTATTTTGTATCTAACAACCCCATTAAGCTTATAAAAAGGGCACATCTAAAAATGCCTTTTTTGAAATCTTTATCAGTACTGTCTTCGGTTCCCCATAAACTCTTTTATACAAATACACTATGGTTTTCCAGGTTGCGGTTAGTTATGCATAAGAAATCACTATTATTTAATAGGTGACCTAAATTCTAACATACGTTTATTTTAATTAGTTGATTAAAGGTGGGTCTAGCTTATGTGTTTGGATAAATGTATTTGCAATACTTCTCCCATTTAAACTTTTTGCATACATTGAGGGTCTGATTTATGACCTGAATAAATCATTTAGTGTGCTAGCTATCTATAACTTTCAATTCTTATGATTTACTTTGGAAAGGTAGTACTAAAGTAAAAACAGTGTTTTATATTCTAATTAGTTATATTAAATATAAAACATGTTACATTAATTTATTTAAAAGTGTGATTCAATTAACATTTGTGTGCTAGCCGTTAAGGGTAGAAATGTGAAAAAATATGAACAAATGTACGATTTGAAGGCAGCCCACCTATGCAGCAGTATCATGTACTTGTAGTCGAAGATGAGCCTGTTACAAGGGCTAAACTCGTTGATTATTTCCTTCAAGAAGGTTATCGCATTAGCGAAGCTGCTGATGGAAATGAAATGCGGTCTATTCTTCAGAACGAAAAAATTGATCTCATCATGCTGGATATTAACTTACCAGGAGAAGATGGGCTTTTATTAACCCGTGATATTCGTAGCACCTCTGATGTCGGCATTATCCTTGTTACGGGACGAACAGACCGCGTTGACCGAATTGTCGGCTTGGAGATGGGGGCTGATGACTATGTGACAAAACCTTTTGAACTGCGTGAGTTGAGGGTTCGGGTAAAGAACTTACTATGGCGTATTAGTAAAGTTGATCAAGTTAAGCAGCAGTTACGACAAGAGTTTTCTGAAGAAAAACAAGCTGATCGCGTAGTGTTGTTTGGTCCTTGGACTTTTGATATTCCACGACGCATGCTTTCTAAAGGTGATTCTCCGGTTAAATTGACAAAAGCGGAGTATGAAGTATTACTGGCATTTGTAACTAATCCAAACAGTGTATTGGGGCGGGATCAGTTGTTGAGTTTAATAAGCCACCGCGTTGAGCAACCCAATGACAGAACCATAGATGTATTAGTACGCCGGTTACGGAGTAAAATCGAAGATAATCCTCGCAACCCCCGTTATTTTGTTACAATTCATGGTGAAGGTTATTTGTTTGCCGGTGATATTGAGCAATAGTTGAATGATTGTAGTTTAGTATTGTTAGTAGATAATGGTACTAAATTACACTCATTAATGAAGGCCTTTTCTGAAAAATACCTTTACGCTTGATAAGAATCTAAGTACAAGTAATAATAAGCTTTTGTATTTTGAACCCTACCTACTTAAGTCTGGAATTTTCTTAATTATACTGACATCTATATATCCGGTCGCATGACGCGAATACCCTAAATTAGCTACCCTACAGGTTTGGCCTGTTTATTCACGAAAACTTATGAAGCAACAAAGCAGTATAGGCGTTCAATTATGGTGGGCTTTTGGCTGTATGATAACCTTATTGGTGTTAGCAGCCACCATAAGTTTTTATGGATTTTATAGAGTTAGTAAGCACGAACATATTGTTATAGAGCATTCATTGCCCACCATGACCGCGATGCATCAGCTCGCCCAGTCAACTTCACGCTTAGTCTTTGCCGCAAGCACCTTATCAGATGTGACAGATCAACAAGACTGGCAAGAGCAAACAGATAACTTATTTCAGCAGGCTGAAGAACTCAACACCTTGCTTTTAAAATTACTAGATGTAATGTCTGAGTCAGATGAGCTAAGACAGGTACAAGAAAAAGTTGCAGAGATTGTCATTAATATGGAGCAGCAAAGTCAGTGGGTTGCTGCAAGATTAAATTTAACGAATTTAGTCAATAAAAATCAGGGACAGTTGATGAGTATTGCCAGGGAGATTGGTGATATAGCTTCTGAAAAAGTAAGTGATACCTCGCTTAAAGCATCTAATGATATTTTGTCACTATATGATCAGGTCGCGCAAAATAAATCGAAGCAACAGGTCTACTTATCTCTGGATAAGCTCCTTAAAGAGGACCTTAAGCAATTGAATCTGATGAGCGAGTTGCGTCTACAAGAGGTTCAATTAAGCCGATTATTAATTAAATTAGAACTCAGTACTGAGCAAGATGAAGTATCATCACTTGAGAATCAATTTAAGGAAATTTTATCTTCCATTAAACAAATATTATTGAGCTTACAAGACCCTAAATACCATAATATGCTTGCTAAGCATATAGAAAAGCTTGAAGCTTCTAATAATTTATTTGCGCGGTATCGACAATTATTAAAAGTAAGAAACCATATTGATGAGCTAACGCTTAATAATATGGTGTTGTCAGGTGTCTTGGCGATGCTAGTCGCGGACTTGGTTGATGAAGCATCTGAGGCACAAGAAAACTCAATTCAACAAGTAAAAGATTCACTTCAAATTAGCCGGCTTATGCTGCTCATTGTGACTTTATTGGGAAGTATTATCTTAAGCTGGGTGATGTGGCGGATTGTTTATGGTCGTATTGTATGGCGTATCAACCAGCATATAGGGGCGTTGAAGGCTCTGGCGGCTGGTGATTTAAATATCCAGTTAACACCACAGGGAAATGACGAGCTTGCAGTGATGGCTCATGCGATCAATATTTTTAAGGATCAGGCGATTGAAAGAAATCGCTTGGCTTCGGCTGAGCAGGTAGCGAAAGAAGAGTTGGAAAAGCATAAAAATAATCTTGAGTTATTGGTGGCTGATCGAACTGAACAGCTAACCAAAGCTAATCAGCAGTTGAATCAGGCAGTACAAAACCATGCACGTGCTCGTCAGGATGCTGAAGCGGCTAACCGCGCTAAAACGGTATTTTTAGCAACAATGAGCCATGAAATTCGTACACCCATGAATGGTATTTTGGGTACCTTGCAGCTTTTATCTGATACACCTTTAAATGATCATCAGCAACACTATATAGCGGTTTTAAGTCGAAGCAGTGAAACATTACTGGCGATTTTAAATGATATTCTGGACTACTCTAAAATTGAAGCAGGACATATTGAGCTTAATCCACAGCATTTTTATTTGCCTGATTTAATCTCATCAGTTGTCGATTTGTTACAAGTAAAAATTTCAGAAAAAAAATTAAATGTAAGTATTGATATAGCAAAAAAAAGTTGTTGCTGGTATTTTGCAGATTTAGGAAAAATACGACAAGTTTTAATTAACCTATTAGCAAATGCTGTAAAATTTACAACACATGGTTCAGTCACTATTCAAATAGTTTATTTAGAAGAAGATACCCGGCATAAAACGAATAAATTACGTTTTAATATTATTGATTCTGGGGTTGGGGTGCCTCTATTTAAGCAAGCTGAGCTATTTTCTCCCTTCAAACAAGTACATGACTCCTCTGGGGGAACGGGTTTAGGTCTAGCAATAAGCAAGCGGCTTGTTGAAGCTATGTCAGGTACGATCGGAGTCGCTAGTGAGCCAGGGCAAGGTAGTTGTTTCTGGTTTGAAATGGATCTTGCAACAGGTAAAGAAGTGAGGGCTTTGGTTAAAGCACAGCAAACACCGGTAGCGCCGCAACCCATTTTATTGGTAGAAGATAATGAAATTAATCGTATGGTGGCGGAAGAGTTGCTACAGAAACTGGGGCATCATGTAACCACTGCACGTGATGGTAAACAGGCTGAACAGGTTGTAAGACAAAAAAAGTTTTCCATTGCTTTGGTAGATATTAATCTTCCTGATACTGAGGGCACGGCTTTAGCAAAACGTTTGAAAAGTATTACCCAGCTATTTCATCAGAAATCTTTATATACTATTGCCGTTTCTGCTCATGTTTTTAGAGAAGAGGTGTCTCATTACTTGTCTGCAGGCATGAATGACTTTGTCGCTAAACCATTAAAATTGACTGATTTACAGCTTGCCATTGCTCGTTTCGTTGAGTATGACGAAAATAAAACCGAAGTTAAGATGGCTTCAATTGTGAAAGAGGAGCCTGTTTCTGATGCGCTAAAAGAGTATCCGGTATTTTCTTTAGTCAGTATTCAAGAAGATATTGAGGTACTGGGGGTTGGCACATTGGAACGTATGGTGAGTATATTTTTGACTGCTTCAGTTGAAACGTGGGAGCAACTCATTGAGGCCGTTCAGCAGCATAAAATATCTCAAGTCACCCAACTATCTCATCGGTTAAAAGGTAGTGCACAAAGTTTAGGTTTACTTCGCCTTGCAACTACCTGTGAGCATTTAGAAATACAGAGCCGGAAACAAAAAAAGACAGATTACTCCTTAACCTGTTTACAAAAAGTTTGGGATGAGAGCATTAGTGCACTTGAAAAGATAGATTGGCAGGAAATGGTTGAGCCAGGTTCTTCGCAATAACGAAACAGTGATTAGGATGCCACGAAAAAGGCTGCAAAAGCAGCCTATTAATGGGTATGGTATTGCTATCATGGGTAGTAAAAAATAGGTTCTCGATAGGGCATACCTCCAATCACCATCCATCCTGAGCACTTATCAGCTTGCCAGTTTTTATGTCTGGCATAGGCTGGATCCCAAGTACAGAAGTCTGCTACAAGCTGATCGACATGCTGACCATTTGTATTAATACGAAAATGTGCTTTATAGATTTTCGTTGTATCGCTCATCGAAGGGTCTAGAAGTTGTTCATTGTCGATAAGCACTTCATGATAGGGAAAGTTGGCATTAACATGTGTCCCATGATGGGGTTTATTGAATGTATATACCAGTAAACCATTTTTGTAATCATAGCAGGCGTGAAAAATAACACCACCTTCCGCGAAATCAAGACAATTATTCTCTTCTTCTGCGAAAACATAATTACCTGAAAGTGCAAAAACTAAGATAAGAAATCGTATGTTAACCATCGTCGCCTACTCCTACACTGCCAAATATTCTTAGTGTAGAATTAGGTGAATGAATATCAAATAAATAAACCGTTCATTTTTAATTAAATATTAGTTTTTTTATTGATATTGGTAGTTAATGACGAGGCTTATTATAGATAGTGATTGTTATTGGTGTATGTTATACCTTGGGGCTAGTATACCCTTCACGAATCATTTTTATGTGCGCTATCCATAGCGCTCACCCTAACGGGCCAGCGAAGCTGTTCTAATGTGTTCCCGACACATTAGTAGGGTTTGTTGTCAGTGCTCTTGGCCACCAAGGATGGTGAGAATGCAGTTTATGCAGGAGCATTTAACGGCCACCCCAGTCACTTATTAATATAACCGTCCAGCAGCGCTGTTATATCAATTAAAGTGGCTACCGCAATTTTCACAGCAGTAAACTTGCCCAGGGGCTTCATCGCTTGATGGCCCAGCTAGCACCATTAAAAAACTGTTGATGCTATCGGTAGTCTTAACAGACCAGACTAGCCCCACTAAAAACCCTTCGTTTTGGGTATATTACTGTCTATTATTTAATACTGGATCAAGATGTTTTTTGAGTAAACTCTCTAAAATACCTTTAGATTTTAGGTTTTTAAGTGCTCTATTAAAAAAGTCTCTTAGTTTTTTACCTTGACTTGTCTTGGGGAAAAGCATATGAAATGACATCGGTTTTACATTAGGCAGTGGTGCATACAGTATTTCGTTATTCCCTAATAGATTTTCTCCAATAGCTGCGAAACCGGCAATGATTTCTATTCTTTCTAGATGAAGGTCTGCTCGGTTATGGAGTAGCATGTAGAAAATTTTTTGTTGACTATTTTTATAGATGCTGATATCCGATTCTTTCAGACCATAGATAGCATAGTTATAGCCTTTCATACCTGCTAATCGATATTGTTTTAATTCTTTTAGTGAAGAAATGCTGATTCCTTTAGGATGGTGCGCTTTAGCATAAAAATAGTAGGTATGTGTGTCATAGTACTTATCGGTGTAGAAAAAATTTTTTTTACGCTGTTCATTTAATGAGGCATCAACCAACATATGATACCTTTTACTGTGCATGACATCATATTTACAACGATTCCAGTTTATCATATCGATTTTGTAGGGTTGGTTGATAGGGGTTAAGATGGCAGACAATACGTCAACTGAATACCCTTTAAGTTTTGATTTTTCACCAGCGACTCTTGAAAAGTAGGTGAAGGGCGGCCACTCTGCATCATCATTGCAGATATGTAAAGAGGAGGGAAGCTCTCGTGGCTCTTCAGCCAAAGCAATGGTTGAGGATATACAGGAATAAGCCAAATAGGTCAAAATTATATGCTTATTCATTACCCGTGTTTTCCAATAAATTATTTGCTTATTCTTATCTTTCGCGACAGTCTATTTATATAAGGAAACGCTATACTGTCTGTCTATACCTAAAACGAAGGACTTTTAGGGGGGCAATTAAATACTCCTCAGTAATTGCTTCTGCATTGCTCTACTATATGGCATCCGTGTCACTATGTATAAACTGCATTGACACCATCCTTGGTGGTTGTAAAGAATGCCGATAACTAACCCTAAAATTGATTCGTGGAGGGTATAGTGAAAGATGTTCTGTAGTAAGTGTAGCCTGATATTAGACTACACTGTGAGATTATCCGATTATAATAGAGTCGAAGCCTTTATGTAGCTTTCAGGGCAGGGTATATTTTGCTACGGGTGTTGTTAAATATTCTCTGTTTCAATTAACTTGCTTTATACAGTGCCATGATTTTTTTTACATAATTAAGTGTTTCTTTAAACGGGGGGACTTTATAACCATATTTTTGAACATTACCATAGCCTGCATTATAGGCTGCAAGTGCTAATGGTACATTGCCGTTAATTCCACGTCGCGTCAGCATTTTTTTCAAATAACCTGAACCACCTTTAATATTCTCTCTAGGATTAAATACATTGCCTACACCCATTTCTTTTGCAGTGGCAGGCATTAACTGCATTAATCCTTTTGCGCCCACATGAGAGACAGCTCTGGGGTTGTAGTTTGACTCGGTTTTAACAACGGCATGAATAAGCACTGGGTTCAGTTTACGTTCTGCAGCTGCTTTACCAATGATTTTACGGAATGGCACCTTATATTTTTTTTCGGCATAGGTTGTGGATTTGAGCAGCTTTTGGGGTAAGGTGTAATTGCCAGTCGCAAATGGGTTGGGTCCATTGCCAGCAAGCTTAACCAATTGCTGGTAATGACGGTAAGCCTTCTTTTGTGATGACTGTTTAGGAGGAGCATGGGTTGACCATTGAACAGGTTCCCATTCGTGAGGTGCTAAACGACAACTTGTGCCAAACTGTTTGGGTTGTGGTTTACCATTAATCTCTAGTCGAGTGAAGTAGTCACGACAAACCTGGTTAGCTTGCGAATATGTAATAAAGACTGCTAAGTAGCGTTCAATATTAGGTTCATCCTTATCGTGCCAGTTGGCAATTTCCCCATCTAACAGTTGTTCTTCTAACAAGCTATTTACATCTGATGTGAGGCGTTGCTCTTTAGTAAGTGGGATACAGCCTACTACTAGCAGGTAAAGGCTCATGACTAAAGTGTGCTTAAACACAAGTATGTCCTCGCTGCTTATTAAGTTTTGAGCTGCCTTTTTTACGACCATAAATGATGTAATCACGACAAACTTGATTGCCTTGCTTACTCTTATTGAGAGGCTTGATGGTAAAGCGGTTACCTGTTCTACTGTTTGTCCAGTTATAGTTTTTCTTATTAGGCGTTGAGCGAAGACCTTTTACGGCTCTATCTTGGTCTGAAGAGTCCATATAGGAGCCAATGTAACCGCCAATAATACCACCAATGATGCCTCCACCAATCATGCAAGCATTACGTTTGCTGGATTTTTTATCTTTACAGGCTGCATACCCTAGTCCTGCGCCAACTCCTGCACCGGCAACGGCTCCCCAGAAGCTGTTTGACTGATAGTAGCCATCATTACAGCCTGTGGTAAGAATCATCATTAATACTAAGGTACAATATCGCCAACATGTAGACACAGAGGCAGCCTCCTTAAAAGCGTTTGATTACATTCTTGAGGTGGTAAATTATGTTATCAGGCTGAAGATGAGGGTTACTTTTCACCACCACTCACTAACTTTGCTATACCCTAGTGTTATCGATATACACAACGTAATGTATACCCTTCACGAATGATTTCTAGGTTTTGTTATCTTCACTCCTCACCCCAATCACCTATTAATATAGGCTCATGGGGTTTCGTCACTCGATGGCCGCACCTAAAAACCATTCGTATTGGGTATATACCCTTCGCTTTGTGTATATTAATGGGTAATGAAACTTATGGTGTGGTGTGTTTTTACCTGTAAAGAGGGTGTTTTAAAAGGGTTTACATATTGCAAATGCAATCAATGTCTCTTTTAGTAGGTTGTAATTATTTATTTTTTTTGAGTGTGTAACAGGCTAACTGTAGTTTAATTCACATGACTATGGGCACTATTTGAAGGGCTTGATGTCTATTAATGCATTGCCATCATGTGAAATAATTGGCATTGAGTGTGTTTTACTTAACATGTCACTCGTTTTGGATCTATATGAGTGGACGTAGTAGCGTTTAACCTTTTACTAAAAATAGTATTGATTCGTAACACAGGGTTTGTAGGAGGTCATTGAATGAAAGTAAAGTGTTGGCAGTCGCTCATGGTAATCATGGCAGCCGTACTTATGTTGCCTACTGTATCGGCAGCAGCTTTACCTGCCAAGGATAGCCAGGGACAGCAGTTGCCTACGTTAGCACCACTGGTTAAAACAGTAACACCTGCTGTCGTCAATATTTCAACTTATGCTAAAACAACAGTACAAAACCCATTGTTGAGTGATCCTTTCTTTCGACATTTTTTTAATATGCCACCCTCTCAGCCGAGACAGCAACGGCAAACGCAAAGTGCTGGATCTGGCGTCATCATAAATGCTGAAGAAGGTACTGTAATTACCAATTACCACGTTATTAAAGGCGCAGATGAAGTCAGAGTGACCCTAGAGGATGGGCGTACCATTAAAGCTGAAGTTGTGGGTAGTGACCCTGATGTAGATATTGCTGTACTTGATATCAATGCGGACAACCTTAAGGCGCTGCCATTAGCTGATTCTGATAAATTAGCCGTGGGTGACTTTGTGATTGCTGTAGGTAATCCTTTCGGTTTAGGTCAAACAGTAACGACAGGTGTCGTCAGTGCTTTAGGGCGTTCAGGATTAGGAATTGAGGGGTATGAAAACTTTATCCAGACGGATGCCTCTATTAACCCGGGTAACTCTGGTGGTGCATTGGTTAATTTGCGTGGCGAGTTAGTGGGTGTGAACACTGCTATTTTGGCACCTTCAGGAGGTAATGTTGGTATTGGTTTTGCCATCCCTACCAATATGGCTAAAGCAAGTGTTCAGCAAATACTTGACCATGGTGAAGTGAAAAGAGGACAAATTGGCGTTTATATTCAGGATCTAACCGCGGATCTGGCTGAAGCATTTAATTTGGATGAGCAACAACGTGGTGTACTGATTAATGATGTACAGCCAGATTCAACAGCTGAAAAAGCTGGACTGCGTGATGGTGATATAATTATTGCTGTTGAAGGAAAGTCGGTTGGAAATGCTGCACAGCTTCGTAATGAAATTGGACTTAGACGCATTGGTGATGAAGTCAAGGTGACTATTTTACGAGATAAGAAAGTAAAAGATCTTAATATTAAAATAGGTGGAGAAAAACTCACCGGAGCCAGCAAAGTACATAAAATTTTTGAAGGCGCAATTTTGCAAAACTCACAAAGTGAAGATGGTGTGCTTGTTCGAGATATTCAGGCTGGAAGTGCTGCAGCGTATACTGGGCTGAGACCTGGAGATCGTATTATAGCGGCTAATCGTCATTCAGTGAAAAACTTGCGAGATTTACAACAAGCATTAAGCAAACGTAGTAATAAAGTATTATTGAGAATAATACGTGGCAATGCTGCGTTATTCCTTGTTATCCAGTAATTCTATAATAATCTAGTTCTTTTGAGGTTTGCTGATTAGGTGAGTTAACTAGGGCCTGTTAACACTATTTGAATATCACTGTTATGACGGTAAAAGCACTAATCTAGGCGCGAAGAGTGAAGTTTAGTTATTCTAAATGAACAATGAGCAACAACGAGTAGTGCTTTTACCGTCATAACCCTTCGGGCCGTGATTATTTTTCCACCTAGCAGTGTTACAAGTCATTTATGTAGAATGACTACACAGCATTCCTTGTGCCTTGCTAGGCGAAAAAATAGTCTACGGCAGTGGTGATTCAAATAGTGTTAACAGGCCCTAACAGCAAGCCTTTTCCTGCTTATTGGCTAGGCCTGGTAATTAAAGGTGTTATTTTGGAAAACTTATCCTTAATGGCTCCGCCAATGTCGTTTTTTTCAAAACTACTTTGATCAGATAAACTTCGTGTATCAAGTCTATGTAGGTGTAAATAGGGCGTTTTTGCTGCAAACTCCCGTAAATCACCATTTACCAGTACTGGCAGAAACTCAATACCAATTTTTTTTTGATAAATACGGTTTAAAAAGTTTATTGCAGTTGTAAAGCTAAGATGACGCATGCGTTGCTCGTGACCAAGAGGAATACCAATAAAAAGACCTTTTTGATTAATGGCTGCTCCGGGGTAAAGTATTACACCTGTTTTTTTTATTGCTGCTTCATTTATATGACTAAATGTGTCGTGAAATGCATAAGGATCAGGTAGTACAATGATCCCTTCTCGTCCTGAACCGGCTAATAGTACTTCAAAATTGGAATATATTTTTTTTACAGTTGGACTATAGACGCAAAAAGCTTTAGCAACGCGCTTGAAAAACTCGGCTGCTTTATTTTTGTTGATAATTGATGATAAATCCCAAAACAGGTCTGGGTTATCTGGGTAGTCAGCAAGTTTTATTGGTGTTTTCACGCAATAACCTTTCAAAATTTTGTTGTTGGTTATTTCATTCCAATAGTATTAACAGGTCCTAACATGTTGCCATTCGTGAATGTGCTTAGGCTCAGTTATAAAATATGTCAGTAAAATCGAAAAAATAATTGAATAAAAAGTGTCGCAAAACTTAAACTTATAATGAATGATTATTATGGACTTTAAGTTGTTATAGGCAGGCGATGCACTTCTGTCAATGGAGAAAATTTGGCTGTGTTTAAAGTTAAGGATGAGAGTTTGCTGTTTGATGGAGTTTAAGAGGAACGATATCCATGACAGTTTTATAGCCCATTTGAAAGAGGCATATTTTGTCATCATTCGTTAAGTTAAATTCAACGGGGGAATAACTACCAGTATTGACAATGACTGTCGATTGCCAGAATGAGTCGTTTATATACTCTCTTGACAATGTTGTCATGAACGTTCTAATAAGCATTGATAAGTAGTCTTTTATCGGTAGAAAAGAGGGGTTGCTGGAAATCTTCTTATGGTAGGTTTGGCTTCTTAAGCGAAAACATACGACAGGTGTACCGTCACCAGCCCAATCGCGATAGAGAGCATCTTCTGAGAGAATACTGCCATCAACCAAAATATGTTGATCAAAGTGTTGAAAGCTAAAGATAAGGGGGATGGATATTGAAAATAATACAGCCTTGGATACTTTTAAGTCAGGAGTTGTTTGAGCATTAAATATGACAGGCTGAGATGTCACTACATCCGTAGCAACGATATGTAAATCAACGGTTAGGTCTTTAAAGTAAACACCACCTAACTCATTATCGAGCCACTTTTCAAAGATTGAACCATTTGACAGCCCTCCTGAGCGAATTAGGTTCATTAGTGATTGCCCTTTGAACTGTTGAAAGTCAACAGCCAGTACCAGCTTTTTTAATTCACTGACTGACTTACCCAAGGCATATAAAGCTGCAACAATACTTCCACCAGAAACACCAACAATACTAGTGAAACTAAGCCCTAACTCGTTAAGCCCAGTAAGAATTCCTACATGAGCAGGCAGACGGGTACCACCACCGGCTAGAATGGGTACGATCTTTCCCTCCTGGGTTGAAGGTGGCAAAAGGGCTGGCTCAGCCATTAGCGTCATGATAGTTAAATATTTTAGTCATAATAGATTAGTGTAAAAGAATAATAGGACTTTGTTATTTTCAAAAACTATTAGTTTGTATTTGTTGATTATCTATAGTTATTGTCGTAATCGATATCCTTAAAAACGCCCTTGCAAATTGTTACTAAATCAGAGAGAATGCGCACCACGCTTGATACGGGGCATACCCGTAACCTGTAATGGAGGCCCTTGTTGGTCCCCTCGCAATGAATATCTGCGAACCCCGCCAGGCCCGGAAGGGAGCAACGGTAGTAGTGACTTCATGTGCCGAGGTGTGGCTGATGAGGGCCGCCGCCATTCCGAGTTCACTTCTTTTTACACGTCTAAAAAACGCAGCATCCCTTTATATGACAAGCATTTCAAAGTGATTTGTTTAATGGGTTACAGCTATTTCCACGTAAATCGTTTCTGAACTTATTCCACACCATTTCAATACCCGACCATGTTATTTGGTTGATTAATGACTATGAGTTTGGAAACAGCGGATTTTATGGTAGGCAGAACTGAGCAGAACCGCATCCGTGCGGCAAAACAGAGAACGCTATTCCGTTTAAAAACTATACAGTTTTGTTGGCTTAGTTGTTATTTTTCTCGGTACTTATCGATGATAGCTTCAATACGCCCTTCGTTTCTGAGCGTGCTTAAAGCGCTGTTGAGGAGTTCAATAGTTTCATCACTTGTAGATTTATTCATTGCCAGCCAGAGACCACTTTTACTGAATGTGAAAATACGTTCAATGTCGTCCATCTTTTGGCGTTGTGCAATAAATGGTCCAGATAAAGAGCTTGTGGCCCATAAGTCAATTTTGTCAATTTTCAATTTCATTGCGTTCACGACATCATTTTTGGCTTTGATGACGTTTATTTTTTTCTCTAGCAGGTAGTCGGTTATTGCGTCTGCTTCAAAGCTGCCTACAGCATATTTATTTAAATCTGCAAGCTGGTTAATGGTGATATTGCGGCTTTTCCTTGCGAGAATGATCCACTCTTCCTCGAATAATGGACCAACCCACTTAAACTTATTTTCCCGTTCGGCGGTTCTAAATGCAGAGTAAATACCTTTACCTGGTTCGTTAAGTGCCATATTTAACGCCCTATCCCAGGAGGCATAGAGGGTTAGCTCAAGGCTTAATCCGGCACGTTGAAATGTTTCTCTGACAATATCTGTGGCAAATCCAGTGACCTTTTCATTTCGACCGAAGCTACTGTAAAGCACTGTCATATTAAGTGGTGGGAATGGTTCAGTCACCAAATGGAAGGTTTGTGCTTCAGCATTTAGCCAAAACAGCATGGTTAAAGCAATCATAACCTTGCGCAGCATGGTAAATCCTCAACATATTAAAAATAGTAAACTGGTTGTAACAAAAAACTACCACAACACAGCAAGGAACTCCTTTAAGCCTTATTATTCTATTAATTTGTAGCTACAGCGTTTGTTGTTTTCTAATAATAAATAGAGTCTGTCTTAACTATATAGTGTAGTAGTCTGTATGTACCCGACAAATGTTTTGCAAAGCATACACTTGTCACCCAATACCTATTACTGCTCTTTGGTGCCCTTATTTTCGGTATTAACTAACGTAACTTGTTTGATGACAATAGGCTTTACTGGGACGTTTTGCATGCCATTGATGTTGTGAGTAGGCACATTCACAATTTTGTCAATGACTTCCATACCTTGAGTGACTCGACCAAAAACCGCATAACCTGCACCTCGAGCACCATGATTTAGAAATGCATTATTGCTGACATTGATAAAAAATTGAGAGGTAGCGGTATCGGGTGCAGGTAATCTTGCCATTGCTATAGTGCCACGCTCATTTTTTAAACCATTTTGCGCTTCATTTTTTATTGGGGTATGAGTTGGTTTGCGTTTCATATCGGTGTTAAACCCACCGCCTTGGGCCATAAATCCAGGAATGACACGGTGAAAAATAGTGCCGTTGTAGAATTTTTGATCAATATAGCTGAGAAAGTTTTTAACAGTAATGGGAGCTTTTTCGGGGTAAAGCTCTAGCTCAATATTGCCTATTGAGGTTTCCATTCGAACATGAGGGGTAGCAGCCCAGCTTGCTGAGCTAAAAACTAACGACGCTGCAATAAGAAGGTATAGGGCTGGCAACTTCATTTTTATCATAATCATGAACCTTGAGTATTCCATTTTGTTTAATGCCACAGAATAACTATTTTACTGTTGTGTATACAACAGTTGTAAGATTGAAGTGGTTTACGTTTTTGTCCCCAGTCAAAGGCTAACCTGTGCCGACTATATTTCCTACCTAATTAAGTCTTATGTTTCATCAGAGCTGAGTGACAAGTTACTGGTATCAGGGGTGACAGGTTTGGGTTTAGGGATTTCTTCAGGGTTGACTAAATAGCCTTCCATCGGTTTCAGCGTAATGTCACTTACATCAGGCGCAGGAGGGGGAGGCGTGTTGTCAGCTTGAACCAAGTCTGCGCCAACGGGAGCCAGGGTCCAGTCATGATCATCTGCTGCTGGTTGTGAGCTACTTGGGTCATCAGTTTGTTCTGTGATTGACGAGGCTGGCGTTGGAGTGGATGTCTCGGAAGAAGCTGCGACTGGGGAGGGAGCAGGTTCAGCTTGCCAAGGCTCCTTAGTGTTGGAGTCCACGATTTGACAGATGAGTCCAGCTTTTAACAGAGTACGCTCATACTTTTGTGCAGTGGTTATGTCTAGCTGATTTTTGATAATGACAGGGCGGCCGGAGAAAAATGCTTCAATCTGGGCTGCTGAAGCTTTGAATAACTTCGCTATGTTTTCCTTCGCCGTATCCTTGGAGGTTTCTGGGGTAAGACGCCCAGTGAATATAATTTCATACATAGTCATTGTCATAACAAAGATAAAGATAGTTGATCTTTTTAAAGGCTATGAACTCAGGGCGTTATTGTCCAGACTCAATAGGCCAAAAGGTTGATTTTCCTTACTCATAGACGTAAGTGAAGTTGTTGCAAGAGTATGTCGAAAAAGCTACACATAGCTATACTGATGATTATCTCCTGATAAATGGGTTAAGGGAGACTGAAAAGAGTATGATAGGTTTACAATAAAAATGATCGATTATCATTAAGGGGGTTTCTTTGTTTAGCTATCTTCAGCGCACTGGTTTTATGCCATTGATGATACGTGGCATCATGGCTGGGATTTGCTGTTTTGCAATAACAGCTAAGGGACTTGAACCTTTTACTCGTTTAAATGGATCTGGGGCAGACACTAACCTGTTTAATATGGCTGGTTCAAATACCATTGGTGCCGAGCTTGGCCCTGAGTTGGTGAAAGCTTACCTACAAGCTAAGCAA
Organism: Zooshikella ganghwensis; assembly: GCF_018263875.1. NCBI lineage: Bacteria > Pseudomonadati > Pseudomonadota > Gammaproteobacteria > Oceanospirillales > Zooshikellaceae > Zooshikella > Zooshikella ganghwensis. Next base: position 651,382 of record NZ_JAEVHG010000001.1, read on the forward strand.
GCGCAGCAAATTAAAATTGAAGAAACAGGTATTAATGAACTTAAGGTAACAGGGAGTGTACCCGCACTGAAAAAAACGGTCAGTGTTAATATTTCTGCTCATGGTAGTTCTGATGGTTTTCGCCAGCTTGCGGCAGGGAATGTGCAGATTGGTGCAGCATCAAGGCCTGTTAAAGGTTCTGAAGTGAGTAAACTGGGGGGAGACACTATTCGTAATGTTGATCATGAGTTTATTCTTGCTTTGGATGGTATTGCAGTCATTGTCAATAAAAATAACCCCCTGAAACAACTACAAGTAAAGCAAGTGGCAGATGTATTCAGTGGTCGTATTTCTGAGTGGACTCAATTGGGCTGGGGGGTTGATCCTGTTAAATTGTTAGCGCGTGATGCTCAGTCGGGTACATGGGATACGTTTAATAGTTTAGTACTAAATGGCCGGGGAGCATTAGCTGTATCAGCTGAGCGTTTGGAAAGTAATGAAGAGTTATCAAGAAAAGTTGCCAATGACCCTAATTTTATTGGCTTTGTGAGTTTAAATGCGATAGGTCGTGCAAAAGCGTTGGCCATTGCTGATGGAGGTAATCATTACATTAAGCCTAGTGCTGCTTCAGTGGCTACTGAAGATTATCCATTAAGTCGCAGACTCTATATGTATAGCTTGAGCGATGATGACTTCGTGAAAGAGTTTTTAGCATTTACTCAAAGTCCAGAGGGGCAGGCGGTAGTAGAAAAAACAGGCTTTATCTCCCAAAAGGTAGATCGCCTTCCGCAGACTAACCTTTCCACAATGCCCAAAGATTACCGAGATATGGTTAAGGGCTACCAGCGGTTATCTGTCAACTTTCGTTTTGTGGCAGGCAAAGCTGATTTGGATAATAAAGCGATTCGTGACCTTAATCGCTTAGTCGATTTTTATGCTCAGCAGGGAGGAAATAAAAAGCTATTATTGATTGGCTTTGCTGATGCTGATGTAAAAGGAGCTAAACGCGCTTTACTGGCTAAATTGCGTGCAAAAGTCGTTTCGCGGGAGTTGACTAAGGGTGGGGTATCCCATGGAGCTGTTGAGGCCAAAGGGTATGGTGTGCTTGAGCTTGCATCAGGAGAGAGTTTGGCAGGTAAAACCAAAAATCGTCGAGTAGAGGTGTGGATAGAAAAGTAGCTCTAAAGCAGTTAGCTCTACAGTTGATTGCTGCACCAATATAACCACTGCGCCAACTTAATAATTGTTGGCGCTTTGTAGGAACTATAACCCTTGCTAATTTTCTCTAGTGTTTTTTCGGTTTTGCAGAGCCTGACTTGTTTGAAGGTTTTTTGATTTGGTCTTTTTTATCGTCTGGGCATTTATAAAACAAATAGAGTTCAGTCAGTAGCTCAGGGAGCTGTTCACTCATATCGGTAATGAGTGCTTCATCCTCAGACATTTCTGTAAACTCTGGTGCATCGCTAAACAGCCCAGAAAGTACCATTATGGGTAACAGTAACTCGCTTGATTCCTGCTCATCGGTGTCAAACCAGGCATCCTCATCCAAAAATACAGCACTCATGAAGCCAATACACCAGGCTTGTATATCTGAATCCTCAAGTTCTTCCTCTTCATCCCACTCAAAGGGAAGCTCCAGACCTTCGCCTAAAAACAAGGGCTGCTCAAGCTGCTGTTGCGCCTGTTGTATTGCATTTTTGAGTGTTTGGAGATTTTCTGGGGGTAAGTCAGGACTGCCATCAAAAATACAAGATATGATTTGGTCAATTGTGGGTTGGTGTGGGCTTATGGTTGCCGCTGTTAGTAAGCCATGTGTGGCGATACTATCTAGAATATCTTCATTGGTTGGGTCAGCTTCAAGAATGGAGGATAGTGTGGACCAAGGTTCATTCATGTAAATTGCCATTTCATTGCTACAAAATAAATGAATTTTAGCCTGTCCTGAAAAGGATGGCGAGGAAGGTTTAATTCACAAGGAGTCTAATTGCATGAGAAGCTGTTGTGCTCGCTGTTTGATCTCAGCAATTTCACTTTTTGATTTACGTTGAAGTGAACTTAACACGAGTTTCATTCTTGGGTTGCTTTTGAGCGTGTCATAGTGAGTAATTAGAAAGAACCAGTACAGTCCATTAAATGGACAGCTATCATCTTCAACCAGAGTTTTCACGTTGTAGTGACAGCTTTTACAGTAGTCTGACATTTTTGCAATATATTTGCCGCTGGCAGCATAAGGTTTTGAACCTAATAAACCACCATCAGCGTGCATAACCATACCAAGTGTATTAGGCAACTCAACCCACTCAAAGGCATCAGCATAGACAGCTAAATACCACTCACAGATTTCAGCAGGGGTAATGCCTGCCAATAATGCGAAATTGCCTGTAACCATTAACCGTTGGATATGATGAGCATAAGCATGTTCATAAGTACTTTTTAAGCACTGGTGCATACACTGCATTTTGGTTTCAGCATTCCAGTAAAAAGAAGGAAGGCTACGGTCATTATTAAAAGCATTCTCTTTTGCATAAGAAGGCATTTTCAACCAATAAATGCCTCTAACATATTCTCGCCAACCAATGATTTGTCGAATAAAGCCTTCTACAGCGTTGAGTGGTACTTTACCTTGCTGATAGGCATGTTCAGCCATTTTGCACGCTGTTATTGGATCCAGTAGGCCAATATTTAAATAGATAGAGATAAGTGCATGGAATAAAAACTCATGCTGGCTACTCATTGCATCCTGAAAGTCACCAAAATAAGCTAACTTGTGCTCAATAAAATGTACTAAAGCCGCATTGGCTTGCTCTGTTGTTACAGCAAACCAAAAAGGCTTGAGCTGGCCAAAGTGTTCGGGAAAATAATTAGCGACATCTTTAAGAACACCTAGCGTAATTTTGTCGGGCTTACATTGATAGACAGGTGGAACAGGAGGGGCATTGTTATATGACTTTCGGTTTTTCTTATCAAAATTCCATTGGCCACCAGTGGGGTTGTTACCCTCCATCAACAGTCCCGTTTTTTGGCGAATATAACGATAGAAATACTCCATTCGTAGCTGTTTTCGTCCTGCTGCCCACTCTTTAAACTCGGCAAGGCTGCAAATAAAGCGGTCATCTTCAATAATATGCACTGGTGTTGCCAGGGATTTTGACCACATTTGCATCGCATTATGTAGTCGCCACTCTCCGCAGTGGGTTATGAGTATTTGTTGAGGGGAGTAATGCTTTACAGCACTCTTTAAGACATCAAGTAATGATCGATAGGGACTATCTGGGTCGTACTGATAGTAGTGTACAGGCCATTTTTGCTTTTTTAACTGGTTAGCAAAGTGGCGCATGGCTGAGAAAATTAATGCTATTTTTTTTTGGTGATGGGAAACATAGTGGGCTTCTTCCCATACCTCGGCCATGATAATTTGATCATATCGGGGATCAAAATCTCTTAAGCTACTTATGTCTAATGAAAGTTGATCACCTAGGACCAAAATTAAGCTACGTTTGTTAGCCATAATTTTCTGCGTTGAGTTTATGCGTAAAACGTAGTGTAGCGCGACATTTTTGACAAAGGTAATCAGTACCTCGAAGAGATCGTTTATGGCGTATGGCGCTTAAAAAATGTGGGCGCTCACAAGCACAGGAGTAAACATAAGGATAATGGCCTGTTTTGGATATATCATAACGATGACAGCGACTGGCTGTTACGCCAAAAACGCTTTCCATAACAAAGCGCCATTCCCTGCCATGGGGTTTAATTCTCTGTCCATAAACATTGGGGGCAACCAAGTGAGCAACCTCATGGGCAATGGTATGCTTTAGAAAATGTTCAGTATGCTGCTGAAGAAGTGCTGGATTAAAGCGTAATGTGTTGGTTTGCCAATTCGCTTGCCCAGCAACACTGCCACGCAAATCTAAAAAAAACTCAGGAAAAGCAAAATAACACTGATAGTGTGTTTCTGCCTGCTTAAGTAATGAATTAATTCTTTGGGCAATGGCTTGGTAGGGCATATGTTTAAAGCGATAGTGTGTTATTATAAGTGGCTCGCGTTATATCCTTGGTTATTGTTATGGTAAAGACCATTATGTACTAATAACACTATATCGTTTTTTATACACCCTAGCCAACGCATTCTAGTTTAGCCCTGTTTTTATAGTAATAGGTTGACGCCTGGTCCAATCCCGGTGGCTAATAGTAAAACGGCAATAACGAGTAGCGATACAAATGCGACCAAGCCAACACAAAGGATTGAGCTTGCAAAGAAAAACCCTTGCTCCTTAGGAATATTCATAACAATAGGCAGCCCTGCATAGAGTAAGTAAGTGGTGTAGGCTGCTGCGATAATACCGGCAATAAGGTATACCCAAATGGCTGGGTATAAACCGGCAATTCCTAAAACAAATAAGGGGGTTGCTGTGTAGGCAGAAAACACAACACATTGCGCCAGCGAGGTTGATGCACTGTAGGTCTGTGATAGCTGATGGATCAGCAGCCCGACAACAAAAACACCACCAAGTAATGCGAGATAGCCCATTATGGCTATTGTTGCGGCATTATCTGAACTTAATCTAATGACTTTATCTGGGTTGAAATACCAGCCAATCTGTGTGGTGCCAATGTAATTACATAGTATTGGTATTGCGGCGAGTAAAAAGATGTAAGTAAGATAAATGCGGGGAATCGATGTCGACTCCAGCCGTATTTTTTGCCATTCTTTTTGTGGGTGAATAATTAACCCAATGACATGCATTATTCTCATAAGGTTCCTCCTTGAACGTGTTGCTTAACCAGGCTATGCAATACACTTATCCTTGATGTATCGACAGCACAACATGTTTAGCCTGATAGCAACAGCCCTTATTATTTCCTTGTTTTTATTATGGTCTTTTGCCAAGTAAAGTATAAGAAGAAAAAATTGAAGGTTATATGATAATTTTCAAAATGAAATAACGTATGAACTGTGTTTTTAGTCTCTATAGCTAATACGAATGTTTCTAGTTATTACACTGTCATGGTCATGTAAATTATGAAAATGAATACTTTTCAGTAAAGATAAGGGTCAAAGTGATTATGGGAGTGAGTCGCTTTAGCTTCTACTGAGGTGTAAAGCAAAAACAAGATGGCAAAGGGTAAAGAGCTTTGCAATAAGCTAATGAGTATAAATGACGCTATGTTTACTATACGTTTACTGATCACACTATTGAGTTTTTGGCTAATACCTATCGTGTATGCTGCTCCTAAAGCAGATTATTGGGCATACTGGGATAAAGCCACCCAAAGTAGCAGCAAGATAGATCACCAGTTATGGCAGAACTTTCTGGATCAGTATTTAGTGCTTGATAAAGAAAAAAATATTTATTTGCTGAACTACCAAGCAGCAGCTAAGCAGGGTAGCTTGTTACTTACGAACTATATTAATCAGCTTAAACGGATAGATCCACGGCAGTACAACCTTAATGAGCAGTTTGCTTACTGGGTTAATCTGTATAATGCATTAACAGTCCAGCTAGTGCTGAAGCATTACCCTGTTACTTCAATAACCAAGCTAGGAGAAGGTTTTTTTAGCTTTGGTCCCTGGGATGACCCTATTGTGACCATTTCTGATCAATCTCTTACACTCAACGATATTGAGCATCGAATTTTAAGGCCTATTTGGCAAGATCCACGTATTCACTATGTGGTGAATTGTGCCAGCATAGGTTGTCCGGATTTACAACCTAAAGCGCTAACAGCGAAGCTTATTGAGCAGCAGTTGGACACGGCGGCAAAGCGCTTTATCAATCAGCCTAAAGGCGTCAGTTGGCAACGTGAGGAGCTAGTTTTATCAAAGATATATGATTGGTATAACGATGATTTCGGTCGCAGTGAGGCAAAAATTATTGCTCATCTGATACGTTACGCTGAAAAAGGCTTAGGCACTCAATTAAGGCAGTACCAAGGTGATATAAGCTATCAGTATGACTGGCAGCTTAATGAACACCATTAAACTGCCATGATTATTAAGAGTGGCTGATGCCTTAATTGGGATGAATGAGCTTGACGGCTTCTACGGTAGTATCATTGCTGTCTGACTTGCTTTGGTGAAAAGGGTTAATTTGGGGGCGATCAAATGCCTGATCACCGTCTTCACGAGGTGTACCATCTGCGTTGATATGCTTAAAGGGATACAAGTTTGTGTCTGCCAGATGAGAAGGTACGACGCTTTGTAAAGCACTGAACATGCTTTCAATTCTTCCAGGGAATTGCTTATCCCACTGTCTTAACATCGCTTTTATATTTTTACGCTGTAGGTTTTCCTGAGAGCCACAGAGGTTACAAGGGATAATAGGAAAGTTCATTGCAGATGAGTATTTTTCAATGTCTTTTTCTCGGCAGTAAGCTAGGGGGCGAATGACCATATGCTGACCATCATCACTGACTAGCTTGGGAGGCATGCCTTTTAATTTTCCACCATAAAACATGTTTAATAGCATGGTCTCTAGGATATCATCACGATGATGACCTAAAGCTATTTTGGTCGCTCCCACCTCTTTTGCCGTTCGGTATAAAATGCCGCGGCGTAAACGGGAGCAAAGTGCACAGGTCGTTTTCCCCTCGGGCACTTTTTCTTTGACAATGCTGTAAGTGTCTTCTTCTACAACTCGGTAGTTTATCCCTAAGCTTTTCAGGTAATCGGGCAGAATGTGCTCAGGAAAGCCTGGTTGTTTTTGGTCAAGATTAACGGCAATGAGATCAAACCCAACAGGTGCATATTTTTGCAGGTTGAGTAAGATATCAAGCATGGTATAACTGTCTTTGCCCCCAGACAGGCAACACATAATTACATCACCATCTTCAATCATATTGAAATCAGCGATAGCGCGTCCGACTTCGCGTCGCAGACGTTTTTGTAGTTTGTTTATATTGATTTGCTGATGGGGGGGCAGGTGTGTCATGGTGTTTACATTACTTCCAAGCTGACAAATAGCCGTACATTATACAGAAACCCTTTTAAGCTGATAAGTAGCCCTACAAGCTTTACGTGATAGCTGGCTAATACACTTCTTTTCTAGCTTTGAAGGTAAGCAGGAGACTTTAAGGAGAAAGTCAATGGATTATCACTCACTAAAGCAGCGGTTGAAAACGCGAGAAAATGAGCTAACGCAGCGCATTGAGCGGATTAAACAAAACATGCAACAAAGTGCGAATAAAGACTGGTCTGAACAGGCTCAAGAGCGTGAGAACGATGAAGTTATGGAGGCACTGGGGCATGAGGCGGTGCAAGAGCTTCGCCAAGTCAAGCAGGCAATACAGCGCATAGATGAGGATGAATATGGCACCTGTGAGCACTGTGGCCAAGCTATTCCTGAGGCCCGGCTGGAAATCATGCCTTATACTGCGCGCTGTATTCGTTGTGCGGACCAACAGCAAGCGATGAATCGCTAGTTATAAAGAACGTTGAGTTTGCAACCCATCTTTAACTTTTACTTTTTAAAAAAGTTATCAGCCCTTTTGACCAGAAGCTTTTTCGGTATGAAAAGCTCGCACTAACCGGAAAATTTCACGCATGGTTTGGTGAAGAAGTTCATCAGCATGCGTGACAGCATGCTCAAGAGGCATAGGTTGGTTAATAATACTAAAAATACTGGTGATACCTTGTTCATGTGTAAGCTCAGCACCTTTACCAATACTACCGACGAGGGCAATGACGGGGATATTGTACTGACTGGCAAGTTTGGCTACGCCTACAGGAAGCTTCCCTTGAGAGGTCTGCTGGTTGATCTGTCCTTCTGCAGTGATCACTAAGTCAAGGTCACCATGTTTAAATAAATCGGTTAAGTTTAAGTGTTGAGCGATGACTTCGAAGCCTGAATGAATTGATGCGTTGGACAAACTAGTCAGTAATCCCGCTCCCATTCCCCCTGCTGCGCCAGCTCCTGGCTGTTGAATGATCTCAGCAGCAGGCATATCAAACTGCTGGGCGAGTCGTTGAATAAGGTTGTTGACCGCACGATCCAGAGTCGGAATCATTTCAGGGGTTGCGCCTTTTTGAGGCCCGAATACACTGGCTGCACCATGCTCTCCCAAAAGAGGGTTTTTTACATCGCTCGCAATGATAAACTCGGTGTTTTCAACTCTAGGGTCTAAGTTGGCAGTGTTAATAGAGCATAGCTTAAGTAAGCCTTCGGCCCCGGCAGGAATAGGCTGTTGATGCTCATCAAGAAACTCGTAACCTAAAGCACTTAAAGCGCCTGCACCACCATCATGGGTTGCACTTCCCCCCAGCCCTAAAATGATTTTATTGCACTGTCTATCGAGCGCATTGAGTATAAGCTCCCCAACACCTTTAGTTGTGGTATAAAGTGGGTTTTGTTGCTCTGGGGTAAGAAGAGGAAGTCCAGCGCAGCTTGCCATCTCAATAATAGCGGTTTTATTGTCAGCCAAAATACCGTAAAAGGCATCAACAGGTTTATTTAATGGACCAGTCACTGTCAGGTTGATTTTTTGTCCCCCAGCATTATGTACAAAGGCATCAACAGTCCCTTCACCACCGTCTGCAAGGGGAAATGAAGTAATTTGAGTATTAGGCGCTATTGAGTGAATTGCAGAGGTGCATGTTTGACATATTTCTAAGGCTGTCAGCGATCCTTTAAATGAATCCGGTGCAATTAAAATATGCATGGATCAGTCCCCGTAATAGCAGTTATGCTGCTTCGCTGTTATTTAAAATTAAAGTCTGATAATGCTGTATAAAAGATTCTAGATGGGCTTGGGGTCTAACATGATAAAAACGTCGCCAGCATTTGGCTAGCATATAAATGTTACTAGGCTCAGACTCAATAAAATTTTGGTTTCGCTTATATATTAACCAAGCTATTGCAGTAGCATATGATAAATTTGTGGCAAGTTCGGCATGAGGATTAGCAAGAAACTCGTGCTGGCTGGCCAATCCACGAATTTTACTCGCTAAGTCTGAGTGCTTAACTAAGTACCGGTCCCAAATATTTTTATGCATCATTGGTGTAATACAGTAGATGCCTAATGAACGTTGCTTATGACGCTTTAAGTAGAAGCCTAAACCACTTTCTTGAGCTGCTGTGCCCAGCAACAGGTTTTCGGCAAAAGGGGACCACATATCGATATAGTCTAATGTGGGTTTAATAACATAGTGGCGAAGTTCATCTGGACAGATTCCCATGGTCTCACTCTCTTATCGCAGCCCAAAATCTATATGGGAAGCCATGCATAATATTGACCAATCTACAGATAGGGCTGTTTATGGAAAGTAATAACTTGTTTTTATAATTACCTTTCCCATTAACCTAGCCTATTTTTTAAAAAAGTCACTGTAACGTATTGAGTTTATGATTTTTGCTCATGTGCATAGCAAAACTAGCCATTGAATTTACTCCTGTAAATCAAACAGCATTATTTTAGCCATGACCTCTCTGGATGATGGTGTCAATTATTCAAACAAGTATGTTTTTTTAAAGACAAAAGTATGACGGAAAGGTGAAGATTTGGATGGTATGGAGCTAGTTTGCCAAAAGATACGATGACCGTTTTGCTTATTAAAAAGCTGGAAAACAGCTTCCTACCAGGCGATTCGCCTGGCAGGATCGACTTTGGGTTGAGATAGGGGGCGGCTAAAACTTAAAATGCGCAGAGTGTAAACGTTGGAATATTGGCATCTTGCAGCTTTGTGCTACCACCTAAGTCAGGTAAATCAATAATCGCTGCGGCTTCATATACGTGAGCACCTAAACGCCTGATTAATGTAGCGGCAGCGAGTAGAGTTCCACCTGTTGCAATTAAATCATCAATAAGCAAGACAGAATTACCTGGATCCAGAGCTCCGCGCTGCACCTCAATGGTAGCTTGTCCATACTCTAGGTCATAGGTTTCAGTTTCAGTTTCTGCAGGAAGCTTACCTTGTTTACGAAGCAATACGAGTGGCTTGTTCAGTGCGTAGGCGATAACCGCTCCGGGCAAAAAACCACGCGCATCAAGGGCAGCAATATGGGTTATTTCTGTGTCAACATAGCGTTGTATCAAGCTATCGATGACCATACGGTGCGCTTTAGGTGACTGGAAAAGAGGAGTTATATCACGAAAGATAACTCCAGGCGCAGGCCAGTCATGTACACTACGAATCAGTGACTTAATGTAATATTCGTCAAAAATCATGAGGAGCGGGTTACTTATTGTTAGGTGTCAGTGCTGCCATTTTTTTTAACTTCAACAGGCTTTCCCCCTGCTAAAGAGCATAAGTTGATAGGGTCAACAACTTTGACTTCTTTACCGTTAGCGACAATTAAGCCATTTTTTTGGAAGCGGGTGAAAACGCGACTGACTGTTTCAACAGCAAGCCCTAGGTAGTTACCCATTTCATTGCGGGACATGGGAAGTCGAAAGGACTGAGAGGAGTACCCACGACGTCTAAACCGTGTTGCCAGATTGACTAAAAAAGTAGCAATACGCTCATCAGCATTTTTTTTGCTTAACAACAGCATCATTTGTTGATCTTCACGAATCTCTTTACTCATGATGCGCATTAATTGGCGGCGTAACTCAGGCAAAGATTCCGCAAGCTCATCTAAACGATCAAATGGAATTTCACAAACAGTGGTAGTTTCAATAGCTTGGGCAGAAACAGGATAGGCATCACTGTCAACACCACTCATTCCTACTAACTCACTAGGCAAATGAAAGCCTGTGATTTGCTCATCACCGTCATTAGTAGAGGTATAGGTTTTTAGCGCGCCAGAGCGAACGGCATAAATCGAAGCAAACTTATCTCCTTCAAGAAACAGGTGTTCTCCCTTGCGCAAAGGGCGTCCCCGCTTGATAATTTTATCAAGTAAATCAATATCTTCAGTGTTTAAAGCAATAGGCAGGCAAAGAGGCTGCAGGGCACAGTCTTTACAGGCCACCTGATTTAAGTGTTTTACAGTAGGTTTCGACGTCATGCTGTGAGGGCCTCTAATCAACTTCCGTCGTCATATATGTTTAATGCTAGTATCTGATTAGAGGCTATTGTAGGGGAAACTACTAAAAACTCCAACGGGAATTACTAAGATGCGTTCATATTACTTTTGAAAAGCGTGTTGTTTCATTATTTCTGGTTAAGTATTGGTCGAATACCATACATATATTGCGAATTAATAGTTGGCCTTTTGGGTTAACAGTAAGATTATCCTCATTAATAGTCAGCAAGCCATCCTCTGCCATCAGTTGTAAAGCGTCTAGCTCGTAAGCAAAATGCCGGTTAAAATCAATCCCAAACTGCTGCTCAATTTGCTGAGTGTTTAGCTCAAAGTGACAAATCAGCTGACTGATGACCTCTCTTCGCAGTGAGTCTTCTGTAGATAAAACAAAGCCACGCTGAAATGGAAAGGTGTTTTGATTGACCTGTTGGCTGTAGTTATCTAGCTTACTGTGGTTTTGCCAGTAAGTATCACCAACCTGGCTGATTGCAGAGCAGCCTAAACCAAGTAAGTCACACGCTTTATGCGTCGTATAGCCTTGAAAATTACGGTGCAGTTGCCCTGTGACTTTAGCTTCTGTCAGCTCATCATCAGGCAGTGCAAAGTGATCCATCCCGATATACACGTAACCAGCATTGATAAGGTGCTCAATGGTGTGCTTCAGAATAGAAAGCTTTTCAGCTGGTGAGGGTAGGTCTTTTTCACTGATACGACGTTGTGGTTTAAATCGCTCAGGGAGGTGTGCATAATTGAAGATTGAGAGACGATTAGGTGCCAGTTCAAGGACCTTATCTAAGCTTGTCAAAAAGCTTTGAGTGTTTTGATGAGGTAACCCATATATCAAGTCTACGTTCACTGACTTGAAACTTAATGTACGGGCAGCATCAATAACTGCTAATGTTTCTTCTTCGGTTTGAACTCTGTTTACTGCCTGTTGCACGACAGGGTTAAAATCCTGAATTCCCAGGCTAATTCGATTGAAGCCTAACTGACGCAAGTGGCCCATCGTTGCCCAGTCAGCTTCTCTTGGATCTATTTCTATTGAGTAATCAGCACTCGCATCATCAACAAGTTGGAAATAATCGTTTGTTTTTTCCATTAACTGTTGCATAAGTTCTAAGCTTAAGTAGGTAGGTGTTCCTCCTCCCCAGTGTAATTGTGTTACTTCTCGTTGACCAAAATATTCTGCATGAAAATGCATTTCGCGAATCAGGTTTTTAATGTAACTGACAGCCTGAGAACGTTGCTTTGTAACAACTTTATTACAAGCGCAGTAGTAACAAATATTAGCGCAAAAAGGTATATGAAAATAAAGTGAAAGAGGTGTATTTAGCTGCTTGCTTTGCTTTGCAGCATTCAAATAGTCAACCTCAGAGAATGGTGCAGTAAATTCAACGGCAGTAGGGTACGAAGTATACCTTGGACCGTTTACTGCGTAGCGGTGAATCAATTGACTGTCCCACTCAAGCGCTTGCACCATAATTAAAGCTGCCTCTCCTAATCATATTCAGGAGGTCAGTTTAGGTACGTTTGGTGTGGTTTGTCTTGATGTGCATCAAGCGCAATCTAGCTAGGTGCCAGTTAAAACAACTAATGCGACATATGATGTGTAATGGGGGTGTCATTATTTGGTAATAATGATTGAGTAATTGACATAAGCCAAGCTTGGTGAGGGCCGGGTATAGTCCAGCAACCAAAAAGAATAACAGAAATACCCAATAGCTGGCGAACACCATGGCTATTGAGCAAACGATGAAGCTGTTGAGCAAATAAACCTGAGGCTATCATGACAGGAAGTGTACCTAGTCCAAAGGCCATCATTAAGGTAGCAGCGTTCCAGGCACTGCCACTGGCAGCAGCCCAGGTTAGTGAACTATACACCAGTCCACAGGGCAACCATCCCCAAAGTCCACCCAAAACAAACGCGTGTTTGAATGATTTAAGAGGCATGAATTTTTGAGTGAGAGGTTTAATCTTCTGCCAAAGACGTCCACCAGCCTTTTCCAAATAGGTTAATCCACGCCACCAGTTTGCCAGGTATAGCCCCATTGCAACTAATAACAGTCCGGCTACAGTGCGTAGGCCTGTACCCAGCCCTAGCGACTGAATAGCCCAACCCAATGAGCCAAGTAATAAACCGGCCAGGGCATAGCTGATAATTCGGCCTAAGTTAAAAAGTGCAAGATAAATGCTTGAAGAGCTTCCTGAGGGAGTTGATAGTGCAAGTGCTCCCATTAAACCACCACACATGCCTAGGCAGTGACCTGCGCCAAATACCCCTAGCAGGAAGGCTGTGGTGAAACTACTAGCGTCAATCATTCGCTTTGTTTTCTGATGTTGATATTGATGTTGTGGTTTTTTGAGCAGAAGGTTCTTGATCAAAAAGGATGCTATGGCTTGGGCTTTCTAAGTCATCATATTGTCCATCATCAACTGCCCAGAAAAACGCCCACACAGCAACAGCTACAAAAATGAGTGCGAGAGGAATAAGTAAATAGATAATGTCCATAAATACACTTGTTCTCTTATCAGGGGACAGTCTCCAAAGGTGGTATTTGAGATGGTTGAGCTTGAGCAGTGCTGATGTTCAGAGAGCTGGTTGTTCGCGTCAAACGTAAAGCATTTGCGACAACAAGCAGTGAGCTGCTTGCCATACCAATGGCGGCCATCCAGGGCTGGATAATACCACAAGCGGCTAAAGGTAAAGCGACAATATTATAACTCAGTGCCCAGATTAAATTGGCTCGAATAGTATTACGGGTTTGTTTGGCAGTATCAAATACCGTGAGGAGACTGCTTAACTGGTTGTTTAGCAGGACAATATCAGAGGTATTTTGGGCTAAATCGCTACCACACCCCAATGACGCTGATACGTTTGCAGCTGCAAGAACGGGGACGTCGTTGATTCCATCGCCGACCATTAATACATTTTTACCCTGTTTTTGCAGAGTTTTTAGTTGGACAAGCTTATCTTCTGGCGTCATATTAGCTTGCCAGGATGATATTGACAGGGATTCTGCAACACGCTTAACGACAAGTGATTGATCGCCACTAAGCAAGCTAAGTTGCATGTTTTGCTGGTGTAAACCACTAATGGTGCGGGCGCTATCTGGCCGGAGGGTATCTGCCAGCTTTATCCAGCCTAACACTTCTTTTCTACTGGCAAAGAGAAGCCATTGTCCTGTTGGTTCTGGAGGCTCAAGTAAGGGAATGTTTAGCCATGAGCAAATGAATGCAGGTTTACCAACCCGGTATCGCTGTTCTGCTTGTGTTTCGATGCGCTTACTATGCATATTTGTTAGAGGGTAAGCGATACTGCCTTCAATACCATACCCTGGATGATTTGTGACATCTAGTGCACGAATCGGAGTTGTTCGTTCTGCAAACGTTTTAGCGATTGGGTGTTCAGAGTGGGCCTCAAGCGCAGCAACATAATCCAGGATTGCCTCTGCCGACAATGTCTTACTTGTGGGAATAACTTGCTCCAGAGTAAGCCTTCCTTCGGTAAGCGTACCTGTCTTATCAAAAACAATATGGTTCACATGAGTCAGTGACTCTAAGACGCGGCTGCCAGTAATTAATATCCCTTGCTGGTAGAGCTTTCCGGTAGCTGCAGTGAGTGCAGTTGGGGTGGCGAGTGAAAGTGCACAAGGGCAGGTAACCACCAGGACCGCGAGTGTAATCCAAAAGGCATCATCAGGAGTATGCTGTGACCAGTAGCTGTACACGCCTATCGCGATAAGTATCACTGCGCTTACAAAATGGCTAGCCACTCGGTCAGCGAGTTGTGCAATCAGTGGTTTTTGCTGTTGAGCTTGCTCCAGTAAAGAAACTATATGAGCCAGTCGAGTTGTTTGTCCGGTTGCTGTTACTTGAATATCAATGGCGTGCTCGACATTGAGAGTACCTGCTAACACGGTATCATTTACTTGCTTTGTAACTGGCAAGTACTCACCGGTCAGCATGGCTTCATTACAAGTGGTTCTTCCCTGGGTGATAACACCATCTGCAGGGATCGGCTCGCCAGGCTTAATACGCAAGGTGTAACCTTTTTCAACCTCTATTGCTGCTATGGTCTGTTCCTGTCCACTATCAACACGTGTCGCTTTGTCTGGCAAAAGTTTTAAGAGGCCTGAGCCATGTTGTGTTGTATGATGCCGTGCACGCATTTCCAGAAAACGACTGACTAATAAAAAGAAAGTGAACATACAAACAGAGTCAAAATACACTTCACCAGTACCTGTGAGCATAGCCCAGGTACTGGCTGTATAGGCTGCTCCAATAGCTGTCGCTACAGGGAAATCCATGCTTAAGTGACGTGCTTTGACATCTCGCCAGGCAGCTTTAAAAAAGGGTTGTGCAGCGTAAAATACGACAGGTGTTGCTAATAAAAAGCTAACCCAACGAATAAAATCACGGTAGCTGTCTTCCATTCCTTGCAAAGCACCAGCATAAAGTGCAATGGCATACATCATGACCTGCATGGTACTGATTCCAGCAATAGCTAAACGGCGAATAGATTTACGGTATTCCTGCTGGGCAAGCTGTTGTTGCTTATCCATAGAAAAAGGGTGTGGTAGGTAGCCAATATAAGCGATATGCTGCATGATTTCGCTTAATTTCAGCTGTTCTGGCTGGTATTGGATAAAGGCACGATGTGTCGTTAGGTTAACCGAAGCCTGCACAACTCCTTGCAGTTGGCTTAAGTGTTTTTCCAATAGCCAGATGCATGCTGCACATGTGATTCCTTCTATGCTTAGACTCACATGGTATTGACCGTCAGCCAGTTGCTTAACGAGCTGTTTTTGAAGCGCTTGACGATCATAGACAGTGTAATCGTTGACTAGGGACTTTTCTTGGTCTGGTTTTAGCGCTTGCTGTGTACGATATTGATAATAATGAGCAAGTCCTTCACCCGCTATAGCCTCTGCAACAAACTGGCAGCCAGGACAACACATCGGTTGTTTTTCGCCATCAATTTCAGCTGTGTAGGGTGGTGTTCCAGAAATAGGTGTACCACAGTGGAAGCATGTTAATTGGGATGGGATTGGGTCCGCCATACTACACCTGATAACTTAATCGCTTGCCGTTTTCATAGTGGCAGGCTGAAGCGCAACAGTAACCGAGGGGGTATCAATATAACTGCTACCAATTAAACGCCAGCCTTCTCGTTGCTCCTGTATATCCAGTGCTTTAGGCGTTTCCAAATGAATATAGCGCTTACCTTTTACCTCATGCGGTAAAAAGCCTTCATACTCATTATCCGGGTTGAGCTGTACGGGAAGCGTAATATCTTCATCCGGTAAAGTTGGAGAAATGAAGCTTAAGGTTAAAGCATGAGGCGCATTGGTCTTGGCTGGGGATAAAGTGACGCTTACCCGTTTCCGGCTGTTATCCAAGCTCACTGTTGCGGTGAGTCCCAGCGCTTGAGCATGGCGATCTCGTTCAAGCTCTTTTTCGATGGCCAGGCCTTCTTTGTAGTAGTCATCGACTACCAGCGAGTCCGCATGTTTAACGGCAATAACAATATAGGAGCTACCCAAAACGATGGCCAGCAGAGGAATAGCCAATAAAAAGCCTAGCCAAAAACGGCTATGCTTTTTATCTTCAGGAGAGAGCGATTGATTTTGTGCCATGGGGTTACTCTTTACTGCGAATTGGGAGCGATAAAGCGACTTTCTTGCGTAGTTCTAATTGTTTCATCATCCTTTGCCTGAACAGAAAAAACAAATGAGCTATTGGGCCGCTCTATCGCATCAGCTTTAACTTTGACGCGGATAGTGAGCTCTGCAACTAAACCACTTTCAACAAGCATGTTTTGCTTGGGTTCAATAACTGGACTATTTAAACCCTCAATATTTAACACAAACTGATGGGATTGATTGTCCATATTGGCCACTTTGACAGTGTATAGATTTTCAATATAACCATCTGAGGTAGTGTTGTATAAAGTGCTTCGGTCGCGGATGACTTCAAGTCCAACCGGTATACGGTCAGTAACGGTATAACTAAACATGCCAATTATGACAAGCAAGGCAACTAAATAGCCAATTAATCTGGGACGAAATAGGGTTGATTTTTCTCCTGCTAACGTATTTTGGGTGGTGTAGCTAATGAGTCCTTTGGGGTAGTCCATGCGGTCCATAATATTATCGCAAGCATCAATACAGGCCGCACAACCAATACACTCGTACTGTAGGCCATCACGAATATCAATGCCTGTAGGACAGACTTGCACGCACATCTGGCAGTCGATACAGTCACCTAAACCTTTTTGTTGGTAGTCAGCACCTTTTTTACGAGGACCTCTTTTTTCTCCACGCTGCGGGTTGTAGGAAACGATCAACGTATTGCTGTCGAACATGACGCTTTGGAAGCGAGCGTAGGGGCACATATAGATACAGACTTGCTCGCGCATCCATCCTGCATTGCCGTAGGTTGCCAGGGTAAAAAAGGCAATCCAGAAATAAGCCCAGCCACTGGCTTCGCCACTAAAAAAAGCAGGGATCAATTCACGAATGGGTGAAAAGTAGCCAACAAAGGTAAAGCCTGTCGCTAAGGCAATAAGAAGCCAAAGCGTATGCTTGGCTGACTTTTTCAGAAATTTCTTGCTGGTAAAGGGCGCTTTATCAAGTTTTATGCGCCTATTGCGATCACCTTCAGTGACTCGCTCAACCCACATAAATACCCAGGTAAAAACACTTTGTGGACAAGCATATCCACACCAAACCCGACCAGCCCACACTGTGATGAAAAACAGGCCAAAGGCACAAATAATAAGCAGCCACGACAGCAGCATAAAATCCTGTGGCCAAAAGGTCATTCCAAGAATATGAAATTTCCGTTCTGGCAAGTCAAACAGAATGGCTTGTCGATCTCCCCAGCTTAGCCAGGCCGCACCAAAGTAAAGGAGGAATAATAGCGTGCCACCGATGATGCGATAATTTCGAAAAACACCTTTGAACGCACGCGGGTAGATCTTGTCTTTTTTCTGATAAAGATCAACCACCTCGATCATTTCAGGTGCTTCACGGTCTTTTACATTATCTTGCGACATATCCTTGAGCCTGCTAAGAAACAACGTGATATAGGATGGTTTGGGCCAGACACTATGATTTGGCCAAGCTGCCTGACAATCTTAGAAATTGAACAGACAGCTGAGGAGGAGGCTTTCTTACTTAGCTTGTGTGGTTGTAGTACTTTCAGCTTCTTTAGCTTTTTGGCCCAAGCTGTAAACGTAAGTGGCTACTAGGTGCACTCGGTTTTCACCCAATACATCTTTCCATGCAGGCATGGCTCCATTTCGGCCATTGCGAATGGTGTACTCAACTTGATGCTGGGCACTACCATACAACCAAATGTCATCTGTTAAATTGGGGGCGCCAATATCATTGCTGATGTTGGCATTTAGGTAGCTGCCACGACCCTCAACGCCATGACATGCAGCGCACTTACCTATATAACTTTCTTTACCTTTAGCTAGCTGATCCTCACTTGCTTTAGTGTCGATTCCGCTCAGGGCGCGTACGTAAAGTGATACATTTGTCACTTCCTGATTAGACATAAACTGGCCCCAGGCAGGCATTTGCCCACGCCGACCTTCAAGCAAAGATTTTTTAATGGCATCTGCATCACTGCCAAACAACCAGTCGTTATCACTTAAGTTGGGGAAGCCGAAACGACCTTGCGCTGCAGAGCCATGACAAATCGCACAGTTGTTTGCAAAGATACGTTTTCCAATAGTGACAGCAGCTTCATTTTGAGCGAGCTCTGGGATAGGTGTGTTGGTGTACTGGTCAAATATAGGGCCATACTGCTCATCAATACGTTTGACTTCATTTTTATACTGCATGGTTGACGACCAGCCTTCAGGATATTGCTCTTTGGCGACCAAACCAAGGATACCATTGAACTTGCCAGGAAGAATGCCTGGGTAAAGCACCAGGTAGGCAGCACCAAACACAATAGTGGCCACAAATAAATAAAACCACCACTGAGGTAGAGGATTGTCATACTCTTCAATCCCATCAAAGCTGTGTCCCATCGTTTGTTCAGTGAGGGTGGGGCGCTGCCTGCGGCGCGTAGCAAACAACAACCAAACAATTAGTCCTAGGCAAGTCAGGGTGAGCACAAAAACCCACCCAGTCCAGAAATTACTCATGATGTTTTAGCTCCTGGTTGGCAGAATTTGGGCTAGCTAATTCATCCGCAAAGGGTAAATTGGCGGCTTCATCAAATTGTTTTTTTCGCTTACTGCTATAAGCCCAAAAGCACACCGCTAAAAAAGCGATCATGGCAAATACGGTTGCCAAACCGCGTAGTGTATTGATATCTATCATTACTCAGCTACCTCTTCAGTAGGGAGTGCTGAAGCGGGTTTTACACCACGTATGCCCCTTGGTACATAAGTGCCCAGGACCTGAAGATAGGCTACCAGGGCATCAAGCTCTGTTTTTCCTGCAACATTAGCAGCCGCTGAGCTGATTTCTTCATCAGCATAGGGAACCCCCACTTTACGCAGCGCTTCCATTTTGGCGGCAGTGTGTTTGCCATCTAGGACATTCTCTGCGAGGAAGGGATAAGCTGGCATAACAGACTCAGGAACAACATCTCTAGGGTTGATTAAATGAGCCCGGTGCCATTCATCAGAGTAGCGGCCACCGACTCGAGCCAAATCAGGCCCTGTGCGCTTAGAACCCCATAAGAATGGATGGTCATAAACACTTTCAGCCCCTAGTGAGTAATGCCCATAACGCTCTGTTTCGGCACGGAATGGACGAATCATTTGTGAGTGACAGCCTACGCAGCCTTCACGGATATAAATGTCACGACCTTCAAGCTGCAATGCTGAATAAGGCTTGACGGCGAGCTGAACGACCTCTTGTTTACCATCAGTGAGCTTTTGCTCATAGGCCATTTTGTTTTCTGTCAAAGCCTTATCAAAGAACAGAGGAACGATCTCAACCAGGCCACCAAAGCTAATGGCAACTATGATTAAAATCACCATCAGGCCAACATTTTTCTCTACAATGTCATGGTTTTTCATTGGTGTACTGCTCCCTTAAGCCATTTGTGCTGCAGCACGAACTTGTTCTGGATCAGACTCACTCACGGTGCGCCAGGTGTTGTAAGCCATAAAGAACATGCCAGCCAGGAAGAAGAGCCCACCTATTGTTCTGACAATGTAACCAAACTCACTGGCCTCAACAGACTCAACGAAGCTATACATCAATGTGCCGTCTTTATGCACAGCACGCCACATGAGGCCTTGCATAATACCGTTAACCCACATTGAGGCGATGTACAATACGGTGCCAATCGTAGCTAACCAGAAGTGAACATTAATAAGGTCTGTGCTGTACATTTTTTCCTTACCAAATAGACGTGGGATAAGGTGATACACAGCACCAATTGAAATCATGGCAACCCAGCCTAGCGCGCCTGAGTGCACGTGCCCAATGGTCCAGTCGGTGTAGTGGGATAGTGCGTTAACCGTCTTTATGGACATCATCGGACCTTCGAACGTTGACATGCCGTAGAAGGAAAGCGAGACCACTAAAAAGCGAAGAATAGGATCAGTCTGTAGCTTATGCCATGCGCCAGAGAGTGTCATCATGCCGTTAATCATGCCGCCCCAAGAGGGTGCTAGCAGGATAAGTGACATGATCATGCCCAGGGTTTGTGCCCAGTCAGGGAGGGCAGTGTAGTGTAAGTGGTGAGGGCCAGCCCAGATGTAAATAGCGATCAATGCCCAGAAGTGAACAATAGATAGGCGATAAGAGTAAACAGGGCGACCTGCTTGCTTAGGCACAAAGTAATACATCATGCCAAGGAAGCCTGCAGTCAGGAAAAAGCCTACCGCGTTGTGGCCATACCACCATTGAATCATGGCATCTTGGGCACCAGCATAGACAGAGTATGATTTCCACAGGGTCACAGGAATTTCCATATTATTCACAATATGGAGCAGGGCAATCGTGACAATGAATGCACCATAAAACCAGTTAGCAACATAAATATGTTTGGTTCGGCGCTTCATGATGGTGCCAAAAAAGACAATTGCATAGCAGACCCAGACCACGGTAATAAGGATATCGATGGGCCATTCCAGCTCCGCGTACTCTTTAGAAGTGGTAATGCCCAGTGGCAAGGTAATGGCGGCGGCGACAATAACCAGTTGCCAGCCCCAAAAGGTAAAGGCAGCTAGTGCGTTAGAAATCAAAGGCGCTTGACAAGTGCGCTGTACGACATAATAGGATGTCGCGAACAAGGCGCATCCACCAAATGCGAAGATGACGGCATTGGTATGTAAGGGGCGCAATCGACCAAAACTTAACCAGGGAATCCCTGCTGATAAGTCTGGAAAGACCAGCTCGGCAGCAATGAATACACCCACGGCCATACCAACGATCCCCCAAATGACCGTCATAATGGCAAACTGGCGGACGACCTTGTAGTTGTACTCTGTGTGGTTGGTTGCTGTGCTCATGTTACGGTTCCATAAGTTGCGACTTCCGGAATGAATACGGTGAAGTTGTGGCAGGTTGGTGAAGTGAAGGCAATAGGATGCGCTGAAGTCAGCTGTTGGTGTGACTTCAAAGAGAAGTTGGCAATTGTTGACTTACAAAGCAGGCACCTGAACAAACATGTGTTCAGCTTGTGTACCTCTACCAAAGCGCTCATCAGGTATATTATGTTGCTTGTTCTTTGCTAATAGTTTAGCCGTTGTTTTTGTGTATAGAGGGTCGGCTGATAATCTAATGGGCAACAGATTGTGTACGGTTACCGTTTTATTTCTTAGAGGTGACACGTACGTTAGCTAACAAAGCTTTTCTTAACAGCGTTAATTCTGGCTATTGATGTAACATAAGTCACAATGCGAACAGACTCGCTAAATAAGTATATAGGTCAGACTAGGTTCACTGTTTTAGTTGTTGCTAATTATTTCAAACTTCCCCCGGCGAGGCGCGAGGATACGCGCTGAGTACATTATATGTCAATATGGTGACGCTATTGCGACACTTTTTGGTAAGAATGACCTGTATTATATTGACATAAATCAAGACGTGACTATTGTGCCATAATTACCGCCTGTTGACAGTTTAAAACGCAGAAATATGAATAAAATATTTCCACTAAATGTTTTGTTGCTGTTGCAATGGCGTGACAAATTTTGGCTTTAAATAACGGCAATAAAAGTCTTAAGGCTATTGCTAAACAATCGGACGTGCATAATGTTCTCTGAAATACCAGCGTATTGGACATACTCTCAACAGGAAAACGCGCCTTGTTTTGTTTTTGCGCATGGTGCAGGTGCGCCTATGGATAGCCCATTTATGGCGTATTTTGCTGAGGCGATAGCCGCTCTTGGTGTAAATGTTATGCGTTTTGAATTTCCCTATATGGACCAGCGTCGACACTCTGGCAAGAAACGTCCTCCAGATCGACAACCGAAGCTTCTTGAGTGTTGGGAACATATGGTGCAACGGTTACACGCACAGCAAAAAGTAATCGTGGGGGGCAAATCGATGGGAGGCAGAATGGCTACGCTATTAGCGGCTAATGACAGCTTGCCTGCTAATGTTTGTGGTGTAGCCTGCTTAGGGTACCCATTTTATGCAGCTGGAAAGCGCGATAAACCTCGTATTGAGCATTTACAGACACTTACAATTCCAACGTGCATTGTGCAGGGTACTCGTGATTCCTTGGGCAATAAGCACCATGTACAAGACTACAGTTTGAGTCCAGCTGTAAAGATTCACTGGTTAGCTGAAGCTGATCATGACTTAGTTCCTAGCAAACGCAGTGGTTTTTCAAAAGACGCGTATTGGCAACAAGCTGCCAGTTGGGTAGCGCACTTTTGTCATGAAGCATGATTGGCTGCTATTACAGAGACAAGCTATTCGTCATTGGTTAACAGCTATCAGCGATTTTGTCATAATGCGGGCTTAAGCAAACCTACAGGGTGATGCTCCCCTGGTCATTAAGCCATAAAAAGTTAAAGCCATAATTGTAAGGTGTTATGAAGTTAAATTTACCTGAACCTTTTACCCATCTGGTGTTGTATTGCCGAGCTGGCTTTGAAAAAGATTGTGCTGCAGAAATTTCAACTGTAACCGCTTCGCTAGGCGTTGCTGGCTACGTCCAGGCAAAACCACAGCAAGGGTTCGTCATATTTCATTGTGTGGGAGATGACGGTAAAGATGCGTGCTGGTTGCAGTCCAAAATTAGCTTGAATGCATTAGTGTTTACTCGGCAGTGGTTGGCAGCAGGCCCTTTCTTAGATGACCTGCCACCAACGGATCGCTTAACCCCAATTCTGGATGCGGTCGATGGGTGGCCTCAGGTCGGAGAGTTATGGTTGGAATATCCTGATACCAACGAAGGAAAGCAGTTACATCGCTTTTGTAAGAAGTTAACCGTGCCGCTTCGTAAAGCACTAAAAGCTAAAAAAGTGTTATCAGCGCAAGAAAATCCCGCGTTACCCCGTTTGCACTTGTTCTTTTTAAATGGTCAGCAGTGTTATGTGGGTATCAACTTGGTAGGAAAAGGTGCTCGTTGGTTGAATGGGATTCCACGGCTGAAGTTCCCTAGCCAAGCACCCAGCCGTTCTACATTAAAGTTAGCTGAGGCTTGGCACAGCTTGCTCTCAAAAGAAGACGAAGAGCGATTGCTACAGCCTGGCATGAAAGCGGTTGATCTTGGGGCTGCACCTGGTGGTTGGACTTGGCAACTCGTGAGTCGTCATATACGCGTTACAGCAGTAGACAATGGTCCAATGGATACAGCACTGATGGAGTCGGGTTTGGTAGAGCATCTACGGGCAGATGGCTTTACTTTTGAGCCGTCTAAACCGGTTGATTGGCTGGTATGTGATATTGTCGATAAGCCTGCTCGGGTAACGGATATGATTATTCGCTGGCTAACCAGCGAGTGGACACGTCATGCGGTGTTTAATTTAAAATTACCAATGAAGCAGCGTTACCAGGCTGTCGCCACAGCACTTGATCGACTTCATGCTGCCTGCCAGGAAGCGGGTTTTAACTATCGTATAGTGACAAAACAGCTTTATCATGACCGGGAAGAAGTAACTGTCGTGGTTTTGCGGGACTAATATACAAGCAAGCAATTTGTCTTTTAGGACCATCATGATGTCTTTAACACCACACAAGGAACATTAGCGGTGTGGTGTTACGGACACTAATCCTAAATGCTGTTCACTGTGTATATAAATCTTAACTTCTTCTTCATAACAAAGCATGGGCCGTATTTGTCCAACCAGATTTTTACGAGCCTCACTGTATAACCATTTTTGCCAGGATTGGATGTCTGTCCAGTGGCTAATGAGTAGCCGATGATTTGCATCATTAACATCAACCAGCGACTCAGCAGAAATAAACCCAGATGCAATAACAACGGTTTGTAGTGCTTCTTTTAACAGAATTTCATAGTTAGGCTCAACGCCTTCAGAAAGCTGACGGCTCACAATCACCTTTATCATCATTTAACCCCTTTGCTTTACTCAGACTGCTTTTTTAGATAAAAGCACGCAGCAAACATTGCGCTATACAGAAGCTTGGGCTTGCTTAGAACAGTATAGTCAGTACATTTCTCTAAGATCATTAATCAAGCCTTCGTTAATGTAAGTGACTAAAACAGCCATAGAATAATGAAAATGACAAAATGATGATTTTTTTTGCGATTTTTTATGACTTCTGCTAATCCTGAAGATAGGCCAATACCCGTTGGGTGATGTAGGTTGTTGGTATTGGGGAGAGGTAGATCGATGACTAAATCTGTAAGCACTTCCGTGACTTCAATATACCCCTGGAATTATGCTTTGCAGCTTTGGCACAGTCGGCAGCAGCCTACCCGACCGGTTATTGGCATGAGCTGGTACAACCAGCCAGTATCAGCCACTCAGTTAAGGGAGTACTTAACCTGCTGTGGTTTGGATGTGGTGGAGGCTTTTCGTGCAGCAGAGTGGAGTGGTTATTTTGAAAACCAACTACCTCCACTTTTTCCTTTAGTGATGAGTTTTCCGCTTCATACGCAGTTATTACTCAGTGATCATGCTAGTCAGTTAGCGGTTTGGTTACGTATTGTGTCTTGCCAGGTGCGCGTTAACCAAGCCTTAAGCCCACAGCATAGCTTTGACTTTAGTATTCACTATTACGCTTCAGATAGTGAGTTTCCCTGGGTAAGAATACTGGGTTATCAGTTGGAACAGCTGGTCTGGGAGTGTGAGCTGGCATTTAGTAGCAGCAGTAAAGAAGTCTTTCCAAAAGAGGTAGTTGAGCAAAGGCAAGCGCTTTTGGGCCAGGCCACACAATCAGTCGAATCCAGTTATAATGTGGGGCGTTGGTATTTACATACTACTCAGGCGAAGGCGTTTTCACAGTTAGTCCGCGATTTTCATCCAGCGCATTTATCCAATGTGATGGCAAAATGCCTAGGTTATCAGCGTGCTACAGTCAATGCCGTGTGGTTACTGTCGGCAGCATTGAGCTATTTACCCCTGCCACGCTACCCCATACAAATACAAAGTTACTTTCCTAGTCCCGCTTATGTTGACTCGGTGGTTGAGCTCAAAGCCACTCAAGGTCCACAAGGTCATGATTTTCGGATTGTCTCGGCAATGACGCCACGACTAGCTTTAGGGCAGCTAGTCGCTTTGCATTAGTCAAATATCACCAGCGCATTTGACTGAACTCGTCGTATACAAACCAAGCGAACTAACGACGATTAGAGTCTATGGCTTGATTTTGTTAAAGTTGTGTTTTATTGACTCGACAAAACGTACTCACTATGAATCCACACCCTGACCATATTCTTGATACCTGTGGCCTGATGTGTCCAGAGCCTGTAATGTTGCTTCACAATAAAATCAGAGAGTTACAGACAGGAGAAGTACTACAGGTAGTGGCTACCGACCCATCGACAACGCGTGATATTCCTAAATTTTGTACTTTTTTACAGCACGAGCTGATTGCTCAGGAGGAAAGTGACACCCAGTATATTTACTATATCCGCAAGGGTTCTGAAGGTGAGTAAATAATAGATCGAGCGTTTTTTTAAGCATAGTAAATAAGCTTTCCCCCCTTTACTGTTGATAAAAAAGGGAAAGCATATTTAACGTGTAATTACCCTTAATTTAAGATTAAGGGTCTACCAATAACGAAAAAGCGGCTATGGCATCGGGATCGTTAGCTTTAATTTTATTAGCAATGCGATGATGAAAAAAATATTTAAAGCCGTCATGTTGCTGTGCGGGAAACAAACAAGGGTCTCCTTTTAATACGGGCGTAGATTTAACTTTATTTTTATCAATAATCATCGCAAAAACCATTCCGTTATTGAGTAATTGCCAGCTGATCACTTCTTCTAAGGAAAAAGAGGCGAAGTTGTCAGTCGTGATAATGGCATGGGTGCCAATACTGTCAGGAATTTCATGGACGATATCATCAGGGCTTTGGAATGCAGTCTTGTAGTACTCTGCTGCTGTTTCCAGCTCGACGACTTTGTGAATAGGAGCTTGATAAAAGATTTCATCAATACCCTGATCATAGTAGCCTTCCCAGTGGCCATTCAACGGATCCCGAAGTTCATCGCAAGCAACAATGTCATTTAGCCAAGGCACTAAAGCTACCACTTCACCGTTAGTACGTAAGGCCCAGCATAGGATTTTCATACTAAACAGTTTGTTGGGATTTGCATCATTGCTGTACAGCATTTCCAAGCCATCAAGCTCGGGGGACAGGCGAATAATGCGTTTAGACTCTTCCGGTGAGATGGGCTTCCGTGTGAACATGTCAATGACATTATCTGTGCGCTTACGAGCGTGCACGTTACTCATAGCTAACCCCTCTCAGTTCGTGGTGCCTAATTATTGTTGTTATAGCCAGGTAAACGGGCACCACAAAAAAGTGACTTCACTTACTAGTATAGTTAGTGGGTTTTTAGCAACGCAAATCTGGATAGTCATTAAGGTTATATTGGGTCTGTTTGAAGGGCGCTGACAGGAATAGCACATTGCTCGAGAATTTGTTTCCAGTACGCAATATGTCGTGTGGTTTGCTGTTTAAGCGTGGCATGGAGTCCAGAATTTTCGGCAATGGTCTTGGCGAAAAACTGTTTCATGGCAGGAGGGATTTGCTCGCTAGGTAAAGTACTCAGTAAACGCTGATGGGTTGTTTGCCATTGCACAAGTTGCTGATTGAGCTGAGCGAGATAGGGCTGAATCTGTTGTAAATAATATTTTTGTAATACTTGGCTGAGTATGCGTGATTGGGGAGTGGGGCGGCGTTGTGGACATATCTGCTGAGCATCGACCTTTGCCATCACCCGATTCGCTGCTTTTAACATGGTATTGGCTAACACACTTGCGCGTATCAGTTCACCACCTGTGGCGCGTTGTTGGAGTTTTTGCAGATGTTGGTTGAGCTTAAATGTCAGTATTTTTAAGTCATCTATGGGCGTGTTGCGTTGCTGACTAAAAGTGATTAGGAAATTAAGAGCCTCCAGCGTGGGGGTTAGGCTGGGGGGATGGGCCGAAAGAGGAGGGGTTGCCAGGCTGAAATGATGCTGCATTTCACTAGAACTATAAAGCGCATTCCAATACGTCAATGGTAGTTGTGCCTGTTTAGCGTGAATCCATTGCTGTAGATTTTCTTGCAGTTCAACAGACGTGGTTTCTGGATGGTGGAGACAGGCGGAAAGTTCAGGGAGTAATTGTCGCTCATAAATAGCTTGTTGGGTAATGGGCATCACTTTGCCCAATGCACTATTTCGTTCAGCAATTCGCTGAGTGAGAGTGTGGCAGTGTTTGATCGAAAGGATGGCAAGAAAATTTAGCCGAATTGCTTCAGGCTCTACCCAGCGTGCTGTTCGGCTGGGGTATTGCCATAATGTCCAATCAATGTCAGTCGTTGGTGTTGCTTGTTCTAGACTGCGCGCCAGGCGCGCTAAATAGTCATCGAGTTTTGCTGCAGGTGAGTCACTCTGGCAACCTGCCAATGGCAGGCTGCCTATTAATATCAGGCAAAGCAATATTGACTGGCAACGCCATTGTTTTACGGTCACTAACTCACCTGGTTGGCCGCGGCGGCAGGAGCCGCAGACGTTATGTGCTGTTGGCTAATATAAACGACTCGGGCAAGCAGTAAGATAGCAGCAGCCGTCAGCCCGCTGACTAAACCGATCCAAAAGCCTGCCGGACCCATAGCGGGGGTGATAAAGTCAGTTAAGCCAAACAGATAACCTATTGGTAAGCCAATACCCCAATAAGCAATGATGACGACCATCATAGGGATTTTGGTATCTTTGTAACCACGCAGAATGCCATTGGCTGCAACCTGCAAACCATCAGAAAACTGGAACACCGCGGCATACCATAACAAGCCAACAGTAAGCTCAATAACCGTAGAGTCACTGGTATAGACCTCAGCGAGAAACTGAGGAAATGCCAGCATACAGCTTGCGGAAAAAACGGCATAACCTAAGGCCAGCATAATACCCAGCTGCCCAGCTTTTTTGGCATTAACAGGTTGCTGTCCACCTAGCCAGTGGCCAATCCGAATTGTCACAGCCATAGCGATACTAAATGGCACCATAAAGGCAATCGAAGAAATATTGATGGCAATCTGGTGGCTGGCAACAATTTCTGCACCCAGTCGGCCTAATAGCAAGCTCACGATAGAAAAGATACTGGCTTCGGCAAAGATTGAAATCCCCATAGGCAAGCCTAATGCTAGTAATTCTTTTATCATTCCAAGCCTTGGTAGTGACCAGTGGCGAAACAGTCCAAAATGCTTAAGAGATGGAGCTAAGTGGGTATAGATAGCAATTAGCACCATCATTGTCGCTGCCACTGTTGCGGTAGCCCAGCCACAGCCAACAGCACCCATGGCAGGAAAACCAAATTTACCGTACATAAAAATATAGTTGGCTGGAATATTTAACATTAAACCAATTAGCATGAATGTCATGCCGGGTTTAGTTTTTCCTACACCCTCACAGTAACTGGTAAATACATTAAATAAACTCAAAGCAGGCATACCAAAAGCGAGTGCTGTTAAGTATTGGCTAGAGAGTGGAATGATGTCAGGATCAACGTCAAGCCAATGCAATAATGGTTTGATATTCGCTAATAAAACAGCCAGTAATAGACCGCATACCAGGCCAATCCATAAACCTTGTTGGCCATAGGTGCCTATATCATCATTACGTTTGGCGCCAAATAAGTGGGCGACAGTGGGGGTCAGCGCCATATAGGTGCCCTTAGCGAATAAATACAGTGGTACCCATACGCCTGCGCCAATGGCAATAGCTGCCAGGTCCAATGCACCTAGCTGGCCTGCCATGATTGTATCGGTTAGCCCCATACCAGAAGCTGCCAGTTGGGTAATAATAATCGGGTAAGCCAAGTGCAAAATATGCCTTGCTTCCTGAAGTATCCCTTTGCTCATGAAACTCCTACTTAATAAACTGCGTGAAGCGATATATCTCGGTAGCGGCCATAGTGAGGCAGAGAAGTTGCCAGAAATGGTGTGTTGTGACGTGGTGGCCGGCTAAGGATAACGATAAGAAGCGCGTAAAAATGTAGAGCCGGTATTATATCATTTTTTAACAGAAAGCCCAGTATTTAGCGCTGGCAAAGTAAAAGGAAAACAGCCGGTAAAGAGGGCTTCACTGTTTATTTTATAAGGGATAAATAACTAACAATGCTCTGTTGAAAATAACGTCAAATTAATCGTTTTTTCTGTATTATAAAATTGACTGATTGCTTGCCGAAAACGTTCTGCTCTGGCGGGAAGTCCACATTGAGCATAGACCAGGACTTGTTGGTAAATAGCCTGCTTAAAAGGCTGGGGATTAATGTCTTCATTATTGAGGTTATCCACACTCACTTTAAATGGGTAACCAGCCGCTACTGATAAAATCCATTCGATTGCTTGAGGTTTAACCTCTACTTTTTCGAAAAGCTGCTGTTGCACTTTGGTTCGGCCATCAGGTTCGTACCAATAGCCATAATCAATCTGCTGGCGGCGCTGCTCTCCTGCAATAAACCAGTGGGCGCACTCATGAAGGGCACTGCTGAAGTAACCATAGGCAAAATAAATCCCATGATAGGTGCGCCGCTCATCAGAGGGTAAATAAATGGGTTCATCATCACCTTTGATAAGATACGTATTATGAGTTTTGGCAAAACACTGATTAAACAGGTTAATAAGGTCTTGGTAATGGTACTGCGAACAGCTCAAATTTTTCTCCAATGGCCAGAGGGCAATGCAAGAGATGCGAGTTATTAACCCAGTGATTATAAGTGAATAGAAAATTATCATCAAAATGTCATGGCGGTTTGGCAAGGGGCTACGTATTCTTTAACAGATAAATCACGTTGCGGGTTACGTCGTTGATTGGGGGAAATTAAGCTCTTTATGGTTGTCTAACGTTATAGGTTGCAAGTGATGGACTTTGTTGTTGGATGATATACCACTCTGGAGAGGTATTTTATGTGCTTCACAGTTAAAACGTGATTTAATTTATGTTTTTCAGTGTCTATAATCTGCGGTCATAGTTGTTGATAAAAATAGAAAGAGCGCATTATGTCTAATGATCATTTAGCCAAGTTAGAAGAAAAAGTACAACATGTGGTTGACACGGTGAGCATCCAGAAAATGGAGCTGGAAGAGCTGCGTGAACAGAAGGCCAAACTAGAGGAAGAAAATGCTACGTTAAGGGAAGAATTAGCCAATTGGAGCGACCGTTTAGGTAGTTTGCTGGGGCGTCTGGAAGGTGTTGCTGAAGAAGTCTGAGCGACTGACTATATCAGAGACAAGTTCTGGCTAAACGGATTGTATTGTCTTTTGCGTTAATGCGATACAAGCATCCAGCAAAATATACAGCAGATTAATTGGTTGCACCCTTGCGATGTAGCAAATTGTCCCTTGTTTTAGTGTGTCCATGTTAGGTAGCTTGCTACCTAACATGTGTTGTACGCTATGTGAATTATATGGATCCCTTGATCCAAAAAAATCACAATAGCAAATTAAAATTTAAAGCGGTTTATTTTTCCGCTTAACTCGTCTGAAAGATGACTTAATTGCTCACTTTGCTTGCTTGAGTTATCAGCGCCTTCTGCTACTTCTCCTGCTACATCACTAATTGTCGTGATATTTTTAGTGATATCTTCAGAGACAGCATGCTGCTCTTCTGCTGCACTGGCAATTTGGGTTGCCATATCATTAATACGGCTGATGGCATGAACAACTTCTTCTAGTCGTTTGGCCGCCTGTTGAGACTGCTCAACAGAGGTATGTGTCATCTCACTGCCCCGACTCATGGTTTGCACGGCTTGCTCAGTTCGATCTTGAAGGGCATTGATGGTTTGACGGATTTCATCGGTTGAGTTTTGAGTCCGGCTGGCCAGGGTTCTAACTTCATCAGCAACTACAGCGAAACCTCGTCCTTGCTCACCGGCACGAGCTGCTTCAATTGCGGCATTTAAGGCCAGCAAATTGGTCTGTTCTGCAATCGAAATAATGACATCTAATATACTACTGATGTTTTCACTATCTTCTTTAAGCTGTTCAATTACCTTGACGGCGTGCTCTACTTCATCTGACAGTTGCTGTATGGTAGATGCACTGCGATTAACGATTTCCTGCCCTTCTAAAACAGATTCATTTGCTGCGCCTGCTGATTGGGCCGTTTCAGCGGCGTTACTCGCTACCTCATTGGCTGCGCATGACATTTCATTGATCGCGGTGGCTACTTGATCTATTTCAGCGCGCTGACGTTGTACACCATTACTGGTTTCTTGAGCAATTTGCGAGCTTTGCGCAGCAGAGTCATCAACTTGATCAATGGTTTGTGCTACGTCTTTGACCATGTTCTGGATTTTTTCAATAAATAAATTGACGCGATTAGCTAGGCTGCCTACCTCATCGCGTCGGTTAATTTCAATTCTACGGGTTAGGTCACCATCACGTTCTGCCAGGTCATCAACCAGGCTAACAACTTCTTTAAGTGGTTTCGATATTGATGCGGCTACACGCCATAGCACGATTAATGCGAGAGCTGTAATAAGGGAACCCGTAATTAATTGCCCAATCAGGCTTTCGTTGAACTGCTCCGTAACCTGTGTAGACATTGCATGCACATCTGCAAACGCAACACTTTTGGGAACAGAAATAACCAGAGCCCAAGGGGTTTTAGCCTGACCTACCGAGAATATGGCAGTACTGGTAATTAGCTCCTCATTTTCAGTCACCACACTGCTGCCTTGTTTAATAGCATCAATAACAGGCTTCCACTCACTTAAGGCAGCGACCGGCTTACCCACTAAAGATGGATCTCCAGTATTGGCAACCATCACGCCATGATAACTAATGAGTGCAACACTACCACTACCTTCATAAAGTTGGCTGTTAATTTCGGTGCTAATTTCCTGTAAGAAATTAAGTGAGTAGTCAATACCTGTGATTCCAAGAAACTTACCATTAACAACGATCGGTGTGACAAAGGAAGAGAGTAGTGTCATTACCCCTTGGATATCATAGGGCGCGGGATCAATAATACATTCATTGAGGGTTTCTTTAGGACATAAGTAGTATTCACTTTCCCGTACGCCAGATGCGGTTTGCTTTGTCGCATAGAGATTATTGAGTGGGCGACCATCAACCTTGCCAGAGGGGCTGCGATTCCAATAAATAGCAAATTGACCTGATGATGGCATTGAGTGAATAAACTCACCATCTTTATACATCGCATCATTGCCATCAAAAGCATTTGCTTCCCAGCCGGTATAAGCACCTAGAAAGTCACTATTTGCTTCTGTTAAATGTTTAGTTATTTGGCTTACTAACTCTCGGCTATTTGCAATCTGCATGGAAGCGCCACTTTGATAATAGGCTTCTAAACTTTGTGCAAACGTCCTGGCGGCTGTTATGGCTTTTTCCATGCGGCGCTGCATACGTTGAGCTTTGCCAGCAGTGAGTGATGACAGGCTTTCTTTAATTTCATTTGACATTAAAGTCTGCGAAGTGTCACTGACATACTTTTGAGTATTCAGTGCTGTGTATAGTGCAAACCCCACCACTGCAAATAAAGAAATAATCAAGCAAATGCTAGTGTAAACGAGGATACTCGTTTGAACTGAGCGAAACTTCATACTGATTGCTCCACATCTCTAATTACACTTTATACCCTCTACTCCGCAGCATTTTGTTGGGAGAGTTCTTTGTAAAGTTGTTGATTGTATGATTAAAAAAAGATAAGTAAGGGTATACAGTCTTTCAGTATGGCAGAAGAATTCTAAAATCACCTAAAAAACTATGTTTTGAAGAGTGACGACAGCAAATCCAAAGAAATGATTCGTGAAGGGTATAATTGAGTAAATCTTCAAAAGATTATAAATCAGGCATAAATGAATAATTACTAAAAATACAAGGGAATAAAATGACCACTCAATGGGGACAACGTATTGCAACATCAGTACTGGAAGGTTTTGCAAACTATCGATCAACATTTACTTATATTACATTAGGTGCAAAGAAGCGCTTTGAGGAAGCGTGTTGGCTTGATGTTCAACAAGCTTCTATGGACCGTATTAATCTTTATGATGATGCGGTTGTGGCAGTGACGGATTGTTTGACAGAAGAAGTTGAGCATGGGTATGACTCGTTGAGTGTCTGGAAAGAAGCGAAGCGCTGTTATGCAGAGTTAATTCGTAGCCGAACTGATGGGGAGTTAGCTGAGACATTTTTTAATTCGATTTTTTGTCGTATTTTTAGACATTACGAAATAAAGCCAGAAAATTTATTTGTTTTTTCTACTCAGCCAAAAGTTAAAGCAGCAGATGAAGCTTCAATTATTTTGAGTTATCGACCAGCTTTTGGCCTGGTGAAAATGGTTGATAGGATTTTGGTTGATTGTAACTTCAATATCCCTTATGCGGATCGACGTCAAGATGTGGTCAATATTATTCGTACTGCTCAGCAGCAGCTAGGGTTTGTTTTTGCTGATAGCAAAGATATGGAAATTGATATTATTCGCTCTGTTTTTTTTCGTAATAAAGCAGCATATCTCGTGGGAAGAATACGCATTCGTGAGAATACCAAACCTTTCATCATTGCACTAATGAATAATGAACAAGAGGGAATATATGTTGATGCATTAATTACAGACCCAGATGAGGTCAGTATCATTTTTAGCTTTACGCGCTCTTACTTTATGGTTGATGCGCCAGTACCTGCTGCTTTTATCGCTTTTTTACAAGATCTTTTACCTTGGAAACAACGCTATGAATTATATAATTCCATCGGTTTTTATAAGCACGGTAAAACGGAGTTTTATAGAGATTTTGTTCAGCATTTAACAAAAACAGATGATCAGTTTGTTATTGCGCCAGGGGTGAGAGGCATGGTGATGATTGCCTTTACCCTGCCATCAAGCCAAACAGTCTTTAAAGTCATTAAAGATAATATTGCACCACAAAAAGAAGTGAATAAAGAAACCGTTAAAAAGAAATATTATTTAGTAAAAATGCATGACCGTGTTGGACGCATGGCAGATACTCAGGAGTTTTCGCATTTTGTTTTTCCTAAAGCACGTTTTCATCCAGAATTATTAGCGGAGTTATTGGCGGAAGCACCTTCAGTTGTTCGGGTTGTTGATGATTCAGTCATTATTGATCATCTTTACACAGAACGACGGATGATCCCCTTAAACTTATATATAAAGGATGCGACAGAGCAGCAGTTAGAGGCTGTTTTAGATGACTTTGGTAATGCGATAAAACAACTTGCGGCAGCCAATATTTTTCCCGGTGATATGTTATTGAAAAACTTTGGTGTAACCCGTCATGGGCGTGTGGTTTTTTATGATTATGATGAAATTTGTTATTTAACGGAGTGTAATTTTCGCCAGATACCACCGCCACGCTTTCCTGAAGATGAGATGGCGGCAGAGCCTTGGTACTCTGTTGGTGCTAACGACGTTTTTCCCGAAGAGTTTGCTATTTTTATTTTTGCTGATGTACGCATTCGCAAGTGTTTCACTGATCTGCACGGTGAGTTGTTTGCTGCCAGTTACTGGCAACGTATTCAAAAGGTTATTCGTGAAAACCAGGTGGTAGATGTCTTTCCTTATCGGCGTAAGCAGCGACTGGCACGACGTCTTAGTTAATAACCTTGGTAAACAGTAGGTTTGTAGGATGGCGTTCAAAAAGGCTTAATCATTACGATCCTCTGTTGTCTCATTGAAGCGGCTAAACTTAATAAAAACTCTAACGGTTATGGTGGCTTGATTGAGACATGAGGTTATGCTGAAGCAAACCAGGAAAGTACTAAAGCATACTTGCCTTTATCTCTACCTCACAATGCTCTATGAGATGGGTTGGGCACTGCTAAGTGTGCAACCGCTCTATGGCAATGAGCAGCCAGCGCTATCAACAGAAGGAACCTCATTTCGAATAGTGCCTGCAACGGCTGGCGCGAGTAATTTAGTGCCTGAATTGTCACTGAGTTTGGTTGAGCAGCAATGGGTTGCCCTGCATAAGCGTCTAAATGTTGGGATGTTGTGGTCACCAGAGCCGCTAATGAAGCTGGATAAAGGTGCTTTGCGAGGGTTATTGGTCGACTATTTAGTGGCAGCACAGACCAGTTTGGGCATCTCTCAGCTAAACGTTAGGCTTTATCCTGATGTGCAAGCCTTACTTCAAGCTGTGGCACAAAACAAACTGCATATGGTGTTGATTTCAACGAATCATCAGCCATTGGTTAAACATAAAAAGCTATTAATGACGATGCCGGTGATTAATAGCTATCCCGTGCTGGTTGCCCCTCGCTTTAACAGAGACCTTAGAGGGCTTGCTGATCTTAACCATAAGACCCTTGCGTTATCCCATGATTTTCCGGCGCTAACCAGTATCGAGCAACAGTTCCCCCTGGTTCAAATTCAGCTGGCACCCAATGTTAAGGCGGCATTAGAGTTAGTAAAACAAAGTCAGGCTGATGCATTTGTCGGTGAATTGATTAGAACAACCTATCAGTTCGAAACACTAGGGCTTGAAGACTTCAACGTGCTGGGACCTGTAGAGGTGACTGCTGGGCAATATGTGTTTGCGGTTCGTCAGGATCTGTCAATGTTGCATTTCTTGCTCACGCAGTGGCTGCAACGGCTGACTACGGAGCACCATCAGCGTTTTCTTAAACCCTGGGTATCACCCACAGTCGCATTAGCATTGGACAGCCCACCATTAAACCTCACAGATCAAGAGAAAGCCTGGTTAAAAGCACGTCCGGTAATAAAGGTCGGTGTGGATCGTAGCTGGAAGCCTCTCGACTTTATCAATAAGAATAATCAACATGTGGGTATCAGTGCAGAATACTTAAGAAGACTTGAAAAACAGATAGGTGTGCAGTTTGAAGTGGTAGGCAGTGATAGCTGGCGAAGACTATTGCAAGGTATCCAGTACGGTGAAGTGGATATGCTATCAGCGGTTATGCTCACTGAACAAAGAAAGCGCAACATGCTGTTTAGTCAGGCTTACTTGCAAATGCCCTGGGCTATTGCGACGCGGGTTGATGCCCCTTTTATTAGTGATATCGCTGATTTAACGGGACAAACTGTGGCGGTGGTAGCGGATTACGCTATCCAGGAAAAGCTGCAGCGTCAGTATCCACTCGTCAATTTAATCATTACTGAGAGTCTAGAAGAAAGCTTAGCACTTTTGCTTGATGGTGAAGCGCATGCCATTGTTGGCAATCAAGCTATGCTGACGGACTATATTCAGCAAGAATATTTGGGAAGGCTCAAGCTGGCTGCGTTACTCAAGGAAGACCCTGCGTCCATTCACTTTGCAATTAGAATGGACTGGCCTGAGTTAGAGGGCATTATTAACAAGGCTTTGTCCAGTATGAGTCAGCAACAGCATTTACAAATTCGCGAAAAGTGGTTGGCAGACCGCTATCAAACTCAAGCCATTTTACCGCTGTGGACAATCTGGTTAGTGCTTATCATCATTGTGGCTGCTATATGTGGTTATCTGTTTTATCGTGTTCGTCAACTACAACGGCGTCGCGATGATATCTGGCAGCGTTTAGAGTTCAGTCAACAATTAAGGGAGCAGCTGCTTGAAAGCTTACCTTTGCCTGTTGCGTTAATTAATAAGCAAGGGCACTGCTTGCACATGAACTATGCCTGGCGTCAACTGTTAGAAGGTGAAGGTGATGATAAGGAGGCGCTTTTATCGCAAGAAGGTTATTCCTCCAGTCATGAGGAGCCAGCGCAGCTGGCTTTTTTACCAAGCTTGCCTGATTTGCAGCCTTGGCCAAATGTGCGAGGTTTAATTGGCCATCTGGCTGAGTGCGAAAAAACCTGCTTTGAACTGCAGGGGGTAAGTGAAAAAGGTCTACCCTGGCGCTGGCAAGTTTCTTTGCATGGATGTTTTGTCAGTGGTGAGCTTGAAGAAGCATTATTAGCCATTGAGGTCTTTGATAAGCAGGAGCAAGCACGGCAACGTTATCGTGAAGCAGAGTCTCTTTTAACCCAGGTGACAGAGCACTGCCCAGTCGTATTATTTCAGTGTCAAATTGATCAAGAAGGCCAGTGGACGTTTTCGTTTATTAGCAACAATGTGTCGAGAGCATATGGCGTGAACCGCTTGGCTGTTCTAGAGGATAGTACTTTATTGTTGCAACATGTTATTGAAGAGGATCGAGAGGCACTGAAGTACTCGTTCGAAATTGCTGGGCAACGCATGAGTCGCTGGCATCATTGTTTCAGGTTGCAACTTTCTGATGGTCAAGTACGTTGGATTGAAGGCCAGGCATTACCAAGAAATGATCAAAATAAACAGTTGATATGGG
Source organism: Zooshikella ganghwensis (assembly GCF_018263875.1). NCBI lineage: Bacteria > Pseudomonadati > Pseudomonadota > Gammaproteobacteria > Oceanospirillales > Zooshikellaceae > Zooshikella > Zooshikella ganghwensis. The sequence continues at coordinate 689,195 of NZ_JAEVHG010000001.1, forward strand.
TTGGCTACTGGTCTGATATTACGGCACGTTACTTGGCAGAGCAGACGTTAAAAGAAAGTGAGGCACGATATCGTTCTTTAGTGGATAACCTATCCTGTGTGGTTTATCGCTGTAAGCTGGATACACATTGGACCATGGAGTTTATTAGCGACAACATCAAAGCCTTAACGGGTTATTCTGCTAAGGGGTTGCTGGGCAATGCACAGCAAAGCTTTAAGGAGATTATTTTTGAGCAAGACCGGGAAAAGGTTGATCACACCGTATGGCGTGCTGTTGCGGTGAGAAAACCATATGAAATTGAATACCGGTTAAAAACAACACGAGGTGAACCTTGCTGGGTGTATGAGCAGGGACAGGCTTTTTTCTCTGATGCAGGAGATGCTTTGCATCTTGATGGTGTCATCGTTGATATTGACCAGCGTAAAAAGCAAGAACTAGCCTTGTTTGCGGCAAAACAGGCAGCAGAAGAGGCCACTCAACAACAGCTAGAAGTACTGGCTATGTTGACCCGAGAAATTGCCTGTCCCACTGACCGGCTAAGTGGCTTGGCAGAAATGCTTCAGCAGACACATTTAAATGCTCGTCAACGTTATATTACTGAACGTCTGTTAAGTACGATTCATGCACTCCAAAAAAATGTAAACGATATGCAAGACTTTGCTGCGTTAGAAACTGAACAGGTGGAGATTCAATGCAAGCCCGTTAGACTGATACCGGTGTTGGAGACTCTGATTGTTGAAACCTATGAGGCCTGTCAGCAGAAAGGTCTGCAATTTAAGTCCTATATTGATCAAGGTATTGCTTTTGAACTATGGGGGGACCAGCAGCATTTAGCACAGATCTTACGAAACTTATTGGGTAATGCTGTTAAATATACCAGTCAGGGTCATGTCTCATTTTCAGTTAAGCGGCTTTGGGCTAATGAAAAGCAGCAACAAATTGGTTTTTCTATAAAAGATACCGGTCCCGGTATACCGGATACCCTTCAGCAAGCACTGACGCGACCTTATTTTTACTCGCCACAGAATGATCAGGAGTCGACTTCGGGTATTGGTCTTGGACTAGCGGTAAGCGGCAAGCTTGCCCAGCAAATGCAGGGTGAGCTTTGTGTCAAAAACTATGAGCCCACGGGCTGTCATGCAGCTTATAGTCAGCGGTTTGATATTAAACAACCCAGCTTATTACCTGTATTTTCAGGGCAAGCGGTAGCTGCTTTATTGTGTCATGAGCGCTGGTTTAGTCATATTTTGCTGGATTATTGCCATTGCTGGGGGTTACACCCTATTCAGCCTGCACTTGTAGTAAATAAAGCTGAACAACTGGCTGACTTTCTGTCTTTACAGCAGGCTTCATTATTAATCGCATCAAGAGAAACCATTGACTTGCTGATTGGCTTGACACCCTATGAATTACACACAGTTTGCCAGCTATTAAAGGTAAGTTTGATTGTGCTTGATGGACACGAGGAGCCACCATCGCCTGTGGCTGATGCTCATCATAAGGCTGATGCCCCTCTTATATTTGTGAAAACCAAACCGTTCTTATCCAGTGAGCTGCTAGAAGCTTGTGAGCAGGCATTAGGCGTTAAACCACCTGCTCAGCTAACACAGGAAGCCTTACCTACCCGTCTAGACTTGGCAAAAGTAACAACGATGTTGGTTAACCCTATGGCCTTAACGCGATTATTTGGAACAGGCCAACGTTTACAGCTGGAGCTTTTTGAGTTTCAGGAGCTAGGTGAGCTTTGTATGTTAGCCCTCGAACAAGCCATCAAAGCAGGTGATATGGTGCAGATTAAAAAGATGGGAGGGAAGTTTAAAGCGGCTGCAAACGTTATTTCGGCGGGTCCACTGGCGGAAGCTTGTCAGGCACTAGTTGAAGCCGCTGAGCATGATAGTAAAGAAATGGAAGGGATATGGGATGACTTGCAACAAGTGTGGTTACGGACACAGAAAGCAATGAAGCGCTTATTAGAACAGCCTGCTTTTCCTCAGCAGGCGGGTTCTTGACAATATTTTAGGTCCCAAAAAAATGCAGCCCGAAGGCTGCAAAGGTTGGGTTTGTTCATAAGAGAGGTTGGGACGTGGGTTTATATTTTGTAGGTTAGATTTTAAAGCGGCTCATCATGTCTCGAATATTGTTGGCCAACGTTTCGACTTCACCGCTTTTCTCTCCGGTTTCTTTGGCTCGCTCAGCGGTTTCTTCAGCAACCATTGATATGTTAACAATGTTTTCATTGATCTCACTGATGACAGAGCTTTGTTCCTGGGATGCTTCAGCTATGTGCGAGTTCATTTCAGCAATGGTATTGACAGCATCCAAAATTTTATTAATGGCTTCACCTGCATCAGATACCTTGGTTACGCCACTTGATGCATGGTGTTCTAGGTTGACAATGCCTTTTTCAACGGTTTCGCTACAAGAGCGAAGGTTGAGAATACTCTGATGAATTTCATCGGTAGACTCATTGGTTTTTTGGGCGAGTGTGCGAACCTCATCGGCAACGACAGCAAAACCTCTTCCTGCTTCTCCAGCACGGGCAGCTTCAATCGCGGCATTGAGTGCGAGTAAGTTGGTTTGCTCAGAAATACTCTTGATGACATCAAGTACTGTACCGATATTCTCACCTTCAGTAATGAGCTGTTGTGTGGCCTGGGTGACTGAAGTGATCTCATTGGCCAGAGACTGAATAACGGTAACAGCCTGGTTAACGATGTGATTACCTTCTTCTGCTTTGTGATTAGCATCAGAAGCTGATTCTGAAGCAGCATTGGCATTATTGGCAACATTACCAATGGACTGGGACATCTCGGACGTTGCTGTGGCTACCATATCAATTTTGGTTTGCTGATTGAGAACCCCTTCAGAGGTTTCATCAATAATCTGGCGACTCTCAAGTGCGGTTGACTGGAGCTTTTCAGAGAGTGAAAACAGCTCGGTAACGATGGTTTGCAGGTTTTCAACAAAGCCGTTGAAGCCTTGAGCCAGCGAACTGATTTCAGTCGCAGAGTTAGTGTCTAAGCGCTGGGTGAGATCACCTTCACCACTGGCAATATCATTAATAGCGGTACCAATTTGATTGAGTGGTTTAAGGACAATACGCATGATGATGAAGAAAATCAGTAGTGCAATGAGTACATCCAGAATTAACGCCTGAATGACTTGGCGCATCAGTACGCCCTGCAGTATCTCTTGAACTTTTGAGTCGTCTATGAATATTTCAACGGTTCCTACTTCTTGCAGTTCACCATCATCATTGAAAAGTAAGGTTTCACTCAACTTATCAGAAAAACCTTTGGGTAAGGCCTTAGACTTGACGATTTCTCCCGCATCATCTTTGATAAACAGGGCTAAAACTTCAGTTTTAGATTTAACGCTAATACCACTGACAAAATCAGCCTGCATCTCCGACAGAACATTTTTATCAATAAACTCGGGTTCATAGTTCCAGATAGGGCCAGGTAAGCTGACAGAGAGACGCTCAATCGTAGCTTTAGCTTGCTGGGTTAAATTTTCTTCCAGCTGGGAAGCGGTTCGGCTGTAGTTATAGTAACCAAACAGGGCTAATACAATGGTTACTACAACAGTAAATTCTAAAATAAGTCGTGCGCGAATACTTTTTGGATATATGGACATAGCCTACACCTAGCGAACATTGCCTCAAAATCAATTGTGGCTATTGGGGGTTATGTCCCTGTCCTTAGGTGAATCAAGTGGCTGACTACCAATCCCCTGTTAAGCGTAATCCCCATGAGCACGATGGCTATTATTGCTCTTATCGTCAATCTAGCTAAATCGTTCGTTTTTTCCCATCATCACCAATAAGTGACTTTGTATTCCAGTCTAGTACAAAAACGCTTAAGTGAAATAAAAATAATACAGGGATGAAAACTAATGATAAAAGAGTGGGTGGTTTAATGCCTGATCAGGCACTGAGCAAGTAATGATCAGGCACTCAGCAAGTAAATAGAAGTCTGGTTTTAATATTTTTCAGCAATCTCGGTCATGATTGCATTATCTTCACGAATTCGAGCAATTTCACTCCATATTTGGTTCATCTCATCTACGGTAAGCCGGCTTTGTTTAGCGAATGCTAAAAAGTAGGATTTGGATTTAATTGGAGTTTTACTGATTTTTAGTTTTCCAGAAAAGGCGGGTGTTTTACTAAGGTGCTGAATTACATTGGGTATAGTAACAACAGAGCCTTTATTGTCCCGCAGCAGGTTTTGTAAGGTTTGTTTGTCACCCAATGCCGTTGAGCTGACAAAGAGTCCTGCTTTTTCCAAGTCTTCAGCTATAGAGTAACCTTTTGGTGTTCTGACCGGCTGTGGGATGCTTTTTAGCTCACCATCGTACTCATAAGGGTTATCTGCCATGGTGACAACGACATACTCGACCTGAGAGACACGAAATTGCGATTTCACCGCTGTCTTGGCATCAGGGGGATAAATCAGAAACTCTGCTCGCTCGTCTTTATAAGATGCAGTCGCTACGCCATCATAGCGTCCTTTCTGTGCATCACGTAAACAGCGACTCCAGGGCAGGGGGGTTATTTCTAGTTTTACATCCATGTTTTTCATGGCCATGCGGATAATATCGATATGCATGCCTTTCGCCTCACCACGTTCAGTCATCATGAACGGGTACCAAAGGCCTCGATCAGAACAGATTCGAACTTTTCGAATAGCCCACGCGTCATTGCAGGTGACCAAGATTAAGAAAAAGGTGGCTAAAAACTTCATTGCCAATAATGCTCCAAAGGGTAAATTGTATGCCAAGCTTTCTTTGTTGCATCCCGCTGGTGGGGAGTCCTATCACCCTGATCCCTAACTCGCGCTGAGTTACTTCCTGAAGTTACATGCTGGCGAATAGGGCGAGAAGGTTGATAAGGTTTCTTCCCTGCACACCTTCGCTCTGCATGTAGCTTGATAAATTTAACCTATCGGCAAAAGTAGTGGATCAAGATAGTTCTATAAAATGTGAACTATTTTGCAATACTTTTTGTGTAACACCAACAGTTCAAGGACTACTTAACAAAATACTCTGTGTTCTAGTTACAGCTTAGCTTATCTTACAGGTGACGAGTGTAGTTGAGCTGGTTAACATGGCAACGTCAAAGGCAGACATTAAGATTGTCAATATCACTATGACTTCAACTTCATCAATGACCACTTCAACAAAGCCTACGCCTCCTACACCTAAACAGCTCCATCATTTATTTCAGCAGGGCGCTTTACCACGCCAGGCTTACTATCAGGCGCTGGATATGATCAGGCCTGATGATTACTGGCTGCGTTGGGCTGAGCGACATTTAATGCTGATTGGTAGCATACTTCTACTGGCGGGTATTATGTTCTTTTTTGCCTACAATTGGCAGGAACTTCATCGCTTTGGCAAGCTAGGACTGCTTGAAGTCGGTGTAACGTTAACTGCACTGCTGTCTTTAGTTTCACGTTTTTCCCTTGCTGCACGACAGGTGTTGCTAACCTCGGCGGTAGTGCTTACGGGGATACTTTTCGCTGTCTTTGGTCAAATTTACCAAACGGGAGCTGATGCTTATACCTTGTTCTTGTCGTGGGCTGTAGTCACCTTACCTTGGGTCGCATTAGCCCGGTTACCGGCACCTTGGGCGATATGGTTTGTGGTGAGTGAAGTTGCTTGTTGGTTAGTTTGGGAACAAGTGTTGTCTATTCAGTTTACCGACTGGAGTGATTTACGCTGGGTAAGTATGGCTTTATTAGCTGGCTTTATATTATTGATTAATTATAAACAGGCGCGCACTTCTGTGCTGGCGAGTAAATTTCATTGGCTATATGTAACTGTTATGCTCGGTGTGATGGCTATTCCTGCCTTAAAAATTGCCATAGATGATTACCATGTTACTTCCCAAACCTGGGGCGTCGCAATTACCTGGTTAGTACTGTCGTGTATTTTGATTGTTTTTTATCGCTTTATCAGTCAGCAAATTTATGGACTAACCATAACTTCACTGCAACTAACTGTTGTTTTATTAGTTTGGTTATTACATCAAGTGTCTGATATGCGATTAACGGATACTTCTACGCTGTTTATATTTGGCTTATTGATTGTGACTACCATTTCACTGCTGGTGTTTATTTTACGCAGTCAGGCACAGCTGATGCGCAAGGAGGCAAAAGAGTGAAAACCTACGACAGTGTGCAGGCGCTATTAGCATCTCCAGAGATTAGTACTCAGCTTTCAGTAGAACAGCAGCAACATGTATTAAGAGTGTTTGAGCAAAGTCAGCAGCCTCAAGATCCTCTGGTTTTTCGTATTTTAATTGCGGTGAGTGGCTGGGTGGCAGCATTATTTTTTCTAGCCAGTTTGCTCGCTGCAGGTTTGTTCGATAAAGGCATGAACGCTATGGGGTATGGCTTCTTGTTGTTAATGGGCGCTATTTTTTGGGTTAATTCTACACAACGTGTTTTTTTTCGGCATTTAGCTTTAGCTCTCGGTATTGCAGGGAATGGGCTTGTACTTTTTGGAATGGGAGAGTTTTGGGGAACTGATACTTTATTACCCATTGTGGTAATGCAAGCTTTGCTGACTGGGATGAGCTATCCATTTGTGGCAAGCAATTCATTTCGTTTTATACAGTGTATATTGCTGGGGATTTTAGTCTTTATCTGGCTTTATGATGAACCAAGTCATATCGGGATTATAATGTGGACATGGTCACTATTATTATTGCAATTATTATTTTTTGTTGGCCTAAGGCCGCTGCCGGCGCTATTGCCCTTGGCTTATGCAGTATCAATATTATTACCCATAAGTGTACTTCTGCCTATTTGGGTACCCGATTTTGATGCTCGTTTAGTGACCATTATTGCGGCTGTTGAGCCTGCATTTCGAGTTGGAATGGCTGTAGGATTATTATTACTGGCATTGCATATCAGTACTGACACACCTTGGAATCAGCCTTGGTTTTATATTGTCGTTATTTCATGTGTTATTTTGGCACTTTTTGCGAACTCTGGATTGTTGCTTTCACTATTTATACTGATATTGGCTTATATCTTAGCTGACAGGTTTTTAAAGGTGATTGCTTATCTCTTTTTAGTCGTCTTTTTAAGTATTTTTTACTACAACCTGCAAATTTCGTTATTGGATAAGTCCTACTTATTAATGGCTAGTGGCAGTGCTATGTTGTTAGTACGCTGGTTATTAGGTCTTTTTTTCAAGGAGCATGATGTATGATCAGTCCGCTTCAGCGCTGGGGCATCGTGGCTGGCTGGTTGCTGGTCATGGTAGCAATTAACTGGAGTATTATTCAAAAGGAGCATGTACTAGACTCTGGGCAACAGGTTCGATTAGCGCTAGCACCCGTTGACCCACGTTCTTTGATGCAGGGAGATTACATGCGCTTACGTTATGCAATAGTCAATGAAGTACCGGTCCATCAGTTAGCAGCAGAAGGGCTGTTGATTATCCAGCTTGATAAACAACAGGTAGCATCTTTTGTGGGTGTCCATCAGCCAGGAAAACCTTTGAAAAAAGGTGAATTACTCTTACATTATCGTCGTTATGGAGAACATGTAAAACTAGGTGCAGAAAGCTATTTATTTGAGGAAGGTAAAGCGAGTTTACTCAGTGAAGCTGCATATGGTGAGTTTCGTGTAGCTGCAGATGGCAGGACTGTATTAGTAGGACTGCTTGATCAAAACTTTCATTATTTGGATACACTCTTTCAGGAGTGAACACAGGTCAATTGCAGTTATTACCTGAAAGCACGCATCAAAAATTATTTTGAACTGCAATTGTCCTGGGTATAAACATTAAACAGATATATCCGTTAACCACATAGTTTGATTTTCAAGATGTTCTAATAGATTGGGTAATGCCGCGCCAGCAAATGCAATGGTCATTTCGGGTTTGCCGGGTGTATACATTATGTCTTGAAAGGTGGTAAGCAGAGGGTCAACTATCAAGGGTATTTCACTCGAAAGACCAAAAGGGCATAAGGCGCCTGGAACACAGCCAGTGACTTCAGTCATTTCTGTATCGTTACCAATAGCTGGGCGCTTACCAATGATATTTTTGATGAGTTTGGCATCGAGTCGCTGGTCTCTGTGCGTTAAAAAAACACAATAATTGCCACCTTTTAGTTTGAGAAATAAGCTTTTGGTAGGAGCTGCTGTCCAGCCAAGTGCTTTTGCAATACGAGCATCCGTTTCAAAGTCTAAAATAGGCTCATGCTCCCACTGTTCAAATGGTACTTGTGCTTTTTTGAGTAGGTTAATGTTGTACTGATATATTTGTTCTAGCGACAACACGGTTTTGACTCCTTTATTTCCTGACTTATCGCGTCATAGCCTATTGCTACGAGAACAGCAAAGCTGCGTCTAATGCAATCATAACAGATTCATTAGCTCTCGTGGCCTTTGCATAAAATAAATTCACAACTTCTTTTCCAGTTATTTTCTGTTGGCCTTGTTTTTTTGGATATAGACTTACTATTTCAGCCTATTTAAGGTGAAGAAATGACCAGTTAAGAAAATAAATAAACATGTAGAAGGCAGTGTTTCTTGTAAAAAAAAGCGGGTGTTTTTTCATCCTAAATGGTGTGAAATAAATAGTCAGCAATTGTTTTGGTATAACACATCGTTACAAAATGATATTACTGATTTATTTTTTGTGAAAGTGATGAGTGTTTTTGTTGTGTGTAGTGATGTGTTTAAAATGACTGACAATTAATCACAGTTTAAATCTACCAGGCAGTGTTATTATTAATAATCTCTTAATCTACAGCCGTTGTTCAATAAGTAACTGTATAGCGAGTAGAGTCTGAAATCAATTTCATCTATACCCTCCATTTTGGGTATAGGTGCATTTGCAGCGTAACACCTTTTAGAGTGGGTTTTATGTTAGAAAATCAATCTTCACACCGGCAAGAAGAGATTCAGCTGGGTAAACAGGGTAAAGTCTCCATAACTGAATATGCAATTGAAAAACTGGATTTATGTAAAAATGTACCCTCAGACTGGCAAGAAAACTTTTTAGAGGAACGCCTTGTTGTCACCTGTGATAAGTGTGAAAGTGAATTTACAACAGAAGTAGATGCTACTTCGCAAAATTGTCCCTTTTGCGATAATAATATTGAGAGTGTAGCTCATTCTAGGAGACTCATTAAACCAGGTTCATTGTTAACGTTTAAAATTAATAATGAAACGGCAACAAAAAGATACAAAGCTTGGTTAAAAGGATTATGGCTTGCCCCTAATTCACTTAAAAGAAAAGCGAAACTCGAAATGCCGATAGAGGCTGTTTATATTCCTTATTGGACATATGATGCGGAAACGGTAACAAACTACAAGGGGCAACGTGGAAGCAATTATTATACTTCTTCAACACATACGAGAATAAATTCAGAAGGTAAACAAGAAACGTATACCAAAAGATGCCAACGCACTCGATGGCGTTCAGCCTCAGGAAAGATAGCTAACAGTTTTGATGATGTCTTGGTTTTGGCCAGTAATTCATTACCACGAGACATTGCTAATGAATTGGAACCCTGGGATTTAGAAAATTTGGTGCCTTATCAGGATAAGTACTTATTGGGAGTGAAAGCGCAGAGTTATCAACTTGATTTAAAGCAAGGCTTTATATGGGCAAAAATGAAAATAAAAGAGGAGCTACGCACCAAGATAAAAAAGGATATAGGGGGAGATACCCAACGTATAGCCTATATAAATACAGAGTACAGTAATATTTACTTTAAACATCTTTTATTACCGATCTGGCTGAGTAGTTATCGGTATAAAGATAAGATTTATCGCTTTTTAATTAATGCTCGTACGGGGGAAGTACAGGGCGAGCGGCCTTATAGCAAAGTTAAAATAGCGCTTCTTCAGATACTGGGTACAATGTGTTTTATGGGTGGAGTTATTGTATTTGAACATTTTAGAGATAAGTATGGGTTACGTTAACGACTATAATACAAAAGGTTGTGCGGAGTGATTTAAATTACAAAGCATTTAGCTTTTTTTAAGGTGTGATTAAAGGTGTATATATGGTGAGAGCTGGTTAAAAATTTTTAAACGAATGGTTTGTTATTATAGCCGCATTCATATGATCACTTAAGTGTAACTACTTATATCTGTTTAAAGTCAGCCCAGTAGAACTTTTATGGACGATAAACCATGCAGTTTAAGGATGTTTAAACATGCGTTTTAAGCCAGTTGATGTTCGTTCTTTTCGCAAGAGAATGGAGGAAGACTCCTCTTACGACATTACCCAGGACCGTTACTGGGAAGCGGATGAAACCATGTCAATCTATGGTGACCCTGAATTGGGTACATCTGTATGGGATGACGTCAGGAGTTTAGAGCAAATAGATGAAGGTAGAACGCTGCTACCTTATGTGATACGAGAGAAAACACCACCCATCTTAGATCGTGTCGTGCCTCCCGTACCTGAGCCAGATACCTCACCTGATGTGAATTATAAAATTGTGGTTGAGGTTGCAGGAATTCAGCATAGTGGATCACAAAGACTATATTTAGGCGCGAATAAAGACAGTAAACAAGGGCTTGATCTAAAAGCTGCAGTCACTCACTTTAAGGACGGCGACCATTATCGCAGTCTAGTGGAATTTAATAATCTTCAGAATATTCCTCGGGAACTCGGCATTCGTATTGCCATGCATAGTAAAGGTGAGCCACCACTTTTCTTACCGCTTATTGACCAAACTCACCCAGTACCCAAGGAAACCGAAAAAGCACCTTGGGAGACGATTATTATTCCTGTGAAACCACTGGGTTATATTACTAAGAAAAAAGTCCGTCCAGAGTCTGATATCCTGCAAGAGGGTGGCTGGGTTTATGTGTTTTGGAAAGACAAACTGTGGCGTGAGCTGGAGGTTACTAAAAATCAAACCTACCGTGATACACGCTTGGCGTTTTATCGTAATGCCCGTCACAGCCGCTTAGGGTTAACTGACCCCAATGTACGTAAAGCGCTGGGTACCGCTTACGATACAATCTGGTTGCCTTATAAGCTTAATGGTGAGGTTCAACAAGGTAATAAAGGGATAAAAATGTTGTTTAGCCGACGACAGTTATCCTGGTCTCAGATTGACAAGCTTGAAGCCCAGTCCAGCTTGCTGAATGAGCAAGCGACACCGGTTGATAGCGTTGCCGTGTATGAGCAAAGCCAGCATTTTGAGTTGAACGAGGGAGATGTTGGTCCTATTGCGCCTGCCTTAATGGATCAAACATCGGCTAACACGATGTCACAAGAAGACAATGCCTCCCAGAAAAAACCGGTTGACTCAGCACGCTATCTGGACCGTAATCGTCCACATAAAATCCCTGTCGTCTATTTGAATAATGTGCCTTACATTTATTTACGCCTTCAACTTTTGGATGATAACGGTAAAAAGCTTCCTGGTGCCTCATATACAATTACCGTTGATGGCGGAAGTGCGGATAAATCATGGACAAACTCAGGCGCTACCGATGGTGATGGTTTGCTTGAAGCCAAAATACCCGTTCTCAATCCTTTTGCGGAACTAGAATACACAGACCCCCACAATGGAGCCGTGTTCATTGACTGCATTCATTTAGGCAACTTGGAACCACAGGAAACCCAAGAAGGTCAGCAAGCTGCCTTAAACAACCTTTGTTTCCCTTTTTCAAAACAAGCTACAGAGCGCCAGACACAGTGCTCAGCCATTGACGACTACCAGTCTCTGAATGCCGTACAAAGCGAAGACTGGTATCTGTTGCTTAAGGACAAACAGCGTTAAACAATATCAGGGCAGTGTAAAAAGTCGCTATGAAAAAACAGCAAATTCATTCTCAGCATATGACTAATCTTGATCAGGAATATGCAAAGGTTTATGAAAAAATTAATGATCTTGGGTTTAAAATTGTCGAAGCCAAACGGCAGGGAGAAAACGGGCTTGCGCTGCGTTTAGCCAATAGAATGCGTGAGTTAGAAGCTGGTCTTAAACAACATAAAAGAGGCCCAAAGCAACAGTTTCACAAGTATTTAGGCCAGCGTAGACCGTTGAATAAAAAAGCGGTTGAAGCATTTAACGCAAAGATTAAAGAGCTTAATCAAAAAGCTTATGATGACACGCATATTCAAGCCTTTTTAGCGAAAAACAAAACCATAAGACGTAAAGATCTACTTGAAGCTTTAGAGCGTTTTCGGATTGCAGCACAAAATATGAAAAGTGCTGCAAGTATTATCCAGCGCAGTCTTGATGAGGCCAAAACACTTCAACGTAAAATGCTCGTTTCTGTTTCAGATAGGTATGATACAAAATTTTTGAGAAATGAGCGTATTATAAAAAACTGGACGGAACGCCAGGATAAGTATCAGCAAGATGCCAAAGAATACTGGTTGCTAGCACAGAGTTTTTATCAGCAGTTTCCCGAATTACAAGACGATTGTAGTGGCTGTCTTATCACTGAACAAGATGTTGCAGACTACACTTGGGTCCGCTCCATCAGTGTGCCCGACTTTGATCAGCCTGATGAAGCGGTAACACCTTATGTCAGCATGAATAAAGGTTTTTATTTACGTCTTGTCTATGCGGATGATCCGAGTGAACCTGTTCAAAATGGTAGCTTTTTTCACTGGCTTTATGATGCAGATAATAACCAGCAGTTAAACCTGCAGTCAGAAACGGATAAAGAGTGGAACTATACGGCATTACAAGTTTCATGCACTGATGAAAATGGTTATGTCATGGGGGGCGAGAACTATATTGCAGGCAACCGCACGCTAGGAATCAATTTAGCGAGCCAGCAGCTGAGTGTTAAACCTGAACTGGATTTTTCGCTGGTTGAGCCGTCCCTAATAAGCAGAAGTACCCTTAATGTAAGCAATACACTCTGGCCGATGGTGTCTAACGGGGAACCCCGTGGTGCTACTTTTTCAGCAGCACAAGCCGTTGCGATTGAGTCTCCTGATAACAGAGACAAGCAAGCTGCAGCAAGTTTTATCTCGATAGATAATCAGGTCTTTGCCGATATACTGAGTTACAACAACAACCGAAAACAGGCAAAGCAGCTCGTAGAGCAATTGAGCCAAATTGAAGAAATCACAAGCGGTGAACGTTACAGTGCAACACAAGACATTGAGGAAAAGCCTTTCTCCATGACGTTTCGTGCTGATCGCCCCTATGGTCTCATGCTATACCCGGTCAACCGTGGCCCCTTTGTCACTCAACCTGTTGATCAATACACCAGTATGTCACCTCCAACTCACGAAGGTCCACAAAAGGCTGAACAGGTTGCCTGGAAAGGGAAGCCCGAAGCTGAGTGGACAGAAGGTGAGCAGCTTATTTTCCAAGATTACTACCGCTATAAAACAGCGACACTCAAATTGCACTGCACGCTTCCTGAATGGGATCGTCGGTTATGTATTGCGATAGACGATATTGTTGAGCTACAAAAGGCCCAACAGGAAGAAATAGCCCCATACTTGACTGCACAAAGTACATTACAGCAAATGGTTGGGTTAAGTCAGTATCATTATCTGTTTCGAGATTACTCTCATCCAGACAGCGATGCGGCTGAAGCTCACTTACTCAAAACACATCTAGCAATTTCAAAGCTTGCGGCCTTCGTAAAAGAACAAACCAGCTTTTTAAATCAGACCACGACACTGTCTTATCGCTTAAAAGAAACCAATCAAAAGCTGCATATTAAAGCTGAAAAGTTATATACCCTGCTATGCTCGCCCGCTTTTCAGGCAGAGTTAAAGCTGTATATGGATCATGCCAAGCAAGGCAAGCCGGGTGGTCCTTATATGCAAGCTGAGCCATTTTGGATTCATATTTTTGATACGATTTCCAAAGCCTATGATGTCCTGGCCGCAACACATCTGGGTCAAACCATTGGTGAGCGTGAAATCCCTATTGTGATGGAAGGTGTCGCGGGGCATAAAGATTTAGCTAAATACCTGTCTAGACGTAGCTTTTCTGAGCCAGACAAAACCGAAAGGATGCCCCCACATCAATTTAAATTTAAAAATAAGACATACACTTCAAAGTTAACGCCCTATTTTCAACGAGTGACGAGATCATATTTATCTCAAGACGATGCAAAAATTTCCAACGCAAATTTTGAAAAGGATACTCAAGAAAACCAAGGAAAAATTGGACCTTTATCGCTCATGCTAGATTACTGCGGAGAGGCCTCTGAATCGTTTTATGATTTTTATAAGGAGACAGGTAAAGACTTTCTCAATAGCTGGGTCAATAATATTCCTGGTCCTCCCCCTGTACTAATGGTCGCATTAGATACCTATGCCGCCTATGTAAACCAACATTTGTATAAACACCTCAATAAATCCTCTACTTTTCATGTTCGTTTTTTGCTGTCTATTAGCAATATCGGCGGGTTTCTAACGCGGTCTCGCACACATCAAATAAACCGAAAAAGCTTGGAGGCACTTCACCTTACCATGATCATGCGAAGTGGTAAGCAGTTTAGCCAAGGTGTCATCACAAGCTTATTTGGCAAGGAATTAAAGGGAAGCTTTCAAGGATTACCGAAAGGTAAACAGCCTGACCAAGGATTTGCCGATTTGCTCTCAGATAATATTCAAAAAACCACTACATTTAAAGTGTATCGAGGTACACTTAATATATTAAATACGTGTATAGCAGTAGAAAATCTTTGTGATTTTTATGCCACTATGGAGACAGATTATCGTGACGCTAAAGCGCAGGAAAATTTGACCCACTTTTTTCTTGAAAGTGCGTTAAATCATATAGCGGTTATCGATAACGTAGTAAAAAATATAAAGTTCTCATTAGGCCTTCTTAAAATAAGTGACTTCAATGGCACGTTAAATACTCTACTCAATGGATTTGCCACTTTTACGATGTTACTTGGTGTTATTGTTAGCGCTATGGACTTAGCGAGTCATTGGGAAGAACGGTCAGGTAAAGAAAACCTTGTTGCAAGCATTGGACTAGCATCAAGCATTGCTTACTTACTTGGTTTTGCCTTTAAAGAATATATTACATTGGCAACCTTTGAAATTGGTAGCTTGGCTTTAGGGACCTTAAGTACACCATTGATTGTGATTGGTACAATTCTATTTGTATCAACACTACTCATTATGCATGGCGATGATCTTTGGGAGAAATGGACACAGTCAGGGAGTTATAAAACACTGAAAAAGTTATGGACTAATGTGAACAAACTGGACTCTTTTAAAGAATTGACAGGTCAAGACAACTACCGAGCCTTAGAAGGAGCAGAGCAAGCGAATAAGCTCATGCAAGTAGCAGATGCCCTCTTAAAAGATGATCAATACTGGGGACGCTTGAACTGGCGCGCCATTATTCCACTCTACCGTTCAGGCTTCAATCACGCTGAAATAGAAAACATGGTTGCCATTCCCTTGAGTGGTCGAAAAGTGGCAACAAGGCAATCCATTGCTGAACGCCCCATGAGTGCATCAGGGATAATTTTGTACTATAAAGCCTTAAAAGCTGAGGCCGAAAGGAATCCTAACAGGCGCTTTCAGTCGGGACGCTCATGCTCAGATATCACCTATCTATTGGAAAATGCCGCATTTATACCAGATAGAGATTACCCTGAAGACTTGCATAATGCTTATGGTGGTTTAGGCCGCCAATCCTGGGGTTATGAGTACTTCTATCATGATTTTGAATACAACAGGTAATGAATGATGAATTATCGTGTATTGATAACAATTCTATTTTTGTGTTCACTAAACGTTCAGGCTTTTGATATCGAAATCAAAGCAGATAAGGTCAATTCTGAGCATTTACAAGCGATCAAAGATGCAATAATGATTGATGAAAACAATAATGATCGTTTATATGCAAAATATAAAGTAATATCTCAAAATGATATGAACCCCACAGTAGTATTTGATAGAAATAGTAGGGCTCCTGAACTAAAGGACTTTTTCTGTCGTAACTGTTTTATTGTCAATAGTGAAGGAGATATTGTTTCTGGTTCAATATCAGACGCCATATCTGTTGATATTAAGTATTTTAGGAGTATTACGACAATAAAACACCTGTTGCTTCTAGGTGTAAAGGTTATTAATTTTAATAAAATTAATATGATAGAAAACTTAAAATATATAACCTCGGAAAGAAATTATATTAGTAGTGACATAAATATATCAAATCCAAACTTAGAGTATATAACTTTAGTTGACAATAAAATAAGCAAAATAACATTAAATTCTTTAGAGAATTTAAAGTACTTAGATATAAGTAATAATAGTACTGTCAATCTAGAAGGGATAAAAAACTCAAAGAAACTAGAGGTAATTGATATAAGCGATAACAATATTCATGATTTAAGCGAGCTAAGCGACATAAGATCATTGAGACACATAAGCATGCTTGGGAATATAACCCCAAATCTTTCATTTTTAGAAAAGCTAGATAAGCTTGAACACTTACTCGTTCACCTAGATAAAGAGTGGAAAGACTATAAGGTTTTCGGTTCTTTAGTTAATCTTAAAGGGTTATACATTATTCTTAACAGTGACCTTCATAGATTAAATCAGTTACCTAAAATAGAAAGCTTGAAAATACTCGCGCTTAACAACAACTTTAACCCATCCGGTCAAGGGATTCGATCCTTACAGGGGGTAGAGCATTTTCCAAACTTAGAAGAACTCATTTTAAGAAATAATAAAGTCACAAAAATTGAAGGGCTTGAGCACTTACCCAAGTTAACCAGTTTGACTTTAGATAAAAACCCCATACGTCAATGGAAAGGCTTGGAAAAAGCCTCAGATACACTTGAGACGCTATCGATCGAAGATGTTATTGAAACCGTTAGGCCTTCAAATCAGCCTACGCTCAAAGTTTCAGAGAAAGAGCGTGTCATACGCCTTTTAAGAGATCGAGGCGTTACCGTGATTGAATAAACCACTTATATCGAATTAGTGTACCCTTTCATTGCAACTCAAAGAGAGTAGATAGCTCTCTTTGGGCGTTTGAGAAAGTTATTGTATGAAAAAGAAGTATCCTCGTAAGTTCACTTTTATCCTTGTCAGTATCGGATTTATTGCTTCATTGTATGGCGCATACTTTGATCAAAAGTATTTGTTTCAAAGCTTCATATTTATACTCTTAATGCATCGATATAAAGGTGCTATTGAAGGCGTAGAGGTTTCTGCAGAGGAAGTCGATGAAGGTGCAACGAGCAATAAACCAAAAGCGCTTCGTGTTGAAGGAATAGAACCAACACCTGAGAATATCCGCCGGCTTTACCAGTCTGGTTATAAAAGTCTCGCATTTAAAAACTTTTGTATATTGCCTGAAAATAAAGGATTACCAAAAAGCAAATGGAAAAAATTATTTCGCGAGTCTATCGAAGAAACACAAGTATTAAAGCCTACTGAACATAATGTAGTAAAGCTCTATCGTGATGGTTATGAAAGTTTAGCCTTTAGACAGTTTTGCAAGTTAGAAGAAAACAATGGTTTATCTCATGATGAATTAACTGGAAAATTTAGTGATTTAATAAAGCTACATAGCCGTTATAACATATCAGAGGGTTAAATTGAGGAAAAAACTATGAAAAAAATTCAGGCATGTGTTGTTCTATCTATTTTGATATCCAATATTTGTTTCGCTGCGCCTCGATCTGCTGATGCAGAGCAGTTTGATATTGCAGGAGTAAAACTAGGTATGAGTAAAAAGGCTGCGATTACAGCAATTACACAAAAACTAGGTCTTGGAGTGAACGCAGTAAAATTTGATGAGTTTTCACAAGTAAATCCAGTGACTAAAACAAAGGAGCCTGCGTATTTCACCGTAAAGACCGCTAATATGTCAGTAGTTGTCCATATGCAGCCAAAGGTACCCTATGATGCTAATGAACCCATGGTAGTTAGTATAATAATTTATGAGCAACCATGGACGCAGCAAAATGCCTTGGCTATGAAGAAAATGGCTTTAGAAAAATATGGTAAACCTTCCAATGGGGTTATTGGTGTAGCCTACCATTGGTGTATTGAACCTCACAGTAATCCAGGCTTTGGGTGCAGTGAATTCTATGGCCCTAAGCTTGTACTTTCTGGGACAAGGTTACGGCTAGAGGATACACAATATCAACAGGCGGTGATTGACTTTATGAATAAACGCAAGACCTCGAAACCTGTTTTCTAAAAGACTAATAAAAACAGGTTGCAAAGTTTGAATATGAAAATGAAGTATCTTCGTAAGTTTGTTTTTTTACTTGTTACTATTGGGTTTTGTATTTCGTTGTGTTTTGCATGCGTTGATCAAAGATATTTATTTCAAACGTTCATATTTAGACTACTGATGCATCTATATAGAGATACAGCTAAAGGGGGAGAAACCTCAGCAGAAGAAAACGATGAAAGTACAGTACATTGCATATCAAAAGCGCTTCGTGTTGAGGGAATAGAGCCAACACCTGACAATATCAAACGGCTTTACCTATCAGGCTATAAAGGTCTTGCTTTTAAATGCTTCTGTAAACTACCTGGAAATACAAAACAACCTAAACGCACACTGAAACAACTGTTTAGTGAATTCGTAGAAGAATCACAAGAAACACAAGTATTAATGCTTACAGAACGTAATGTACTAAAGCTCTATCGTGATGGATATGAAAGTTTAGCCTTTAGACAGTTTTGCAAGTTGGAAGAAAACAATGGTGTATCACGTGTTGAGTTGACAGCTAAATTTGCGGACTTTGTTAAAGAGTAAACAATGGCTGTTTTAGCCTTTACCTTTAAGTGATCTGCGCTGTGAGCCGTCATTTGTTCATCCGCAGCAGAAGGCCATCCTTGGCCTCTGCTTGCTTACCGTGCTCCCGGCACGTGTCTCACAAACATCAGCTAACATCGCATGCCAGACTCAGTGTCGATATACAGATCGAAAATGATTAAGTCTTCAAGAAAGTAAGCGTAACCTCGAACATAATGTGTTTTACCGGTGCTATACCCAATACGAATGATTTTTAGGTGCGGACATCGAGCGACGAAGTCCCATGAGCCTATATTAATAAATGATTGGGGTGAGGAGTGAAGATAACAAAACCTAGAAATCATTCGTGAAGGGTATATTCGCAAATCTTTAAGCCCGGAGTTTAATGTGGTAATGGAAGTAGTAAAATACAGTAAAGACAAGTATCTATATGAATTTAGTGAAACCCAGCTTAGAGTTTTTAACTGGAAAATCACAAGTACATATCGATGGGCTGATGTTAGTGGCTACTTTACTGATAGAAAGGGCTTTTTACATATTACCTTTCAATGTGGTTACAGCATTAGCTTTCATTATAAGCATGATAGTAAAGCATACGACACATCAATACTATGCTTGATTAACTACCTGCCACCTGCGAATCAAAACCGAAAGAACACTGTATTTAATGGTTTTTTGTTGAGTTATAATTATTCTGATAAAAAAACAGAACAAAAAACTTTACAGGTAATTCGTAAAAGGTTTGTAGTTACATTATCTCTGTTGATAGTGTTTGCTTATATGTTACTGCCTATCTTAATTATAGTTTTGCTTGGTGTATTCACTCCGAGCAGTATCACTGCTAACTATAGTCTTCTATTTGGGGCTGTTATCTTGACTATGACTTTTGGTTGTATCCCTTGGTATTTACGTTTGCCATCATTTTTAAAAAGTACCTTTAATCATGTTAAAGTAGAAATTGAACAACAAAGCAATAATCTGTTATTAGACATTAAACCTTTGTCACTCAATAAATTACACTTCAATCAAAAGCCTTTTTCTATACAGAATATTTTTCCGCCAACAGTAGAAACATACTATATTCAACGGGGACGTCACTCTGGCCCTTTCATAGTTCGAATGAAAACATGTAAAATCTCTTTTAGGGTATATGGTCAGGATGGTATTTTTGAGCTAGAGCTAGCTCCAAATGACCTCTTTACGATTTGTCACTACATTCGAGAGTACGCTGAAAGAGTTACTGAGATTACTGTCAGTAAACAACCAAAATTAACCCCAAAGGATTGACTTTAAGTTTTTTTAAATGGGCTATGCCTTCGCGGTGAATTGTACATTAATAAGAAAAAAAGGTGCATAGTATTTTACACTGTAACAGCAGACAAAAATAAAGGCTGGATAATCAACGCTGAACTGTCTGCCGCAAGGATGCGGCAGTCAAGCATCCAGGGAAGGATTCACAGCGTGTTCAGTGTGATTATGTAGCCTTTATTATAGATGGTTCAAATAGTGTTAACAGGCCCTAGAATATAGCCTTCGCGAATTTTTTCATCTGCACTATTCATAACGTTTACTCTAGCGGTGCAGTAAATCTGCTCTAATGTGTTTGTTCCTGACACATTAACAGGATTTGTTGTTTATCCAATATTGTGTTGGTTCTTCTAGGATAAAAGTATTCATACTGTAGCTGTATTTTAACCTCTTAATAGTGTTTTACTTTTTAGTGCATTTGCTAGCTCTTCCCAACTAAAACGGTTTATAAATGAGCGACGTGCGTCTTCTACGTTGTTTGCCTTTATTAACACTGGTGCCAATATGAATCCTTGCTTGAATAAACTGGTTATAATTTCAGGAGTATCACTGCAAGAAATGTCTTCTAATATCAATATGTTATCTTTTGATAAAACACAAAACTCCATCGTTTAACCCCTCATTTGATGGTGTATTATGCATAGCATTGTATCAAAAGGCGTGATAACGTATATTGAAGAATAGTTAATGGTGATAACTTTTTGTTATGAGATTGAATATAAAACATTTACTGGCTATAGAAGAGCTTGTGAAAACAGGCAATTTTAGAGTAGCCTCACAGAACTTATGTATTTCTCAGCCAGCACTTTCTAAACAAATTAAGTATTTCGAAGAACTTTACGATATCGAAATATTTATTAGAGGCGCTAAGGGAATAGAGCTATCTGATGCAGGAAAAGCTATTATTCCTGAAATAATAAGCTTGAACAGGCATGCAGAGAAAGTTGAAAAATATATTGTAAATACGTCAAAAAACATAAGTAATTTACATATCGGGTTTGGTAAATCGAGCTATGACTTTCTCCCTGGTTTAATTCGAGACTTTAAGACAAGTTATCCCTCTTTATGTATTTCACTTATTGACCTTCCATCGTATGAACAGGAAGAACAATTACTTACAGGGGTTATCGATATTGGTTTTATGAGAGAACCAAAAACGAATGTATTGAATAGTATAAAAGTGTCGAGTGATGAGTTTGTTTTAGTAGTTTCAAAGCATATACATAAGAGTGACAGTATTGAGTATTATTTGCAGCACTATGATTTGTTAATGCTTAGTCTCTTTGAAAAATCTGAAATGAATAATCAGATACTAAAAATAATTAGCGGTCTAGATTATCGAATTAACAGTATCTCAAAAGATATTCAGACAATCGTTGCTTTAGTTACGTCGAATGTAGGAGTAGCAATTTTACCTGAAAAGTCAATTTATAAAGATTGTAGAGACATTGCTGTTATTCCTCTTGGTGAAGAAACACGTTGGGACATTCATATGGTTTGGGACCCAAATAGAATGTCTAAATCGGTTAACTTATTTGTAGAGTATGTAAAAGGTAATTTTAATATTTAATTTTTTAATTGTACTGACTCATATATGATCTGTACCGTGAGCCATTATTTGTTCATTTGCAGCAGAAGGTCATCCTTGGCCTCTGCTTGCTATGGCTCTCTACTATAGTATGTGTGGTGATGCTACATTATATTTGTTTACTCTATTTTATTTTCTTATCAAACCGATCCAGATTCATGACTTTTACCCAGGCGGCAACGAAATCTTTGACAAACTTTTCTTTTGAATCTGCTGTGGCATAAACTTCTGCTAATGCACGCAGCTGTGAGTTTGAGCCAAAGATTAAATCGACACGGGTGCCAGTCCACTTTACGTCACCTGTCTTGCGGTTGCGACCTTCAAATAAACTGTCGTCTTTTGATATGGACTTCCAGGTGGTTCCCATATCTAGCAGGTTGACGAAAAAGTCGTTAGTTAAAGTCTCGGGCCGATCAGTGAAAACACCATGTTTAGTTTGTCCTGTATTAGTATTCAAGACCCGCATTCCCCCTACCAATACTGTCATTTCAGGTGCAGTTAGGGTTAATAATTGGGCCTTATCTACTAACAGCTCTTCAGCGGAAACACTGTAACTGCCTTTTTGGTAATTGCGGAAACCATCTGCAATAGGTTCCAATACAGCAAAAGACACTACATCAGTTTGTTGCTGAGTGGCATCCATTCGGCCTGGAGTGAATGGAACAGTAATGTTTTGACCAGCATCCTTAGCTGCCTTCTCTACCGCCGCGCAACCACCTAATACAATCAAATCTGCTAACGAGATTTTTTTGTTACCTGATTGGGCACCGTTAAATTCGGATTGAATATTCTCTAGCACATTGAGCACTTTAGATAATTGCGCAGGTTCGTTTGCTTCCCACTCTTTTTGAGGGGCTAACCGAACCCGTGCACCGTTGGCGCCGCCACGCATATCAGAACCACGGAATGTAGAAGCCGATGCCCAGGCAGTAAATACCAACTCAGAAACCTTGAGACCCGAATCCAGTATTTTGCCTTTAAGGGCAGCTATGTCTTTATCGTCAACTAAATCGTGGCCCACTGCGGGAATAGGGTCTTGCCAGATCAGTTCTTCGTCAGGTACTTCATTACCCAAATAGCGTGCACGTGGCCCCATATCTCGATGAGTCAGCTTATACCAAGCTCTGGCAAAAGCATCAGCAAAAGCTTCTGGGTCTTTTTGAAAGCGCCTGGCAATGGGCTCGTAAATAGGGTCCATTTTTAATGACAGGTCAGCTGTAGTCATGATGGGGGCATGCCGTTTAGCAGGGTCATGAGCATCTGGCACTAGATCAGCCGCCGCACCGCCTTTGGGTACCCATTGATGGGCACCTGCTGGGCTTTTGGTTAACTCCCAGTCATAGCCAAACAAAATATCAAAGTAGTCGTTATCCCATTTAATAGGATTGGCAGTCCAAGCCCCTTCAATGCCGCTGGTGGTGGTATCTCCACCTTTACCTGTACCGTGGCTGTTTTTCCAACCCAGCCCCTGCTCTTCAATACTGGCACCTTCTGGCTCTGGACCAACAAGCGCAGGATCACCTGCACCATGACACTTACCAAAGGTATGCCCACCAGCAACCAGGGCTACCGTTTCTTCATCATTCATTGCCATCCGGCCAAAGGTTTCACGCACATCAATACCAGATGCCACAGGGTCTGGATTACCATTTGGCCCTTCAGGGTTAACGTAAATCAACCCCATTTGCACCGCAGCTAATGGGTTTTCCAAGTCTCGTTTACCGGAATAGCGTTTGTCATCCAACCACTCTGATTCGTTACCCCAGTAGATATCTTGCTCAGGCTCCCAGACATCTTCACGGCCACCAGCAAACCCAAAGGTTTTGAAACCCATTGATTCAAGGGCGCAATTACCTGCCAAAATCATCAAATCAGCCCAAGAAATTTTCCTGCCGTATTTTTGCTTGATAGGCCATAGCAACATTCTGGCTTTATCTAGATTACCGTTGTCTGGCCAGCTATTAATGGGGGCGAAGCGTTGATTGCCTGTACCCGCGCCTCCACGCCCATCACCAGTTCGATAGGTGCCTGCACTGTGCCATGCCATACGGACAAATAATGGTCCATAATGACCATAGTCAGCAGGCCACCAGTCTTGTGAATCAGTCATTAAGGCATACAGGTCTTTTTTGACTGCTTGAAGATCTAAACTATTAAATTCTTTAGCGTAATCAAAGTCTTTATCCATCGGGTCAGATAAAGAAGAGTGCTGATGCAAAATTTCTAAACGTAACTGATTGGGCCACCACTCTCGGTTTGAAGTACCGCCCCCTGCAGGGTGATTGAAAGGGCATTTGCCAGTGTTTGTCATAATTCTCTTCCTACTTAGTCATGTTACGGCAATATAGCGAAAATATTTTAGATTAAATAAAGACGCTTATTGGGTAAGCTCATCCTGTTAATGAACAAAACTATTTACAAGATGTTTTGTTTTATGTTAATAAATTAGCGAACATTTTTTCAAAAAAATTAAAAACATTAATACAGCAGTTGCTGTAACAAATTTTAGTAGGTGTTAATAATACCAGAAAGCTTTGTTGAAGATATAAATAGCCCTACATCCGTCAACTCAATTCCTACTTCTAAAGGGTACCTCTAAAAATGCATTTTTTTCGTAATAGCTGTGTCAGCGCGGTAATCTTTTCCTGCTAGCACTTTTTAAATACCTGAGGTTGCTATTGCTAAGCATAAAGCAGTTGCTTAGCCCTAAAGAATAAGACTTAACTTCAGCTATTTTGAATGCCGTTTCTGATTCTCCTAAATGTTAGAAATGTTGTTTGAAATATAGAGTGGTTGCTCTTGTTGATAAAGAGCGCTTTGGTAGTAATATAGTTTACTTATAGTAAACAAAAGCTGTTTTTGGAGTTGTCAGATGGACAAGTTGCGGGCAATAAATATTTTTAGGAAGGTTGTTGAGCTTGGGAGTTTTACTGCTGTTTCTGAAGAAATGAAATTATCCAAGGCTGCTGTAAGTAAAAACATTAATGAGCTTGAAGCTTTTTTACAAAGTCCTCTCATTAACCGGACCACTAGAAAACTGCATGTTACAGAAAATGGGCGGCGTTATTACAATCATATTTGTATAGTTTTAGATGAGCTTAATAATGCAGACCGAGATATCATTGAGTCTACCGAACAACCTCGGGGATTATTAAGGATCAGTGCGCCTATGTCTGCTGGCTTATTGCTAGTGAACCCAGCGATTTGTGAGTTTATGAGTAGCTATCCTGAAATACAGATTGAGTTGGTAATGAATGATGAATATGCTGACTTGATTGACAAGGGGTTTGATATTGCTATTCGTGGTGGTGGAGCACAAAAGAGTTCAAGTTTGAGGTCTAGAAAGTTGATGGAAGTTGAAAGGGTACTTTGTGCTTCACCAGAGTATTTAACCCGTATGGGTACCCCAGCTCAAATAAAAGACTTACATTCTCATAATTGTATTGTTTACAGTTTGTCATCTTCTCCGACAAGCTGGACCTTTTACCGGAAAGGTAGTACAGAGATATTTAATTTTAATAAAGGTACTTATTCTGTAGATAATGGTTTAGCGTCAAAACAGGCTGCTTTGGCGGGGCTAGGTATAATACTGACACCGAAGGTCTTTGTTGATGCTGAGTTACAATCTGGAAGACTTATTTCCTTATTGGAAAGCTGGAAAGCAGAGGTCCATGCATTATACGCTATCTACCCATATCACAATGAGACATCAACAAAAGTACGCCATTTTGTTGATTTTCTTGTAGAGAAGTTTGCACAGTACTGAATATGTTTGAGAGTAGTGCTATTTGGCACATAGTTTGGATCGTTGAAGCGAAAAAATTAGCATTAAAAATATTGAAAATAAGATGTACATATACCTTAAAGGGGCATTCAATCATGATGCCCCAAAAAGCAGAATAAAAATGTTGAGCGAGACTAAGATCAGGCAGAATAAAATGGAAATAACGCTTCCATTTTACTTTACTTTATTTAACAGCTTAGGCATTTTACCTGTAAAATCTATCCAAGGGTTATTATTAAGTAGCTCGGCACCTGCTACACTTGGTTCTTCATAACGCATAACAAAATTTTTAGGTCCATGGGCATAGGCAACAATTAAGCCTTGCTCTGTATCGAAATAACCTCCATGAGGTACCAATCCAGGATAGCTAATGCGCCATGCTTTTCCCTTTAGTCCAACAGCACTAAGCGTCAACTTGCCAACAATGTTATTGGGTAAAGCAACAAACCAAGTCCATGGGCCACCTGATACAATAGTCATTACTTCATCAATGCCCATACCATTATCAGAGCTGTTTACATGAAGTTTACCAAGTTTCGATTGTATAAATGCCCTGGTTTTTGGTGTTAATGTCTTCATATCATAGACTTTTGGATAAGGCGCCTGACTTTCTTCTGAAGTTGAAAGATACCCTCCATGATGCCCTTCAGGTGTTCGGCCTGCTAACTTAATTTGCTCTAATAACTCTCCTCTATGTAATGAAAAATAGGATATCAGCTGGTTAGCTTCTGCTTTTGTAATGGCTCTATTTTGAGAGGCTTTCAGAATTGGTTTAGCGTCTTTCGGCAAGGGTAAATTGCTTACTCGAACACCTACTGAGCGTAGAATAAGATTGACTTCTTCCAGACCTTCAGTTGCAGTTTGACCGTTACTGTATTCAAGCTTAATCTTACCTTCAATATTATTTTCCTTAGCAGAACTAACTGTTGTGAGCGTAAAAAGTACTAAAGATATTGCTAGATAAAAATACTTTTTCATAAATGTTTTTTCTCAGTTGGATTATTAAATTGAATGTGTCACATTCTTTGAAATATTAATTTATATAAGGTGTTTAAAAAAACACCATCTAAGTGAATTTATTATCAATCATGAGTAAACAATGATTAATATACCTACACCCAAAACGAAGGGTTTTTAGGGTCGGCTGCCAAGATTGCCGACAATAAACCCTACTAATGTGTCGGGAACACATTAGAACAGCTTCGCTGGCCCGTTAGGGTGAGCGCTATGGATAGCGCACATAAAAATGATTCGTGAAGGTGATATGAGTAGTCATTATTGTAGTGCTAAAGCAAAAGTGGCTTGGCCATGCTTGAGTTTGTTTATGACATAGGTGAAGTGAACAGTAGGGGGTACAGGTGTAGGGAATGTTGTTACCTCCATCATTTATAAAAAATAACTTGCTGGTAGAACCTTTTTGTAAACTCTTAATATCTGATAAACCCGTTGGTATGGAAATATTTACTAAAAGTTGTTTTTAAGTGTATAGTGCATGATATATTAACCTAACAGAAAAAATAACTAAAAGGTCTGATGGTATGGATAAATATATAGTCACAAGAGAAGAAATAGAAGACTTTGAAGGTATTGATAAAACGCACTTTTTAAACCCCAATGCGCGCAGAAGAAATAAATCACTTGGCGATTTAACTGGATTGACAGGCTTTGGCTTTCATATTATAGAAGTTCAGCCAGGTTATGAGTCCACAGAATTACATAAACATTACCATGAAGATGAATGTGTATATATCCTTGAAGGTGAAGCAAAAGCCACTATTGGTGATCATCATTACCACGTTAAAGCGGGTGACTTTATAGGTTATCGGGCAGGAGGGTTATCCCATAAATTAACTAATACAGGGACTGTCACTTTAAAGTGTATAGTTGTAGGGCAGCGGTTAGATCACGATGTAGGCGATTACCCTAATAAAAATAAACGAATTTATAGAAATAAGGATATGAAAGCTAATTTGGTGGACTTGGCGAGTATTGAGGAACCTGTTGTAGGTAAGAAATCATAGTTTTGCACATTTTTTATGGTAATGATGCTATTTAATTTTCCGAAAACTAAAAATGATTCATGAAGGGTATAAGAGCTGCATTAATATTGTGCATATAACCCAGCTAGCATTAATACCTACATTAGGACTAGACATAAAGTTGTCGTCTAGTCCTAATGTACTTCTTATACATTGTATAACCTTCACGAATCATTTTTATGTACGCTATCCATAGCGCTCACCCTAACGGGCCAGCGAAGCTGTTCTAATGTGTTCCCGACACATTAGTAGGGTTTGTTGTCAGCGCTCTTGACCACCCAGCTAGCACCATTAAAAAACTGTTGATGCTATCGCTAGTCGTAACAGACCAGACTAGCCCCACTAAAAACCCTTCGTTTTGGGTATATTTTTCCATGTAGTGTTTTCTTGCTCTCATAAAAAAAATTACTATTATTAGAAGTGTCCTAAAGTAAAAGAATTCTGTGGACAGTTCAACTTCACAGGGATGTATGAGCCTGTATTTTTCCTGCATGAGTTTGCTTAAGTAGGAGAAAACTATGGTTATAGCAAAATGTGATAAAAGGATTTATACAACCAAAAATTTGCTTGAGTATGAAAATATTTTTTCTGTTTTAGTCACATCAATAGTTGATAATGTTCTCGGTAAAATTGATGAAGAAAAAGATATTACTTCAGGCGATGTGGAGCGACATTATCAGTTAGCATTACTTCTTTCTTATCTTGATATTGAAAGCTTAAAGCAAAGTTTAATTAAACAAGTGATACCTCAGTTCGTAATAAGTGATAAATTAAGTAAATGGTATTACGCATTAATGTATACCAATATCATTAAAATGCCACAGGTTGAGGAGATCAGACCTGTGTTATTATCTTTACCAATACATGCTCATGACTCATTTGAGTTAGCCGTTAATGATTGTATTGTTCGTTATCTTATGATTGCGCTTAAACATGTGATTGAGCAAAAGCGCATAACAAGTAAGCATGCTATTGATATCTGTGATTATATTGTACATATAATATGCCCTAAAGTTGATAAGGCGACCATAAGTACATTGTGCCGCATGGTTGGTGACTTTTATATTGGTCAAAATAAAACATTAATATATTTATCTATCGGATGCGGTGATGGTCAGGCAGATAGTCGATATGTGAAGGCTCTAAAAGCAAGATATCCTGACTTAGATTTGCGTGTTGTAGGTTTAGAAAAATATATTTCATGTGATAAACATTTATTTGAGTCTTTATTTAATGGAAAGGTTATCTATTTTTCTGATAGGACAGATAAGGAAAGTTATCCCATACTTGCATGCCAAGCGCTAGGTGATTTAGACGCAAATGTATTGGCTGTCGAACGTTATGCATTACATCACCTAGGAATTTCTTTTGAATGCTTTAAAACACGGCTCGAAGGAAGTCCGTTATTATCAGTTGAAGAACCGGTGAATCTTTATGAAAGGACTCACTTATGGATGAGAGTTGCCCGTATAGCCTATGATTTACTGATTAACTGGTGTTTTGATCAATATATTGACCAGGATTGGATTTCTTCTGCGGTTATGGGGCCTAAGCCCAAGTCAGAAAAATTTAATGTACTTTATCGTTGGGTCGAAAAGATTCCGATAGAAAATACTCAGATAAAAGATGTCTACCCAAGAACAGATGTTATTCCTTATCATCAGTTTGTACATTGACTGTAAAAATTAGTGTTAATAAATAGAAAAAGGGGAGCTTTGCTCCCCTGGTAAAAAAATAACACTATACCCTTCACGAATCATTATGGTTATTTGAAAGGCTAAAAGGGTACTAAGGATATTAAAGTCCCATAGCTGAAGAGGTACTGCGTCGTGGATCTGCTGCACCATAAAGCGTACCGTCTGGTCCTACTAAGATACTTTGTATTGCGCCCATTGCAGGTTTCTCTGAGACGGTATGCCCCATTGACTCAAGCAGTTTAACGGTATCAGGGCTAATGCCTTGTTCTACACGAATTTCATCGGGTAACCACTGATGGTGAATACGTGGTGAGTTGACAGCTGTTTGGACATTTAATTTATGGTCTATGACATTCATAATTACCTGCAGGGTAGTCGTTATAATTCGAGAACCACCTGGGCTGCCTGTGATTAAAAAGTTTTTACCATCCTTTTTCACAATGGTAGGTGACATAGAGCTGAGCATGCGTTTGTTAGGCTCTACTTTATTGGCATCACTGCCAATTAAGCCATAAGCATTAGGTTCACCTGTTTTGGCGCTAAAGTCATCCATTTCATTATTAAGTAAAAAGCCTGCACCATCCACGACAATACCAGAGCCGTAACTAAAGTTAATCGTGTAAGTATTAGCAACGGCATTACCCCACTTATCAACGATTGAAAAGTGTGTGGTTTCATTGCTTTCATAACCAGGAGGGTTTCCAGGCTTAACTTGTTTGCTTGGAGTTGCTTTATCCTGTGAAATTTGCTGGCGCAAGGTTTTTGCGTATTCTTTATCGATTAATCCTTTGCTTGGTACATTTACAAAGTCGCTATCACCTAAGTAAGTGGCACGATCAGCATAAGCGCGCTTCATGGCTTCTGCCATTAAATGAATCGTTTTTGCAGAGTTTAAGCCATAAGAACCAATAGGATAACCTTCCAGAATATTTAAAATCTGGACGATGTGAATACCGCCAGAGCTTGGCGTTGGCATGGAGTAAATATCATAGCCACGGTAAGTTCCATGTACAGGTTTACGAATGGCAGGTTGGTAGTTTTTTAAGTCTTCATGAGTTATTAAACCATCATGACGCTTCATTTCTTCAACAATCAAATCTGCTGTCTTGCCTTCATAAAAGCCAGCAATACCTTGTTTGGCAATGCGTTTTAGGGTTTCTGCCAGATCTTTTTGAACAAAAAGTTCACCCGGCTGATAGGGAGAGCCGTCGGCTTTATAAAAAGTTTTCAATGAAGCAGGCCATTTTTTTAGCATTTTTTCTGCATCTTGAGTACCTTTGGTAAAGCGAGGGGGTACTTTAAAGCCTTTTTCAGCCAGTGCAATGGCAGGTGCCAGTGCACGTTCGCGAGAAATAGTACCGTGTCGTTCTAAGGCCTTTAACAGCCCTGCAACAGTCCCTGGTACACCTGCGGCTCTATGGGTAAAACGGCTACGGTTTTGTACAACATTGCCAGCTTTGTCTTGAAACATTGTTGGCGTTGCTGCGGCGGGTGCTTTTTCACGGTAATCAATGGCTTCGACCAGCTTATCCTGTTCTTTGGAAATCAGCATAAAGCCGCCACCACCGATATTACCTGAGCGGGGCTGAGTAACAGCCAGAGCAAAGGCAGCGGTTACTGCGGCATCAATGGCATTACCGCCTTCTTTAAGCACTTCGACAGCGACCTTAGTAGCTAATGTATGGCTAGTGACCACCATTGCTTTGGAAGCTTCAACAGGAAGACTACGATCTCCCTCAAAAATAAACTGTTCAGTAGCAGCCCAGGTATTAATGTTAATGATAGATGCTGCTGAGAGCGTCAAACTACTAATGATGAGTTTATAATTCATTGTTTTTTTGCGTTGAAAGCGCGTAAACATTCGCCAATTCATTTTTATTCCCTGAGTTGTTTATGTATTTTATGCCCTTCATTGAGGGCAGTTGTTATTGCATTTGCAACAGAATTAACTCAGTTGAACCCCCGTGCTGCAAATGCTGTTTTAGTTTTTACGCATAAATAAACAAGTGGCATTTGGGGTATTTTACACCTACATCGGAGGGTATATACTCTTCGCGAATGATTTTTAGGCTTTGTTACCATCGCTCTTGACCACTAAGGATGGTGGGAATGCAGTTTATACAGGAGCATTTAACTGCCACCCCAGTCATTTAGTTTATCTAAACGCCTGGGGCTTCATCGCTCGGTGGTCTCGCCTAAATAACCCTTCGCTGTGAGTAAATACCATTTTATTTTGACACCTAAAAATGATTCATTATGGGTATATTCTTCGCTTTGGGTATATATACCAGATTAAAATGGGTTTGATTAATCATTAAAAGGCTATCCAAAAAGGATACGTCAGTAGGCGTAAACTTCCCGATACACATCTTATGCTGCTAAGAGATTTGAGACAAGAGGGGGACCCACTTGTCTTAAAATAAATGGCAAGTGGGTGTTCTGTTTTATAAAGGTAGAAACGAGTAGGCTAATTAAAAATGAGACCTTAATTCGTTTGCAATAGCTTTGGGTGAATTAATGAGTCTCAGCCTGCTGTAAAAATACTTCGAACTCTTGACAGCCACCAATATATTCTTTTCCATGGAATATTTGGGGTACGGTTTCTACCGGTTTACCAATCGTTTTTTCTAAATCAGCCTTTGTAATATTCTCTGCATGAATATCAATGTAATTAAAGTCTAACTGTTTGTCTTCACACAGTTGTTTGGCTCTACGGCAAAAACCACATCCCTCGCGTCCAAAAATAGTAATTCGTTGCATGTTAAAGCCCTCAATAAAGAATTTATGAATACCTTTGCTGGATGGCAAACAGTTTGAAGCCGTTATTGCTGCTGTTTCTTAAGATGAATTGCACCATAGTTTCCGTTATCAGGCTAATTGCATTAAGCAATGCTAATGATTAATGAAAACTATAGGCTAGTTGGCATCAACAGTATTAAGTGATGGCCCGCTATTCATTTGTCAGGTATAACAGGGAAAAAATGTCGTCTGTTACTAAAGTTAACTATACACCCTGAGAGATCAATGTTTTTGAGTCGGGAGTTAGTTCAGACTATTTGAATATTCAAATTACTTTGGTGGTATATAGGGACCATAAACAGTGGTTTCCACAAAATAGCCAACCGTTGAGTTATTTAACACTCATAGCAATGAGGGTAATGGCTGCTTTACATAGCATGTAGCTAAAGCTGGTCTTGCCATGAGTAGGTAGCGAGAAGTCTAAGTAATAGGCTGCGTAGTATTGGTATTAGTAAGAGGTTGTATAACAATCACATCATTGGGGCACAGCTGAATTTTATCGCAGGCTGAAGCTGTATCCCCTGATAGAAGTGCAAGGTTGTTATATCCTTAGAGAAGTAGTAGGTGGCAATGAAACGATTGTTAATTATGTTGGCAGGTACTGTTTCGTTATTACTGGGAGTTGCCTTCTGGTTGACTGACGGTGAGCCGAGGGTGGCGATGACTGCAGAGCCAGCTCCCTTACAACATCTACTGGAGAGGCACACACCGACCTTTCTTCCAGCGGAAGGAGTTTATGAGATTGAAGCAACGGAGGCTGACCTCAAGCAGCTCTTTGTGACATTGGTTCAAAAGTACCCTCAGTGGCATGTAAAAGGTGTAGATATTGAACTCATGGAGCAAAAAGCACTTATTCGCTCCTCTGTACAGGTAGGCCCACGTTACTTGAATGTAACATCGCTAGTGGGTATCAGAGGTAACAAGCCTGAGTTACTAGAAGTGCAGTTAGCAGATCAAGTATTGCCTGAATGGCTTGTTAATCTAGCGATTGAGAACACCCAGCAAATTGCTCGGTTAGAGCCTGTATGGCAAATGTATCAGAGTATTGAGCGTGTTCGCATTGCGCCCCAAAGAGCGGTGCTAGCTTATCACTGGTCTGAAAGAATGGTTTCTGCCCTCAATAAACAAGGCAAAGATTTTTTGTTTTCCCCTGCTGATCAGCAACGTATCACAATGTATTTAGTTGCAGCTCATAAATACGCTGAGCAAAGTAAAGTAAAAAGAGAGCCGTTACCCAAATTATTTCAGCAACTATTCCAGTTAGCGCAACAACGCACACAAACGGGTGAATCAGCCGTCGACGAAAACCGGGCATTACTGACGGCGTTAGCGCTTTATCACTCCAATTTAGACTTATCTGACTACAAGGTGCCTAAGGCTTTGCTTAAGCAGCGTAAACGCTTTTACCTGAATAAAAGAAAAGACTTAGCCAGACACTTTGTGCTATCTGCCGCTATGTCTCTCTATATGGGAGACAGGCTGACAGATAGCGTTGGTTTATTAAAAGAACTAGACGATTCACGAAACGGGTCTGGTTTTAGTTTTTATGATTTAGCTGCAGATCGTGCTGGTATTCGCTTTGCTCGCCAAGCAACTAAATCAGAGACTTTGGCTAAACAATTACAAGCTATGTTGGCGGTTTCTGTTGATGAGGCCATGTTGGTGCCTGCGTTTAAAAAGTTACCTGAAGGGATGTCAACAAAGCAGTTTGAAGCTGAGTTTAAGGATACCCAAAGTGCGGGTTTCAAGCAGCTATTGCAATCAATAGACAGCCAGATAGAGGCGAGTCCTTTATACAGAAAGCCAAATGTGATTGCTGAGTAGGCAGTTGGACCGCTTAGGCTGCTATGGTGGTGATGATTGCCCTGCATCAGGTGATTGGGTATCCTACGCCCCTCAAAAAAACATTTTCTGGTTATATACCCAAAGGGTATAAAGTGATGGGGTAATAAATCATGTATGTTGACGCATCAGTTGTAGCGAGTGTGCTAGTGGTTGTAGGTGTATGTGCCATTGTGGTGTTTGGTGGTCGTTATATTGCCAAACGGATGCGTGAAGATGCTGCCAGCCAATAAAAATAGCTAAAAAATGGCTTTAAAACAGAGGTTTTTAACCTCTGTTATTAACCCATCATTTATTGACCTTTCTTCTTAAAAAAACAATTATTTTAACGGCTCATTTTACGAATGATGGTTTGTAAGTGCTCAACATGTTGCTTAATGTCACTAATAACCTGTTGGGTTACACCTTGAGGTTTCATGTTTTTCCACTGTTGTCCGTATAGTTGTTGACCTTGTGGATTAAAAAACAGTTTTGTCTCGTGAAGCTCAATGCTGATGGGACCATCATTATTAAGTACTTTGTGGGTACTTTTTTCAGTGTAGTGAAATAATCGACCCTGAGAAAAATAATACTTGTGGCTGCCTTCCGCACGTCGTCCATCTTTACGGTGCTCTTGAATAAAGCGCAGCTGACCTTGTTCAAGGAAGGCGTCGTATGTTGAGAAAGAGTCACCATCCTGCCACGTACCACTGATTTTATGCATGGTATCTTGTTGGGCTTCAACCAATAAAGCCTGCTTTTTGAGTGTTGCGAGTTGAGCACTATCTTGAATTGCTGCGATTTCTGGTGCTTGAGCATTCTGATAAGGTTTAGTCTGGTCAACCAGGCAGCCTGTTAATAGGGGGAGTGTGCAGCTTAGTACTACAGCAGACCGTGATACTGTTAGCAATCCTTTCATTCTCTGTCTAACCTCATGATGCATTGTTGTCTATTTTCTTTCAGATGTATGCTGAACAGAATCTATGCAGTTTAACGATCCATTGCGTATAACTCATGATTTTATGTGTGGCTTATTTCTCAATTACAAAATATACCCTGAGAGATGTACATTAAACGTAGCATTATAACTTTGAGTTATAGTTGTATTAGTGGCTTACTCAGTCTCCCGATACTGGGTTTATATCTGTTTTATCTCATTTATAACTGAGATTAATAGCGATCGATAAAATAAGTCGTTATTGATGCTATACCCTTCGTTGTGAGTATATGTACTGTTGGTTTGGAGAGTGACGTGCAGTCGAATTATCGTATAACACAGGGCAACTGGAACGAAGCGATGCAGGTTATTTCACAATTGCCTGAGTTTGAGCGAGACTACTCTATTGAAGTATTGGCTCAGCGTGTGGCAAACAAGGCGTATTCATTATTGATTGCCTGGTATGGTGAGCGACCTGTTGCGTTTAAATTAGGTTATGCCCTTGATGATGATCGTTTTTACAGTTGGCTAGAGGGGGTGATTCCCGCTTATCGTGAGCTAGGTATTGGCACTGACTTACTTGTCCAGCAAGAGGCCTGGGCATTAAATCAAGGTTATAGTGTACTGGAAGTAAAATCGAGAAACTGCTTTCCCAAAATGCTGCGCTTACTACTTAAGCAAGGCTATTTTATCAGTCATGTTGAGCCACAGGGGCAAGTGGAGCAACATATTATTTATTTTTCTAAGTCTTTTTCACGGCTTTTACAAAGCAGCTAAACCGTCGGGCTTTTATTTACAAGTCTTAGGTTAATGCCTATTTAGTTAGCTGAAACTCATCCTGCGGCGTTACACCACAGTTAGCTATTAATCTTTATGTTAAAGATTGAGTACTATGGTACTTTGTTGGTAGGTGGTATTTTTACCCTGTAAAAGTAGCACCTACCATACTTGTTTAGGTATTCAAGGAATTGAAGATAATGATAATGACAAATCGGCTGTTAGCCATAGATATCTTTCGGGGAGCCGCTGTAATCTTTATGATTTTAGGGAATACCCCTGGCAGTTGGGATTATGTATTTCCGGCATTAAAGCATGCCCAGTGGCACGGTTGGACACCGGTAGATTTAGTGTTTCCTTTTTTTCTGTTTATTGTTGGCCTGGCAATGGCTTATTCATTGCAGCAATACTCTGGTGAGGATAGAAAAAAGAAAATAATTCGCCGTGGTGGTTTGATTTTTTTAATTGGTTTTATGCTTAATGGCTTTCCTTACACTCTGGATGCAATAGGGCACTGGCGTGTTATGGGCGTACTTCAGCGAATAGCATTAGTATATTGCATTGTGGCATTACTGGTTAATACGTTAAGCCGACGTCAATTAATGACTTTTATTATTATTAACTGGGTGACTTATTGGGCTGTTTTATTGTTAGGCGCGACAGGTGATGAGCCATTAAGCATACAAAATAATATGGTTCGCCAGTTAGATTTATGGTTATTAGGTGCAAATCACATGTGGCAGGGTCATGGGTTAGCGTTTGACCCAGAAGGGATACTAAGTACTTGGCCAGCCTTGACCACCACGCTATTAGGGTATGTTGCAGGTTTATGGTTAAAAGATGTGATTTATCAGGACCAGTATGCTGCCCAGCCACAAAAGGTCAATATGCGGTATATAGGGTTAAGGATGGCTGGGGTAGGGTGCACCTTGATTATTGCGGCTTATGGCTTTAGCGCAATGGGTTTGCCAATAAATAAATCGTTATGGACACCAAGCTTTGTAATGTTAAGCAGTGGGTGGGCTTTTATTGTGTTGGCAATATTAATCAGTGTATTCCCTATGTCGAAGACACCCAAACTGCTTTCGCCAGTGCTGGCTTTTGGTTGTAATCCGTTATTGGCGTATATCATCGCCGATTTGTGGGTGAGAGTACTCTATAGCATTCGTATAACCGATAGCCAAGGGCAAACAGCATATGACTGGTTATTTAATGAAGTTTTTGCTAACTGGGCAGGACCGTGGTTAGGCTCGTTAAGCTTTGCAATTACTCATGTGTTGCTTATTGGTCTAATTATGTATTGCTTATATCAAAAAAAAATCTTGTTTAAAGTTTGATTAGGCAACACATTCAGTCAGTATTTGCCATACTTGTGAATAGGGTTTATGCGTTCGCGATGGGTTACTCCTATCATTGAGCGTCTATCATTGTGTCGTGAGTGTATTATGTCGGTTAAGTTGTTTGGTATACCTTCATTGCTGTTGTCATGTAGCCTTATTACGGTATCGGCCTTTGCTGCCAGTAAACCTTCTGCTCCCTGGCTATCGCTAACGGTGCCCAACACTGGAAAATCAATGGCGATTGGTTCTTATGCTGCAGGCTGCTTAGCGGGAGGCGAATCGCTACCACCCAATGGTAAAGGGTTTCAGGTGATGCGTTTATCTCGAGCGCGTTTCTATGGGCATCCTGAGCTAATCCGCTATATCAATGACTTGGGTGGGAAGATAGCGGATAGGCAACTAGGTACGCTGTTGGTAGGGGATCTGGCGATGGCGCGGGGAGGCCCCATGGAGGGTGGGCATCGAAGCCACCAGAATGGGTTGGATGTCGATATCTGGTTTACACTGGATAAAAAACATCACTTGGATCTCTATCAGCGAGAAGCATTGAGTGCTTTTTCTGTTATTCAAAAGAAGCGCTATGCACTGGATACCTCTCGTTGGACACCAAAACATGATTCTGCCTTACAGTCAGCGGCACAAGATGGTCGTGTTGAGCGTATATTTGTTGCCCCATTGATTAAAAAACGTTTATGTACTTTTAGAAAAAACAAGCAGGATGACATCTGGTTACGTAAAATACGTCCGTGGTGGGGGCATGATGATCATTTTCATGTGCGTTTGAAATGTCCTTCGGAAAGCCCATTTTGTCGACCACAAAAACCAATTCCTGCTGGTAATGGCTGTGATAAAAAGTCACTCAAGTGGTGGTTGACCGTGACAGCACAGCAACATGCCAAAGCGCAGAAGGCTAAAAAAGTGGTTGCCCAGAAAAAAACGAAAAAGAAAGGAAAACCATTTTGGCAAAAAGTAAAATTACCGGAAATGTGTCACAAAGTTTTTGCGGATGAGGCGCGGTATTTAAATTAGTTGTTTGTATGAAAAATAAAAAGCTCATATTTATTATGGGCTTTTTTAATGTAAAAGACGATAAAGTCACTTAAAAGTCAGGTGCACCATTGAATGATGCCCAAAAAAAATGCCCGTAAAGACGGGCAAAATGCATTAGGGAAAAGAAGATTTACAAGCCGAAATAGCCCTGCAATGAGCTAATTCGAGTTTCATTATAAGTTTTTTGTTAAATTTTTAAATGGTTATTGTGATACTAATTTGCAACTTTAGTGTTAAAAATGTTAACCAACTGTTGTTGCCTGTTACGATACTCATGTGATTGTGATCATATTTTATTGGTATAACAACAGCCTGTTAACAATGTTTGTTTTAAATAGGTCCTTTTTTTAAGTAACACTTCATTACATCTACTGTGTATTCGTTAGATGTAATAAATGTCACATCTTTGTCGCAGCATTCTTTTTTGTTAACTGTGTTGGTTTTTCTTGTGATTGACTAGCCAATATTTTTTCTTTAGCCAGCTCGTATAATATTTCCGTGCTTTTTAATAACATTGCCAAGGGTACTGCTTCATTAATGCCGTGATAGTTAACAGGTGGTCCTGCAATCCGGCCTAGCATAGGTCCTGCTGCGATAAGGGGTAAATATCCTTTGGCGTCTGTCCCACCACCAATGGCTTGAGCAGGGCAGTCTTCTCCCATTACTTTACGGTAGGCATTATTCACAAACTGAAAGTTGGG
The DNA here is from genome assembly GCF_018263875.1 of Zooshikella ganghwensis. Lineage (NCBI taxonomy): Bacteria > Pseudomonadati > Pseudomonadota > Gammaproteobacteria > Oceanospirillales > Zooshikellaceae > Zooshikella > Zooshikella ganghwensis. Next base: position 727,751 of record NZ_JAEVHG010000001.1, read on the forward strand.
GCTTTCAGTGTCTCGAATATCAGGGGTTACCTTGGTACTTGTACTAAAGCTAATTTTTGCGTCTCGATGCTGCTGATTAAAGGCTTGCGTTAGTTGCGTAAAAACAGACTGAAAACGACTCTTGCCGGGTAATAGGCCAAATGTTTTACCATCCCAGGGTTTGTCTTGGTGGTCTGCGGCATAACGAATATCAATGGCTAATGTAGCCTTGTTGTGTGTCAAGTCGGTCTGTAATCGGGTAATAGCGTAAGTGGTTCCTGTGGTGAAGACTTTATCCTGTTTTTGCAGTAGCGCGGGGTGGTGTTCACCAAACACTTTGGTACCCCAGGTCCAGGCTACAAACTGGCTAAGCTGACTGAGGCCGTTTTGTTGCAACGTACCATTATCGGTCAGGTGTGCTAGGAAATTTGTGATGGCAACCAGAGGGTTGGCGCCATCCTCTCGGTTAGCGTGGGGCACTGAGCCGTGTTGAGCGCCAATCACTGAGGTTGTGAGCTTAAGCTGTGTGGGGCTGACTCGACTGATAGTCATAGGAGCCCGGCGGTAATCTGGGTCGTCAAAAGTATAGTGCTGGTAATCTGACTGTATTTGGTCAGCAAGATCATCCAGCAGGGTAGGATTGTCTGCTTGAAGAAGGACGACTGCCTCACTTGGTATCTGGTTGGTTGGACTGTCTTTTGGTGTGTTGATGCTGTGTATCCAAATACCTTGCTTGGGTGTTTCACCCAGTGCTGTAAAGAACTGAGGGCGTTCGATGCCTTTTTCTGCGCGGATACACCATGAGGCATCAAACACGATTCCCAGGTCAGGTACCGCTTGTGGGTTTTCTGCTAAGAACTTCGGCGTTGCCATATCCGTTTCTTCAGAGGTATCAAACCATACTTCCAAAGTGATGTTATTTAAAGCCTCTGGTGTTGCATCATAGTCTCTTGCAAGCTGTTGCAGGATATTGAGTGTGGCCATTGCTGGACCTTTGTTGTCCACTGCCCCACGACCCACCAGAAAAGGCTGCTTGGTTTGCTGAAGTTCACGTTGCTCGATACGGGGTTGAAAGGGTTGCCAGTCCATACCTCCAGGCGCCACAGTATCGAGGTGAGTGATAAAGGATAGTTTTTCTGTGCCATTGCCTAGCCGATAGCCAAATAAACGATAAGGGTCGTTTGGCTGATCGGGGCGATTTTTCCGCCACTCAAAATCTCTGATTTTCAAGTGTTGCTGTTGTTGATTAAAGGTTGAGATGCGCTGGTCAAGCACTGCCTTGATTTTGCTAAAAGACTGTTGGACTTCTTCACTTGAGCGACCTTCACTCCGGTAGCTGGGGATAGCGACTAAGGTATTGGTATCCTGGATAATGGCTTCAGCCAAAGGGTTCTTTTTGATAGTTTCGGGAAGCGTTTGCTGATGAGTAGGCGTTTGACTGCAACCGGCAATGGCAAGTGCAGTGGCGAGTATTGCGGCGGTTAATGGTTGTTTGTTGAACATTAATTTCCATCCTTGGAAGTGTGTTTAGTTGCAAAAAGATCAGCAGCAATATTTGGTCATCATATGATTTGCCGTCAAGAGCGCTATGAGGCCAGCTTTTGTGGTTTTATAGGGCAGCTTCTAAACCGCTCTTCGGCCATTTGGTTGGCAACGCTATTTGTTGATGCCTGTTCGCTATCTGCACGCTGAAATATTTCCAGCAGCGTATCGCCAATGCCTTCCACGTGCTGCTTGACTTGCAGGTGATCATAACCTGTTCGCTCGTGGGCGACATCGATAATCCCTCCCGCATTTATTACATAGTCAGGCGCATACAAAATGCCATGATGACGCAGTTTATCGCCGTGTAATTCGTCCTGCAGCTGATTATTGGCTGCTCCCGCGATAACAGAGGCTTTCAAAAGCGGGATGGTTCTGTCATTGAGTACAGCCCCCAGTGCACAAGGAGCAAAAACATCAACCGTTTGACTGTAAATAGCATCAGGCTCAACGGCTATCGCATTAAGCTCATCCTGGGCACGCTCAACTTGTTCGGATTGTATATCGGTAACCCAAAGTTTGGCGCCAGCTTTATGTAAATATTCTGCCAGTCGATAGCCAACATGCCCAAGCCCCTGGATCGCAACCCGTAAACCTTCCAGGTCAGAGCGGTCAAGGTAGTATCTGGCGCTGGTACTGAGACCAACGTAAACACCATAGGCTGTCATCGGTGATGGATCACCACTTTTAATATTGCCTTGTAAGTCCTTTTTAGGCGCAATACCCACTACATGGCTGGTGGTTTGTGCCATTATTTTTAGATCTTCAACACTGGTACCCGCATCTTCAGCGCTAATATAGCAGCCTCCCAGTCGATTAATAAATTCTGCCATCGCCATGAATAAATCAGGACTTTTGTCCTGGTGTGGGTCACCAATAATGACAGACTTACCACCACCCAGTGGCAAGCCTGCCAATGCTGATTTATAGGTCATGCCTCGTGACAACCTAAGCACATCATAGAGAGCATCATCATCAGTGGCATAAGGCCACATTCTACAACCACCCAAAGCTGGTCCTAACTCTGTGTTATGAATGGCAATAATTGCTTTCAGACCTGAAATTGGGTCATGACAAAACAGCACGTTTTCGTGTTGATCGTATTCATGGTGAGAAAAAATGCTCATGTTGATCCTTCCTCTGTTAGCAAGTGCATCTTGTTATTGTTTTATAGTGCGACTTTTTCATTTGACTGCTTTACGCTTTAAATGGTTTAAGTTCTAACTTCGTAGAAGTTAACGGCCTTTTCCTGTTGAACAGGCTTTTGGGTCGGTGAAACTGGTTGCTGGCTGATATCCATCATTGATGGCGTAGTGAATGTTTCTAGTAAGCTAGTCAGCGTGTTAGCAACCCGTTGATAGTTTGCCATTTTGATATGACCATAGCCTCGGATTTGCGGGATAAGAGCCGCCCACTTCAATGCAGTCGCATAGTTTTGGCTTGTGAGGTGGGTGATGATTAGGCTGACAGAATGCTCAAACTGTTGAATAAGTTGGCGTTCAAAACGGCGGTCTTTGGTCCAGCTAAAGGGGTCAAAGGGGGTTCCACGCAGGTGCTTACCATGCTGAAGAAGTTTGAAGACAGACTTAAGCCAGCCACCATAAGCATGCTTTCGTGGTAATCCCGTGAACGGATCACGTCGATTAAATAAGGGTGGTGCTAGGTTAAACTCCAGGCTGTAGTGTCCAGTGAACTGTGCGTCCAGGTATTCCTGAAAGCTTGGCAAACTAAACAGGCGGGCTACTTCATACTCATCCTTGTAAGCCAGCAAGTGGGCATAACTCAAAGCGATTTGCCGACTGAGTTGATCACCACACTTAAGCGCATGCTCTCGCTGTTGTACACGTCGCACAAGCTGTTCAAAACGGTTTGCATAACGTTGGTTTTGATAGGCGATCAGTCGCTTTCGCTGTTCAGCAATGATTGTGTTCAGATCACTGATTAACTGAATAGGCGTTGCCTGTTCCTGTGCATCGTTCCTCTCAGAGAGCTGTTGCATAACCTCTTCAGGGCAGTGGGCATAGCGCCTTCCCCATAAAAAGGCTTGCTGATTGAGAGTGACAGCAACATTGTTTAATTCAATGGCTTTGTTTATGGCATCGGCAGAAACAGGTAGTAAGCCATGCTGGTAAGCAACACCCACTATAAATAGATTGCAGGCAATGGCATCACCTAACAGTTTGCTGGCAACCGTGTGTGCATCAATAGCCCACTGCTGGTCAGGTGCTAAAGCCTGTTGGACTTGGCTAAGTAGTTCAGTAGAGGGGAGGTTGAAGTCTGCATCACGGGTGAAAGCTGCAGGCATCGTCAAATAATTATTGATGACACCTGCTGTTTTGAGATGGAGCTTTTCCAACACATCCTGTTGTGCTGCCACCATCAGATCACAGGCAAGCAGCAAGTCTGTACTTTTGCTGGGGGTGCGGACACTATTGATCTGCTGCTGATGAGGGGCGATACGAATATGGCTAGTGACACCGCCGTATTTTTGGGCTAACCCAGTCTGATCCAGCACAGAGAAGCCTTTGCCTTCAAGGTGGGCTGCCATTCCTAGTAAAGCACCTATAGTAACAACACCTGTACCACCAATCCCGGTCACGAGGATGTTATAAGGTTGGTCGAGCGGGAATGGTGTAGGTTCGGGTAATGGTGCTGACCAGTCGGTATTAATTTGTTGGCCTTTACGTAATTGACCACCTTTTACTGTGATGAAGCTTGGGCAAAACCCCTGGTTGCAGCTGTAGTCTTTATTGCAGCTGGACTGATCAATAGTGCGTTTGCGGCCTAGGGCCGTCATTTTCGGTTGGATCGACAAGCAGCTACTTTGTTGACCACAGTCGCCACATCCTTCACAGACTTCTGGGTGAATAACCAGTCGTTTGGCGGGATCAGGAAAAGCATTTCGTTTTCTACGACGACGCTTTTCAGCGGCACAGGTCTGGGCATAGATGAGCACAGTGGTACCTTCCGTTTCTCGCAGTACCTTTTGCACATGATCCAATGCATCACGGTTAAACACCTCAACCCCTGGCGCAAAGTCTTTAGGGTTTTGGTAGGCTTCGGGGGTATCTGTGACCACCACCGTTTTGGTGACGCCTTCTGCTGCTACTTGCTGGGTGATTTGACCCACACTGAGAGGACCATCAACAGGCTGTCCACCTGTCATGGCGACAGCATCGTTATAAAGAATCTTAAAGGTAATGTTGACCTTGGCTGCAACTGCCGCACGAATGGCAAGAATACCAGAGTGATAGTAAGTGCCATCGCCTAGATTCTGAAAAATGTGTGAGGTTTCAGTAAAGGGAGCTTGACCAATCCAGGTAACACCTTCGCCTCCCATTTGGGTGAAGGTATCGGTGTTGCGGTCCATCCATGTCACCATATAGTGACAGCCAATTCCTCCTGTAGCACGGCTGCCCTCAGGGACTTTGGTTGATGTATTGTGTGGGCAGCCTGAGCAATAGTGTGGTGCTCTTTGTACTGAGGGCGTTGCTGCTTCTTGATTGGGGGCTTGCTGGAGATACGCAAGTCTTCGCTTAAGTGCACTGTGCTGGGGTAAACAGGTGATTAATGACTGGCCTAATGCTTGAGCGATTATGCCAGCACTCAACTCTAGCTTTCCGGTCAAGCCAGTAGAGGCGCCGAGCGGTGAGGTCTTACCCATGATTTGGGGGCGCTGAGTATCTGGGAGGTGATAAAGCAGCTGTCGAAGCTGGTCTTCCAACAAGGGACGTTTTTCTTCAACCACCCAAATGCGGGGATACTGCTTTGCAAACGCAGTTATTCGCATGGGTTCCAGTGGCCAAACTAAGCCAGCTTTGTAAATACCAATCCCGGCAGCGGCGGCTTCTTGCTGGGTGATACTTAGTAACTCTAGGGCCTGCAATGTGTCGTAGTAGCTTTTGCCAGAAGTGACAATGCCCAGAGTAGGGGGGTGGGTTGGTTTGAGCTTTACTTGGTCAAGTTGGTGGTGGTAAACAAAGGCATGGATGGCCGGAAGTTTAAAATCATGAAGTCGAGCTTCCTGTTGTGCTGGAGGGTCAGGCCAGCGGATATTCAGCCCATTTTCAGGCAGCATAAAATTTGGAGGAGGGCTGAGATCAAGGGGCTGGTTATCAATACTAACAGCCATCGTTGAATCCATGATGTCAGCTAATGCTTTTACTCCCACCCAGCAACCACTAAAACGGGAAAGGCCATAGCCAAATAGCCCATAATCTATAAGCTCCTGCAAGTTGCCAGGGTAGAGTACCGGAATCATGGCATCGACAAAGGCGTAATCACTTTGATGAGGAAGTGTTGAGGACTTACACGCGTGGTCATCGCCAGCCAATGCCAGTACACCACCCTGCGGGGATGAGCCTGCTGCATTGGCATGTTTAAATACATCGCCCGTGCGGTCAACACCAGGACCTTTGCCATACCATAAGCCAAACACACCTTGATATTGAGCGCCAGGAAATAACCCTACCTGTTGACTGCCCCACACTGCAGTAGCACCTAAATCTTCGTTAATACCTGGTTGGAAGCGAATATGGTGTGCTTTAAGGTGTTTTTTTGCCTGCCAAAATGTTTTATCCAGTCCACCCAGAGGGGAACCACGATAACCGGAAACAAAGCCCGCGGTGTGTAATCCTCGCACCCGGTCATGCTGTTGCTGCAGCATCAATAGCCGAGTCACGGCTTGTGCACCATTGACATGGATGGTGCCCGAAGCACGGGTATACTTGTCGTCGAGATTGACGTCAGCCAAGTTCATAAGCTTGCTCCTCATCCCCTCAGAGGGGGTATAGGCCATCCGTTGACCTTGATGTTTTATTATTGTTGAGCACTAGGGGCTTAAAATATGAGTCAATTCAGGCGTTAAATGTCACCTAAAGCGCTATAAGCACATGCTCTTTATTTTGCCGCATTAGTATTAGTCTTGAGGAAACTATGAGATGCGGTAATGGTGCTGAGGGGGAGGTGTAAAGCTATTAGTGGCTTTTAAACTAAGATTGTTGGCTAGGTTTATGAGTAAAGAGGGCTTAAGGACATTAATTAGTTGAGTCATTTTGCTTTTCTCCTCTTGCAGGATCACTGCAAATTTGGTGTTTGTTTTGTTGTTATTGTTAGTACTAATTGCTTTGTCTGCTTAGCGTAAAGTGTCATCTGCCGAGAGCAGGTGTGCTTTCCCTTTGACCACTTCTAGTGTGGTTGCTAGCTCACGTCATTGTGAAAAGCAGCATGTTATTTTTAATTCAGTGTGAACACGGCATGGGTAATGCGGTGCTTAATGGCTCCTTGTGGGAGCACGGCACACAATGTACTTTGTCGTAATATTGCGTGCTAAGCTCTAGCAAAGCAAGGCTTGAGTAGTTTGTCAATAAAACTTCATTTGTAGTGCTTTGCAAGTTTGAATACTCAGTTTTATTTATTGGTGCTGTAATCTTGGCGTAACAGTCGTGTTTTGTTTTTCGTTAATGACTGGTTTTAACTGTGCCAGTTTTCGTATAATCCCTCTCCTTTAGATACTCAACTGATTAGGTAATCAAAGAATCTATGACTGTCCGTACGCGAATAGCTCCATCACCCACAGGTGATCCTCATGTGGGTACGGCCTATATTGCTCTATTTAACTACTGTTTTGCCCGTCAACATGGTGGTCAGTTTATTCTTCGTATTGAGGATACTGATCAGGCGCGGAGTACTCCTGAATCAGAACGAATGATTTTGGAATCACTACGCTGGCTGGGCTTGCAGTGGGATGAAGGGCCAGATGTGGCAGGTGGTGCTGGACCTTATCGCCAAAGTGAGCGGATGGAGATTTATGGTAAGTATGCAGAGCAACTGGTTGCTGATGGTCACGCCTTTTATTGCTTTGCTACCGCCGAAGAGCTGGATGAAATGCGTCAGCAGCAGATCGAGCGGGGAGAAACACCAAAATACGATGGCCGTGGGTTAAAGCTTTCAAAAGAGGAAGTCGAGCAGCGGCTGGCTGCAGGTGAACCCCATGTTATTCGAATGAAAATACCTGAAGAAGGTGTTTGCCAAGTGCCTGATATGCTTCGTGATCCCATTGATATTAATTGGAGTCAGGTGGATATGCAGGTGCTGCTGAAAGCAGATGGTATGCCTACCTACCATTTAGCCAATGTGGTTGATGATCACTTAATGGGCATCACTCATGTTATTCGCGGTGAAGAATGGATTAACTCTGCGCCTAAACATATTTTGTTATATCAGTATTTTGGCTGGGATATGCCTACCTTGTGTCATATGCCTTTGCTGCGAAATCCTGATAAAAGTAAATTGAGTAAGCGAAAAAACCCAACCTGTATTACGTATTATCAACGTATGGGCTTTTTGCCAGAAGCGCTGTTGAACTACTTAGGGCGCATGGGCTGGTCGATGCCTGACGAGCGTGAAAAGTTTACGCTTGCTGAAATGATTGAAAACTTTGATATCTCACGAGTATCACTGGGTGGACCCATTTTCGATCAGGAAAAACTAAGCTGGTTGAATGGCCAATGGTTGCGTGAACTTTCAGTTGAAGATTTTGCAAAAAGAATGCAAACATGGGCAGTCAATGCTGACTACATGATGCAGATTGCCCCGTTGCTGCAAACCCGGGTGGAACGCTTATCTGATGCTGCTTCACTGGGAAGCTTCTTTTTTGCCGGATTGCTTGATGTTCAGCCTGAGCAATTCAGCCATAAACAGTTAGATGAAGAAGCCATCAAACGGATTCTACAGTTTGTTCTCTGGCGGTTAGAAACAGTGCGTAACTGGGAAAAAAACACGCTATTTGCTGAAATCAAAGCAATAAGTAAAGCCATGGATATTAAGTTAAAGGACTTTTTGTTCCCCTTGTTTGTGGCGGTCACTGGCTCACCTTCATCCGTTTCAGTATTTGATGCGATGGCGATTTTAGGCGCTGATATAACCCGTGCCAGATTGCGTCATGCGGTCACTGTGTTAGGAGGTTTTTCCAAGAAAGCAGGTAAACGTTTGGAAAAGGATTATCAGCAACTGCTGACTAAAATGTTGGAAGATAGAGCGGTGGCTGAATAATTATTCTAGTCTAAGGTTTGCAGGGTAAGCCCTTAACGCTGAAGGGCTTATCTTGGGCTTAATGATCATGATAGTAGCGTGGTATCCCAGAAACAGTAGAGCAATATACATCGGATGTTGTTTACTTAAGTTAAATCGCAGCTAAATGCTTGACAGCACACAGCAAGCGCCATAGAATGCGCACCACGTTTCGGGGGTAACGCCACTGAAACAGGTAGTCCAAGTATTTTGGCAGCTGATGATCAGCAACGAGCAAAAAAGCTTAAGTTGTGGTCATTATGTTGTTGACGCTGCAAAGTGAAGTTAGAAAAGTTAGATTGGATATTTAAGAAGTATTTTTGCTTCTATGTGGGGCTATAGCTCAGCTGGGAGAGCGCTACAATGGCATTGTAGAGGTCAGCGGTTCGATCCCGCTTAGCTCCACCAAAATCGAAGGTTTACGTCCCCTTCGTCTAGTGGCCTAGGACACTGCCCTTTCACGGCAGTAACAGGGGTTCGAGTCCCCTAGGGGACGCCATATTTATGCGGGAATAGCTCAGTTGGTAGAGCACAACCTTGCCAAGGTTGGGGTCGCGAGTTCGAGTCTCGTTTCCCGCTCCAATTTCTAACGTTTTGTATTGTTGCGTCCCCTTCGTCTAGTGGCCTAGGACACTGCCCTTTCACGGCAGTAACAGGGGTTCGAGTCCCCTAGGGGACGCCATATTATGCGGGAATAGCTCAGTTGGTAGAGCACAACCTTGCCAAGGTTGGGGTCGCGAGTTCGAGTCTCGTTTCCCGCTCCAATTTCTAACGTTTTATATTGTTGCGTCCCCTTCGTCTAGTGGCCTAGGACACTGCCCTTTCACGGCAGTAACAGGGGTTCGAGTCCCCTAGGGGACGCCATATTATCAAGAGTTCATTGATTGAGCTGCTTATAAACAGCGAGTTGATGAACCTTGGCTTTTGAAAAATTGTTTACCGCCCAAAAAACCGACTCAATGTAGTCGGTTTTTTTGTTTCTGGTTTTTTTAGTAAAAGGTTTACGGTCTATTCAAGGACTGTAAAGTTGTTGAATGATAAACACTGGTTTTGGCTCATTAGTGGCTTAATGTTAACTGCACGACATTAATTTTATTTATGTTGAAGCCTGCTTCGCAGTAATGTAAATAGTACTTCCAAGTCCTTTGGAAATGATCATCATATCCCAAAGCTTTTAATTCATCTTTTTGTTGGTGAAAATTATCAGACCAGCAGCGAAGTGTTTTTGCATAATCAGCGCCAAATAGCAGGCAGTCTTCAATTTCAAATTCAAACTGTTCAGCAAGTTGTTTTAGATGTGACAGAGTGGGTAACATCCCACCTGGAAAAATATAGAGCTGAATAAAATCGGGGTTTTTTTCGTAGTGTGAAAAAACTGCTTCATCAATGGTAATCACTTGAATAACTGCTTTTCCACCAGGTTTTAAGCAATGCTTTAGTTTCTGAAAGTAGGTTGGCCACCATTCACGACCCACTGCTTCAAGCATTTCAATAGAGATAATATGATCGTACTGGTTAGATAATTCTCGGTAATCACAGAAGTGAAAAGAGGTAAGATGACTTAAGCCTGCATTTTTTAAACGTTGCTTTGTGTACTGAAGTTGTTCTTTAGAAAGCGTTATCCCAGTAACTTGTAGGCCGTACATTGCTGCTTGTTCGGCAAATCCTCCCCACCCACAGCCAATTTCCAGAATGTGTTGACCGGGGTTTGGGTTAAGCATGTCCAATAGCCGTTGATATTTTCGTTGCTGAGCTTCGAATAATGTCAAATCATATTGGGAAACACCTTCACCATAAATAGCGCTAGAGTAAGTCATACTTTTATCCAGCCACTGTATGTAAAACGAATTACTAATATCATAGTGAGCGGCAATATTACGTTTACTTCCTTTTACTGTGTTTTTATGAGATAGGTGACGTATAGTATGTAACCATTTAATAATGTTGAATTTTTTTCCTAACGCTTGATAATAAGGCTCATTAAGTGCGAAAAAGGTAAGTACTTTGCCTAAATCAGCGGTTTGCCAATGATTTTTAATATAGCTTTCAGCAAAACCTACATCACCCCGCCAAAATAAGTGCCAAAGAAATTTTAGTGGTGATTGTACTTCCATATTTACGGAAGGCCCTGCTTTTGAACCCTTAAAATGAAAACTATGCTCACCCATTTTCAGATGGAGGCTACCAAATTGGGTTTGGTTAAAGGTTTTTATAATGGGTATTAGCCACCATCGGGTTGTGTGATGTGGGCGGCTGGATGTGACTAATGTTTGCTGCTCAGCCATGCGAAACACCTTTTTTTTGCTGCTTGGGATGAGTAAATATGGGCACTTTTCGTAACCATAATTTCAAGGCATGCCAGTGAATCATTGTGATAACTTTCCAGGTCATAAGAGGGATGGATAAAAATAATTTAATAAGCTGTTTATTGTTTGCTGGAATGCGATGGCTGTGTTGGGTGGCCAACAACATAAGAGTTTGATGTTGATAAGTTTTAATGATTGTGAAAAGTTTGTCATTAAAGGGGCTTAAGCGAAATTCATAGTGCATGTCCATTGCCAGGAAAGGTGACACATGAAAGTCTTTGGCCCTTTTAGCAGATATTGTGGATTTAAAGTTATCCTGTTTGGGAGATAGTACATAACAATGGTTTTCGTTAAAGGTATTGCTCACTTCTAGTACAATAGCTCTCAAATTATTCTGTTCATCAAAACAATACCAATTAGCTAACGGGTTAAAGCTATAACCTAAAACTCTTGGAAAACACAATAATATAATACGGTGGGGTTTAAAAAATAACTGATGCTTGTGTAAATGTGTTTTGATCCAAGACGCTAAATTTGACCCATCACGCGGTCCAACATCTTTTTGGTAAAAACTGAATAAATTAAACCTGTTTATTGAAAAGAAACGACATTGAGAATGGGCTTTTTCTAATTGCAATACATCAACAGCAATGTTAAACACAGAATAATTAAATTTATAATTCACAGGTAAAAAACGCTGATGCATAACATTGCTTTTAAAGAGTGATAAAGCAGGATTACTATTCATTGCTGTTTCACACTTTGTGACTGCTCCCAAGGTGCAGAACAGTTTAATTGGTTTGCAACGGCTATAGCTGACTGTAAACCATCTTCATGAAAACCATAACCACAGTAACTACCACAAAACCAGGTATTTTGTTTACCCTGGAGTGTGGGAATGAGCAGCTGTGCTTTTAAGGCATTTACCGTAAAGACGGGATGGTGATAAGTAATTTCACGAATAATGTTCGAGTCTTTCGGAAGAGTGAATGGGTTTAATGAAACAAAATAATTTTTTCTACATTCAAGCTGTTGCAGTAAATTCATCCAGTAAGTTACTGAAACGGAGCTTTGAGCAACATTATGTTGTTGGCTTTTTAAATAATTCCACGAAGACCAAACTCGCTGCTGCTTTGGCATTAAGTGTTGGTCAGTATGCAGATAGGCAACATTTTCTTGATAACTGAAAGCGGATAAAACTTGTTGCTCTTCAGGCGTGGGGTTATTGAGGATAGGTAATACTTCGTCTGCATGGCAGGCAAACACAACCTGATCACAGCTAATTTTCTGTTTTGAGGTTGTGACTACAATTTGATGTTTTTGACGGTGTACTTGAGTGGCCGGCTCATTGGTGAGTAATTCCCCTTTAAAGATTTGTAATAATGCTTTGATATATTGGTAACTTCCTTGGTTCACAGTGCGCCATTGTGGTCGATCATTAATATTGAGCAGGCCATGATTAGCAAAAAACTGTAAAAAACTGCAGGCAGGGAACTGTAGCATTGTTTCATCAGGGCAAGACCAGATAGCTGCAGCCATGGGAAGTAAATACTGTTGTTGCAGTTGATAGGAAAACTGATGATATTCGAGGTAATCATCAAGGGTAATATCAATTGGAATTTGTTTTTTCAGATCTTGTTTTGCGAGTTGATTAAACCTGACTATTTCTCTCAGCATTCGCCAGTAGGAAAGACTAATAATGTTCTTTCGCTGGCCAAACAGAGTGTTAACACTTGTGCCAGCATATTCTAATTCACCATCATTAATTGATGCGGCAAAGCTCATTGAGGTGGGCTGGGTGTGTACGCCTAAATGGTTAAATAGTTGGGAAAGGTGAGGGTAGTTTGGTTGGTTGTAAACAATAAAGCCAGTATCTATTGCAAGTAGCTTATTTTCTTCCACAACCTCAATGGTATTAGTGTGACCACCAAAGTAACCATTTTTTTCAATTAACGTCACACGATAACGTTGACTTAAGAGCCAGGCAGCTGCAAGTCCACTTATACCACTACCAATGACAATAATATGTTGAGCTTGATTCATAGCGTGCAAACCATCTTTGTCTTTAGGTTCATGAGATTGTGCAACTAGCAATGAAATAAGTTGTACGCTAATATGTATTTTGTATAAGAAATATAGGTCGATTTGTAAAAGAAAGCAAGTCAAAATGTATAGGTTGGTGTCACGGCCTTAATTGTTTGAGGAGAGTGGATATATGAATATCAGTGGGAAGTCCTTCTGGCTGGTGGGAGCAAGCAGTGGTATTGGTCGTTCATTAGCGCTGCAACTGGCGGCGCAAGGTGGCAATGTCGCTGTATCTGCTCGCAATGGGCAGGCGTTGACTGAATTACAAAGTCAGGCTCAATCGCTACCAGGCAGTATTCATGCATTCCCACTTGATGCCACTGACCGTGAAGCTTGCCATCATACACTTGCTGAAATTCAAAAAGAGCTTGGTCCTGTTAACATCAGTGTTCTCAATGCTGGAGTCTATCAGCCTATGACCGTGAGTGACTTTAATGCGCAGACATGTGAACACATATTTACGGTTAACGTTATGTCTACCATTAACTGTTTGGAAGCACTATTACAAAAAGTAGATGGGTTGGAGCAAATATTAATTACGGGTAGTGTTGCGGGTTATCGGGGGTTACCGTTAGCCGGTGCTTATGGGGCAAGCAAGGCTGCGCTGATTAATCTTGCTGAAGGTTTTAGGTCAGGTTTTTTGAAGCGAGGCATTCAGTTGCGGGTAATAAATCCAGGTTTTGTTGAAACGCCTATGACTGCCAAAAACACCTTTAAAATGCCCGCATTAATATCATCAGACGATGCAGCTAAAGCCATTATTGCTGGACTATCAAAGTCGGGGTTTGAAATAACGTTTCCCAAACGTTTTACCTGGTGGCTTAAACTGCTGAGGATACTGCCTTATTACTGCTATTTTCCTTTACTAAAAAGACTTAATACATAGTGCAATTACTTTGGGTAAAGTGGGTCTTTGTGCTTTTACTGTCGTTATTAAAGGCACATATCCTGGCTCAGGGCTGTCACGTAATAATGTTATTTTTAAAAAAAGTCATTTTCTGAAGTACCTTTGTTCAAAGTCTCTATAACGCTTGTTGAACACGCCATAAATCCTTCCTTGGAAGAGCGCAACCAGCCAGCTCACAGCGCATTGGTGGTGTTAAATTACTTCAGGTGTGTGTTTATTTGCTTGATTAAGTCTGTATTGTCAGTCGCAGTGATGGTTGAGGTGGTATGTAATTGTTGCTCGTGAATCATTGTGCACTGTCCTGCCAGGATCAGTGGCACTGTTAGTAATTGCTGTAAATGTTGTAATTCTTTTTGAAGAACGTGGCGCTCGAAAGCCGATTGGCTGAAAATAATAACGGCTTGGCTTTGCAGTTTTTCAACAGCAAGAGAGACTTCATCATAAGGCAGTTTGCCAGCGAGAAGTTGTACATGATAGTTGTGTGCACTTAACGCTAATGCTGTGAGTAACAGGTCAATGATTTCAAATTCGGTATGTATTGTTGTCGCTAACTGAGTCAGTAGTACTTTGGGACCCGTTGTTGATTTATTATTGTGATACAGGCGTGTCGTTAATTTTGCCCGTAACTGGGTGAGTAAAAAGCACTGTTCTGCTATTTGACCAAATTGTCCCTGCCAGTTTTTTTTAAGCTGGATAATCACAGGCTTTATTAGGTTTTCACTGACTATATCAATAGGATAAATGGCAAGTGCCTGATTATAAATATCATCCAGTTTATCGTCATTAAAGGTTTTTACGGCATTAATAAATTGAGTTTGAGCTATTTGCCAGTTATCTACATTACTATCTGGTGCAGTTTGTGGTTCTGTGTTGTTTACATTTGCGAGTAAAGCTTTGACTTTACTGACAGCCACTCCGCGGTTTATCCACTCTAAAATACTTGTTATTTGGGTAACATGCTCATGGTCATAAAGCCGATGCCCTTTAGCGGTTCGATAAGGGGTAATCAGTCCATAGCGTCTTTCCCAGGCACGCAGTGTTACAGCGTTGACTCCCGTCAGCCTGGACACCTCCCGGATGGGAATTAAGCCTTCTGTATTTTCATTAACAACTAATTCAGTCATTTTTATTTCAATAGAGTATAAAATATATGACGTCTAGTTTAGCGTGCACTTAATGCGGCGTATATAGCCCGAAATTGGTAATGCTTGTTCATTATGGTATGTGCATCGCCAGCAAAAGGTTTTAAATAGCATTTCTTAACCCTAGCTCATCGGGGTAAGGTGATAAGTACATCTGCTGTTGTATAAATGTATTACCATGCTGTTTTATAAAGTGTTTAAGTAGCGTTATTGGAACAATAAGTGGTAAGAATCCTTGACGATATTGATGAATGATATAGAGGATTTCACCACGTTCAGCTTGTAGCAAAGCATGTTTTAGGAAGCCTAAAATATGCATAAGTACATTTGAATGTGTTTTGCGCGTAGCGCGTTGTTGCAACGCTTTCATAAAGATATGCTGATAAGTGTTGGCGGTTTCAGCGACATTAGAGGAGTCAATATTAGCGACCAGCTGACCTAAACGTGAATAATCTTCAGGTGAGTGAGCTAGTACTGAGTATTTATAACGTGTATGAAATTGAATCAGTGCCGAAGGTGTCAGGTCTTGCATTAGCTTCTGCCAGCTATGGTAAGCGATCACTCTGTTAATAAAGTTTTCTCTTAGTATAGGATCATGTAAGCGACCTTCTTCTTCAACAGGCATAAGTGGAAGGTGTTTCATAATTTGCTGAGCATAAAGGCCTGTACCAGAATTACGATGAGGGTAGCCGTTAGATTGGTAAACTTTGACTCGTTCCATACCGCAGCTGGGTGACTTTTGCATCAAGATGTAGCCACTCAAATGCTGGAGCTGTTTAGCTTGCTTGGTTCCATATTCCTGCAAGGCTTCTGTGACATCGAGGTCAGGGTTAACAGAGCCAATGGCACGAGGTTGTTCTGGGTTACCGACTAAGCGAATAGGTTCCCGGGGTACACCCATTCCAATACCAACCTCGGGGCATATAGGTACATAATTAAATATGCGACTGAGTTGATTTAAGCAAAAAGATGATTGCTTGTGGCCGCCATTGAAACGTACCTTGTGACCCAGCAAACAAGCACTGATACCCACTTGGATTGGGGATACAGAGTTAGTGATTGATGAGTTCATTAAACGGTTCCTTGCGCAACTTGTTTATTTAAACTTTCTTGTACAAATATAGTTTTGGTGTACAAGTTTGTAAAGTGGCTTAGCGCTACTATTTGTTCATAAAAACATAACCGGTTAGCGATAACTGGTTAAGTGACAGCAATTTGGCTGAGATTCGTTGTTAGCCAGTGTTATAGTTATTATCAAAAATAAAACTGCCAGGAGTGTAAGGAGAAGCCTTGTGATAACTGCGGAGTTAATGGAACGTTTGGTCAATGCTTCTAATGATGGTGTTGTTGTTGCTGAGCGAGAAGGTGATGAGAGCATCTTGATTTATGTGAACCCTGCATTTGAACGTTTAACAGGGTATACAGCAGATGAGATTTTATACCAGGACTGTCGCTTTTTGCAGGGAAATGACCGTGAGCAAGAGGGTATTGAAAAGGTCAGAGAAGCTATCAGGAATAATCAATCAACTTGTCAGGTTTTACGAAATTATCGTAAAGATGGCTCTATGTTTTGGAATGAGTTACGACTAACACCTGTGTTTGATAATGAAGAGCAACTCCAGTATTACATTGGAATTCAGCGTGATGTCACCGCGGAAATAGAGGCTAAGCAAAGACTGAAGCAGGTCAAACATGATCTAGATATTGCGATGGAACTACTGGCTTCTTATCAATCAAAATTTGGTCCGCTATAGGGTAGAGGGTTATATAAAATTAAAGGCTTCGGCTTTATTTTCAACATGGTAACTTACTAGCCTTTTTAGTTATGACTTTGTCAGAGCACTTTTTTTGGAAAACAGTTCGGCAAAACTTAGTAACAATGGGAATAAAACAGCCCAGCAAATACCGATAGTCACTAAACCTGTGGTATCAATGGTGACGAGTGTTAACTGGCTTCCTGCAAAATAGCTAAGTGCTGCGAAAGGGGGAGCAAGTGTCATACTCAATAAGGGCCTGGACTGAAGCCACTTTAAACAATGATTTAACAACGTTGCGAATAGGATCCACAAGCAACTAAGCCATAATGGAATCAGTAATGATGGGGTCGGCAGCTGGATAATATTCATCTGCACTAAAAAGCTGTCAAGTGCTGAGCCTAGTAGCCATGTGATCAGAATAATGTCGCGCTCAGTGCGCCAGTTACCAATCCACTTGAAGTGGATAACCAAAATAACCAATGTTGAGATTAACGCAGGTAATGAACCTGTTAGCACACAAATAAACCAGCCTACCTCAAAAAGCAGGGCATTTGCTATTAAAGCCGAAGGGGCATTTAACTTCATGCTGCTGCCTTTTTCTTGATAAAACGAATGAGTTTACCTAGCACAGGAAGTTGTTCGTAGAGCATAGCACCTAAGTCAAAAAAGTCCTGATGCTGCGATACCAAGCCAGTGTTATTAAAATGTAGAAGGCTAACACCTTCTACATTAATACTTTTTTGCGGTAAGCGCTGGTGTTGAAACGTCATTATCCAAGGTTGCGTGACATGGTGAGGAGGGGCCAGCCAGGCAGCTTTGAACTCAAACTGCAAATAAGATACCTCTTGATACATGTTTTCAAAATAACGTGTTACTTGGTCTAATCCTAAATGGGTGCCAAGTGGGTCTGAAAACACAACATCTTCAGTATATAAAGTTGATAAAGGCGATAAGTTATTAGCACCTAATTGCTGAAAAGTGGTTAAAAACTGTTGTAAAGAGTGTTCAAGACTCATGTGCCTAATTCCTTAAACGCCGCGATGGTCTGTACCCGGGCAACACTGTGGTCGACAATAGGGCGAGGATAATCTGGAATCACTTCTTCAGCGGATAAACCTTTGTAAGGTTCATGAATTCGTTTATTCGGTACGTCAGCGAGAGCTGGTAAATACTGACGTATGAATGTGCCTTCTGGGTCAAATCGTTGACCTTGGGTTGTAGGGTTAAATATACGAAAATAAGGAGCAGCGTCTGTGCCAGTTGAGGCAGACCACTGCCAACCACCATTATTTGCTGCCAAATCACCATCCACCAGGTGTTGCATAAAAAAAGCTTCACCTAGTCGCCAATCAATAAATAAGTCTTTAGTTAAAAACATGGCGGTTATCATCCGTAACCGGTTATGCATCCATCCAGTTTGGACCAGTTGTTTCATCGCGGCATCGACAATAGGGTAGCCTGTTTTGCCTTGGCACCATGCTTCAAAAAGGTCTGTGTCATGCTGCCAAGCTAAGTTATCCGTTTCTGATTTAAAGGGTTTGTGTTTGCTAACGGCAGGATAACCACACAGAATGTGAATATAAAATTCGCGCCAAATAAGTTCATTAATCCAACATTCAATACCTGGATTCCCACCCTCGATTTGGCCTTCATTATGCTGCAATGCGGTAATAATGCATTGACGGAGTGAAATGATACCGAGTGTGAGATAAGCCGATAATTGACTTGTGCCGGTAACGGCTGGAAAGTCACGATCGGTTTTATAATTAACAGCTTTTTCACTAAGGAAGTGGTTAAGTCTTTGCTGAGCGGCAGACTCTCCTGGTGGCCAGCATTGCAGGATGTTATCTACGGCAGATTGGGTATATGTTTCATCGAAACCATCACTCAGGACATTGACTGTAATGGCGCGCTGCGTCTGAGGCATTGGCAGTAGGTGACAAGGTGAGCGATAAAACTCAGCAATAAAAGAGCGTCGAAACTGGCTATATACTTTGTAATACTCTCCTTGTTTGGTCAGCAATGAACCAGGCTTGCAGACGACAGCATCAGTATGAGCTTCAAAGTGTAGGCCATGACTAATACACATTTGAGCAACTTGTTGGTCCCGTTTTTGCTCATTGGCACCATACTCTTCATTACAGGTGACTGCTGAACATTTGAGCTGAAGCGCCAAATGCATAAGATACTGGGCAGTGTCATCAAAGTGATTCAGCTGTTTAATAATGAGTGGAATATTGAGTAACTGTAATTGCTGTTGTAATTCTTTTACGGTAGCTAAAGCTAATTTGATTTTATTTGGACTATCATTATGTTGTTGCCATTGAGCAGGATAAAGGCAATAGACAGCAATTACAGGTCCACGCATTGAGGCATGATAAAGTGCTGTATTGTCTTGGACTCTTAAATCGTTTCGAAACCAAACCAATGATGTCATTTAGAATCCTTGTGAAATAATTGCGGATTACACTTTTTTCAAATCAAATGTGCTTAATAATGATAATGACTTGTTATGCTGTTTTAGCTTGCATTGCTTGCGTAATAGTCCGAGTCGATATGTTAAACGGGTTAATTAAGCACCATTTGAAATGGATAAAAATAAAAAGATTAAAACGAAAGTGTCTTCTATAGTATGTTGCTTGGTTGCAATATTTTGTCTTGAAACTGTTGCACTGAGACCAAAGTCATAAGAATATATATAATATTGTACATTATTTTAATTTTGTACAATTATTTTGTGGGTGGACTATGCAGATTTTAATTACTGGGGGAACAGGTTTTATTGGTCAAGGCTTGGTTAAGCAGTGGCTGACCAGAGGCTGGAGCTTAACGGTACTGACTCGAAATGTATCGAAATGGCAGCAAACGTTGCCTCAAGTGAGGTGGTTCAGTCACTGGGATGAGTTAGGCAAAGATGAAAATTGGGATGCAATTATTAACCTGGCGGGTGAGCCTATCCTTGATAAACGTTGGACAGAGCAACGCAAAGCATCCTTATTGGCCAGTCGAGTTGGTGTGACTCAGCATTTATATCAATATGTCACTTCTCTTGCTTATATGCCCAAGCGGCTGATTAGCGGGTCTGCGATTGGTTACTATGGCTTCCATCCTCCTGAAGTAGAGTTAACTGAAGATTCTCAGCCTGGTCAGGATTTTGCGGCTCAACTATGCGTCGCCTGGGAACAGGCTGCAGATGAGATTCGACAGCTGGGAATTGCGACTTGTTGTGTGAGAACGGGGGTGGTGCTTGGTCATGGTGGTGCATTACAAAAAATGTTACCCCCTTTTAAATTGGGCCTAGGGGGACCGATTGGTACAGGCAAGCAAATTTTCTCATGGATTCATTACGATGATATGTTGGCATGTATTGACTGGTTGCTACAGAATCCAAATATTTGTGGTGTGATCAATGCTACTGCACCACAGTCAGTGAGTAACGCCGAGTTTGCGATGCAGTTAGGTAAAGTACTTCACCGTCCTGCATTTTGTCGGGTTCCCGCCACTGCGCTTGAACTTTTGCTGGGGCGAGAAGCATCTGCAATGTTATTACAGGGTCAACGCGTTCTTCCTAAAAGGCTGTTAGAAGAAGGGTTTACATTTAAGTACCCAGATATTGCGAGTACATTATCCCACTTATTGGCGCAGCATTGAGCAATCTCACAACACCATTCATTGAGCGTAGAATAATCAGTTTTAAACGATTAAAAGGATTTAATTATGCTTGAATTGAAAGTTCATCCTTGAATATAAACTAGGAGGCTTTACGAGATCCTGTTGGTGACTGAGGTGTTCTAAGTGTGTCTAATGTATTTCTTAGCAGGTTAAGTTCATGTTTAAGTTTGTCAAACTCAGTTTGAGAACTGCTATTTAGATTGTTTTCCACAAGCGTTGCTACTTTATCGACGGTCTGCTTTTTAAAACTATGAGTGAGCCGGTCCAGCCGATCTCGTTCCCGGCGCTCGATAATTTCGCCTTGATCAGCTAAATAATGGAATAATCTTATCCCTTCATTAACGGCTTTACCAAATAACACTAAGGATCCAAGCCCTGCTAACCATAACCGTTGCGGGAGAAGCGTTAATTTAAACTGTGGAGTTTTATGGTTTGCCATAAGTGATGCCTAACCTTGCACAGTTGTAGGGAATAAGTGGGGTATGTTACGCTGAATACGACACAGGATGTGTAGTGTTCTTAGTGGAAAACATAGTCAACATTTATACTATCGACAAGCAAATTTTAAATTCAGGGATTCGCTTTCATTAAATTGCAATCGCCGTATTCTCACAATAGTCTGGCTGGGATAACAAATAAGCCTGCTTTGTAGGTGATAACTTGGCAAGACGGAAGAGTCAGACGTTTTTCGTAGGCAAGGCTGTAAAATAGGACATGAACTGACATGGATGCTCAAGCCGCTAAAAATATTTCTGAAAATATTTCACAAAAAATTGCAGATTTATCACAGGCAATTGACCATTTGGAGCATGATGACTCCCAGGCTGCAAAACGTTTCCGACGACAGTTAAAAAATACTCTGGCCCATCATGAGGCGGACCAAGAAAGCTATATTGATTATGAAAATATGGCTGGCCCCAATCCAATCATTGGGATTCATAGCAAAGATGTGTTTGATACCCTGTCAGTTATGCTAAAGCAAGCTTTGTCCAATCCTCGGAGTATTTTTCAGCAAACATTACGCTTAGGTGGGGATTGGCTACAGGTCTTATTGGGTAATTCCAGTTTGCGGCCAGATGCACGTGACCATCGATTTCAAGATGCGGCCTGGTATGACAGTATTTTTTTCCGCCGTTTAATGCAAGGCTATTTTGCCTGGCATCACCGCCTTCATGAATGGATTGAGGAAAGCGATTTAACTGAGTGTGATCGGCGCCGAGCGACGTTTATATTATCGATTCTTACAGAGGCATGTTCCCCAACAAATACCTTACTAAACCCTGAAGCCCTTAAGCGCTGTGTTGAAACCTCTGGAGTGAGTTTAGTGCAAGGTGCACGACATTTTGTGCATGACTGGCTGCACAATGGAGGCTTACCTTCTCAGGTCAATATGAAAGCATTCTGTGTGGGGGAAAATATTGCTGTTTCACCTGGTGCTGTAGTTTTTCGCAATGAGTTATTGGAGTTGTTGCAGTATCAACCTACAACGACTGAGGTATGGCAACGGCCACTATTTTTAATTCCTCCACAGATTAATAAATATTACATTTTTGATTTAACCCCTGAAAAAAGCTTTATCCAGCATGCCACCCAGCAAGGGATGCAAGTGTTTGTTTGCAGCTGGCGCAATCCTAAAATTGAGCAGCGCGACTGGGGATTAGAAAACTATGTTGTGGCACTGGAAGATGCTCTGGATGCCGTGATTGAAATTACCGGTAGCCACGATGTGAATGTAATGGGCGCTTGCTCTGGCGGCATAACTGCAGCAACCTTGTTAGGGTATTTGGCCGCTGCCAATAAATCAAAAGTAAATAGTTTTACCTTAATGGTCAGTGTGCTGGATCTTAATATCGATAATGATGCTGCGCTGTTTGCTACAGATCGTTCTCTGGCTCAGGCTAAAAGCTACTCTCATCGACGTGGCGTATTAGAAGGCAAAGATTTAGCGCGTGTATTTGCTTGGATGCGTCCTAATGATTTGATTTGGCATTACTGGGTTAATAATTACTTACTTGGTTATGAACCCCCAGCCAATGAAGTCTTATATTGGAATAATGATACCACGCGACTTCCTGCTGAATTGCATGGTGAGTTTATTGAAATGTATGAAGAGAACCCACTGCATAAACCGGGCTTATTAAAAATATGTCATCAGCCCATCGATTTAAAGCAGGTTACCGTGGATACCTATATCATGGCGGGCATGACAGATCATATTACCCCATGGGAAGCATGTTATCGCTCTTCACATTTGTTTGGGGGAAAATGTCAGTTTGTTCTCAGTAACAGTGGTCATATCCAAAGTATCTTGAATCCACCGGACAATAAAAAAAGCTATTACTTTTTAAATCATGAGCACCCTAAAACCGCTAAAGAATGGAAACTAGGTGCTCATCGAATAGGTGGCAGTTGGTGGGTACATTGGATTGACTGGATTAGTCAGCGCTCGGCGGAAAAAGTCCCGGCCCCACAACAGCTTGGTAGTGCTTCTTACCCAGCTTTGGATATAGCACCAGGCACCTATGTTCATGAGTAGTTACTGACTGAGGTAGCTATTATGTACAAAGCCGCGGCTGTGAGCTTAACGATGGTGGATGAAACGCTAAATAAAACGAGTCAAAGAGCATTTGAAATTGATTTTTTAAACGTAGGAGGGTATAGCATTCGGGTTGGCATTGTGCCAGGAAATCGGCATAAAACCCCTATCTTGTTGTTTAATGGCATTGCTACCAGTTTCGAGTTTGCTCAACCCTTTGCCCAAGCTTTAGATGATGTAACGTTAATAACCTTTGATATACCTGGGGTTGGAGGTTCACCTACACCACTCATGCCACCTCGATTTCCGCAACTGTCGTTTTTAACAGAGCAATTACTGGATGAGTTGAACCTTGGGCAGGTTAATGTGATTGGTTACTCCTGGGGAGGCGCACTGGCACAACAGTTTACTTATGATCATCCACAACGGGTTAAACAGCTGATATTAGCGGCAACCACTATGGGGATGGTGGCGATACCAGGTTTGCCTATGGAACTATTCAAGCTGTTGAAACCAGGCATATTGTTGGGTTCACTGAAAAAAATGTCCATCCAGCAGGCTGCTGGCTGCCAATGGGTTATTCCTCAGCAAGGGTCTCGTGGCTTTTGGTATCAGTTAATCACTGGGTGGGGGTGGACCAGTGCTTATTGGTTACGCAAAATTAAGACTAAAACACTGCTGTTGGCGGGTGACCATGATTTGATGGTACCTGCAATTAATTTGAAAGTGATGCAGCAGCTCATGCCAAATGCCCAGTTTCGCTCCATCAGTGGTGATCATTTCTTTATGGTGACTCAGCCTCGTGCATGTGCGCGAATGATAGGTGAGTTCTGCGAGTATTTTTAGCGCTGCCCACATATCCTTTTACTTTATTCATCATGTTATTAAGGAAAAAGGATATCTGTGGGTAGCAAAATACCAGGCCAAAGCTGTGTGATTTTAGTCGCTGTTATATTAGTGGTCGCTGTATTATTAATGATAGTCACTTGGTGAGGTAGGCACTTGAGTTGGTTGTAGCTTACTTACCTCATCATCCCAGTCAAAACTGGCTTTTGCATCTTGAGCCGCAAAGCGCTGTTCTTCCAGCATTTGAAACTTCTGAATCTCTTCATCAGGCATAAAATGAAGACAGTCACCACCTAGTAACCACAATAAGTCACGGGGTAAGAGGGGCGTTAGTTGAGGGTAGTAGGTGATGAGCTGGCTAATAATCTCTTGACCCAGAAACAGTGCATCAGGTGTTTGATCTGACAAGGCTTGTTTTAATTCATCAAGACGAGACAGCCATGCTGTATATTGATCGGAATTGGAAAACAACGTCTGTTGTTGTGCTAAGCACTGTTTTACGTGCTCAATACGGTTTAGTAAGCGCTGTAGCTGTTCTGGTAGTTGCAAATCATCCACGCGGAATGTTTTCCTCTTTCTGTCATAACTTGTAAACAAGGTGAGTTTGATTAGTGTGTATCAATCAACAATAAAGTAGCACCTTAAAGAATGGAGCCTACACAACCTAAAATACCTTGTAAAATGAATGGTTAGTGTTTGTGAATAGGCAGTATACAATACCTACTTTTAATTGATTTTGCAGCAACCGGCTAAAGAGATGTTATGGCAACCGCACTTGAAATTACTGATTTACACAAGACATATAGCAATGGACATCAGGCACTGAAGGGAATCAGTTTTGCTGTGCAACAGGGCGACTTTTTTGCGTTACTAGGTCCAAATGGTGCAGGAAAGTCCACCACTATTGGCATTATCTGTGCGCTGGTAAATAAGACATCAGGTCAGGTAAAAATCTTTGGCGATGATATGGATCAAAGCCCAAATAAAGTGAAACAGCACCTAGGTGTAGTACCTCAAGAATTTAATTTTAACCAGTTTGAAAAAACAGCGGATATTCTCATTACGCAGGCAGGTTACTACGGTATTCCATATAAGGAGTCTATTGAGCGAGCCGAACATTATTTGCACAAGCTGGGGTTATGGGAGAAGCGTGGTGAACAGTCACGCTTGCTTTCTGGAGGAATGAAACGACGTTTAATGATCGCGCGAGCACTTATTCATCAGCCTAAGTTACTTATTTTAGATGAACCTACAGCGGGTGTTGATATTGAGCTTAGGCGTTCGATGTGGGACTTTTTACAGGAAATAAACCAACAGGGTATCACCATTATTTTAACGACACACTATTTAGAAGAAGCAGAGCAATTGTGTCGTAATATTGCCATTATTGATCATGGTCGGCTGGTGCAAAATACCAGTATGAAAGCATTATTGCGCACATTACATATGCAAACCTTTATTTTTGACGCAACTACACTGCTTCCTGATCAGTTAAGTCTGTCAGGTTATACCTGCCGCCGGTTGGATGATCATTCGTTTGAAGTAGATGTGGACCATGAGCAAGATTTAAACGAATTATTCAATCAGTTCTCTGCACAAAAACTCGCTATTTCTAGTATGCGAAATAAAGCAAACCGGTTAGAAGAGCTTTTTGTATCTTTAGTTGATAAGAATTTGCAGCGTTAATTTCAGGAGTGGTAGCCATGATGTGGCAGCAATATTGGACAGCATTTGTCACAATTTATATTCGAGAAGTACGGCGGTTTCTGCGTATTTGGCCCCAAACGCTGCTTCCTCCCGCAATAACAATGGTATTGTACTTTATCATTTTTGGAACGGTTATTGGGTCGCGCATTGGGCAAATGGAAGGTTACAGTTACATGGAGTATGTGGTGCCCGGATTGATAATGATGTCGGTGATTACGAATGCCTACAATAATGTGGCATCATCATTTTTCAGTAATAAATTTCAACGCAGTGTTGAAGAGCTTTTGGTGGCGCCTATACCCAATAGCATTATATTAGCGGGCTTTGTCCTGGGGGGAGTGACGCGTGGTTTAGCGGTCGGTTTTATCGTCACGTTACTATCATTAGCCTTTACAACGCTGCCAATCCATAATATTTGGATAACGATGTTAGCTGTATTATTAACGGCCATTGTATTTTCGCTGGGTGGGTTTATTAATGCTATTTATGCGGATAAATTTGATGATATTTCAATTATACCCACCTTTGTTCTAACCCCTTTAACCTATTTAGGCGGGGTATTTTATTCGGTTAATATTTTGCCGGATTTTTGGGGATATATTTCTTTGGCAAACCCGATCCTCTACATGGTGAATGCATTTCGTTATGGCATTTTAGGTCACTCTGATGGCATCAGTATCGGTTTAGCTATGCTTATTTTAACGGGGTTTGCTGCGGTACTCAGTTACTATTGCCTGCATTTATTACGGACAGGTAAAGGGTTACGGCACTGATCGTGGGCTAATTTTAATGAGCTTTTTTGTTGATGATGACTCAAGAAAAAAGCTTCATTCATTTTGGTGGGGATTATAGGGCTACGAAGTGTCAGTGCTGTAATAGTAATGACATAACAAGCCCTAGTGATTAATAAGTAATATGGTTTGCAATAGATGAAATTAACCAATAATCCTTAAATAATAACTTGGTCACGCAATGTTTGCGCGGCCTTTTCAAGGGATTTGATTATTTTTTCTTTGTCGTAGCGCTCAACATTATCCGTGTCCAAATACATGGAAAAGCCTTGTACTTCATGCTCAATGAAGCTTTGTCTCGCACCTAAGTCTCTTCGGAAATCAACAACCTGATAGATTGGTACGGGGCGACTAAAACCTTTGACTGAAATTTTCCCCTTGTCCCGACACATAATAACGTCTTTGATCATAGAGTAGGTTTCGTAAGCAATGAGAATTTCATTTGGCTCTGCACTGCTTTCTAAGCGACTGGCTAAGTTAACTTCCTTACCAATCAAGGTATAGTCCATTCGTGACTCGGCGCCAAAGTTGCCTACGGTACAATACCCGGTATTGATTCCCATGCGGATTTCAAGCGGTTTGCGAACGCCTTGACTACGCCATTGTTGACGGAGCACTTTCATATGCTTACGCATCGCGATTGCCATAGAGACTGCCGCAATGGCATCTTTTTTGGCCCCCTGGCTTTTAGGGTCACCAAAAAATACCATCATGCTGTCGCCCACAAACTTATCAATGGTGCCGCCAAAACGCAGGGCAATTTTGGACATTTCGGTGAGGTAGTTATTCAATAAATCAGTGAGTGCTTCAGCTTCCATTTCCTCTGACAGTTCAGTGAAGCCCTTAATATCAGAAAAGAATACAGAAAGCTTTTTACGCTGGGTTTCCAGCCGAATATCTCGCTTACCCGAGAAAATAAGGTGATGTAGTTGAGGTGAGATGTATTTGCGAAGGTTATTCGCGATGATCATATTTTTTTCTTTTAGCAGCTTAACCTCTTCCTGGGCATGGTTTAGCTCAACAGACAAAGCATAGAAATAGTAAGCCACATAGAGGATATAAACGCCGCCACTAATACCACTACTGATAATGACAAGGATGGGGGGGGCAGCGGCGAGCATACTACCCCCAAATAAGTAGCCTAACATGGCACTCGCGATTAAGAAGAGGTTAGTGGTGGCTAATAAGCGTGTGCCCGCAAAAATTAAGGTGCTGAACTCCAGCATGATGATGAAGATGACTGTAGAGGCCACTGAAAAGCCGATCAGCCCTATCAACAAGCCGCAGTGAATAGCATCAATGTAATGTAAAATGCGTCTTGTCGTGAAGTTATGTTTTGCGACAAAGTACCTGGAAATCAGGTAGCTGATATGAGGATATATCAGCGCATAGATAAGCAACCAAAGGGTTTTGTGAGCCAGATGGTTGGTATAGGAGGCTGCTGCGATCATCACCGCTGCGGCTAAATAAGCCAGTATGCGAATGTTATAGTCGCGAATAGCAGGACTTTGACTCAGAGTGGTACTACTGATCCTTTTCTGCATGGTAATTAAACTGCACTTATACTGCGAGCTGACTATAAATCACTAATTGATTTGCCTGACTTACAAAATCATTGAATCACTATGGATTCAGATTAGCTCTTAAGTTGTTCCCTGCAACACCTTTACACGAACCTAATGATGGCAAGCTATAAATTGAACGCAGGAAGATCCAAGCAAGGTAGGCAAAAACCGGAATTTTTACGGGACTTTATCATAAAGTATTAATGCTCGCTCATTTTATTTTCCTGACCGATTAGTTTTAAGCTGACTGTTGTATGGCTGTGGTTGCATCTGTTTCAGGTGATTGTTTGGTTAACACAAGACCGAATGGTTGCGGGCAATATAAGGCGGATAAGCGGGTATTATCGATGCTTTCAGGGATACACAGTAGGGTGTACTTCAGTGCGGTTTTTAGATCAATACGGTGACCGATTGAAATATAAACAGGGGGTAATGGGTTACACACTCGAAGTAGTGCACTGTGATATAAATCATCAGTCTTTAATGGGAACCATGATCCGCGCTTTTTACCGAGTCGCTGGCTTAGCTCACTATGAGGTGCTGAACGGATACCAAATGTAGGTGTGTTGGTAAGTAAGCCGATATGACTTGCAATTCCAAAACGGGTTGGTGGTATTAAACCACGCCCATCACAGATGATCAGGTCTGGTGTTCGCTGTAATTGTTGTAGCGCTTTGACAATTAATGGTGCTTTGCAGAATGAAAAGACGTTAGGCGCCAAAGGATCAGACAGCTTTTCAGAAAGCACATATTGCTCAACCATTTTCAATTCTGGCAATGACAGCAGCGAGACTTTAGCACTACCACAACCATTGTGCTGGTTGTAGGCAAACTGAGCCCGAGCGATGAAGCGAACAGTACGAACTTGATTATCCGTTACTATCCATTCCCGCAGGTATTTTTGAATAGCCTCCGCTTGTGGTTGTGTTACTTGCCAGGGATGGAGTTGATGTATTTTCATGCAGTGCTTACTTGGTTCACACTATCAATATTATTTATGTCACAAAACTGACTAATCCTAGCTTGAGTCTAGAAGGAATGGAAGTCGATTTAAACTAAAAAAATCGATAGACTGTCATGTAAATGAAAACAAATCTCATTTAGCAAGTATGTATACCTCTAATAAAGCCTAAAGAGCTGCTTTAGGTTTTACCTTATGAGTACTCAAGAACAGCCTAGAGGCTAAGTTGACTGGAACAACTATGGACACACTGACAGCTTTACATACCCGCGTTTCTTTTCCTCGTCTGAGTGAGCCTGCCCCTAATGAAGATCAGTTAGAGGCTATCTTCCAAGCAGCATTACGTGCACCTGATCATGCGATGCTGAGGCCCTGGCGCTTTTTGACTATTGCTGGAGAACAGCGTAGTCAGCTAGGTCAGCTTTTGGTGGCTGCCGCTAAGCAAGCAAATCCTCAAATAACAGATGCTGAACAGAATAAACTGCTACAAGCACCATTGCGTGCTCCTTTGCTGGTAGCAGTTATCTGTTCGCCAAAGTTTCATGCCAAAGTACCTGAATTAGAGCAACTATTGTCTACTGCTGCTGCAGTACAAAATATGTTGCTTGCTGCATATGCGCTTGGTGTCGGTGCTATGTGGCGAACAGGGCTGATTAGCTATCATGAGCATGTGCAGCAGGGGCTAGGGTTAAGCAATACAGAAAAACTATTAGGCTTTATTTACATGGGGCAGCCCATTGGACAGCCTAAATCCATCATGCCACTGGATACCAAAGATTATTTTCAACCCTGGCAGGGTTAGACCTATTTATGCTGAGCAGTGGGCTTTACCTTATTTTTTGGTGATTAACAGGATGCTTGCTGCTTAAAGAGAAAAGTAAATTGAAGTGGTGAGGTAGTTGAGTGCTAACTCACCCAGAAGCCGTCAACTGTCAAAATAATATACAATTCACTTGAGAAAGCCTCCAATCCCGTCTATTAGTTTTTAAATGAATCTTCTTAATTGAATCCTGATGGATGCTTTTTGACCATTAAGCAAGCAACTTTAATTGTTTTGCTTAAACCAGTTTAGTGGGTGGTTTTAGCGATCATTAGTGTGATTAAGTTCTCGTTAAAAGGCTCTATTCTTTCGACGTTATCTTATGGCCTTCACAGAAATAGCAAATGTGAATTGTTAAACTGGGCGTTATTACTAGGCCTAATAACGTAGCAGTAACCTAATTATTTTCATTAATGCTTTCACTGAGTGTTAATAAAACTGTGGATGGGGTTAGGCCAGTAATGTAGAGCCTTTTTTCCTGCCTATTGCGTCAACATTACTTGCTTTTGCTTTTTTCAGGTAAGGGTTGCTTACCCTTTAAGCAGTCAAGCTAATGTTGCTTTTGGGGTTGAATTATTAGCTAGACAATGTACGACACATGGTTAGCTTGATGTTAAGGCTTTATTTAATTGCAGAAAATAAATTCAGTGCCAGTGACGGATTATTACTGGGACTATGATGGAAGATATAATTGGCTAGGTATCTTTGATGGATTATCTGGGTCTGTTTAGTTACAGCGTGACAGCATTAGCTTATTTTGTATTAAGCTTGTTGTTATGCACCAGTTTGCGAGGACGATCATTAGGAGGTTTGTTACTGGTTGCCACAGCGACGACCACCATTTGGGCAATTTCCGTTGTTTGGGTAAACTGGCATGAACGTTGGTTTTTAGTCGATAGCTTGCCTATTGAACTCTTGCGGAGCTTTGTGTGGCTATGGTTTCTCAGTAGACTGCTTGCTTTTACTGAATTACAGAGTCGAAAACTGTTCCGCTATGGTAAGTCAATTGTATTGAGTACAGGCTTGATCCTGTTTTGCTATGAATTAAGTCCTGAGTTGCAGTTATGGGCTCAGGTTTATAGCCAGGCCGACTGGCGAATTATTGGCCACCTCGGGGTTTCAATTATTGGGCTGTTTTTACTTGAGCAGCTTTACCGTAATACTCAAGTTTCTAAACGCTGGGCTGTTAAGCATATTTACCTTGGTTTGGCAGCCACATTTGCGTTTGACTTTATTCTTTATGCAGAAGCCCTTCTGTATAGCCATATTAACTTAGCACTGTGGAATGCTAGAGGGTGGGTTTTAGCGTTTGTAGTGCCATTAATTGGCTTATCTTCTGCCCGAAATCCAAACTGGGCGTTAGAAGTGTTTGTCTCTCGCAGGATTATTTATAGTACGTCAGTATTGGTCATTACTGGCCTTTATCTGTTACTCATGGCCATTGCAGGATTTTATATTCGAGACTTTGGTGGGCAATGGAGTGAGGTCTTACTGGCGGTTTTTATAACGCTTGCTACTGTAAGTCTGCTAGTCCTGCTGTTATCTGCACAAGTACGCTCTAAATTTAAAGTGTTAGTGAATAAGCATTTTTTTCACTTTAAATATGACTACCGTGATGAGTGGTTGCGGTTGAATAATGCGCTGGTCTCCAATGAGCCTGCTGAGCCTTTACAACAACGTTGTATCCGGGTAATGGCGGATACTGTTGATAGTCCTGCAGGCGTGTTGTGGCAAAAAAATCGAAAAGGTGTTTATCGGCCCGTTTTTGCCTGGAACTTACCTCTTCCTGAAGACTGTTATGAAACACTCCAAGGTGAATTGATTCCTTTCCTATTACAAAAGCGTTGGGTTATCAATAAACATGAATATGATGACAATAAGTCGCTTTATGACGGTATTGTGCTACCTGAGTGGTTTACCCAACAGACTACACATTGGTTAATTGTGCCACTGATTAATCATGATGATCTCTATGGCTTTATTGTTTTGTCTCAACCGCGTGCACCTCGAACCGTTAACTGGGAAGACCATGACTTGTTGAAAATGATTGGTTATCAGTTAACCAACTATTTGGCATTGGTGGATGCCAGTGAAGAGCTGGCCAATGCACGACAGTTTGAGGCTTATAACAGACTTTCGGCGTTTATTGTACATGACTTGAAAAACCTTGTAGCACAACTGTCGTTGATTGTGACAAATGCGGATAAGCATAAGCGTAATCCTGAATTTATTGATGATGCGATTGATACGCTATCGAATGCAGTAGCTAAAATGAACCGCCTATTAGAGCAATTACGTAAAGGCAAAGTATCGGGTTCTGCTAAAGCATTGGTTGATCTAAATGATTTAGCAGCAGCGGCCGTTAAACAGCAGTCGAATAACCAGCCAGCCATAACACTTGAATCGGCTAGTCAGCCACTTAAGGCTGTTCTTGATGGAGAAAAAATGGTCTCAGTGCTGGGGCACTTATTACAAAATGCCCAGGATGCAACAGAAAATACGGGGTGGATTCGGCTGCGACTGACGCAAGATCAACATGAAGCAGTCATTTCGATTGCGGATAATGGCTGTGGTATGGACCAAGCTTTTATTCGAGATCGTCTTTTTAAGCCATTTGATACCACAAAGGGTAATGCCGGAATGGGTATTGGGGTATTTGATAGTAAAGCGTTTGTCGAAGGTCTTAACGGCTCAATGAATGTGACCAGTGTGCCAGGAGAGGGTACAGAGTTTATTTTGCGGTTACCCCTTCACCTTGATCAACAGGAAGCAGGCACTAAAAATATGGAGGATGAGCAAGCATGTCAGGTTTGAAAAAAACCTTACTTATTGTGGAAGATGACCCTGGCCTTCAAAAACAGCTTAAATGGTGTTTTGAACAATATGAAACCATTATTTGTGGTGATCGAAATGAAGCCATAAAACATTTACGCCGTGCCGAGCCACAAGTGGTCACGGTTGATTTGGGTCTACCTCCAGATCCTGCAAATGCCAGTGAAGGTTTAAAAACCGTTGAAGAGGTTTTAGCGTTATCACCAACGACCAAGGTCATTGTTGTGACGGGTAATGATGATCGGGAAAATGCCATTAAATCTATTGCTCTCGGTGCCTATGATTTTTATCAAAAGCCTATTGATACTGATGTACTGGGGATGATTATCGAGCGTGCTTTTCACCTGCATGAATTAGAAACTGAAAACCGTATTTTGGCCGCACGTGAAGAGCATGAAGCATTACAAGGCATTATTGCTTGTAGCCAAAGTATGCAAAAAATTGTTCGCAGTATTGAAAAAATTGCCCCCACTGATGTCACAGTGTTACTACTAGGTGAAAGTGGAACAGGTAAAGAAGTGCTAGCCAGAGCGCTGCATAATATGAGTGAGCGAAAGGATAAACCATTTGTAGCGGTTAACTGTGCGGCTATCCCCGAAAACTTACTTGAAAGTGAACTGTTTGGTTATGAAAAAGGTGCATTTACCGGTGCTGTTAAGCAGACAAAGGGTAAAATTGAGTATGCCGTTGGAGGTACCTTCTTTTTAGATGAAGTAGGCGATTTACCCATGGCCTTGCAAGCCAAACTATTGCGTTTCTTACAGGAGCGAGTGATTGAA
Organism: Zooshikella ganghwensis; assembly: GCF_018263875.1. Lineage (NCBI taxonomy): Bacteria > Pseudomonadati > Pseudomonadota > Gammaproteobacteria > Oceanospirillales > Zooshikellaceae > Zooshikella > Zooshikella ganghwensis. The sequence goes on from NZ_JAEVHG010000001.1 coordinate 761,049, forward strand.
CGTGTTGGGGGGAGAGAAGAAATTCCTGTTGATGTGCGCGTGATATGTGCGACCCATCAGGATTTACCGATATTGATTGAAGACGGACGTTTTCGCGAAGACTTGTATTATCGTATTAGTGAAATAACGCTTAAAATTCCACCGTTAAGAGAGCGTGAGGGAGATCCAATCATCCTTGCACGTATGTTATTGCAAAAGTATTGTGAACAGCACAAGCGCAATTTGAAAGGGTTCACGAATGATGCACTTGATGCGCTTGCCAGTTATCGGTGGCCTGGCAATATACGAGAATTAGAAAATCGGTTAAAGCGTGCAGTGGTGATGGCTGATGGCAAACTGCTGACACGTGAAGACTTGGAGCTGGAAGACATTGAGGTTGAAAACTTTCCATTTAACTTGAAAGAAGTCAGAGAAAAAGCAGAGAAAGAAGTGATTAATCGAGCCATTGGATACACCAATAATAACATTTCTAAAGCCGCTGATTTACTAGGTGTCACTCGGCCAACACTTTATTCGCTGATGCACAAGTATGGAATTATGGAATAACTGTTGTACCTATGAAGAAGGATAGCTGTGTAATGCAAACACTCAATAGGATTAGATTGTCACTTTGTTCACTTTGTCTAGGTGTTACCTTACCCTTAAGTGGACTTGCCGCAGATTACTTGAAAGATGCACAACAGTATTATGATAAGGGTGAGTATAAATCTGCAGAAATTCAGCTGAAAAATGTGCTTAAAGAAAACCCTGAAGATGCAAAAGCACGTGCATTGCTTGGCCGAGCTTATTTAAAGCAAGGTATTTTACCCTCAGCGGTAAAAGAATTTGAGCGGGCTAAAAAGTTGGGTGAGCTTGAACTGGAAGACAGATTGAGCTTAGCTGAACTGTATTTATTACAAAGACGTTTTACAGAAGCCATTACCCTTGCGGATCTTGAAGCTATTGATGCTGAACATCAACCTGATGGCCTGCTGATTCATGGCTATGCGTATATGGGGCAGGGAATGTATGCTGATGCCCGAGAAGCTTTTGAAAAAGCTCTAAAAAGTAAAGATTTACCTTCGGCGCGTTTAGGCTTGGCAAAAGTTGATTTTAGAGAAGGTAACATTGAGGAATCCAGTAAACGCCTGGAAAAAATATTAAAGGCTGAAGCTGAAAACCCTGATGCTTTGATTTTGAGAGCCCAGATTGCTACACGGCAAGAGCGTTATGCTGATGCTATCAATGACCTGGATGCTGTACTTAAGTTAGCACCTGAAAATTACAATGCACTCATAAAAAGAGCAGATGCCTATGCGCTGTCTGATAAATTAGATGAAGCCAAAGCGGATCTGGATATCGTGCTTGAAAAAGTACCAGAGCATCCAGAGGCAAACTTTACGCTGACTAAAGTCTATCTTAAACAGGGTGAGTATGAAAAAGCACGGGAAGCGGGTGACAAAGTGCTTCGACTGCGTCAGCAATTTGTACCTGTGATGTATTTATTGGGCATTGCGCATTATGGTTTAGGAAACTACCAACAAGCATTGGAGCAGCTTGAGCAGTATACCAGCTATATCAAAGGCAATGACGGTGCAAATATTTTATTAGCACAAGTGTTGGTTAAACAAAAAAACCATCAAGGTGCGATCACGTTACTTGAAAAGCTGGCTGCCAAAGAGGGTAAACATCAAGCGCGTGTTTATGCATTGCTGGGCAATGCTTATATGAAAACCAAAGACTATGCAAAAGCTACGCATTATTTAGATAAAGCACTGGAGCTGGAACCTAATATAGCACGATTACAGGCTCAGGTGGCTGTTGGTCACTTATTTTCAGGTGATACAGAAAGTGCCATTAAAGAGTTAAAAGAATTATCGGCCAAGGCTGAAGAACCCAATGACGCGGATTTGCTGCTGGTTCGTACTTATATTCAAGGCAAACAATACCAAGAAGCTGAAAGTCTTGTAACCAAGCGTATTAAGCAGTGGCCAGATAACCCTATGTATTATAATTTACAAGGGCTATTACACCAGGTACAAGGGCGCTTTGATGAAGCGAAAACAGGTTTCCAACAGGCACTAAGTAAGGATAAGAAATATATTCCTGCGTTGATGGGTTTAGCTGGTCTTAGTTACACACAAGGCGATCAAGATGCTGCTAAAGAGTACTATCAACAAGCCATAGCGGTTAACGAAAAATATTTACCTGCCTACTTTGCATTGAGTGCTGTTGCTTCATCAGCAAAAGATGAAAAGGCTGCTATAGGCTGGTTGGAAAAAGCGAACAAGGCTAATGAGAAAGACTTACGTACTCAAGTCATGTTGGCTGACGCTTATTTAAATTACAAGCGATTGGATGATGCCAAGCGAGTCACTCGTCGTCTAGCCGATGATTATGGCGATCAGCTTGCTGTGATAGAGCTGCAAACGCGAGTTGCCCGTGCTTCAAATGATGACACCAACACGCAGTACTTACTGGAAAAGTTAGTCACTTTATCTCCTGATAATAAAGGCTATATCAACCAGCTGATGCAATACCATTTGCAAAAAGGTGATAAAAAAGCAGCTTTAGATGTATTAGATGCTGCACTACGTCGCCAACCCATGGATAAGCAATTAATTCTGACCAAAATGCGCTTATTGAATCAGCAAAAGCGTTTCGATGAGGCATTAGTCATTGCTAAAGATATTGTAGCGCGTGAAAAAGATAGTCCTACAGCAAACATTTTGTTGGCCAGTGCCTATTTAAATGCTAAGCAAGATGATAAAGCAAAAGAAATCTATCAGCCTATGCTAGATGAATTAGCAGAAGTAGGTATGGTGTCAAGGCTTTATGCTTTCTTTAATAGTCATGGTATGAAGAAAGAAGTTGAGAAGCTTTTCACTGATAGTCTTAATAAGTGGCCAAGTAATGGCGCGATCCGTCGTTTATATGCTCAGCACTTACACAGTAATGGTTATGTTGATGATGCAATAAAGCAATATGAAGAAATCTTGAAAAAAGAGCCAGATGATGTAACTTCACTTAATAACCTGGCATGGTTTTACCTGGATAAAGGACAGGAAAAAGCACTTGAATATGCAGAAAAAGCACATAAAGCGATGCCTAATAGCCCTGAAGTTGCTGATACTTATGGTTGGGTTTTACTGAATAATAATCAACACGACAAAGCTCTTGAGTTGTTAACAAATGCCGCAAAAGCTGCTCCAAATAATCTTGATATTCGCTATCACTATGCAGTGGCTTTAGTAAAGGCTGGTAAAAAAGAACAAGCTAAAAAAGAGCTGAAATTAGTACTGGATTCAAACCGGTCTTTTTCTGAGAAGAAAGCGGCTGAAGAGTTATTTTCAGAACTTTAATTTTGTAGCAAGCTACTAATAATTATGGCTGCGTCTTTGACGCAGCTTTTTTTATGCTTAAAATCATAAGTTATAGGCAATATGAAGGGTATACTAAATTTGAACAGTGAGTTTATTAAACCGCTAGGACAGCACTTCATGGTGGTGAGTTTTTTCTGTTTCAGAGTTTATACCACCTCTAATTGCAACATCTTTGCAAGTAAATCGTAGTTCTCGCCTTCTTCGCTCAATAATGGGCGTAACAAGTACTGAAGCATCTGTCAGTAACTTTATAAGTTGTTTGCGAAAACGGTATATTTGAATATTAATGTGATTTTCTGTTAGTTTGAGCATGTCACATATGACCTCTTTATCAAGCCAGCCGCATTCTTCGTCATGTAACCCTGCTGCTTGATCTTCTAGCATTTTTCTTGCCAATAGAAGTATTAAGTAATGATAAGTGCGCTCTTGCATATCAAAGGTTTTATTTTCACAATTAATTTTTATCGTCACATGCTCTTCATTTTGGCTGACATAAAATATAACTTTTGGATTAGAGATAGTTGTGTCATTTCTGATTTGAGTTTGAGTGCTTGGTGTAGCGTCGATAAAGCGCCATATTTTATTATCAAAACCGACATGATCTCCTGATTTTATCAAAGAGATACCTGAAAGCGTTTCACAAACCCAGGTGCCATCGCTGGTGGTATAGATGGTTATTTCAGGATTTTCTTCTGAGGGAAGGGCAACGATATCGTTGATAACAGTATCAGTGAGTCCTGGAGAGACTGCTTTAAGGATACTTTGTGGAGGAGTTATATCCGTCAAAATCCATATTTCAGTAAGTGTTTTGCCAAACACAATTTGATCGTTTAGTTTTAGAGCAATGTTTTCTGCCGATTTTACGCGATTTCCATTAATATAAGTACCATTTGTGCTGTAATCTTTTAACCACCATTGTCCTTCGTCCCACAATATGACTGCATGCATTCGTGAGGCATCATTATTCTTTAATATCGTTTCATTTGCCGTAGGGTGACGTCCAAAACTGTGTTGAGCGGAGAGTATTATTTCATCATCAGACTTAGAATTAAGAAATTTTCCCATAATAACTCCGTTGGAAGGTAAACTTTGATATAGAAAATATAAATATATCCAGCCTGTTTTACTTATATTGCTGAAAACTAATCAAGTTAAATTAACTTATGCTAACAATGCACTATAAGACCGATTATTTAAATAGAGCTTGTTTTTGGATAAAACGCTAAGTTGATTGGTTAGTGTTATACTAGACTACTTATAATAAAAGCTATAGCTTAGTAAACTGTTGTATAAATATAATGGTTTACAATAATGTTTTTGATTTTTTATGGCTTTTTTTTGTATACCTATAAAGAGGTATGTTTTAGGTTTTTATTAAATTTACCCTTCACTATGGGTATAGAGTACTTAAAGATAGTAAATGATATGAGTCCTTCTTGTTACGAGGTGGTAACAGACTGAGGATTATTAAATGGATTTGTTAGAGTCGCTTTTATTAAGTGAAACAGTTGATTTTAATTCTGAAAAGTACAAGCTAATAACTAAAATTGGGGAAGGTGGGTTTGGCCAAGTTTATAAGGCTACACAAGTTAATACAGGACAATTAGTTGCTATCAAGTTCTTAACCCTTAACCCTGGTTTTGAGATTGAAAAGAAAAAGCGTTATATCGAGCGCTTTGAGCGAGAAACCTTTTTATCTAGCCGGTTACAACATCCACACATTGTTAGACTTATTGATAAAGGGTGTCAAGGTGATGAACTTTTATATGCGGTATTTGAATACGTTGATGGCATAACACTTAAGATGCAGTTAGCCGAGTCAGGCCCATTACTGCCGGCTGAAACTGCGCTCATTATGGCGCAGGTATTAGATGCATTAGCCCATGCTCATAAGCGGGGTGTCATACACAGGGATATAAAACCAGCAAATATTATGATAGCGAAAGAGGGCGCCGCTATCCACGCTAAATTGCTAGACTTTGGTATTGGCTCCCTAGTGAGTGAGGCAAGGAATCTCGATTATAAAACACTTACACTCACTCAAGAGGCATTAGGGACCCCTTCCTATTGCGCCCCTGAACAACTTAGGGGGGAACCGCCTACCACGCAGTCTGATATCTATGTATGGGGTTTGGTTTTTCTGGAGTGTTTGACAGGACAACCTGCTGTTTCAGGATCTAATCTTGCCTCAATTTTCCATAAGCAATTAAGTCCATCCAATATTCCACTACCATCTGCGGTTGCAGGCCATTCAATCGCTACATTCCTTAGGCGTGTACTAAATAAAAAGGTGTCTGAACGTGCAAATAAAGCAGAGGATTTATATCAAGAGTTAAACAAAATTAACTTGGCGACCTTGGTAGGTGATATTACAGATAAAATAGTACCTTCTTCTCAGGCGATATTAGCTCAACCAACTGAAATATATAACACGGTGAATCATACTATTGATAACACAATAGTAGCAAAATCACAGTTGTTTTATACGGCATTAACAGAAGTAAAGCAGCTCACGGTATTGTGTATAACACTCACTATTAAGTCTGTGATTGAAAGTACGTTGGATGCAGAAATATTAGATACTTTACATCGAGATCAAAAAGCCCAATGTGTAGATATTGCAATTCGTTTTGGTGCTTACCATGTAGGCACTTTGGGGGATACGTTGTTGTTTTATTTTGGGTATCCAAAAGTCAGTGACAATGATTGTCGATTATGTGCCCGAACGGCTTTGGAAATTTCGAGTAACTTAAGTAAAAGCAATGCCTTACTGAAAAAAAGTCAAGGTGTTGAAATACTCCCTGCTATGGGTATGCATACAGGAGCTGTGACCATTTATGCAGATACAACACCAGAAGGTGAGACTCCGAATATAGCAATGGCGCTATCTCGCATGGCGCTCCCTATGCAAATTATTTGTAGTGAATCTAGTAAAAACCAACTAGAGCGTTATATAGAGTTTGAGAAAATAACAGCAAAGTTACCAGTTCATCATCAACGAGCGCGAACCTTATTTAGTTTAAAAGGTGAGCGAGCGGTTGAAGCATTTGGTTTTTTACGCGCTAACCATACAAATCAGAGCTTTATAGCGCGATGTGACGAGTTGGAAAAATTGATTGCATTGTTACCCAGTGAATCATTAATACCTACAACAACATCACCAGAGTTAAAAATTGCTCATATTTATGGTGAAGCAGGTATTGGTAAGTCTCGATTAACGTTTGAGCTAAGGAGAAAATCTAAAAACTGTAATCACTTTATTACTCAGTGTTTACCTGAACATAAACACAATGCATTATATCCAGTCTTTAATTTATTAAAATATCAATATTCACTCAGTGTTTTAACACCTGAAGAGGCTGTGTCGCACCTTCGTACGGAAATAAATAAATTTTCGCAGCTTGACGAAAAGCAATCTATTCCAATTATTTGTTCGTGGCTAGGGTTGCCCTTACCAAGTGGTATAGAGCAGATTATAGCGACACCAGAAACACAAAAACATATTTTATTTGATACACTAAAATTTTTGATTAATAGGCGAGAAAACTTTTCCTCTAAACAGTGCAATTTATTCGTGTTTGAGGATATTCACTGGGCTGATCCAACAACGTTAGAGTTTATAGCTTTTTGGTTGTTAAAGATTCATGAGTCACGTGCGAGCTCTGTTTTTATCAGTACGTCAAGAGAACCCTTACCTGAGGAGTTATCTGAGATCGGGTTTATGGTAATTGAGTTATCTAAACTGGACTATAAAAATACAGCTGAATTTATTATTAGCCGATTTGATCATCAACAGGTTTCAGCTCAAGTATTGGATGTTGTAGCGACAAGAACTGATGGGATACCTTTATTTATTGAAGAAATGGTGAACATGCTTAAGCAGAAGAACCTGATACACCATTTAAATGGAGTCGTTGATTTTAGTAGTCCAGATAAAGTTAATCAGGTACCTTCCAGTTTAAGAGAATCCTTACAGCAAAAACTTGATAGCTTGGTTTATGCTAAAGAGACAGCTCAACTAGCAGCAACTATTGGGCGTGAGTTCGATTATAAATTATTAGTATTAGCATCTATCCGGAGCGAAGAGCAAATTCAAACGGACTTAAATGAACTTGTTGAAGCAGGTATGATTTATTTGCAACGTAAAATTGGTGATGATAGTTATATATTTAAACATGCATTAGTTAGAGATGCTGCTTATGAATCAATGAGTAAGAAAGTAAAAATCTCCTCGCACTTAATAGTGGCTGAAATATTGGAACGATTAAATAGTAATAGTTTGAAACAAGTTGCCAGCTTGTTGCATTACCATTTTTCGATAGGTAACAACATCTTAAAAGCAGCAAAATATGCTAAGTTATCCGCAGAGGTAAACATGGAGAAAAGTGAGTATAGCCAATCCATGTACTTTGCCAAATTAGCTTATGACCTTTATTTTAAACTGAATGATGCAGAACAAGAGCAATTAGTGGTAAATCAACTTCTTGTCACCTCAAGTATGATGGTTTTGGGATGGGGATCTGTAAGTGTTTTTAATTTAATACAAAAATCTATAGCATTGCTAAAAGAAAATGATGATACAAAAGTAGATATAGTTATCGAAGTGTATTGGGCACTGGCAATATACTATGATGCGAAAGGTAACCATAATGAAGTTAATACTATTATTAGTAACTTATTAACTCGATATGCCCTCTCTATATCAGATGGAGATAAAGCTGCGCTTTATTGTTTACAAGCACATAGCTTTTGGTGTCAAGGTAAATTAGCAGGATCACTTGAATTAACGAAAAAAGTTCTGGATTTATATGATGATAAAAAGCATAAAAAACATGCTCTAAAATATGGGCATGATACTAAAGTATTGGCGTTATGTTTGCAAATGTTTATATATACGCATTATGATACTTATAAAGTAGCTGAACAGATCTATAAAAAAGTCAAAATATATGCTAAGTCATTAGTCAGTTTTCATAGCTTGTGTATGGTAGAGGTATACTGGGTAGGTTGCTTATATTTTCAAGGGAAAATAAAACAATCAAAATTAATTGTTAAGGAGGTAATGCATTATTGTGAAAAATATAAGCTAACTAATTGGGTCGGTCAAGTACAAATACTTAACTGCTTAAATACAGGAGATGTGCGCGCTGCTGATGTCGCTTTGCAAAACTTAATTAGTAATGGTTCGGAACAAATTCAAGGCTTGTTAAATAGTATTATTGTTGAATCTGAAATAGCATTAAAAAGTTATGACTCTGCATATCGTAGAGTAAATTTGGCTATTGAAAAAACAGAAAATTATAAAGAGTATCTTTTTCTACCTTTCCTTTTGTTTCAGAAAGGAAAGGTGCATTATTATTTAGGTAGTACTGAAAGTGTAGTAACTACTTTAAGAGAAGCATTAAGTCAAGCAAACAGTATAGGTATAGTGTCTTTGGCTAAAGATATAACTCAATTTATAAATATGATTACAAGGAAGGAGATATAGTATGACTGAATCATCAAGTAATCAGCTGAAAGGTGATGAAAGCCCAATTGATGCATTCGAAATTATATTTGATTGGCAAAATGCTTGGTTAAGAGCAATTGCAATTGCTTGGAATGATGAGATTTTTAAAAAATTACTGGTAGCTTTTCCAATCCAAGCCCTGGGAAATATTGGCTTCTCAGGTAAGGGAACTTATAGAAATGCTCATGGACACTGCAAGGAGTTTAGCTTGTGGAGTTTGTTGGATTTAAAAGTCATAGAAGCCACCACAGTAGAACAACAAGTTCCTATAACAATTATGCCTACTAATGGGGAATATAAACCTGTTATTAATAACAGTAAGTATACTGAAAATGGTTGGGAGAGAATTATTCATGATGGCGGGTTAAAAATGACTTTGATATTACAGATTCCTCCGGCTCCAAAAGAATATCAAGCCTTGGCTATTGGTGATTATGAAGCTGCAGGAAAAATTTTTCCAGTTACAGGTTTATAGTTAACTATTAAAATAAATGATGAGATTTTTATTGTTATAATTTGTAAAGCTGATTTAATAAAAATATAAAGCGACTATTATATGCATATGAAAAACTATGAATAATAAAAAGATTTTTGATGCTGATCGTCATGTAGTTGAATTGGAATCTACTTTCAAGCAGTATACTGATTCTTTCGTAATTAAAAAGTATCCAATTACTTATAGTGAAGATACTTACCAAGCCATGGGGGACCGAGCTATGCAGTTTGGTCCTCTTGCTGCGGTTAAGCAACCTCCAGAAATTCTACTTGCTGGAAAGCCTCTGCTGAATCACTGGGGCGAGCAACTAAAAATTGCTACCGCTTTAGAAGGTAGAACTATACAACATTACTTAGCTATAGGTGCTGACTCTATACGACAATTAGAGTCAATGGATAAAAATAATATCCACCAAGCTATGATTTTTTCTTCTTTTGCTCAGCTTGTGGTGAATCATAATGATTTACCTGCTTACGCTGCTATTGCTTATGCTAAAGGCTTTAATCAGTGGTTGTATGACTTTTGTAAAGAAGATACTAATCGTTTAATTGGGGCTGCGCTAATTAGTCGTCAAGATCCTAGTACTTTACTAGAACAGCTATATGATATTTTGCAACTTGGTTATAGGGTTTTACACTTACGTCCTGAAGTGATAGCAGGTTATGATTTAGGACATAAAGTGTTTAATGTGTTTTGGCAAGCCTGTGAAGCAAATAATATAACCATAGCCTTCCATGGCGGTACTCATTTGCATGCACCAACTGCTGGAACAGATCGTTATTCAACTCACTTTGCTTTACATGCATGTTCACACCCTATAGAAGCTCAAATGGCATTTTTATCACTATTAGAGACAGGTGTATTTGAACGCCATCCAATGCTACGATTTGTTTTCTTAGAGGCTGGTACATCATGGGTGCCTTATTGGCTTTGGCGACTTGATAATATTTGTTATCCTGAGTACCCAGTTTTAATAAAAAATAATATAAAAATGTTACCGTCAGAATATTTCAAGCGTCAATGTTGGGTGGCTATTGAATTAGGTGAACCCTGTTTGCGTGAAGCAATTAACTATGTTGGTTGTGATCGCCTTATATATGGAACTGATTTTCCACATCCTGATCATTTGCAATTCACTACAAAAGATATAGCAAGTCAGCTAAGTGATCTAAATGAAACGGAGCTAAATGCTATATTAGTAAATAACGCAAAGGAATGTTATGGACTAAACCAGGATTTAGGTAAAAAAAAGCTTAATCAAATTAGTGATGCCAAATTTCTTAATGAAATAAAGTCAAAAACGAAAGATAAGGCTGAATGTGGCGGTGAAGAAAAAAAACAAATTTTATCTAAAAAAATGCAGCAACAAAATGGGCTTCCCTCTGAGGAACAATGTGTATTAGAAAAACCATTGTCATGGCATCCTAAATTTAATTTATATAAATTCTATAGAAACGATGTGTTATTAATTGGTGAAGCCTCCCAGTTTTTAATTAAAAAAAATCAATTCCCATATGCTTCTCTAATAGACGGTGTGTGCACTGGTAGTAATATAATAAAAAAGCAGTTGTTAACACAACTTTTAGAGGAGGGTGCAAAATTTATATATCAGATTAAACAGCTGATGAAGCAAGGGTTGATTACGGTTAATGAAAAGTGCGAAAGTAATTTTATCAAGCCATTATTTGACACAATGCCTGCTAACGAATGTATATATTACACTAGTGCATATAAAATATTAAATTTATCATTAATATCTACTCAAAAACTCGCTGGAGTATATCGGGTAATTGAAAAGCTTTATGAAAGTAAGAACTTTTGTTTTGTTAACTTTTTGCTTGTTGACGATTTTTTGGACCCACGTTTATTACAGCAGAATTATGATACTAATTGGTTAGTTATTAAAATAACAGGAGAGAGACTTTGGGTTAGCCCTTGCTTTAGCTCTATAGAAAAAGATTATTTTAGTTTTTTATGTCAGAGAATATGCGCTAATCAGTCTGCGCGAGCTTTTATGATGGAGGTTTATCCTGAGGCAAATCATTCTTACCCATTTAGTAATGATTTGCGAATTAATGCTAGTCAGCTTAGAGAGTTAGAGCTCATCATACGAAACAAACTAAGCGTAGCTATTGATAGTGTATACAGAACTTTAACAGTTTATCATTTAGCTAGTAGCCAAGTAACACAACATTTATTACCATCTATATCAGCTAACCACATATCACTAGCGGATCAAATTGATCAAACGATTAAATTGCAGTCTTGCAAAGTATATTTTGAAAAAGATGGAGGCTCTCGTACAGTTTCTTCAAAAGAAACATTGAATAAACTAATGAAAGTAGTAAGTCCTATTACAGGTTTGATAACGCATATTGAAGATATAAGTCCAAATTCTGAACAGCCTATTAGGATTTTTCGGACAGGTTTTTTTAAAAAGCCAGCATTGTGTGAATCAGTAATGCTTGATCAGGATGACTTTGTACAAATCTGTTTAGGTAAAGGTATTTCAATAGAGCAGGCAAAAGTTAGTGGTTTATGTGAAGCTTTAGAACGTTCTGCTGCTTTGTACCAAGGGAATGAACCTAAAATCTTTGCTAAACCCGCCCAGTTAGAGAAAAGATATTATACATATCAACAACTTGCACCTTATAGTGAGGATCAATATGCACAATTTGTTGACCCTCATTATCCTAAAATGCTGCAAAAGCATAGAGTTAAACTTTATAATAACAGCACTATCCACTGGCTGCCTACTTGGTCCCTTACCAGTGAAGAAAGGGTATATGTACCTTTTACATGTTGTTTTAGCAACACGCCGTTGCCAGAGGAACAGTATGGTCGCTGGAATTCTAATGGCTGTGCAGCGGGCAATACGTTAGAAGAAGCCATACTGCAAGGATTGTATGAATTAATAGAGCGGGATGCCACGGCAATTTGGTGGTATAACCGAATTCCTTCCCCTGCATTTGACGCTCAATGTTTTAATCAAAAGCATATGCAGTTAATTCACTCCACTTTAAATTCTACTCACCGTTTTTGGGTTCTAGATATTACGACAGACATTGAAGTCCCTGTTATGGCAGCCATTGCCCAAGATAAAAAAACTAGCAGTTACTGTTTGGGTTTTGGTTGTCACCTCCAACCACAGCTAGCTGCCCAAAGAGCTTTAACGGAATTATGTCAATTAATTCCTATTAGAGAAAATAATGCTGCACCTTTTGATTTTAATGCCATACAGCCTGCAAGCTATTTACATCCTGGTCAACATAGACACTCAATGAAGCCCTTTGCTCAGTCAAGTGGAGATATTAAGCAAGATATTCTTAATATCGTCCGTAAATTAAAAGCATTGAACTTTGAAACGTTGGTATTGAATTATAGTCGTGCTGATTTACCCATTAATACAGCGAAAGTCTTTGTACCTGGCTTGTGTCATATTTGGCCTCAGCTTGCTAATGAACGGTTATATTCAGTACCTGTTTACTTGGGTTGGCTTGAGCATGCAAATAGTGAAAGCTCAATTAATGCTCAAGGACTATTTATCTAAACTTGAATCGTCAAGGAGATAATCACCTTCACGATTCAAGTTTATCCGCGCTATACATAGTGCTTACTTTAACAGGCCAACGAAGCAGTTTTAATATGTTCACAATTGTCTGAGTTCTTCACTACCCCTGATCTCTGCTACCCACGGCATCTGTGTCAGAAAGAAATTCAAGCATTTCAAACTCAATTTGTCATCATTCAATCACGTTTTAATACACAACATTAATATTTCGATGCCTGGTCGGAAAAAACAAAGGCTGGACAATGCTTGTCGAACTGTTTGCCGCAGGGATGCGGTAACCAAGCCTCCAGGGATGGATTTACGGCATGTTCGATGAGCGTTATGTGGCTTTTGTGATTAGGCTAATCAGGAATATTTTTTTAAAATATGATTTATATGCATGCCTTTAGCGAGGAAGCAATGAAAATATTTGGTTAAGAGGCTTTAAATAGCAAGGGGCTTGAAAGTTATATTGGAGTGATGATCTTTGTAATATCATGTAATGGTAACCTTTTTACATAGCAGTTATTTTTATTGTTAAGAAAGAGTTTTAGATCGATACAGGATGTGTAATCAGTAGTTACGGAAAACTTGAGATGTAAACAAATGGTCATAAACAGGTAAAGTTATGGATTTTAAAGTGATAAAGGGAGTTGGAAAATGGATAATTTATATGCATACGTCATGGATAATCCCATAATAGAGATGGTTGCAGAGTTAAAGGAAAAACTACTAGTAAAGCCTACACAATTCTTTATCGATAGACATAGTTGCATGATATTAAAAGCGTGCTCACCCTATGAGGATGATGCCCACTATGCAGAAACTGATAGGTTTTTTTATATTAAAATAAAATGCTTTATGTTGCTGTCACAAGGTATTAGGTTTCAATGTGGTGAAATTGAAGCGTTGTTTGAAAAATCAAGCAATATTATGGTTGTTAACGTGGCTAACAGTAGCGTAAGTGTTAGTCTAGCGATTAACTTTATTAAACGCTATGTTGATGCCGGATTAGCATTGCATAAATATCTTTTATCACCTACAGATTGTGCTAATTTTATCCACTCGAAGTCTTTGGTGCTACCTCGGTTACATAATTGTGCTTAGTTTTATTGGTTGGTTTTAAATTAAATGTTAAATTACTAAGGACGCTAGGCTATGAAGAAAAAAATTTTATTGTTGTTTGTGTGTTTTTTTTCGCTTGGTCTACATGCCCACGAATCATATGGTGTATTAATCATGGATACCAGTGGTTCAATGCGAACGCCTCGTCATGATGGGAGCTCACGTTGTGAATACTCCATTTTACAGGCAAAAAGCAAAGTATTTCGTTTTTTCTACCAGTTGCATGGTAAAAAAATTGATATTAGAACATTTAATAGTGGTGGCAACATAATCTCAATCACCGGTGGTTTTGTGGATAAGTTTGATGCTGCGATGAATGCGCTTAATAGTTTAAGTGGTAAGCAATGTCAGGGCGCAACGGCATTAGCTGAAGCTATGTGTTTAGCTGCTGATGACTTAAGATTTAATTATTCGAATGAAGCAAAACAGGGCGATCGGTTGATGGTTTTTGGTTCAACGGATGGTGATGAAAATAACAGTCCACGAGATATTTGTGGAGGTTCGGATTGGCAAGCCAAGGTTGAAGCTACATATTTGGATCTTCCACAAGTGGAATTTAATGCGACAATTTTTATTGGTAATGTAGGTTTATTGAGTGATAGCGAAAATAAATATGGTGACTATGGATATTTATACAATATGCCGCCGAATGGTTTTACAGCGTTGAGTACACCAACAACATTTGAGTTTTTAAAAAAACTAGCTAAGAAAACAGGAGGGCAAGTAGAAACAGTTAAAGATTCAGATGTTGGTGATGGATCAAATGATCCATGGTAGGTTTATGATAGCAAGCGTTAGATATACCCTTCACGAATCATTTTTAGGATTTGTTGTAAGCACTTTTATCCAAAGTCTACATAACGCACGTTGAACCAACCTTTGTCTTATCCGACAGTGCATTGAAGTATCATTATGGTGTATTTAAGTGCGATTAGGGATAGAACTATATGCGACTGATCTAGTGTTCGGATCAATTATTTTTCGCAAGCAGTCGTTTAGCCAGTGAAAACATAAATTTTTGCAAAGGGTTTTTATAACCTCCAGGACGCCAGGTTTTACATAATTTATTTAAATAGGCATCAAAGTGTAGGCCCCAAGGTGCACAGAGTAGTGGTCCACGTTTTAGTAACACCTTTAATGCTTGTGATGCTGCAAAACCAGCACAAAGTTCACAGGCCATTACAGTTGAAGGACCTTTTTGCCCTTGTAAGTCAACTCGAGAGGGATCCGCTAAATAATGACGTTGTAACATGGCGGGAGATAATCCAATCAGAAAGCGTAGTGCTTGTTCATCCTCTGGACATTCATGTAACCCAAAATAATCAGCAAATGACATTTTCCCAGGTAAAAAAATAAGTAACGCTGTGCCTACACCAAGTGGTGCAGCTGTGATGGCTGGAATATTATGTTGATAGCAATAAGCAAATACATGTTGACGTATATCAAATGCAAAATAGTCAAGGGCATCAACATATAGATCAACATCTGCTAAGAAATTGATTAAATTATTTTCATTGATTCCTTGGTTGAAAGCCTGAATATTAAGCTCCGGATTTATGCCTAATGCCATGCCTGCTAGGGTTTCAGCTTTAGCCTGACCTATAGTTTCCATACGAGCTCCGGCCTGGCGATTAAAGTTTTCTAGACCAAATGAATCAAAATCGGCAATGTTAAAGTTACCAATACCTAAACGTGTTAAGGTGAGTAAATGGGAACCACCCACACCTCCCATCCCTGCAATGGCAACTTTGGTTTGTTGGAGCTGTGATTGCTCCGTGAGGGTGACCCAACCAATGTTACGGGAAAAAGCCGTGTGATAATCAAAGGAATTATTTTGATCCATATAAATGGTTATGAGTAATTTCTTCTTGGTGAGATAAATTGTGTACGGAAAGTTCTGGACTGAACTGTTCTCGAAGCTCTTCGTAGATTACGGTATATAACGTATGTAAAACGGGAGGAAGCCCCTCAAATAATGCTTTATCGTTAATATAATAAGGAGCGCGTATACCATGATAGTCAACGGCAGGTCCTATCTGTTGAAACATAATACCTTGATAGTTCATGTGTTTTGCTAAACGAGGCTCCATCATTGCAAAGACATGGCGGATGTTATTGAGCATCGCAATGGCGGCTCCAGTCAGATACAAAGCGACAGCCAGCTGTGGAAAGTGACGTCGTTCGTTTTCTTGAAAGCTACTTTTTGTTGGGGGAGCACCAGAAGGTGTTTTAGCATCAGTGTTACGTCGTCTGAACTGAGAACGTACGGCTAAACGAGAAATTTCACCAAAAGTGCCTCGTTCCATCTTACTGATATCAATAACATTCTTGTCAATTGCGTTGCTACAGTGTTTTTCTATAGGCAGTTTGGCAAACCGATTGGAGAGGGGAGGGACAACCAAGCGAACACAACCACAAAAGCTCTGAGACCCTTTGTGGGAGATCAGGCCATGCTGAGCATAATAATCAAACTCATCAATTTCCATGAAGTTACCCGGGTCGTCCTCAAACTTCATTTCTTTACAGTACACGTCGTAACGTATTCTGTGGGCTTCAACAACTAGGCTGTGAGTTGCCGCTAGTACAGGACGAAAGTACTGCCGGAAATGTTTACCTAACTCATCTGCTGACATCATAAACAGCTAACCTGAAACTACATTGGCTTATTAATAAGGTTTATTAAAAGTTTATGTTTCAGCAAACTATTGAAGTAAATTCTTTGAATTATTTTGGAATAAAAAAATACTGTTTATTTGAAAGTGCTTTGCAGTTTTTGAGTGAGGCGTATTTTTAAATTTTTTTTGTTTAAATATAAGTACCTTGGAATAATGTATAAGCTGTATATTTTCTAATGTCTAAGGAATGACTATGATTTTTGAGTGATATATAGATTTATCTAAATATATAAATTATATGCTGTCTGTTTGGCTACACATTACGGGTAAAGAATCTATACTTTTTACGTAGGCATATTTACCTGGATTTATTTATGAAGTTAATAAGTTGTTTAGTATTTATTGTCTGTGCAGGTACTACAAGTGTTGTTTATGGAGCATCAAGTAATGATGCTTTGCAGTTAGCCAAACAGCTGTATGACCGACCTGATGGTAAGGATCGTGCCAGTTTTGGTTATATGGTGTTAACTGAAGCAGGTCATAAGTCACGTGTGCGAGCGTTGTACTCATATGGTAAAGATAAAAGCTATTATGATATTTGGTCATTAATTCGCTTCACCTCACCAAAAGATATTGAAGGAACAGGGCTATTAACACGAGATGAAAAAAGTGCAGATAGTCAACAATGGGTATTTTTACCCGCCTTAAAGCGTGTGCGTAAAATTGCTTCAAGCCGAAAAGGGGGACGTTTTGTCGGTTCCGATTTGTTTTATGAGGATTTACAAAATCGTATTTATACAAAAGATCAACATAAAATATTAGGTGAAGAAGTTATTAATAAACTACCTACGACAATTCTAGAAAGCATACCTAAAAATGCTCGTGACTCTGTTTATAGTAAGCGCCTTAGTTGGATTCACCGGCCTTCACTTACTGCACTTCGCATTGATTATTATCAAGGTGGGAGTCAGCCTATAAAGCGGCTTACAGTTAATAAGTTAGCCAAGAAACAAGGATATTGGACAGTCATGGAGTCTGTCGTTAAAGATTTAAAAACAGGTCATAGCACAGTGATGCGTATAAAGCATATTGCGTATGACCAGAATTTACCTGATTCTTTATTTACCACTCAAACGTTGGAAGACCCTGCTAAGGAAGTAGCTTATAGACCATCATCGATAACAAAAAAATAATCTTTTATGTTGTTAACCACTACATGCCGAACACTGTTAGGTAGTACTGTTTTTTTGGCTGGAGGGATGCTTTGGGCAGAAGCTACATTACCGCCTTATCGTGTCTTTTTGACAGAAAGTGAAGCCCTAAGTGAAGTTGAAAAGTCACGCAATCTTGGAGTGAGAACTAACATCACCACTCAGCGTATGAAACGGGTACAAACTCAGTTATTTATTGGGCCTTATTACAATAAACGTAGTGCACGTCGTCATGCTGAAAAACTACAACACCAAGGCATGCCCGCTATAGTGACATTTGATTTTTCATCGAGTCAGTTTTTAATTCGAGTCGGTGTTTATAGTGATCAGCAACGCTTGGCTGCCTATGCTTCACAGTTGCATCGATTAGGTTATTCCAATCAAGTTCAACAACAAAAGCCGTATTTTCAAACTTTATATGTCGTAACTTTGCATTCCCCCAAGCAAAAAACCGCTACTACTGAAATTGTGGATAATAACGAGCCATCACCCATTAATGAAGTGGTATTGACTTCAGAGGAGGTGGTAGATGATACGCTTGAAGTGATTTCGTCTCCAACATCAGATGAAATAATAGTAACCTATTCAGCCCCAAAGGAAGAGGATGAGAGGGAATTAATTGTTTCCTCTAAGGAGGAGGCTGTTACTTTGGATGCAGATGATGAGCAGATAATTATTGTTGAGCAGTCAGCTGACTCAGCATTAACAGCTGATAGTAGTCATGAAGAGGAAATAATTATTGAAAGCGACGAGGAGCTAACGGTTAGTTCAGAGGAGGAATTGAGTGAGTCGATCATTGTCGATGAAGAAAGCGAGGAAATCATAGTTGCAGCAGAGCTTGGCCCTGCTGCTGATGAAGCTATTGTTGTCGCTGATAGTGATATGGAAATAGTCATTGATCAGGAGACATTAGCTGATTTAGATGTTGGTACAGCAAGTGCGTTTGATCCAAGTTTAAAACTTGATGTCTCTGGTGGACGTTTACCACGCTCAAAATCATTATCAGATTATTATTTTTACAGTTTGGCGCTGGCAACCCTTCAATATCAATGGTCAAACCAGTGGGAAGTTAAAACAGGGCTACGGCTTGATGCCAGTAAGCAGGAAGATATCTCGCGCTCTGATTTTTCATTGGATTACGCTGAAAACTACATTCGCTACAGAACGGATCACCATCGGTTTACGTTGGGTTCACAAATTGTTCTGTGGGGCATTGCTGATGAGGTTGCACCCACTGATCAAGTGAGTGTGCAAGATTTAACGCAAGCCATAGTGCCACGCTGGCAGGATCGCCACCGGGCTTACCCCATGATCCGTTGGGAGTACTTTAGGGGGGATAGTAAATGGGATGTACTATGGATGCCTTGGTTTCGACCAGCAGAGATTCCAGATGATGAACATATTTGGGCGGTAGCAAACAAAGCTCGGGGTACACTCTTTGGCTTTGCCCCTAACCCTGTGCAACAAGTGCTTGTTCAAGAAGGGCATATTCATCGGGATAAATCGGGCTCTGGTGGAGCGGGTATGCGCTTTAGCCAAAAAGCGGAAGGTTTTGATTACTCTCTTACAGCACAGCGTATTCGCCGTTCCTTTCCTTATTATCAACTTAGTGAGCCGGTGAGGCAGTCACTGTTAATAAACCCCTTTGATCCTTACTCTGCCATAGCGCAAAGTGATGATACCTGGTTGGAAATACACCCCTATACCTGGATTGTTGGTGGAGACCTTGCGTTTATTTATAAAGACATTACCTGGCGTTTTGAAGGAGCTTATTCATCTGATCGACCTGCTACTGAAGTTGATTTAAGCGTAAATAATTATCCGAGTTACGATTGGGTGTTTAGTGGGGAGTTTTATCCAGGTGATGGCGATGATCGGTTGAACTTGCAGTTGGTTGGTAGTTATTTAGATACCGATGATAAGCTTATTGATCGTAAACGTTTATATTATCTTAATGGCCAATATGAAGGCTTATATGCCAATAACCGTTGGCGCTGGCGTATGCGATTTAACCATGGACTTAATCTGCATGATGACTTTATTTCATCAGAAATTGCCTTTTTAGGCTGGGAACCCCATGAGTTTTATTGGGCAGCCCATCTGTTTGATGGTAGCCCGCGCAGTTACGGTGGATATTATAAGAATAACACCATAATTAACTTTGGCTGGCGGGGTGAGTTCTGATGAGTGTGCGTCGTTGGGCGCAGCTTAGTTTTTTGTTATTGGTGTTATTTAATCTTGTCCCTCCATTATTTCTCCTCAAACTTGCTGTTAATAATGCGCCAGAACAGTATTTGCCTGCTAGTCAGCCGAGTGTCCAATTTAGTCGACAACTTCGGGAAAACTTTCCCGAAGATCAGGTAATGGTGGTGTTATTTGAGGGAAAACAGCTTGCCTCTGATGCGTTTATTAAGGCGCTGGAGGCGGTAGTCAATAATGTTAAAGCGCATCCTTTAGTGGATAGGGTTATTTCTGTTACCTCGGTGGATCATATTGCAGGTACCGCCGATGGGTTTGAAGTACTGCCTTTAATGGATTCACAGCGACTGTTGTCAGTGCCACATGACCAACGAATGCCATATATGTTGGCAGATCCGTTTGCTCACAACGCTTTGGTGTCTGAATCGATGGATGCTTTAGCGATGATTGTCAGGCCAATCAGGCTAGAAGATACCCGGCAACGTATTGAAGTGATGGGTATCGTTCAACAAGCACTTTCGGAATATCCCACCCTTATGGCGGCTAAGCAGTCGATTGCTGGGCCTGTTCCTCTGGAGGTTTATCAATTACGCTCAATGCTGCGGGATACAACACTATTTGTACCTATTACTATGGGGTTAGGATTACTCTTAATTTACCTATTATTTCGGCGTTGGCTTGCGGTTGTCATTGCGGCCTTAGTGATGGGGGCTGTTGTAAATTTCACATTACTTTTATTTTTAATCTTTCAATACCCTTATACGCTAATTGCAAGTATGGTTCCTTCACTGCTTTCGGCATTGATGATCGCAGTACTCATGCACTTTTTTAATGGATTGCGTATTGCTGCAGGCTATGGTTATGTTGGACAGCAGCGTGTACGACAAGCGTTACATGAAATTCGAAAACCTGCTCTTTTCACCGTGATTACGACGGCAGCAGGCTTGTCTTCTTTAGGCTTAAGTCCTATCCCGCCAATTACATTTTTTGGAATTTTTGCGGCAATTGGCCTGGTTTGGGGCTTTATTATTGTTATTTTTATATTGCCTCCCATTTTTGAGACTTATGATACTGATGACTGGCCTTCGCGGCACGGTCTGATGCGTGTTTTACGCCGACTGGTTATGGGGACTGCGAGGCTTTCAATTCGTCGAGCGGGATGGGTTATAGCAACATTTATTGTCTTGATGGCTTTGGGGATTCCTTTTTTATGGGAGGTGAAGGTTGAAACTAATTTATTAAAGTTTTTTGCCGAAGATCATCCTATCACTATGGCAACGGAACAGGTTGAAAACAAACTGTCTGGTGTAACACCTTTAGAAGTGGTTTTCGATGGAGAACAGCGTGATGCAATAAAGAAAGTAGCTTTTTTACAACAGTTGGCGACTGTTCAAGAAACCATTGAAGCATTGCCTGAAGTTGATAAGGCTCAGTCAGTCGTTGATTTTGTACAACAAATGCATTGGGGCTTTAATGAAGAAAAGCCAGAGTTTTTAGTCATTCCAGATTCACAAGCGCTGATCAATCAGTATTTACTTTTATATGATGGTAATGACTTGTATGAAATTGTGAACCGAGAGTTTGACCGTACCCGTGTGTTGCTGAATTTGAATGTTCATAGCTCAGGGGATATTCGTCATGTGGTTAATAAGGTCGCTGAGATTGTCCAGCAGAGTATGTCTGATGAGTATCAGTGGACCATTAATGGCTACGGAAAGCTGTTTGAAGATCAGGAGGTACTGTTAATAGAAGGACAGCTTTATAGCTTAATTGGTGCCCTGCTACTGATTATGTTAATGATGGCTATATTATGGAAAACCTGGTATGCGACAGGTCTAACCTTATTACTGAATGCTACACCAGCACTGGTCATGTTTATTGTTATGGGGATGACGCAGTTATGGTTGGATATGGCGACAGCAATGATTGCCAGTGTTGTCGTTGGGATTGCAGTAGATGATACGATACACCTATATTATGGCTATCAGCGTCGTCGTCAGGCAGGGATTGGCAAGATCTTAGCGATTTATCGCAGCTATCAATACTCAGGTAGTGCCGTTATGGTCACAACCATTATTTTGAGCTTTCAATTTCTAGTACTAACGTTCTCTTACTTCCAGCCAACAGTTCATTTTGGTTTTTTGACGGCAGTTGGTCTAATCACTGCGTTATTTTTTGACCTACTGCTCATGCCTGCATTTCTTATTATGACAGAATACACTAAACACTGGCGTTGAAGTTGTTTACGACTATAGTTATTTAGTGTTCCTTCTTAGCTAATGTGTTTTATCGCATGAAATTTTAGTGAATATGCATTAATTCACGGATTTCGGCGTGCATAATAATCAGTTTTGAATACAATGTGTTCACCTTGTCCCACTGGTATGGAGCTTAACTCAATGGTCAAGGATGTAAAAGCAGCGGTTTTTTTATCTGTGCTGGCGGTTGCTGGCTGCGCATCCCATGATTATCCACCGTTACCGACATCAGCCGTACAAATTCCTGTTACGACTGATCCGGCCAGTTATAACTATCGTATTGGCCCTGGCGACCAACTGGATATTTTTGTTTGGCGTAACCCTGACTTGTCTACTGAAGTCCAAGTCAGGCCTGATGGAAAAATAACAACCCCTCTGGTTGAAGATATTTCTGTAAGTGGTAAAACCCCTGCTTCAGTTGCTCGAGAGCTGGAACAGGAATTATCAAAATATATTCGTGATCCAATAGTCACTATTCTGGTTAAGGGATTTGTTGGCCCTTATAGTGAACAAGTGCGTATTGTTGGCGAAGCTTCTTCACCTCAAGCCATTGCCTATCGTGAAAAAATGACGCTTCTGGACGTTATGATTGCGGTGGGTGGTCTTACTGAGTTTGCTGATGGTGATAAAGCGACATTAATTCGAGTCGTTGATGGTAAGCATCAGCAGTACAACATTAAGCTGGAAAAGTTGATTAAAGATGGAGAGATCGCGGCTAATGCAGATGTATTACCTGGTGACGTTATCATCATCCCTGAAGCAATCTTTTGATAAAGCGTAAGACAGGAAGTCAGCTATGCAAGACATAATTGGTTTGGTTATCTTTTATCTCAGGGAAGTATGGTTACGACGATGGATTGTTTTGCTTATAGCGGCCGTAATTTGTGTTATAGGCTGGGCAGCTGTGTTTATGTTGCCAGATCAGTATCGGGCAACAGCAAGGTTTTATGTTGATACACAAACCTTGTTAAAACCTTTATTACGAGGTTTGACTGTTCAAACGAATATGGATAATCAGGTCAACTTGATGGTGAGGACGCTACTTAGTCGCCCTAATATCAAAAAGATTGCTGAAATGGCTGACCTGGACTTTGATCTGGACGAGACAAATCCTGAAGCGCTAGATTCATTAGTTGATCGATTGCGTAAAGAAATAGAAATTAAAGGATCGCAACGAGAGAATGTTTACTCCATAGAGTATCAGAGTTCAGACCCCGCTTCCGCTAAGCGAGTTGTTCAGGCTGTTCTGGATGTGTTGAAAGAAGGCTCATTAGGTGAAACACGTGAAGAGTCTATAAAAGCGCAAAAATTCATCGATCAGCAAATTCGTGAGTATGAGCAGCGCTTGGTTCAGGGGGAAAACCGTCTTAAAGAATTTAAGCGAAAGTATGCAGGTATGATGCCTTCATCTGAAGGTGACTACTTTCAGCGCTTGGAAGCGGCGAAATCGCAATATGAGTCGGCCAAGCTTGAACTGGAAGAAATGAAAAATAAATTGGACTCTTTGCAGAAGCAATTAAAAGGTGAAGAGCCTGGTTTTGGAATGGGAGGTAACAACCGAGCAGTTGGGCTGGCATCAAGTTACGATGCACGCATTGATAACTTAGAAACACAGCTTGATAACTTGTTGTTGAAGTATACAGCACAGCACCCTGATGTAGTTGCGGCTCGTGAGCAATTAGCCATGCTGAAAAGTAAGCGTGCTAGTGAGATCGCGGCACTTAAACAGAAGAATGCAGGCTCTGATACTCCCTTAGAGGGTAACCGTGTTTATCAGCAGTTAAAAATTCAGGTATCTGAGTTAGAAGCAGATGTGTCTGCCAAGCAAGTACGAGTTGACTCTTACAAAGAAAAGGTAGATGAGTTAAGTAAGCTGGTAAATACAATACCTGAAATTGAAGCTGAGTTGATAGCACTCAACAGAGACTATCAGGTAACAAAACGCAAGTATGAAGATTTGTTATCGCGTCGTGAGTCTGCTCAGATCTCACGAAAAGCATCACAGTCTACAGATGATGTCCAGTTTAAAGAAATAGATCCTCCTCACGTTCCTGCAGAGCCATCAGGTCCTAACAGACCTCTGCTGTCTTCTGCTATTTTTGTGCTTGCTTTGGGGCTGAGTGCAGGGTTTACCATTTTTATTGCCATGCTTGGGCCAACATTCACCAATAAGAAAATATTGGCTGATGTTACTGGGTTACCAGTACTGGGTAGTGTGACCTACTTGGTAAGTGAAGGTGAGCAACGTGTTTATCGTACACAAACCGTTATGTATATGGGATTGTGGGCGGCACTTGTTGCAAGCTTTGTGCTTGTACTGGTTATACAAATGAACATCTTGTCTAGTTAAGGGCGGATGGTATGGACACCATACAGAAAGCGTTAGAAAAACATCAGCAAAAGTTTCAAGAAGAGTATAGTGATACGCTAAAACAAGAGGGTGATGCGAGCGATCAGCAGCGTGACCCTTTTGATAACACTACTGAGGGTGATCCCTCAATAAAAAAAACGACGTATAAAGAAATTGAAATTTCTTTTGACCGTCTGGCATTGCAAGGTTACATTTTGCCAAACGAAGACCGGTCTTTAATTAAAGAGCAATTTCGACAAATCAAGCGTCCGTTGCTTAATAAAGCATTTGGTCGGGAAGATGAACAAATTAAAAATGGTAATCTTATTATGGTTACCAGTAGTTCTCCCGCTGAAGGTAAAACATTCAATGCAATTAATTTGGCTTTAAGTATCGCATTAGAACGGGACCGAAATGTTGTCTTAGTTGATGCCGATGTTATAAACCCATCATTAAATCAAGCACTGAGTGTAACCACGGATGTTGGATTGTTAGACTATCTTAATAATGAAGTTAATGATGTTGCCGATATTCTTTATAAAACGAATATTGAAAATTTAAATATCATTCCTGCAGGGACTGCTCACCATTTAACAAATGAATTACTGGCTAGTGACAGTATGTCAAACTTGATGTCTGAAATGGCCAGCCGCTATTCTGATCGGGTGATAATCCTCGATGCGCCTCCTTTACTTCATACGACAGAAGCTCCTATCTTAGCAACTTTAGCCGGGCAAATTGTGATGGTGGTTAAAGAAGGAGTAACAAAACAACAGACTGTGAAGGATGCACTTTCACTTTTAGATCCATCAATGAATATAGGGCTAGTTCTTAATAAAAGTAGGCAGAAACAAGATGGGAATTATTATGGGTACTACGGAACATAAGTCCCATAACCTAGTCCGTTATAGATGTGTTTTTACAGTTTCTCTGGTTGTTACGCTCTCTACTTCAATGTCTGTATTTGGTGCGCAGTGGACTATTCAGCCTGCTGTAACTGTTCAGGATACTTATTCAGACAATATCAATTTATCCAATGATAATGAGGAGAGTGATCAAGTCTTGGAAATAAGGCCGTCTGTGCGGGTTGTTGGTGATGGCAGTCGACTAAAACTTAATTTTGATTATGCATTACAAAGTTTACATTACTTAGAAAATACCAACTCAGATGAAACACGACATCAGATGTCTGGTTTTTTACAGTCTGAGTTGTTAGAGAATCATTTATTTTTCGATGCGCGTAGTTCAATTTCTCAACAGTTAAAAAATGAAAGTCGTGGTGGTTCAAGTGATAATATCAGTGGCTCAAGCAATATTGATGATGTTTACACTTATGAGTTAAGCCCTTATTGGGTTCAGCGTATAGGCAGTGTTGCTCAGGCTCAGCTTCGATATACATTTAATTCAGTTGAATATGATGATTCAGGGGATACAAGCAGCTCAAGTGATAGTACGCAGAATAGTATTTCTGCTGTTATTGCCAGTCAGCCGTCACAAAAGCGCACTTTCTGGTCTTTGAATTATGATTACTCAAAGACTGACTACAAAACTGAAAATGATACAGAGTTAACAAGTTATTCAGGCACTCTGGGTTATCGGTGGTCACGAAAGTTTAGTAGCTATTTAACACTGGGTTATGAAAGCCAGGATAATGATATTGAGAGCGTTCGTCATGATACGGATGGAACCTTCTGGATACTTGGTGGTGATTGGCAACCCAGTGCACTGACCTCTATTTCAGCCTCATTTGGTGAGCGCTATTATGGGGACACTTACGGCTTCAGGGCTAGCCACAGACGAAAACGCTCGCTTTTTGTACTTAGTTACAATGAGTCTCAACAAAGCACTCGAGACCAGGTATTGCTTGATGAGGGTGTTTTCATTTGTAAACAGGGAACGCGTGATGCCAGTGATTGTCGTGAGCGTAATCCTGGCGAACAACCTGGTCCTGATGAAGAAGTTCGAGACCTTGCACAAAACCCAGTATCTTCTCTGACAGATGATTACTTTATCAACAAGGTTGGACGACTAGACTGGATTTATACGCGAGGTAAAAGTCAGATTACGCTTGGTGGTTATCAGCAGCGACGGCAGTATCAAAGTCGGGACATAGATGAAGATACCAAAGGCGTAAATTTTGACTGGCAGTGGACATTAAATAGGCGAACAACAGCCAATTTTGGTGTTGACTGGTCTGAGTCTCATTTTGACACTGATGACTCAGATAATGATACCATTGGCGCATCCATTGGATTGCATAGGCGACTAAGCCGTGATCTTGATGGTTCAATTCGATTTTCTTCAACTCGTCGGTCAAGCAATATTGATGAGAATGAGTATACGGAAAATCGTATAAGCGTGAGTGTTAGGAAAACATTCTAAATTGGCAGCACGATGTACGAATCATTTTATAATTTATCAGGGAAGCCTTTCCAGTTAAGCCCAGACCCTCGGTTCTTTTTTAGTAGCCGAGGGCACAGTCGGGCAATGTCTTATTTGCGTTATGGATTAGGTCAGGGAGAAGGCTTCATTATTATTACCGGGGATATTGGTACGGGTAAAACCACACTGATTCGCAATTTATTTTCTGAGCTTGATCAAAGCCGAATAATTGCCGCCAATATTGTCACTACCACACTTGAAGCTGATGACCTGCTAAAGATGATCTCATCAGCCTTCAACTTACCTTATGAAGGTATGAGTAAGGCTGCTCTTTTACGACAGTTTGAAGACTTTTTACGGGAATGTGGACGTTTAGGTAAAAGGGTTTTACTTGTTGTCGATGAAGCGCAGAATTTACCTAAGTCTTCGGTTGAAGAGCTGCGGATGCTCTCCAACTTTCAAGTAAACAATCAACCTTTATTGCAAAGTTTTTTATTGGGGCAGCAGGAGTTTCGTAAAACCATACAGTCACCTGGTATGGAACAATTACGGCAGCGCGTTATTGCCTCTTGCCACTTAAGTGGCTTAGACGAAAAAGAAACAGAAGCTTATATTCTTCATCGTTTGAAGTATGTGGGTTGGGATAATGACCCTGTGCTTCCTGAAGAAAGCTTCCATGAAATTTTCCAGGCAACCAATGGTGTTCCTCGAAGAATCAATGTGTTTTGTGATCGACTATTGTTGTTTGGATATCTTGAAGAGTTGCATGAGTTATCCCCTGATATTGTTAAATCGGTTGCTGAAGAAATGCAGCAGGATATTACGCCAGATGAGCATGATCAGGAGACGGTAAAACAAATACAGCAGGAGGCGCATGGTTTACTGCAGGCAACCGGTCAAATATTGCAATCAGCACCTGCTGATTTACAGGCAGGCCGTCCCATGCGTATGCCAACAATCTCGGATAATAATATTCAAAATATTCGTTATACCATTGAATCGTTGGAAATCGCGATAGCCAGCCGGTTAAACACGTTAAAACAATTAGTTAATAATCTCGAAAAATGAATTTATGGTAACTCAACAGTCAGCTAAAACCCTTATCTGTGTGGTTGGGGCTAGACCCAACTTTATGAAAATTGCCCCTGTCATTCGTGCTTTGCGGGAACATAGCCATTCATTGAATGTAGTGCTTATTCATACTGGACAACACTATGATGAGGCTATGAAAGCACAGTTCTTTGAGCAGTTAGGTATTCCAGAGCCCGATAAAGACCTGGAAGTAGGTGCTGGTTCTCAGACAGAGCAAACTGCGGAAATCATGAAGCGCTTTGAGCGAGAAGTTGATGAGTACCAACCGGTTGCAGTGCTTGTGGTTGGTGATGTTACTTCAACCTTGGCTACCGCGTTGGTTGCAGCGAAAAAGCATATTCCTGTTATTCATGTTGAAGCTGGTTTGCGCAGTCGTGACCGACAAATGCCTGAAGAAATTAATCGAGTATTAACAGATCAGTTATCAGATCGGCTTTATATTACAGAGCGTAGTGCAGAGCAAAACCTGCAGGCAGAAGGTATTTCATCTGATCGGGTAGTTTTTGTGGGTAATGTGATGATAGATACATTGCATCATAATCTTCCTCATGCGGTGAAACCTCAGCAGACAATTCCTGGTGCGCAGTGGTCTATTATTGAACAAGCAGCTGGTAAGTTTTGCTTATTGACTTTGCACCGTCCTTCAAATGTAGACCACCCTGAAATATTAGAGAAATTGTTAGATGCTTTAGGGGCAATTGCACAACAAATTCCTGTCGTATTTCCAGTACACCCTCGAACAAAAGGCAAAATAGAGGCATTTGGCTTTACAGAAAAACTAAAACTTCCTGGCATTATTTGTTTAGAGCCTTTGGGGTATTTACAAATGTTGGGCATGATGGCCCATGCCAAATTGGTAATGACTGACTCAGGAGGTGTGCAGGAAGAAACGACAGCGCTGGGTGTGCCTTGTATCACATTGAGGGAAAATACAGAACGTCCAATTACTATCACAGAAGGTAGTAATACCATTGTGGGAAGGGATACTGAAAAGCTTAAGCAGTTAGTGAGTGAAATACTCAATTCTGGTGGTAAACAAGGCAGAATTCCTGAGTATTGGGACGGTAAAGCTGCTGAGCGCATTGCAGCAGACTTAATTGATTGGTTGATGTGATCACTTAACTCACTGACAGGTAGTAACTAACTATGAGCCAGCCAACAACGGTTGATGATCCCAACAAGCAGAGTGGGTATATCACCAACGCAATGTCTGTTGATGTTGAAGATTATTTTCAGGTTGCGGCATTTGAGAACAATATCAAGCGAGAGGATTGGGACTCACTACCTGTCAGAGTTGAGCATAATACCCAGCGGATTTTAGCATTGTTTGCTGAGTATAATATTAAAGCAACATTTTTTACTTTAGGGTGGGTGGCAGAGCGTTATCCTGGCTTGGTGAAAGAGATTGTTGCTCAGGGACATGAGTTGGCAAGTCATGGGTATGGACATCAGCGGGCCACAACGCAAACTCCGGAAGTATTTAAAGAAGACATTTGTAAAGCTAAGCAGCTGTTAGAAGGTATTTCGGGCGTTGAGGTTAAAGGTTATCGTGCGCCAAGTTACTCTATTGATCATAGCAATCCTTGGGCTCATGATGAATTGTTAGCTGCGGGGCATAGTTATAGCTCCAGTGTTTATCCCGTTAAACATGACTTATATGGCATCCCTGACGCGCCACGTTTCCCTTATCGATGTGAAAATGGGTTACTAGAAATTCCCATCACGACCGTAAAAATTCGAAATAAAAATATTCCATTTGGTGGTGGTGGCTACTTTCGCTTTTTTCCCTACTGGCTTTCAAAGTGGGGCATTAACCGTGTCAACCAGCAGGATAAAGCACCAGCTATTTTTTATTTTCATCCCTGGGAAATAGATCCTGGTCAGCCAAGACAGGAAGGTATTAGTTTTAAAAGCAGGTTTCGTCATTATTTAAATCTTGAAACAATGGAAAAGAGGTTACGTTCACTGGTTCAAGATTTTAAATGGCATACGATGGAATCTGTATTTCTTCATCACTCAACAAACCCAAACCAGTAGGGAAAGGCCGTGAGTCAGGTTGTTGTTAAACCGCTTACCGATGCATCTATTAATGCATGGAATCATTATGTTGATCATGCCGAGCGCTCGACATTTTTTCATCGTGCTGAATGGAAAGAGGTATTAAAACAGGCTTTTGGGCATGACTCTCATTATTTGTATGCAGAGCGGGACGATAGAATAACGGGTATTTTACCTTTGGGGCAGGTAAAAAGCTGGCTGTTTGGTAATGCACTGATTTCAGTCCCTTTTTGTGTGTATGGTGGTGTGGTTGCTAATGATGAAGACAGTCGACAGGCTTTGCTCAAGGCTGCTTGCTCTCTCGCTCAAGAGTTGCAGGTTGATTATTTAGAGTTAAGAAATCTTTACCCAGAAACACTGCCGGAAAAATGGCAACGTAAAGAGTTGTATGTCACTTTTCGTAAACCACTGTTAGCAACAGATGACGAAAACCTGAAAGCTATTCCTCGAAAACAGCGTGCCATGGTGAGGAAGGGTATTAAAGCAGGTTTATCGACGGTTATTGAAAAAGATACACATAATTTTTTCTATGCTTATTCCAGTAGTGTCAGGAATTTAGGAACTCCAGTATTCAATCAGCGCTATTTTGATATTTTATTACAGGCTTTTCCTGATCATGCGGATATTTTAACGGTTAAGAGTAATGATAAAGTTGTTGCTAGTGTCTTAAATTTTTATTTTAAGGATCAGGTTTTACCTTTTTACGGTGGTGGGACAGAACATGCAAGGCAGTGTGCAGGTAATGACTTTATGTACTGGGAATTAATGAGTCATGCATTAAAAAAAGGTGCAGCATTTTTTGACTTTGGGAGAAGCAAAAAAGACACAGGCGCATTTAGCTTTAAGAAAAACTGGGGATTTACTCCTGAGCCGCTTTATTATGATTATTTCTTAGTGAAAGCGGACCATTTGCCTAATATAAGTCCAAATAATCCAAAATATAAATTGTTTATTCAGCTTTGGTCTAAGTTACCTCTTAAGTTAAGCCAGCTGATTGGGCCAATGGTTTCTAAATATCTAGGATGATGCATGAAAAACCTGTTGTATTTGGTTCATCGTATACCTTTCCCTCCTAATAAAGGCGATAAGATTCGTTCTTATCACTTACTACGTTTTTTAGCAGAGCACTATAATGTTTATTTGGGAACATTTATTGATGATCCAAATGACACACAGTATATCGATACGGTTAAGCAATGGTGTAAAGCGCTAAATGTAGAAATATTGAATCCATCAGTTGCTAAGTTAAAGTCTTTAATGGGGATAGTTAAGGGACAACCTTTGACATTACCTTATTATACAAATACAAACATGCATCAATGGGTAAATCGTATAACTCAAGATCATGAGTTTGCAGGTTGTGTTATTTTTTCTTCATCAATGGCGCAGTATCTTGAGGGGCGTTTTCAGTCGCTGCCAACGGTCATTGATTTTGTTGATGTTGATTCAGACAAGTGGCGACAATATAGTCAGTCTAAGTCTGGCGTGATGGGATGGGTGTATCGCCGGGAAGCCGATTACCTGGAAAAATATGAACGTTATGTGGCTAACCAAGTAGAGGCTTCGGTGTTTGTTTCTGATAAGGAAGCTAACTTATTTAAAACACTGGCTCCCAATGCTCCAAATGTAGTGGGTATACCAAATGGGGTTGATTTTGACTTTTTTGATCCCTCAATCACATTGCCTTCGCCTTACACCCAAAATGGACCTGTAATAGCATTTACAGGTGCCATGGACTACTGGGCGAATGTCGATGCAGTTCGCTGGTTTTCGGATGAGGTATTTCCGCATTGCCGTGCTGCTCAGCCAGATGTGAAGTTCTATATCGTGGGTGGAAATCCTACCCAGGAAGTACAGGAGCTTGCAAAACAAGAGGGGATTACCGTCACTGGTCGAGTAGAAGATATCCGACCTTATATTTTACATGCCAATGTGATCGTTGCCCCTTTGCGTATTGCCAGGGGAATCCAAAATAAAGTATTGGAAGCGATGGCGTTGGGTAAATGGGTTATTGCCACGGAGCAAGCAATGGAAGGTATAGATGCTCCTGCAGAGCTGGCAACCACAACACCTTTGGATTCCACTTTATTTTATGAGGCTATACAAGCACGCTTAGCAATGTCTGCAATGGCACCTGCGGATGGCATTAGGCAGTGGACTCAGCAAAACTTTAGCTGGCAGACCAGTTTAATGCGCTTTCAAACACTATTAACGGGTAGTCCCTAAAGGAGTAATGTATGACGTCAAGGATTGCTAATAACACAATACCACTACCCTATTTATTGATTCCTTTGCTGGTTATCTGGCTACTGGCATTTTTCCCTACCCATCAGGCGATGGTTCATGTATGGATTAATTCAGTGACATTTGCTCATGGGTTTTTAATTGTGCCTATGGCGCTTTATTTGTTTTGGCAACGACGGCAGTTAGTTAGTTTGAACAATGCTCAGCCCAGCTGGTTGGCGTCGCTGATTTTATTGGGGCTGGCAGTAGTCTGGTTTGTGGCGGATGCTGCAGGTGTAAATGTTGTACAGCAACTTGCTGTGGTGCTCATGATTCCAGTTATTATATGGGGACTACTGGGCTTTCAGGTGTTAAAGCAAGTAGCATTTCCTGTTGGTTACCTTTTGTTTGCAGTACCAATGGGCGAAAATTTAGTGCCACTTTTACAGGATATTACAGCCTGGTTTTCAGTGAAAGGTCTGCAGTTGGTGGGCATACCGGTTTACTGGGAAGGGTATTATATTTCAATTCCTTCAGGTGACTTTTTAGTGGCAGAGGCCTGTAGTGGTATTCGGTATTTAATTGCTTCAGCGGCACTTGGCGCATTTTACGCTTATATTACTTTTAACAGTTTAAAGAAACGTATTTTATTCATTGGTATTAGTTTGGTTTTACCGATTATCGCCAATGGTATTCGGGCGTGGGGCATTATTATGATTGCCTACTATTCGAATATGAAGTATGCCGTTGGTGTTGATCATATCCTTTATGGTTGGGTCTTTTTTGGCATCGTTATGCTTCTACTATTTTGGATTGGTGGAAAATTTGCTGATAATCCAATTAGTCAGCAAAGTGCAGCAAGTGCATCAGGAGCAAATGAAAGCATACCAAACGATGGGAGTAGCTTGGGCGCTCAAGGTTTAATGCCGCCTGTTGAGAAGCAGCATTGGCGGATGCTGATCTGGTTAGCTGCGATTATTGTTTGTATTCCTGTACTTACTTTGTTAAACCAGCCTTCGTCGATCAGTCAGGTAGCTTTTACATTGCCTGAAAAAGCGGCTACCTGGCAGTTAACACAAAAACAACCTGTTAATTGGCAACCTACCTTTTCGACAGCGCATACAACACATGTAACATATCAAAATGATGTGACAGATCAGTCCTTGCTGCTCTTTGCAGCACACTATACCGGAAGAGAGCGGGATATTGAGCTAGTCAGTTATGCCAATCAACTATTTGATGAAGATAACTGGAAGGTACTATCACAACAAGTACGTAACATTGAAATTGCTGGAAAAACTTATTCTTTCTATGAGTATGTTATTGAGCACGATGGGCAGCGACGTCTTTTGTGGTCATGGTATGTGCTAAATAATAAAGTAATGACCAATATTTATTTGATAAAGCTATACCAGGCATACGGCAAGTTGACTGGACAGTTTTATGGTGGCAGCTTTTTGGCGATTGCTACTGATTTTGATATTAAACCAAGTGAAGCGCGAGAAAAATTGCTGCGCTTTTTAACTGAGGCTATGCCTTTGCTAACTGAGTCTTTGGTGAGCTATAAGCCTTAACCCTGTAGTGAAAAAATATCCATCATGGCAAATCACTATAATAGGAGATGATATTTAATATTGTCTCTTATGAGGAGATTAGGCTGAGTGGGTACACAAGGCTGTTTTATTAAGTATTTATATGATGACGTTAACCAGTGCTGAACACACACCCTTAATTGCCCATTTGGTCTTTCGTTTAGATGTAGGTGGCTTAGAAAATGGTTTAGTCAATTTGATTAACCGTATTCCTGAATCACGTTACCGTCATGCTATTGTTTGTATGACAGATTTTTCTGATTTCGCTCAACGTATAAAACGATCTGATGTGCAAATCATTGCGCTGCATAAAAAAGAGGGGCAGGACTGGAAACTGTATTACCGGTTGTGGAAAGTTTTACGACAATTAAAGCCTGATTATGTTCATACTCGGAATATAGCGACACTTGAGGGGCAGTTCATTGCCTGGTTAGCTGGTGCTCGTGGACGAATTCATGGTGAGCATGGCTGGGATGTTTATGATTTAGCGGGAAGTAATAAAAAATATCAGTGGTTGCGTCGGGTAATGAATCCTTTTGTGAAGCATTACATCGCATTATCCTCTGAAAGTCGCGATTATTTAATTAACAGTGTAGGTGTTGCCGCTAACAAGGTAGCACATATTTATAATGGCGTTGATACTGATAAGTTTTCACCAGAAACACCACTTGCGTCGGATGTTCCAGAGTCATTTACGCAACCAGGACAGCTCATTATTGGCACAGTGGGCCGATTAGCCAAAGTAAAGCACCAACAAAGCTTGCTAGCTGCATTTATTGAGCTGAAAAAAGACAGCACTATTGCGGATACGATTAAATTAGTATTAGTGGGTGATGGTCCGGAAAAAGACAGTTTGCAAGCACAGGCTGAGCAAGCAGGTGTTGCTGCATCCGTTTGGTTTGCAGGCATGCGGCAGGATATTCCACAGCTGATGCGTCGATTTGCAATTTTTGTATTACCCTCATTAGCAGAAGGTATTTCTAACACAATACTGGAAGCAATGGCATCAGGCCTGCCCGTGGTAGCAACTGATGTGGGGGGTAATAGTGAGCTAATACAGCATCAGCAAAACGGTATGATTGTACCTGCAGATAATGTAGCGGCTTTAGCAGAAGCCATTCGTCAGTATCTTATCAATGCTGAGTGTCGAAAGCAGCATGGTCTCGCGGCACGGCAGCATGTTGTTGAGACATTCAGTATGGACGCCATGGTTAATCGTTACACGTCAATTTACGATCAGTTGCAACTGAATTAATCCCCTTTCAGTAAAGGTATCTATTTATATGTGTGGCATTGCAGGGATTTTTCATATTAAAGAGTCGGCAGCAGTCGTGGATCGCGCCCTGCTGACAGCAATGAATAATACCCAGTTTCACCGTGGGCCTGATGAGGGGGGAATCCATATTGAGCCAGGTGTTGGGTTAGCACATCGCAGGCTGTCTATTATTGACATTTCTACTGGTCAACAACCTTTATTTAACGATGATGGCTCAGTAGCCATTGTTTTTAATGGAGAAATTTATAATTTTCAGGATTTACGCCAGGAGCTTATTACTAAGGGTTATCATTTTAAAACCCATTCTGATACTGAAACCATAGTGTATGCCTGGATTGAATGGGGGGAGGAATGTGTTAAGCATTTGCGAGGCATGTTTGCCTTTGCTATTTGGGACCGAAATCGCCAACAGTTATTTATTGCCCGTGACCGTTTAGGGATAAAACCGTTATTTTTTGCTACGTTGGCTACAGGCGAATTTATGTTCGCTTCAGAGTTAAAAGTACTTTTAGCTCATCCTCATTTAAAACGTGATATTTATTTACCCGCTATCGAGGATTATTTTACCTTTGGTTATATTCCTGAGCCCAATACCATTTTTAAAGATGTTTTTAAATTATCTCCAGGCCATACGTTAACATTGACACGGGGAGTGTCTGAACCCGTTATTAAACCCTACTGGGATGTACCTTTTACTCAGCATCCTGACTTGATCAAAGAAAATACCGAAGCCCAGTTAATAGAACAACTTCGTAAAGCGATTGATATTCGTATGGTCTCTGAAGTGCCACTGGGTGCTTTTTTATCAGGGGGCGTAGACTCTAGTGCTGTGGTAGCCATGATGGCAGGGTTACAGCAAGACCCGGTCAATACTTGTTCTATTGCTTTTAATGAAGCTGATTTTAATGAGTCTGAGTTTGCCAAAGAAGTGGCTCAGCAATATCACACTAATCATTGGGAAAAAACCGTTGAGGTTGATGACTTTGAGCTGCTAGATAAGCTTGCACTGCTTTATGATGAGCCTTATGCCGATAGCTCAGCCATGCCCACTTATCGTGTCTGTGAGTTAGCGAAACAACGGGTTACGGTAGTGCTTTCTGGTGATGGAGGGGATGAAGTCTTTGCGGGTTATCGTCGTTACCGTTGGCATATGAACGAGGAACGTGTCCGCAGTAAGCTGCCACTCGGTTTTCGAAAACCAGTATTTGGTTTATTGGGAGAACTTTATCCAAAAGCGGATTGGGCTCCAAGAATTTTCCGAGCCAAGACAACATTCCAGTCATTAGCACGAACATCAGTTGAAGCCTATTTACACTCGGTTTCCATTTTAAATGATCAGCAGCGTAGTGACTTATTTAGCGACCGGTTGAAGCGAGATCTTCAAGGCTATCATTCAATTGAAGTTTTTAAACGACATGCTGCTAATTGTCAGACAGATGATCCATTGTCACTGATTCAGTATTTGGATATGAAAACCTATTTGGTTGGTGACATTTTAACGAAAGTGGATAGGGCCAGTATGGCACATTCTCTTGAAGTGCGAGTACCATTTCTGGATCATAAACTGATTGAGTGGTCAATGAATGTGCCTCCTTCCCAAAAGCTACATGGCCAAGAAGGTAAATATATATTGAAGAAAGCACTGGAGCCGCACCTTTCAAATAATATTTTGTATCGAGACAAAATGGGCTTTGCAGTACCTGTGGCTAAGTGGTTTCGGGGACCTCTCAAAGAACGTCTTAAACAGTCAGTATTAAGTGAGCAGATGCTTGATAGTGGCTATTTTAATGCGGATTATTTACGCCAGTTAGTGACTCAACACCAAAGTGGTTTACGTGATCACAGTGCTGCGTTATGGACATTATCAATGTTTGAGGCATTTCTACGCCAAGTGTTGTCTGCGGATAGTGCGGTTTCTCAGGTGGCTTAATGTATGAAAGTGTTACATATTTTGGATCATTCTATTCCACTGCACAGTGGATATACATTTCGTACCCGCGCGATTTTACAGCAGCAGCAGAAATTAGGCTGGCAAACTTATCAGCTTACCAGCCCTAAGCAAGGAGTTACTCCACAGTTATGTGAGACAGTTGATGACTTAGTGTTTTATCGCACGCCACCTTTAGCCAGTTGGCTGCAGGCAATACCTGTCGTTAATCAGTTAGCGATTATCCCTGTATTGGCCAAACGTATAGTCCAAGTTGCCAAAGAAATTAAACCGGATTTAATTCATGCTCACTCACCGGCAATCAATGGTATGGCGGCTTATCTGGCGGCTAAAAAGTTAAAACTCCCTTTGGTCTATGAAGTTCGAGCGTTCTGGGAGGATGCTGCGGTTGATCATGGTACGGCACAGCAAGGCGATCTTCGTTACCGACTGACCCGCAAGCTGGAAACCATGGTCCTTAAACGCGCGCATGCTATTACAACAATTTGTCAGGGACTTAAGTCGGAGATGTTAACCCGTGATGCCGTGATTCAAGATATCACGGTGATTCCCAATGCCGTTGATATCGAACGTTTCCAGCCGCAGGATCAAAAGGATGCTGAGCTGCTAGCCTCGCTGGGTTTAGAGGGGAAACTGGTTATTGGCTTTATAGGCTCTTTTTATGCCTATGAAGGTTTGGACCTGCTCATTGAAGCCATGCCTGGGTTGATAGAGAAGATGCCCAATGCATGTCTGCTTCTGGTGGGGGGTGGCCCTGAGGATGAAAGGTTGAAACGGTTAGCTAAGCAAAGCCCTGTAGCGGATCAGATTATTATGACAGGGCGAGTGCCGCATGATCAGGTGCATCGCTATTACAGTACTGTCGATATTTTGGCCTATCCACGTAAGCCTATGCGGCTGACAGACTTGGTTACCCCTTTAAAACCGCTGGAAGCTATGGCGCAGCATAAGCTGGTTGTTGCATCGGATGTTGGAGGACATAAAGAGCTTATACGGCATGGTGAAAATGGTTTGCTGTTTAGGCAGGGAGATGTATCTGATTTAATTGTTCAGATTGAACAACTGGCAGGGGATAGTCAGCTTCAGCAACAGCTGTTGCATAGTGGTCGCAAATATGTGGAGCATGAACGCAACTGGAAAAAAAGTGTTAGTCACTATCAGGATGTTTATCAACGAGCGATTGCCAAAGTATCTGGCCAAAGTGCAACAGTAAGCTAAGCCATGAATATATTGGTCTTCTCTACGTTATACCCTAACTGTATTCAATACCGTCATGGCATTTTTGTAGCCACGCGAATGCGAAAATTTGCTGAGCTAACAGCGCATAACGTAACTGTGGTTGCACCTGTTCCATGGTTTCCCTCCAGTAATCCTCGTTTTGGCCGTTATAGTGAGCTAAATCAGGTGCCTGAAGAAGAGGAGGTTAATGGTATAAAGGTTTACCATCCTCGTTACCCAGTGTTGCCTAAAGTGGGTATGAGTATTGCGCCAACACTGATGTATTGGAGCCTGCGAAAATTTATGGCAAACCTGCTGAAAACGCAGCCATTTGACTTAATTGATGCACATTACTTTTACCCCGATGGTGTTGCGGCTGTTGGGCTTGGCCGCTATTTGAATAGACCTGTTGTAGTATCTGCCCGTGGGCAGGATATTAGTCTGATTCCAAACTATACTCTGCCGCGCTATCAAATTGTGAGAGCGGCAAATCAAGCCTGTCAACTGGTAAGTGTTGCCAAGCCCTTGAAGCATCGTATGGAGGAAATGGGGGTCACGACGCCTATTCACTTATTGCAGAATGGTGTTGATCTTGAACTGTTCAAACCTGCTGCGGATCGCGAACGCTTACGCCAGGCTTTGGGCCTAGATGGATTAACACTACTATCAGTGGGTAATGTAATAGAGCTTAAAGGGCATCACTTGGTTATAGAAGCATTGACTGAGCTGCCAGAGGCTAAGTTAGTGGTGATTGGTGAAGGCAGTGAACGTGTAAAGTACCAGCAACTGGCTGAACAATTAAATGTTGCTGATAGAGTCACTTTTACGGGTAATATTCAGCAGGGGGATTTGGTTCAATATTATAATGCTGCTGATGTATTGATTTTAGCATCTCGTCGAGAAGGTTGTCCCAATGTTGTGCTAGAGGCGATGGCATGCGGCACACCTGTTATTGCAACGGATGTAGGGGCTATCCCCGATTTAATTGCACCACAGGTGTCGGGCTATCTTTTACCGGATCGATCAGCAAGCAGTATTGTGGCTTTAGTGAAGCAGTGGCAAGCAAACCCTTTGGCTCGTGAACAGGTTCGAGCACATACAACCCAATTTGGTTGGGAACAGGTTATTCAGTCATTGGAACAGCTCTTTTTAAATGTGTTGACAACCTATTCGCAAACTTCAATTGTGGAAAGTCAGTAACAACCTTAGTCTTGCTGCATGGTTTTAATGTAATGCTGTAACTGATTTATATCTTGGCGCAGGCTGTTAACCTCATCTAATAAGTCTAAAGCAAACGCTAATCCTGACAGGTTTAGTGAAAGGTCGCGCTTTAAACGCAATGCCTTTTGTAAGCGTATTAAATCACCTGCCATAAACCGCCACTGCTCTGGTATGTGGTAGTCATTATGAGGTTCTACAATACCATAGCTTACCATGGCAATAATAAGCGTTTGATCCACCCCACACCGCTCACAAATTTCAATAAGGCTGAAGCGTGGTGATGTATCAATAACTTCTACATCAGAAATGGTGATAGGGGGATGATGTGGACTCATTTACACTCCCAGTTTCTGTCGTGGATTAAAGTGAGATGTTTCCTGTGCTAGTTGTTGATAAAGGCTTTTCGCTTTGTCACTGTGATGGGCTGGTTGAGTGAGCTGTAAAATCGCATATTGGTCGCCAGGTGGTGTGCCAGGTAAACCACGACCCTTTAACCTAAAGCGTTGCCCTGCTTGGGCACCTGCTGGAATTTTAAGTGAAACTTTGCCTCCCAGTGTTGGAATGGTAATGGCACAACCCAGAGCTGCTTCCCAGGGGGTAACAGGAATATTCAGAAAAATATCTTTGCCCTCAGCATGAAATAAAGGGTGGGGGGCAAGCTCAATTTCTAAAAATAAATCACCACTTGGGCCGCCACCAATACCTGGTGCACCTTGACCTTTTAGGCGGATGTGTTGATTTTGAGTGACACCTGCAGGAATTTTAACATTAAGCGTTTTTGTACGATGAGTAATTAACCCTTGGTTATCAGCTTCTGGGACTTGAAACTGTAAAGTACGCTGACAACCCTGGTAGGCTTCTTCCAAAAACAGTGCGATACGATGATGAATATCATCCCCACGCATTTTTATGGTTTGCTGAAAACCTTGCGAGGAATAGTGTCTTCGGGCACTACCATGTTGCCCAAAAATAGCCTCAAAGAAATCACTGAACTGACTGTCACCACTAAATGCTTCATGGAAGTGGTTAGCAGACTGCCAGCTAGGTGGTGGTTGAAACGAGCCATCACGTCCTCGCGCACCTAGCTGTTTAAGCTGGTCATATTCTGCACGTTTTTCAGGATCTTTTAACACCTCATATGCTTCACCAATTTCTTTAAACTGACTTTCCGCATTGTCCTCTTTACTAACGTCAGGGTGATATTTACGAGCTAATTTTCGATAGGCTTTTTTAATGTCTTCAGTTGTTGCATTGTCTTTAATTCCGAGGATTTTATAGTAATCTTTAAACTCCATGGCGATTGCCTATGCCTGACTGTATTGAATAGGGCCTATAATGTTTATATCAGCCGTGCTGAGTTAACGCAGTAAACCCAATCTTTTATTGTACCCTTCACGAGCCATTTTTTGGGTATACGTTGTTTATTATTTAGCACGCTTAGCATATTGAGCATTTAGTGTGTGACGAGCGTGTTCAATAGTTTGCTTTATTTTGATGACAAAGCGTTTGAAATAGCGATATAACTCACCAAAGCCATAAAGTTCAGCTTCAAACTCGACCTGGCTGATATATTCACCATCTAAGATTCTCTTTAATGCCATTAAAGGGGTATCAGGCCGATTAAGCCCTGCTTCACACGTGGTTGCTGACTGAACACTGGCAGCTCGTAACCAGGGCCAGTGCTGTTTATGCCAAAAGCCACTGGGATAACAAAAATGGTCATAGGTTTTTGGCAGTAACTGTTCTAATGCATATCTATTTTCTAGAATTTCCCGAGTCGTGAGCTGTTGGTCAACGGGTAGCTGATGGCGGTGAGTATGTAGCTGAATATCAATGTTGGGTGAAAAGCATGACTGAACTTGCTGGCTGCTCATGACGGTAAAAAGCTTGTCTTGTCTGATAGCTTCATAATCAATAGCTAATGAGGTTGCAATTTTTTGTGCTAATTGTTCCCGCTCTTGTTGTGACAAATGATCTTCACCAAGCTCAATAAGTGCCCACATCAATTGTTGTCTATCAAAATGTGCTGCATGACTAAGCTGCTGACTAAAAGGCTCTAACTCTGAAAGCGAAGGTGTGCGGTCTTCTGCCTGCCAAAACATATATTGGACCGCCAAAGAAAAGATCGGCGTTTGTTTTTGCTGGTAATAGGTTGTGAGGTAAATGGTGGCAGGCATATTGAATTGATTGAGTATGGGTATACCCACATCAGCCACGCTATGAAACCCATCATCAATGGTAATGACAGCATTGTAACCATGTAACTGATTACGCTTTAACAGGTCAACACCAGTACTCAAAGGTAATACGGTATAACCTGCTTTTTGCAGGGTGTTGAGGCGTTTTTGAAAGGTATCTGCTTTGATAAAGAGCTTAGGAAATGCCTGGCTTTCATCTCTTAGCTCATAAGCATGATAACAAAGAATTAACAGCTTATTGCGATTTAGAGGCTTTAATAATCTAAAAACGCCTAATCCCCTGATGATACGTAACAGGAAGACTTTAAACATAGTTGTGTTACACCGGTTGTGAATGGTAAATGCTCGGTAAACGGTTAACTTTTTCTTCTTTATTAAAGCGACGGTGATAATACAATGAGCCGATGTACTCAAAGCCGTATTTTTCAATCACATGTCGAGAAACTTTATTATTTGCTGTGACAAC
Source organism: Zooshikella ganghwensis (assembly GCF_018263875.1). Classification (NCBI taxonomy): domain Bacteria; kingdom Pseudomonadati; phylum Pseudomonadota; class Gammaproteobacteria; order Oceanospirillales; family Zooshikellaceae; genus Zooshikella; species Zooshikella ganghwensis. The sequence goes on from NZ_JAEVHG010000001.1 coordinate 803,398, forward strand.
AATGAATAGTTGTTTAGCCTGGTATACAGTGAATGCATCGTGGATACGCTGCTGCAAGCTTAACTGATGTAGCCCTTGCCCACGTGCAGGAGGATGAGTATACGAGTCATAAAGTACAGCAGATTGAGGTGGAAAAGACATGCCCTGTTGTACTTCATTAAAAAAGGCTTGTTTCGCATTAGGTATTAGCCAGGCATAAGACAGTAAAGTCGAGTGATCAGCATAGGTATAAGGAATTTCTCCCTGCTCAATACGGTGTAAAGCCTCTCTTGTAAATCGGCAGCGATCTTGCCAGTTATAACAAGGTATATACTTCAGCAAATCATCAAGATGGTTTATTTTAAATGGGGCTTCAGTGAGCGAAGAGGCTGTATCTTCTGTTAGCTGATAAATCCGTAGCTCAGTATCCTGTAATAGATGCTGTTTAACTTTAGTAATGAGCGTGGGTGATGCTGCACGGCGGATTTTATTAATCGTTTCTTTTGCTTGGCCTGGGGTAATGTTGAAGTGAGCTAACCCTTGCTTGACGTGATCTAGACCTTTATCTAAATAGGTAGCAACTTGTTTATCCCGTTGATTTCGATAACGATAGAGTTCGTAAACGGTATCATAGGTGGTCGCAAATCGGTTTTTCCATGGGTCGCCACCGGGAGTTAAGTCAAAACAGGACATACCTTCCTGTGCCAGAAGTTCACATAACATTAACAAGTGAATTTTGCCAGGAGAGTGTGAACTGTAAAAAGGTGAATAACAGAAAATAGCTAGGTGAACATTATGTTGGTGGATAAAACCTAAGTGAGCTGCAACTAATTTATCATCAATCCATAGGCCCGTCATATGTAATAAGTGGCTCTGTTGCTGGCAAAGTGCTTGATGAAAATCATGCTTGCTATGATCATCCAGAAAAGGAAAGCTTTGGTTGGCAGCTCCTTGGCGAAAGTCATATAAAGGAATCATTTGTTTTAGAAGAGCTATTTGCTCGTCTGGTTTTGTTACACGAGCAAAGTGGAGAGTTCCTTGTTTTTTGAGACGATTTATACGACTTTTGTTGCTTTTCTTTTTTAATGACTGGGCAATAGCTGCAGGGTCTAAAGTATTTAAAGGGAGTTGGTGTGATGTTAGCAGTATGCGGTCATTATTTATTATGTGCTGAAGCTGATCTGTAAATAGCTCTGCTGGTAAATACTTTAGCTGTAATGCATGTTCAGCATAATGGTGGTCTAACAAATCTAATAATTTTTGGAAAAAAACAGCTGTATTTTGTTGCTGGCAAAGCCAGCCTTGGTACTCTGCTTGGTGACTTCCTGCTGCAATAATATGTTGGTTTCTTACCGCTAAGCACATAATGGCTTGCACTTGATCATGCTCAGGGAGATATACGATCAGTGGAGTATAGCTATGAGCATAATGCTGGTACCAAAGCTTTATATAGTCAGGTGCTTGATAAGGGGTTGCATAGTCACTTAGTTGGTAAAGTTTTTGCCACTGCTGGAAAAAGTCTGGGTCATTGATAAGCTGCCAGGCATGTTGTGCCGATGCGTGTTTAAGATCCATGTCAGGTCCATTGCTAGTGGTTTAATTTACTTTTAACAAAATTAAGAATAATAGTCTCTGCACCTTTAGGTTTGGCAAATAAATACCAAAACAAGTAGTGCATGATTAAATATACAACTGAACATAGCAGTCCCATGCCAATGACTGTGATTAAATCGAGAAGAATCGCTTGTTGCAATGGGAACCACTGAGTGAGTGATACTATAGCAAACATTGTGATGAATGCGGCAAGAAAGGTTCGCCCGATTGGCGCCAGCATAGCGAGCAATGAAATAGTATGTATTCTGCCGATGGTAATTAAGCTGACGCAGGTTCGTAATGCGGATGTCACTAATAAAGTGTAGAGCGCTGCTTCCAGCTCTTTATTGGCGATAAAATAAAAGAATACAGGAAGACGAATAACCGCTAAAAATAGTGCAATCATGGTCACTATTTTGGGGCGCCCTGTAGCGAAAAAAACGGAGGCTGTTGCTGCTCCAATCAGGTTGAAAGCACCTGCCAAACACATGATTCGAAGCATCCAAGCCGCTTCTAGCCATTGATCGCCGAGAATAATAAACACCACGTACTCGTTGAAAAAAGCAATCATTACGGCTAGAGGTACACCTACAAAAGAGATTACGGATAAGCTACCTAAAAAGTTATTGACTAATGCTGTCGGATTATTAGTCAGTTTGGAATAGCCAGGAAAAAGTGCACGCTGGATTGGCCAAACCAGTTCAGCTGTGGTCATTTCCGCTATATCTTTAATAACGGAAACATGACCTAGTACTTTAGATGGGTAATAGCTACCAATGATGAGATTCATAAGACGAGTGTTAACAAAAAATAAGACATTATTCATCAATAGCCATTTAGAGAAATTCAGTAACGCTGAAGCACCTTTTAAGCTGAGTCTTGGTCTAAAGGGATGCATAATATAGCTTAGGGTTGTGCCCCCAAGTTGACCAACAACCATGCCTGTTAATAGTGCCCAATATGACCGAAAGTAAATTGCTGCACTAACCGTAACAATAAATGCTAATACTTTTTTACTAACCTCGTATTTGAATTCTTTGCGTAGCTCAAGTTCCTTTCGAAAATCAACAACACCGATATTCGTGAGCCCTTCGAGAAATGACATGATCGCCATCATAGGAAAAACATACATAAGTCTCGGTTCATTAAATAAGTCCGAAACATAAGACATACTGGAGAGTAAAATAATAGCAATGCCGATGGTCATCAGCAGGTTCATGGTCCAGGCTGCGTTATAGTCATCACGTGTAGCTTTCTGGTTTTGGATAAGGGCCATGTCAAAGTTGAATGTTGTAAGTACATCCAAAATGGCATAAAAGCTCATGGCAAGTGCAACCAGACCAAAGTCTGCAGGTATCAGTAATCGTGCAAGAATAACGGTGCTTACTAACCCTATTGCACGCACACTCAGTTTGAGGCAAACCATCCAAACTGCCCCTGAAAACATTCGTTTACTAACCGTGGAAGCATCCATCTAGCTAATGGTCCTCTAATAAATCTACAGCTTGTTGTAATGCGTGGTTTTGACGCTAAGTTTTGGTCGTCAGCGCCTATTTTGTTAAAGAAAAGCAGCGCATTATATGTAAAAAAGGAGGTTTTTTGTTATTCCCTAAAGTGTAGTCCTGCTCTTTGTTGTGAGGTGCATCACTGTAAACGTGCATGTAATGGCAGGGTAGCAGAGCGTATCCACATTAATATGCATTTGTTCTATACCCTTCACGAATGATTTCTAGGTTTTGTTATCTTCACTCCTCACCTATTAATATAGGCTCGTGGAGCTTCGTCACTTGATGGCCGCACCTAAAAACCATTCATATTGGGTATATTGTGGCAATTATAACAGCTTGTTCGCAACCTGTTCCTGCGAGGGTTTCTTTTGGCTTTCTCTAAAGTAGGGCTGGACTTATGTTTCAGGCTGTATTTTTTCGTGCCTTGTCTCAAAAAATTCATAATACCAATATGATACACGACGTTATTTGTATATAAAGATGTCATACAGTAAACAGCTGTAACCTATTCGCTAAACCTTTTACCCTGCATTATATTTGTTAATGCCAGAGTGAATATATAATTAGCCACCACGAGTATTAATAGTTCACAAAAACAGAGCTTTCGTTGATTTTGTGAAGGTTGTAACACTAAACGTTGATTTTTCAGAGAAGATATAAGCTATATTCTCCTTCCTCCTACTAAGATTAGTATTCGCTGGCTATTTTTTTGCGAGTACAGACGTTTCATGAAGTTTTCTTGCTCAGCATAGTGATTCTGAAGAATAAGCTTTTGATAAACGTGGATTGAAAGTGGTCAGAAATTGAGCGATGGAGTGAGGTGTGAAAATCATTAAGCTGGTTGCCCGGTCATTGTCTTTACTTCGGCAGGCTATGCATGATGTAGATGTGCATAAGCAGAAACACCCACTCGTTGGTGGTAAGTGGTATCAACACTGGTGGGATCAGTGCAAGCTAATGTATGCGAATGGTGTTACCGCTGATGACTACTATTTATATGGGCTGTTCAGGCCAGAAGTCAGCTGGGCTGAAAAGTTGACATATATTGGGTGCCATGAACGTTGGCGATGGGTTGCGCCAGTCTCTCCTGAACACTATAAATTTTTGACAGAAAATAAACTGATCTTTTCTCATTTTTTGAGTGCAGCCCAAATTCCTGTTGCCCGGGTATACGGAACCTATGGTCCAAAAGGGTTGAGTGATGATGGGCAATTATTGAGAACACCTCAGCAGTTAGAAAAGTGGTTGATTCAGCGCAGCTTGGGTAATCTCTTTATAAAGCCAGTAGCAGGTACTCGGGGAGTAGGTGTATTAAGTTTGGGTGATCAGATAGAGCCTGGTCGTTGGCAAAAGCTACCACAAGGGGAAATTACACTGCCTGAGTTACTTGAGCATTTTCAGGCACAACCACACTTAGATACTTATTTGATAGAAGAGCGGTTGAACCCTCATCAGGAGATGGCAAAATTTGCCCCTAATGTTTTACACACGGCAAGAATAATCAGCAGCTATGATGAAGATGTTTGCATTCATGCGGCAATGATGCGTCTTGCTGCAGCAGATCAGATTGCAGATAACACATCGTTAGGTAATATGTCAGCTGCGATAGAATTGGCAACAGGACGCTTACAACATGGTTCAGTGCGTATCAATGGTATTGCACAACCCCAAGCAGTTCATAAAAGTAGTGGCCTAGTGGTTGAAGGCTTTCAGTTACCTGATTGGCAAGAAACAGTAACTTTGGTACAGCGGGCCTCACGATGTGTTCATTTTAATGGTGTTTTAGCGTGGGATGTGGCGTTAACTGACAAAGGACCCGTTGTCATTGAGGCGAACTCATTATTTGATTTACATTGGCAGGCAACGGCAAGTCGTGGTCTGTTAAGTACGACATTATATGATTACATGTGTAAACATCATTTAGATAAAAGAATTGGCTTTCACCTTCATTGAGTGGTTAAGAATTTTGCAGGACGACTGCCTCAGCTAAGGAAAACACAGGCAAAATGCGCGATATACTGGTTTTACTGATTGTGTTAGTGGGGATTCCCAAAATTTTGATGAATCCCCATATTGGTGTGTATTTTTGGTCTTGGATTAGTTATATGAATCCTCACCGATTAAGCTGGGGATTTAGTTATAGTTTTCCTTATGCCATGTTAGTTGCTGTATTAACGGTCATTTCCTTTGTTACCTCGAAAGAAACCAAAAAATTTCCTGTAACGCCAGTCACAGTCACGTTAATTATTTTTATTATCTGGATGTCGATTACGACGTTTTTTGCACTTTATCCCGAAGATGCAAAAATTGAGTATATCCGTGTCATGAAAATACAGTTTTTTACTATTTTAACTTTAATATTGATTAATAACCGAGAGCGTATTCAAACATTGGTTTGGGTGATTGCGCTTTCAGTTGGTTTTTTTGGTATTAAAGGCGGCATTTTTTCAATTCTTAGCGGTTTAAACTTCAGGGTTTGGGGACCTCCTGGCTCCTATTTTGAGGGAAATAATGAGTTGGGCCTGGCATTACTTATGGTTTTGCCGATGTTTCGCTTTATGCAAATGACGGTTGATAATAAGTGGATAAAACGTGCTTTATTAGGTGCTATGGTGCTCATTGGTGTTTCCATTATTACCACTTATTCCAGAGGTGCCTTTTTAGGTGCTATGGCGATGATGTTTTTCTTTTGGTTGAAAAGTCCTAACAAATTACCGATTGGTCTTGCGGCTGTACTTGCGATAGTGGTGATTTTGATGGCTATGCCGGCCAAATATTTTGAGCGTATGTCAACGATTCAAACCTACGAGCAAGATGAGTCGGCACTGGGTCGCATAAGTGCCTGGACGATGGCCTATAATCTGGCTAAGGACCGAGTGACGGCAGGTGGTTATGGTCCATGGAAAGAAGAGGTGTTTGCGGTTTATTCAGACCCAACACGTGTCTTTGATGCACACAGTATTTATTTTGAAGTGCTGGGAGAACAAGGGTTTATCGGACTGTTTATCTTTTTCTTTTTGTTCTTTTTAGCATGGCGAACAGGTAGCTGGATTATTAAAAATACCAAAGGGCGAGAGGATCTGGTATGGGCACTAAATTTGGCGCGGATGTTGCAGGTTGGTTTGGTAGCATATGCTACAGGTGGCGCCTTTTTGGGGTTAGCATACTTTGATTTGCCTTATCACATGGTTGCATTACTTGTTTTAACTCGGGTTTGTGTGGAACAAGCTTTAGCGGAACCAAAAACTGTTAAAGATGAAGTAGTAAAACCTAGTGAATCAACAGGCTCTACAAAGGTAAAATGGCGCTGGGAGCAATAAAATATGTAAAATATCTTAACATTTAATGAATAATCTGGCTGGGAAGTTTCATCTGATGGTTATGAACGGTTTAAAAACATTAGGGACCTGGCTTTCACGGACAGAGCAACAAGGTAAACTTGCAATACTCATTTATCATAGAGTGCATCCTAAACCTTATAATCGTATCGGTTTGGAAGTTGATGCCCAACTTTTTGATCAGCAAATGGGTTTGATGGCTAAGTACTTTAATGTATTGCCGTTAGCTGATGCAGTACAGTCTTTAAAAAATAACTCCCTACCTCCGCGCGCTGTGTGTATTACCTTTGATGATGGGTATGCAGACAATTGCGAAGTTGCATTGCCTATTCTTAAAAAGTGGCAGTTACCTGCAACATTTTTTATTGCTTCTGGCTTTTTAAATGGCGGCTGCATGTGGAATGATAAAATACTAGAAGCTGTTTTTCAGTCGCCGCTGAATACATTAATGCTCAGTGAAATTGATGAGCATCCTCTTGCTATTGATACTAAAGAAAACAAAGAACGTACTGCAAACTATTTATTAAGTAAATTAATCTACTTGCCTCATGCTGAGCGTGCTGAAAAAGTTGAATATGTTCTTCAACAAGCGCAAGTGACAGCACCAAACAACTTAATGATGACTGTTGAACAGCTATGCCATATGAAGCAGCAGGGGATGGATATTGGTGGTCATACTTGCAGTCACCCAATACTGGCTAGTTTGCCTGAAACAGAAGCCGAACAGGAAATTGCTAATAACAAAGCCTATTTAGAAAGTGTGCTTGGTGAGCCTCTACGAGTGTTTGCTTATCCAAATGGCAAGCCAGGTAGGGATTATCAGGCAGCACATATTAATATTGTAAAAAAATTAGGCTATGAGTGTGCTGTCTCCACTGCCTGGGGCGTTTCTTCTCCAGATGCTGACTGTTATCAACTGGCCCGGTTTACCCCTTGGGATACTTCTTCTGGCAAGTTTATGTTGCGGCATGTTTTGAATTACCGAAATACTTTGCCTGAAGTTGTTTAAATTCTTGTCAAAAAAACAGCGTGGTTATATACCTGTAGCAAAAGGTATACGACCAAGCTGTTTTTTTAGTCTTACCATACTATTCGTCTAAATGTGTTTTACACCATTGACCAAGTGTCATTAAAAGCCAGATGAGTTCTCCATAGTAATCACTATGCTGATGTTGATGCATGTGTTTTGCATTGGCTAAAAACTCGGGGTGGAAAACACCAAGCGACTCAACGTGGTCTAGTGATTGGTAAGCATATTCTTGTAATGGTTTATGCTCTTTAGTCCAAATACCAAAGGGTAAACCAAAGCCATGCTTAGGCTTATTGATAATAGCTTCTGGTAAAAAGTTACGCACTGCATGCTTGTAAATATAACGAAGTTTTTGAAAATTGACTTTTTTATTGGATGGAATACTACAGGTAAGGGCAATCAAATCATCGTCTAACATTGGGTAGACGACATCTACACCAGCAAGCTGGCACATTCGATTCACTTTGGGTAAATCGTTATCTGCAAGTGTTCGTTTCCAGTCTAGATAGAGCATGCGATTGATATAGTCACCTTGTTTGGGTCTATGATAGACATCTCGTAGGTGACTAAGAGGCGCTTCTATATCAACTTTTTGTAGAAAATCAGCGGTAAACACTTCACTTGCCGCATGTTGATGTAAAAAATTGTAGTTTTCGAGCCGATCCGGGAGTGGAGTAAGTGCTTGCTTAATGTAGCTTTGTGCTTTACTACCCAGGGGTAATCGTGAAAAAACACTCTGCATAATAATCGGTTCTAGAAGTTTTTGGCGGGCAAATGAAGGAACTTTTTGGTAGTTTTCAAAAATAATTTGTTTTTGGTAACGAGTATTGCCCGCAAAAATTTCATCGCCACCATCACCTGCAAGCATGGTTGAAACACCATTTTCTTTTGCGAGTTTTGCACAAAAATAAGTAGGTAAAACTGAAGAGTTACCAAAGGGTTCATCAAGTGCACCGATGATCGAGTCATAAGCAGTCAAAATATCTTCTGGTTGTATGAAGTATTCATGTTGCTCAGTCTTGAAATGCCTGGAAGCTATACGTGCGTAGTCAATTTCATTGTAGGCTGCAACCGGGAAACCGATTGAAAATGTTTTGGCCGGTTCAGTACTAACCTGGCTGAAAAAACCGGCTACAGTTGAACTATCAAGTCCTCCACTTAAGAATGCACCAGGGTTAGGCCGTTCGCTTGCACGCAATACAGCACTTCGAAGCGTGTCATATACTAAGTTACCTAACTCATCATCATTAAAGCTGGTGTAATCACTGAAGTCGGGAAGCCAGTATGTGTGGTGTGATAACTTGTCGTGCTGTACTTTAATATATTGAGCTGGCTCCAGTTTATAGGTGTCTTTGTAGACAGTGCCTGGGCTTGGAATCATATGAAAATACAGGTAATTGAAAATAGCCTGTTCAGATAATTGGCAATGGGTTTGGGGGTGACGCTTTACCATTGCCGCGCTAGAACCAAAAGTTAGTAAGCTAAGTTCGGGTTGCCACTGATAATAAACAGGTTGACTGCCTATTCTGTCAGTACCCAAATAACTTACCTGTTGGCTATGATCAATGATGAGAAAGTAGAACTGACCTTGTAAGCGATGAAGACAGGCTATACCGTCACGCTGGTAGGCATGCTGTAGGGCGTGTGCATGTGAGTTTTTGGCAGCCTGGGTCGCTAATTGTTCATCATTCCAGCGAGGATGGCCATTAACTAATACCGTTGTGTTGCTATCTTGAATAAAAAAGCTGTGGTCCGTTTGGCTTATTGCGAGAGCATGATGTGGGCCTAACTGTCGTTCATGAGGATCAGTACCCAGCATATGTTGTAAAATGTTGTCAGCTTCGTTGGCATTGAGTGGTGTATTTTGCTGTATCCAACCACAAAACGGAGTCATAGCGTATCCTTCATTCGTGACATTAATCTGTTCAAAAAAGCGACTGTTGTACTTGTTAAATCATTTGACAACGCTAACCGGTGCAGAGGTCTGTTGTTCCTTTTAGCGCTAGATTATCGTGTTTTCCCAATATGTACACATGTTTATAAGATGTCCCAAGTTACAGGCTTATATATACCTTTCACAAATCATTGAGTAGAGCAATGCAGGGGCAATTGCCGCGGAGCATTTAACTGTCACACCAGCTAGCGCTTTTAAAACAGCTTTGGTTGCTGTTGCTCGTCTTCACAGATCAGACTAGCACCGCTAAAAAACTTCGTTTTGGCTATAGAGTGTACTGTAAGCCTTTCAACCTGAAAAAAATTGGGGAAATGTACTATATCTTTTGCTAGGGGATATAATGCATGATTTATCCGCAAAAATCTTTGCAATGCATAGAGTTATTAAGTATTACCTATAGCTTTATCAATAATTACCTTGTTTTTATTGATATTAAATTCATATGCCTCGCATTTTCTGGTTTTTCAGTGGCCTTCTTACTAGACCTTAATTATAAATATACCCAAAGCGAAGGAATTTTAGGGACGACCGTCAAGTGATGAAGCCACAGGAACTTATAGAAATAAGTGACTGAGGTGGCCGTTAAATGCTCCTCGGCAATAGCTCCTGGATTGCTCTACTATATGACATCCATGTCATTATGCATAAACTGCATTTCCACCATCCTTGGTGGTCAAGAGCGCTGACAACAAACCCCAAAAATTGATTCGCGAAGAGTATAAAATCATATTTTTTATTATTTCAAATGAATGTCTATGTTGTTTAAAATAATTCAATATTTATTTTTTGGCTGATTTGAGTGGTAAAAAGTGTGATGCAATTTGTATTTGGCTGAGAATTTTTTCATTAGGTAAGTTGAAGTTGTTAAGTTTCGTTATGAGAATGATGACAAAGTGATGGCCTGGTGCTGTTGGTAAATTATGTTTGATCAGCTAGATTAGTTAGAATGGTCACAGTGTTGAGACGTACACCCTTCAACAAACGATTATAGCCTTAGTTTTTTTGTCTCATGAGTAGTTAAGCTGTTAAGTAGTTGAGTAGTAATTTATGAGTTTTACAGTTCAGGTTTTTTCAGCATTTACTGCTGTTCCCGCCAACTTGCGTGAGTCAACCTCTTTCGAGCCCTCATCTTGCTCATTGTTCTACTCTTGGCAATGGTTTGAAAATTTATTCAATAATGCGCTTGTTCACGAAAATGAAGAGCCTCGTATTTATTTTGTGCTGGATAGTAATCAACAGCCAGTGGTGGCGCTGTTTTGTCTTGCCCAGCCATCAAGTCGAACTCTCAGGAGTATGACAAACTTTTACTCTTTAGCTTATGGCGTTGTTGTTTTGCAAAGTCATTGTGCGCAGCAAGCTATCTCGTCATTGGTTGAGTATATAACTCAAGAACAGCCGCGCTGGCAAAAAGTTGAATTATTGCTGACTCAAGATCATGATCCGGAAACTACAGGATTTGTGACTGCTCTAAAAGCAAAGCAGTTTTCTGTTAATGCATTTTTTCAGTATGAAAACTGGTTCTTGAAATTAAACGGTGAAGATTTTACTTCTTATTATCAAAGCCTTTCTTCAAAACTACGTAACACTATTAAGCGTAAAGAGAAAAAACTAGCCAAAGAACATAGCTATGACATAAAACTGATCAAGGAGGGTGAAGCGCTTGAACAGGGTATAGCGGGGTTTGTCACTGTATATAATCAGAGTTGGAAGAAACCTGAGCCATATCCTGATTTTATGCCAAGCTTTATTAGGCTCTGTGCTGATTTGGGAATATTACGCCTGGGTGTTTTGACTATTGGTCAGCAACCTGTTGCTGCACAGCTTTGGATTACTTTTCAGTCAACATCCACTATTTATAAGCTGGCCTATGATGGGAACTACAAAGTTTACTCTGTGGGTTCAATACTATCGCACTTTATGTTCAAGCATTCGATTGATGAAGATAAGGTGACACTTATTGACTATGGTATCGGTAGCGAAGCTTATAAGCGGGACTGGATGAGAAGCGTACAGAACGTTCAGGGTGTGGAGGCATTTAATTTAAGGACAGTGAAAGGGTTAGGGTTGGCAAGTAAACAAAAAGTCATAAGTTTGTTAAAAACAGCTAAGTCATAGCGGAGTCAGGACTCCGCTCGCATAAATATTATTCATCTAATTGCTCTTGATTAGGCTATCGCCAGGCGTTAGCGCGTATAAGCCGGTTTTTAAGACCTTGAAGAGGATAGCCAAGCTTGTAGGCTTCGTGAGCATGGGCAAGTGCCTTATTATAGTCTTTCATATCGGTATAAAGCAGGCCCATATTATAGTGTACTTCAGCTTTATTCGTGTTTAATTTTAATGCTGTTTCATAAGACTTCTGGGCTTCATCGTATTTTTTTAGTCGGTGTAGATATATGCCATAGAGCATGTGAACAGTGCCATCATTTGGTTTAAAGCGTATCGCACGATCAAAAAAACACTCAGCGGTAAAATACTTTTTGGCATTTTCTGGCCGATTTTCTTGTGTGTAGTAACGAATCACGGTAAATAATGCACGATGATGGTTGGGAAATGCTCTAAGTGTGTAGGTGACATCCCCCATCGCATCCCCAGTAATGCCACGCTTTAAAAACTCAACATCAGAGCTAAAGTGGTATCGCTCAACAATCGTTAAGCGATTTTTGACATGCATTGGATTCGTATAGTCATAGGGACCATAGTGATTTTCTAAACTGCCACAATCAGACTTGCCAAATGCCATTATTGGCGTGAGAAAAGCTGCATAAATGATCAGCACAATGATGCGCATAGTGGTTATGCCCTCTGAGTATTATATTACACAGTCCATGGGCAATATCTGGTAAGCTTTTACTACATATTTGTAAGATATTCTTACAAATATACCCTTTCCATAGGTTTTTTAACTGAGGGCATTACTACAGCACCACAGATATCGCATGTGATTATGAGTTTAAAATAACATATTACATCACTTTGCGAATACTTTTTCTGGGTTTACTTAGTGTCCTTTTGTCTATCTCTTAATCGTCGCACTTACAATATTGATTATTTGGCTGCAACACGAAGTCTGGGACCTTGCTTAAAGGAAATATAAATCCAAGGCGCGTGACTGGATAGCATTAATTGACATTTCCCTACACAAATAAAGGTGGCAGAGCCTACTCGTTTTGCTCCAAGTCGCTCATGAGCGCGTATAGATTCTTTGTTGAATGCTGAAATGCGACTTAATGTCCACTGTATATTATTTTTTCTGTGGTGAGCACATAGGGTATCCCAAAGCTTTGGAAATGCTAAGCTCATGCGGGCATGAGGCACAATATAAACATCAAAATCCCATACCGATTCATTAGCAGGAAGAGGCTCAAAGAAACAGCGGACTTCATCTTCCTGATAAGTGCCTGGGGTATACCAAATATACCCATGAAACTGGTTATTTTTATAAGCTGCGAAGCACCGAGCATGTTGATTGAAACGATAGCGAATTACTCGTTCTGGGCAGGGAAAGTCAGGCCAGCATTGTTGGTCTGATGCAGTTATTTCTTGAATGTTAAACTGCTTGCCTCGGCTCTCAGGAAGGAGTGCTTTGTGACTGATAGGCTGGCTGTAGAGATAGTATTTTATAATTCTGCAGCGGCGATGTAGCTTATTGATGCCGCGGTGAATACTATAAAGGAATGCATTTAGCCAACCGAGTTCATGGACTAAAAGCTGAAATTTGCTGTACATATCCCATCCTGGTCATTAATAGCAAGGGGTTGCCAATGTAAAGCACGTTTTTACACAGGAGTGTGTTATTATCTAACTCATGTCCTAACATGTAATCCTGCGACCGAAGAAGCACATGCTTCATTCATGTGTAATGCTTAGGTAATAAAAAAACACCAAGCCTGTCGCAATGCTTTATTCTCAAAGCAGCCGCTAATTTCGGCTGCATCCTTGATAGAGCAAACGGAATACCACGGTCATTTTTAATAAGCGTACATCCAGTACATGGTGCTGTAAGTACGCTAGTTTATAATGAATAAGCGTATAACTAGTATAGTTAGTCTGTAAGTATACGTTAGTTTAAGTATATGTTGGTAAGTTCAGATGGAGCACAGTGAATGGATGTTCTAAACGAGGTTAAACAGTTATTAGCATCCCAATTGCAGCTTGATCAGCAGTTGGCTGCTGCCAATGAAAATACACCTTTATTAGGCGCAATTCCTGAATTTGATTCTATGGCAGTGGTGTCTGTGATTACGGCCCTAGAAGAACATTTTGGTTTTATGGTCGATGACGATGAGATAAGTGCCGAGGTGTTTGAAACGCTGGGCTCTTTAACTCAGTTTGTGCAGCAAAAGCTCTGATATTTTCCCAGGCATCATAAATCAAGCATCATGGATATTATACCGGCATTTATTCCTGCTGAGTCAGGTGATTTATTTTCAGTATGCTACAAGCCTACTACAGTCGTTGGGTATGTTTTATGTGTACCGCCATTTGCTGAAGAGATGAATAAATCTCGGCATATAATCACTATGCAAGCCAGGGCATTGGCTGAGGCAGGATGGCAAGTGTTGGTATTTGACTTTCATGGGTGTGGAGATAGTCAGGGACTGCTGGAAGAAGCGAGTTTGCCTTTATGGCGCTCCAATTTATTGGCAGCATTTAACTATTTGACTCAGGGTCAAACACAGCTTCCAGTCATGTTATGGGGGCTTCGGTTAGGGGTTCCTATTGCTGTTGACTGGATGCGGCACCATGCTGAGTGTCCTGTTACCCGTTTACTTGCCTGGCAGCCAGTGACGAATGGCAAACAGTTTATGCAACAGTTTCTCCGGTTAAGGCTGGCAGCAAGCATGGTAAGAAGCGATACTCAGCGCCAAACGGTACAACAGTTAAAGGATATCATCGCCTCAGAAGGGACGCTGGAGGTGGCGGGCTATAATTTATCAGCCACATTACTCAATGATTTGGAAGGCTTAGACTTATCAACACTGATTCCCTGCACAGAAACCACGGTTGGCTGGGTTGATGTGGTAAGAGATGAACAGGCTGATGCTGCACCTGCTACGCGTAAAGTAGTGGACATTTGGCGAAAACAAGCTATTGATATTGATTTACAGACAATTGTTTGTGAACCATTTTGGGCAACACAAGAATTAGTGGACGTGCCTGAAATGATTGCTTTGTCGCTACAGTGGTTGTCGCGGGTTAAGGAGCAGGCCGTTGTATGAGTGTAAGTAGTGAAGTTCCTGTTATTTTTCCCTGTCATCAGCAACGCTTGATGGGGATTATTCATAAACCAACAGATGAAAGTGTTTCACGTGGGGTACTCATCATTGTAGGAGGACCCCAAACTCGGGTAGGCAGCCATCGTCAGTTTGTATTGTTGGCGCGTTATTTGGCTGCTGCAGGTATACCTGTAATGCGCTTTGATTATAGAGGTTTGGGGGATAGTGAGGGCGCGCGTCCAGGGTTTGAATTTATTAATGATGATATCCAAGCAGCGATTGACGTTTTCTATCAGCAGGTACCACATTTAAAAGATGTTGTATTGTGGGGGCTATGTGATGCAGCCTCTGCCGCATTGTTGTATGGCTTTCAGGATAAGCGCATTGCTGGTTTAGTGTTGCTCAATCCCTGGGTTCGTTCGGAGGCTGGTCTGGCCAAGGTTTATGTCAAAAATTATTACCTGGCAAGACTGGTAAACCCTGATCTTTGGCGAAAAGTGTTCTCTGGACAGTTTGGCTTTACGAAAGCCTTTGGTGATTTGTGGGGCAACATTAAGCAGGTTTTATTCCCTGAACAGTCATCTGAGCCTGGTAAGAAAAAAGTTAATGGAAGCACTGAGACTGCCGTTGATTTTGTGACAGGTATGAGGCTTGGCCTTGAGCGGTTTAAAGGGGAAATTTTAATTATTCTTAGTGGTAATGACTTAACCGCAGATGAGTTTCGTGAGTTGTTAAATGCATCTAGTCCCTGGAAGCAGGTAATCAACCAGCGTCACGTTGAACGCTATGAAGTCAGTGGGGCGACCCATACTTTTTCCTCAGCTGCTTGGCGGGATGAAGTGGCAGAGAAAACACTCACTTGGCTGAAGTCTTGGTAATGTCGATTAATCCATATGTTTGCAAAGAATGGTCAGTCTTTCTTTGCTCATTCTGCAAGTAATCCTTTCGCTTTATTAGGGACATTCGTTTTATACATCAAGTATTGTTTTGGCTGAGTTGGCAACTACAGTGTGCTTGTTGTCAATTATTTGCTTACCCCTTCTTTGCTTTTTTGTTTTTTTGAATTAGCAGTCATAGCGTTGTATTACTCCCTTTTAAAATAGCGATTTTTATAACAGTTGATTCACTAAAGTGAATTAAGTATGTCGTTACAATTTAGCTCAAGGCAACAACAACATGTGTTGTTACGGTCACTGAGTTTGCTTTTGATGACAGAACGTTATGTCTGCCTGCTTAAAGCTTCTAAAAGGAACGATATGCCACGTATAAAAGGATAAGGAATGGCTAGTGGAAAGAAACAGCGCGTTTTGCAGAGCAAGCAGCCAAGAAAAATTGTTAGGATTGGCCTAATTGTTACTGGTTTACTAACAACACTCGCCGTTATTGCTGAGCAGTTGGCAAGTCACTGGCCTTTTGAGTTTTCACCAAAGGTGCTAATGGATGAAGTTGATCAGCGAAGTTTATTGGCCGGGAAGCTGGTACAGGGGGAAAAAAAAGACGGGCTTGACGGTAAAATAAAGCAACAGCACCCTCGTATATTTTTGCCTTTTTTGGCGGGCTGGGACCCTGCAACAGGTACGCATCCTACGTTAAAAACACGCTTAGCAACCTTTAAGAAACGTAAGGTATCTTCTGTAAATCCCTGTGTTTATCCGAATGTGATGGCTCGAGCGGCTTGCTGGATATTAACGCCAACCAAGGAAAATGGTGATTTAATGGTTAAACGAATGTTTGACTTTTATCTGAAATCACCTGCTGAAAGTGGTTACTATGGGAATGCTTGGCAGTTAGCATTTGCTTATGATCTAGGCTCCTTGTACCCAGGGTTTTCTGCTAAACAACGGCAAGAAATTCAATCACGCTTGAAAAGGGAGCTTAAAAAATATATCCGGCTGCTGGAAGGGGATGATTTATCACTTTGGCATGGCCGAGCTTCCATGGCAGCTAATGCATTTCTGATTGCCGTGATTTTGGACACTGACCTAGATGATCATAAAGAGCTGTTACAGCAAAGTCAGCGCCATTTTTTAGATGTTATGGCTGCGCTTGAGCTTACAGAGGGATGGCCCGAAGGTTTTAGCTACTGGATTAATAACAGGGCACTGGTACTGGCACTTGCTGCAGGGGCTTATCTTAACGGTTTGAGTGACACGAAAGAAGCAGATCGAATAAAAGAAATTATGCGGCGCACTGGTCATTGGCATATTTATGCTACGAGGCCTGACCATCGTGTGGAGCATGTGGGGGATGAAGGTGCGCGTGTTGATTTGAAAGATATCACTCGCCCTTATATTGATTTTGTTGCGCAAATGACGGAAGACCCGTTTTTGACTGCTTACTCGCAATATTTATTACAGGCATTTGGCGGTTCCAGTTATCACGACAGTTATCGTTGGGCATTTCGTTTATTTAATGAGCCTAAATTATTAACGCGCTTTGTTGAGAGCCCTTCATTGAAGCATGTTGGCCAAGGGTTACCGCGATTTGATATTTTTGGTAAGGGAGCATTTAACTTAGGTTACATTCGCTCTGACTGGACTAACAATGCAACATACATCAGTTTTCGTGCAGGTCATAACTTTACCCATCATGGACACTATGATGCTGGACACTTTACCTTATTTAAAGGTGAGCCATTAGCGGTGAATAGCAGTAGCTATACATTGTTTGATAAGCCAAATCGTCTAAATTATGCATTACGAACGGTTGCTAAAAATAGCTTATTAATTCTACGTCCTGGGGAGCATGTTCAGCCCAATAAGTTATTTAAGGAGAATATTGCCGCAGGTGGACAACGGTTGACTATGCCAACGGGAAGTGCAGTACGAAACATTAAACACTGGTACCAAAATCTTTACCAGGGAGCACATTGGGAAGGTGGGGTTATATTACAGCAGGATAGTCAGGTAGATTTTGACTATGTGCTTATGGACTTGACTGCTGCCTATAATAATACTCAATTTGATGATAATGGTGAGCAGGGAAAAGTATGGCGTGTTACACGGGAGCTGCTGTATTTACGTCCTCAGGACCGCTTATTGGTCCATGATTTTATTCATGCGGTTAAACCAAACTATCGAAAAAAATGGTTGTTGCATACGCTTGTAAAGCCTGAAGTCAGTTCTGTGAAGGTAATTAAAGGGCAGAAAAATGATGGCATTATGCTGAGTGATGATAATCGGGTGCTGGTCAAAAGTAAGACAGCTCAGCTAACGGTTGATCGAATCTTCCCTATTGATGCAAAGACCGAAGTCATTGGTGGCCCTCATTATCGGTTTTATGCGGATTCTGATGGAGATGGTGCAACCTATGATGGGAAAAATCAGGCAGAGGGTGCTTCCAGTAAACCATGGTTTGATCAAGCACAATGGCGGTTGGGATTTGTGTCTTCAGGTCAGCAGAACGTTGATCAGTTTTTAGTATCGCTCACACCGCGCTTAAAACAAAAGCAACATGATTATCCCGCATTAAAGTCACTTTTGGCAGTAGGGCAACAGGCAAGGGCAGTACTTTCTGGCGATCGTGCAGTGGTTTTTGTAGCGCATGAAATGGCAGATGTACTTGCAGTTAAAAAAACAGGACAGGCAAAGCAGCTTTTGATTGTCGGTTTGGCAATGGCGCAGTCTGTTGATATTCAAGTAGGGACAGAAAAAGTGACAGTGATGGCAAACAGTGCAGGTGTTGTGAAAACTAAACTACCGCACTCGTCGGATAAGATTCTGATTTTTTTCAATAAGAAGTAACTAAGCAAAGTACTGATGTGCTTACTCAACAAATCAACACATCCTTATATTAAAGTATGATGGTTAACTTTAAGGTTGTGCTGATTTGCTGTGCAAAATTTCAGAATTATTAAATATGCAGGGTCTAGCTTTTACAACAATAGCTCTGTAACCGATGGATGACTTAAAAATTGCTGCGGGCTAGCTGTGGGACCATAAGCACCTGACTGGGTAATAGCAATGAGGTCGCCTACTTGAGCAGCTGGGAGCATCACCTTATCACCCAGAATATCGAGTGGGGTACACAGTGGGCCAACAACCTGTACTGGTTGCAGCGTAGTATCACTCACTTTGTTGGCAAGCAACACAGGATAGTTTTTGCGAATAACCTGACCAAAATTACCAGAGTTAGCCAAGTGATGATGTAGCCCACCATCAACAATATAAAAAGTGGTTCCCCTGGACTCTTTAATATCAATAATCCGACTGATATAAACGCCCGCCTCACCCACCAGATAGCGTCCAAGTTCAATCACCAGTTCACAGTGATTTAAGGCTTTATGGTGCTGATTAATGAGTTTTTGTAGGTTGTCGCGAATCTGTTCCAAGTCAAGGCGGTTTTCCCCAGGGAAATAAGGAATACCCAGTCCACCTCCAATATTGAGTGTAGAAATAGGGGTGGGGGCAAATTGCGCTAGGGATTCTGCTAAGGCAAAGGTCTTGGTTTGAGCATCTATTATGGCTTCTGAGCGCAAATTTTGAGAGCCAGAAAAAATATGGAAACCGCAAAACTGTACTGAGCTGGGCCAGTTTTTTAAAATATCTGGTATTTGCTCTGCATCAATACCAAACTGTTTCGGGCCACCACTCATTTTCATGCCAGAGGTCTTTAACTCATAGTCAGGGTTAACCCTTAAGGCAACACGAGCTGTACAGTGTAATTGCTGACTAATTTTGACGATGCGTTGTAGCTCGTGAGCGGACTCAACATTAATTAAAATACCAGCAGCAATGGCGGATTGTAGTTCATGATCTTGTTTGCCTGGGCCTGCAAAGCTTATATTGTCAGCGGACATACCACTATTAAGTGCGGTGTGTAACTCAAGCTGAGAGGCAACATCCAAGCCATCTACAATGCCTGCCATATGATTAACAACAGCAGGCATAGGGTTTGCCTTAATGGCATAGTGCAGTTTCAGTGGGTCAGGTAAATAAGCTTTTAGCTCCGTGACCCGTTTAGTTAGAAGCTGGCGGTCATAAAGATAAAATGGTGTACGGCCTATAATATTAGCTACTTCAGAGATAGGGCGTTGAGCAACCATCATCTCATTATTGTGTGTCGAAATGCCCCACAGTGGAGCGTGTTGGGGTCTTTTATCCATCAGTCGTTAACTCCGAATAATGTTTGGAACTGACTGGTAAGTAGTTTGCGGTCAATTTTACCATTTGGGTTGCGAGGCAGTGTGGGTAGGCACTGCAATTGTGTTGGGACCATAAATCCTGGTAATTGAGCTTTACAAGTATTGATAACGGCGACTTCATCAACAGTGTTATCTGGTTGGGGGGAAGTAACGGCTAATACGATGGCCTGGCCCAACTGTGGATGAGGAATACCGAGGGCTGCAACTTCTCCGACGAGGCCTGATGCATATACAACTTCTTCTACCTCAGAAGGGCTGACGCGATACCCAGAAGTTTTAATCATGTCATCATTGCGCCCAATAAAGTAGAGAAAACCCTCTTCATCTTTTTTGACAATATCGCCTGACCACACTGCCAGCTCTTCTGTAGGAACACCAGATAGCTTTGTTGGAGAAGGCCGAAAACGCAGCTGGGTTTTTTCCGTATCATTCCAGTAGCCCATGGCTACAAGGCTGCCACGATGGACCAGCTCGCCAGGTTCATGAGGTTCACATTCTTCACCTGCCTCATTAATGACAAGTAATTCAGCATTTGGAATGGCTTTACCCATTGAGGTTGGACGTTTTTCCAGTTCACCTGGGGGTAAGTAACTTGATCGAAATGCTTCAGTTAAACCATACATCAGATATGGCTGGGTTTTTGGCAGGGCGTTTCTCAGTTTACTTAATGTAGCTGTAGGCATTGCGCCACCAGAGTTAGTGATATAGCGTAAAGAGTCTTTGGTTTCCTCGGGCCACTCCAGTTCAGCAAGCTGCACCCAAAGGGGAGGGACGGCAGCTAAACCCGTAATTTGGTAACGCTGAACAGCACGAATGACATCTTTAGGCAGTAGGTAATCCATGAGAAAACAGCTAGCACCCCGACTAAATGCAGTGGTGATCTGGCTTAAGCCATAGTCAAAACTCATGGGTAAGACCGCTAATAAACGGTCTTTGGAGGTGTTTTCTAAATACTGAGCGACACTATGGGCGCCCGTCACCATATTTCGATGAGAAAGTACGACACCTTTAGGACGACCAGTACTGCCTGATGTATACAAAATGGCAGCCATGTCTGTGTCAATGGTTGCAGTAGCTATTGGTTTCGGGCTTGTATTTAACCATTGCTGCCAGCTAATAACTGGGCAGGGTAGATGATGCTCTTCAGGCACATCATCTACACACACCACAAGACGTATATCATGACAATGTCTAAGCTCATCCATCAACTGTTGTAAGCGTGCCCGCTGTGTAATAAGCACTCTTACATTGCAATCTTGTAATATATATCTTACTTGAGCAGGCTTGAGGATAGGGTTGATAGGAACAAATGTGCCTCCTGCCATAGAGCAACCAAAAAAGGTAAATACTGCTTCGGGAAGTTTAGGTAAGTAAATCGCGACACGCTCAAATCGTCTAAGATCAGACTGTTGTAATGCTGTTGCCGTGAGCTGAACAGCTGATGCTAATGCTTTGTAGGTAATTGTTTGTGCTTTAAATCCCAAAGCGACTTGGTCTGGGTCATGAATAGCCGTATGTTGGTAGAGTTCGTGAAGTAGTTGCGTCATTAGCAGTTGCTCATCCTTAAGAAATCAGTTTAAGGTAAGTACTATGAGTGTCATGGTTAATTAAGTAGCTATTGCAGTTTTATACTTTTACTGAAGAGTAAGATGGTGATGAATATTGTGCTTCCATTACATGGGAACCTTTGTTAAAACACTTGCTTTGGGTATAAGCATAGCTAATTAGAGCATTTGGTTGGTTATAAAATGAATGGAATCTTTTTGCAATTGCAGCAAACTGCTTTTGTGGCGTTAGCCTATTTTCTGCTTGGAATAAGTCAGTTAGCTTACGGTGCACGTTTTCCTGATGTGGTTGCTAAGGTAAAGCCATCAATTGTTGGGGTTGGAACCTATGATGCTATGGCATCACCTGCCGCACAGTTAATCGCTACCGGTTTTGTTGTGCATGATGGTTATCATGTTGTCACTAATGCCCATGCTATTCCTGAAATATATTCTGCAAAATATCAGGGTAAACGTAAGCTAGTTATTTTTGTAGGTCAGGGGCGTCGCCCAGAACTACGTGAAGCCCGTGTTTTACAGAAAGATGCTGCTCATGATTTAGTGTTGTTACGAATTAAAGGAGCGCGCCTGCCTGCCTTAGCGCTAGGTCAAGCTAAACTGGCTAGGGAAGGAGAGGCTATTGCATTCACTGGTTACCCTATTGGTGCTGTGCTTGGCTTATATCCAGTTACGCATCAAGGTATTATTTCTAGTGTGACACCAATAGTTATACCTGCAGCGAATGCCAGACAATTGGATATACAGCATATTAAGCGTTTAAGACATCCCTATAATGTTTTACAGTTAGATGCGACAGCTTACCCAGGAAATAGCGGCAGTCCCGTTTATTTAAGGCAGAGTGGAGAAGTGGTAGGTGTAATAAATAAAGTATTTGTTAAAGAAACAAAAGAATCTGTTTTACAAAAGCCAAGCGGAATTACTTATGCTATTCCCGTAAACCATGTTAAAGATTTAATTAAAAAGTTAACAGAAAATTAGCACATTATTAAAAGGGCGTACGCCGGTCAGTTTGTGAGCGGCGCTCTCCTGTTACTACAATACCACTTGAATCCCTAAAGGGAAAAAACACAGGTTGTGAATTTTTTCGGCGATCACCTGCTTGTCGTCCTTTTGTAAAAGCTTGCTCCATTTTCCCAGGAGGTGGCGTGTTGTCTGAAACCTGCTTTGAGACATACTGTCTGGCAGCAGCAGCAAAAATGTAGGTGAGTAAAATACCTACAAATATAAAGCCTAATAAGTAAAACCATATATGAGTCATTTTTAACTCCCTTATTAACAGATCAATAAGGTGACGCTGATTTAAATACTAAGCAAATGCTAGGCCGCTTTTTTAATCTGCTGAATAAAAGAGCATATTCGCTTTTCTTTGAACTAACTGTAGCATTTCTGTAATAATTTCTGACGTTTGTTTTAAAGCTATTTCTCGATTTAGCCTGCCTTTTGGTACAATTCTTTCAGGTATTATTGAGTATGCTGTAGCAACCATGTATTTAAGGTCTGGCTATTAATTGACCTATTTTTGGTAGGTTATTGAGCAAGGCCTTATTAGAGCTAAAGGCGAGCAGGATGGCTTGATCTTCCATTTAATCTCGTGAATGAAAAGTGTAAAAATTAATCAAATTCTCTAGATGTTTGATGAATCTGAGGGTGTTATGTCTGGTTGGATAGGGGTTGATCTTGACGGCACGTTAGCGCGTTATGATCGCTGGAGAGGGCCTGAGCATATTGGTGAGCCAATAAAGCCAATGTTGGAAAGAGTGAAAAGTTGGTTGATGCAAGGTCAAGAAGTGCGAATCTTTACTGCAAGAGCCTCGATACCAGAGTATATACCTCATGTTGAACGCTGGTTAGAGAAAAATGGGCTTGCGGGGCTTGAAATAACTAATGTAAAAGATTTTAGAATGATTGAGTTATGGGATGATCGATGTGTACAGGTCATGACGAATAAAGGACAACCTATTCGTACAAAAAGGCTATGGCGGGATAACTTAAGAAAACTACTTGTGAAGTTGTAAAAAAATCATTCTCTTATTAGTTACTTATCAAGTAGTTGCTTATCAAATTTTACAACAAAAATAAAAGGGCTTGTAAGAAAAGCCCTTTTATTATGCCGTGGTTGTTTTTATGACGTTGGTAAGTGATATTTGTGTTACAACGGTTAGCGTGCGCCTTTACCAAATAAAATCACTTCGACGGTTTGAATTAGAATTAAGATGTCTAAAAATAAGCTATGATTTTTTACATAGTAAAGGTCATATTGCAACTTATGTAGAGCATCTTTATCGGATGCACCGTAGGGATAGCAGAGCTGAGCCCAGCCAGCAATACCTGGTTTGATACGGTGGCGCTCATTGTAATAAGGGATCTTGTCTGATAGTTGATGAACAAATTCAGGTCTTTCAGGCCGAGGACCCACGAATCCCATATCACCTCTTAATACATTAAAAATTTGTGGTAGCTCATCAATCCGATATTTGCGAATAAATTTTCCTACCCGAGTAACCCGGGGATCATTTTGTTGGGCCCACTGTGGCTTGCCTTTTTTCTCTGCATCGATGCGCATACTTCTGAACTTTAATACATTAAATGTTTTACCATTGAGTCCAACACGCTTTTGTTTGTACATGAGAGGAGCTTTGAAACCTTCTTCTAACCAGATCGCTACGACTGTGATTGCAATGAATGGCCAGGCAAAAGCTAATAGTGTTAGGCTGGCAAAGATATCAAAGGCTCGCTCGGAGTATACGCGTAAGTTACTTTGACCAAATCCATCAGAAAAAATAATCCAGCTTGGGTGTAGTAAATCGAGTTCTATTTTGCCAGTCTCTCGTTCAAAAAAAGTGAGAACATCAACAACATCAATGCCACTTAACTTGCAGTCAAGCAAGTCATTGATTGGGAAGTTTCGGCGTCGATCATCTACAGCAACCACTATTTCATCAATATTATGCGCGTTAGCAAACTCTACAAGTGACTGAGTGTTGTTTAAAATATAGTCAGGGTTGACGATATCTTCTTCGTCAGCAATATGCATATAACCAACGATATTGAATCCTCTACGATCGGTTCTTCGACGTAATCGCTGGGCAATATTATTTGCACGATGCCCTGCACCAAGAACAAGCACTTGGCGCTTTAAAATATTTTCATCAACTAAGCGAGTAAAGAAGAAGCGGGTAACACCAATAGAGATGAAAGTGAAGAGGACGGTGAGTATAAAAACACCGCGGCCTATCAAAAGGCTAGGAAATAAGAAAAAACACAATGACAGGATAATACTGCCAAAAATAAAACTAATTGCTGCTCTGATCAGCATTCCTGTAAAGCCTTCTCTGAGCCTGGCTTGATAAAGGCCCATGGCAATCATGCTGATAATGAAAACTGTACCGAGCAATATGGCTCTGAAAATGAGGGGGGTAGTAGGCTCACTATGGATGGGGTCAAATGTGCCAAACCTGGAGTAAGTGCCTAGGTATGTTGCAAGTACAAAAAGGCATAACTCAAATATACCTAGAAGGAGATAGGGGACTCGCACATGATGTTTGAAAATACGAATACTGCTCACCGAAACTCCCTTTTATTACGCATGGTAGTTATCTTAACTTTGTTATAAATAAAGGCTTTTTATAGCAAAAGTCTTTATTAAATTAACCGATATTTATTGCAAATTCTCACAAACTTGAGCTGAGTTATGCTGTGAAAAAAGAAAGCGAGAATTTAATAGATGGTTAAGAAAAAATCAGTTAACAAATTCAATTTTTTTAAATCCTTTTGTCTTTTGACCAGTAACAGCAAACTTAACTGGGGCTTGCTTCAGCTTCTTCGATAGTTGCAGACGGTGCAATTTGGCTGACAAGTAAACCTAAAAACACAAGCAGGACAGCCATAAGTTGTTGGTGTGTTAACTTCTCTCCAAGAATTATAAAAGCTAACAAGATAGTAAATACCGGAATTAGATTAACAAATACTGATGCTTGTGTTGCAGAAATATAGCTTAGTGAAATGTTGTAGAGTCCGTAAGCTCCCAATGTTACCACTATGCCCAAGTATACAATGGCAATAGTTGGTGTGTATGGGAACTCAGTTGGTAAATCAGTCAAAAACAGGGCTGGGGAAAAAAACAATGTCCCTATAAATGCCTGTATTGCTGTTAAGAATAGAGCAGAGTAACGTGAACTCAATTTCTTTACGACTAAGGTATAGCCTGTTGCGCAAATCATCGCAAGGAATTCAAAAAAGTTTCCTAATAGAGGATTAGGTGCGTCTGCAGATGACTTTCCTGAGAGGCTTAACCAGCAAGCACCAATAAGCGCAAGTGCTAGGCCTATACCCACTTGCTTATTAATTTTTTCCTTCAGAAAAATGGCTGCAGCAATCACCACAAGTAGAGGAAGTAGGGCGGTAATCATTCCTGCTGCAGAGGCTGTAGTATTTTGTAGCGCATAGGTCTCACATAGGAAGTATAAGCAAGGCTCGAACAATCCCATGAGTGCTAAGTACTTCCAGTCACCAGCTTGATACTTGAAGCGATTGGCATATTTCCAAATGAATACAAAGCATGAGCTTGCAATTAGCATTCGAATGAATATGACGAGTAGGGGCGGGTAGGCTGTAAAAGCGATCTTGAGGGCGATGAAAGAGCTACCCCATAAGAACATTGCACAAACTAGCAGCATGCTAGCAAGCAGATTTGGCTTTGCACTCCAATTGCGCATTGACACTTCAACCTTTTTGTAATGGAGCTGTTTGTTTTATCAGAGGGGAATTAGTATAGCTGAAGTGAATTAATGTGATAAGAGCACCAACAGTGATTACTGCTGGTGCTAATCATAGCTGGGAAATGTTTAAGCTTAATTACGAATATCTAGGCACCCTTGCTTAGCAGCTTGTAACTGTCTACACAGTGTTTGTGCCTGACGACGGTCACTCAGCCCACTAAAGACAACACGGTAGTAAACCCCCTTACTCCCCATATTTGACTCTTTAACTTCAGATGTTAGTCCACCCAGTAATTGAGAGTGCTGAGACTGAATTTTACTCGCAGCTTGTTGGGCTGCATTGGCAGACCGGTAAGATGCGAGCTGAACTCCCCAGCCTGGTCCACCACTGGCAACAGGTGCATTGCTTTGAGCTTGAGATGTAGAGATTCCTCTGCGTGCTGCAGGGGCAGGATCTTGCCAAATAGTAGGCTTATTACTTGATCCTTGCTGACGTTTTTGAGGGCTGTCAAATAAGCCGCTGGCATCTTGTGGAAGCACTCGATCAAGCTTAAATTTCTCAGATTTTTTATCAAGCTTATTGCGAACCATCTTTATTGAAGAGTACTTATCATCTGTAAGCGATGCGTTTTCTTGCTCATTCAGCACTATCGAGGTTTTGATAAAAACCATCAGGTTTCTTTTAGTATGAGTATCTGTATCGTTTTCAAATAGTCTTCCTAGTAAGGGAATAGAGCTGAGAAAAGGAACGGCGCTTTCAGACTGGCTTACATCATCTTGAACCAAACCTCCAAGGACAATCGTTTCATTATTATTAACCTGGATTGTACTCTTTATAGTTCGCTTATTAGTAACCAAACCATCAACACCACTTTCAGAGCTTGGAACCACAGCAGAAATTTCTTGATCTACTTCTAAACGAAGTGTTTCACCTTCATTGATGTGAGGTGTAACTTTTAAACGAACACCTACATCTTTTCGCTCAGTAGTAGTAAAAGGGTTGCTGGAACCTGATGAGTCAGTAGTGTAAGAACCAGTTTCAAATGGGACTTCCTGACCTACCAGAATTTCAGCTTCCTCATTATCCAGAGTCATAATGCTGGGTGTTGATAGTAAATTACTATTCGCGGTCGTGGTCAGGGCATTAACAAGAACACCAAAGTTTGAGTTACGAAGCGCAACACTACCAATACTTATTTTACTGTTATCAAGAATGGCGCCTGTGATTGAGCTTTTTGCACTGTCTTTTCCTGAAGATGTTTTTGTTCCATCTATGCCCCACTGGATACCGAGTGCTTCATTAATACTGCCAGAGACCTCTACAATTGCTGCTTCAATTAACACTTGAGCACGTCTAACATCTAGTTTGCGCACGATATTTTCAATTTCACGAACTAACTCTGGGGCTGCAGCAATAATCAGCGCGTTGTTATCAACATCAGCTTTAACCGCTACTTGCTTAGACTCTTTGCTATCTTTGCCTCCTGCAACACTGCCACTGAGTGATTTTGTTAGGTCTGCCAGTGTTTCTGCTAGTTTTTCAGCATCAGCGTGACGTAAGTGAATAACACGTGTTAATGATGTTGCTTCAGAAGCAACGTCCATTGCTTTTGCGAGGCGGCGGACTTGCTGACGAAACTGAGGCTTACCTGTAACCAAAAGACGGTTGGTTCGTTCGTCAGCGATGAGCTCACCACTGAGTTTACGGTTTTGCTGCTTGCCAAGTAAGCTTTCTTTAATCACTTTAACCAGATCACCAACCCAAGCATGTTCCAGTTTTATGATGTCAAAGTTGGTACTCTCTGCCATGTCCATTTCACGGATAAGCTTGGCCAGTCGATTAACATTGCTGACATGGTCACTAATGATGATGGAGTTACTGGATGCGATGGCTGCAGCGTGGCCGTATTGAGGGATGAGAGGCCTTATTACAGGTATTAATTCAACAGCAGATAGATTTATCAACTCCACTACGCGTGTGATCATTGTGCCAGAGTTAGGCTTAGTGTTTGGGGCGAACTCTGGTGCATCACTTTTAGCACGATTGATGGGAACGATATTGAGCGTCTTGCCCTGAGGAACTGCAGTAAACCCATTGGCTTGAAGTACAGAGAGGAATACATCGTATATTTCCTCTTTGGACAATGGTGTCGATGAAACCACAGTCACGTTATTCATGCTTTTTATACGTGGGTCTATGATGATGGTTTGTCCCGTTATCGAGGCAACCTGAGCAATGAACTCACGAATATCAGCATTTTTTTGGTTTATGGTCCACTTTTTTTCTGTTTCAGCGTTTTCTGCATAACTATGTATTGGCATAGAAGCACAAAAACAGAGTAAAGAGGCATTTATTAAAAGCCGGGTGAAACGGCCAAGTTTAGTTTTTGGATGTTGGTAAGGCATGAGTGTTTTCCAAAAGTCCCGACACTTTTCCTCGTTCTTGACAGTTAAAGGCAGCATGCTTTAACCCCCTGTGGAGCTGTTTTCGAGAGCACGCATCCTTTCTCTGAGCTCTTGCATTCGTTGTTTTATCTGAGACTGGTCGTAGCTCGGTGTATAAATCGGTGCTTTTTCCTCTTTGCGCTTAACCGGAGTTGCTGGCAATAACGACGTGGGTTCTGGGCGGGAAAAAGCAGAATCTTGAGTAGGCTGAATAGGTGCTTTTGGTAGCTGAGTTATATTCACTTCAATGGCTTGGAAGCGACTTTGTCCATGAGCTTCAGGAAAATAAAGTGTTTCAAGGACTCCATTTCGAGAAATAACAATATGATCAGAGTGCACTTTATCAAGCTGCGCATTGCCCGGTAATGTATCCCCTACATAATAAAGTGCAGTGCGCCGGTCGCTTCCTTCTATAATGGCACTGGACAGTTTGTCATCAGTATTCGCAAAAGCGCCTTTAAGTATTAATCGTAGATTAGTTTTAGGGATATTTTTTTGAACAGTTTGTGGGTCCTGACCTCGGCCAAATAAGAGTGCAACATTGGCGGGATTAATAGCAGTCTTTTGGTATTGAGAGGGTTGCCGAATGATTTCTGGCTGTGCAGGCTCAGCAATGAGAAGGGTATAAATAGACAAGCCTTGGGAAGCAACTGTCATCCCTATTATGGTTAACAGAACGAAGATGAGCACCGAAATATTTTTGGGATGCCCCAAGATAAGGTAAGGAGGTAGTGAAGCTGCTTTCATTACTGATTATTCTATATTCTATAGTGATCGTTTGTTTGGTCAGTTGTTGAGTAAGGAAATGTACCACAACAAACGTATTATTAATGACATAATAACAGCAAATGCTTGAAACGGGTCAAGCAAGTAGCTGTAAGACTGTGAAATTTTTAAAAAATATTATTCCCTTAATGCTTTAGTGCTCAAAAAAAAGGTGACCAAATTTCCAAAATAGGTCTATGACTAAATAGTCTAGTTATAGATTGTTTGCACTTGGTTCACAACTGATGTAAACCATTGGGAACTGTTGGCTTTGTTTAAGACCTAAAAGGAAGCAAATGGTTCAAAGCAGCAGGTGCTCATACTAGCCTCCAGACTAGCTATGTCGAGTTAGTGAAATTGGGCATAGATGCTAGTAGCTATCCCAGGCATAATCTTACTATTGATAATCATAATTTCGGGTGGGTAGATGACTGCGCAAGTACAAATTAAGTCAGTCCAAAAAGAGGCTGCGAATACTGAAAACAAGGATGTGTCGTCGCAGCCAGAACTAACAAATCAAGAAGTCTCCTTTGAGGAAAAGCGCCTACCTTTTGCGTTTGCTAAGAAATATGGTGTGCTTTTTCAAACGCAGGAAGATGGCCATGTTCGGGTGTTCCATAAGAAGGGTTTGACGCCCATGATTGCAGCTGAGCTGAGGCGATACACTGCAGCCAGCATGAGTTATGAACTTGTGGATGAAGATCGTTTTGGTGAATTGCTTTCTGTAATTTACCAAAGTGATAGCGGAGCACTGCAAAACGTTGCTGGTATTGGCGATGACATGGACTTGGCTAGTTTGGCTGATCAGGTTCCAGAGTCTGAAGACTTACTTGAACAGGCTGATGATGCCCCCGTTATTCGATTGATCAATGCCATTTTATCTGAAGGCATTAAAGAAGGAACATCAGATATTCATATTGAGACCTTTGAAAAACACTTAGCTGTGCGCTTCAGGGTCGATGGTGTGCTGCAAGAAAAGCTGCGATTGAAAAGGCAGCTTGCGCCGCTACTAACTTCTCGTATCAAAGTTATGTCTAAGCTGGACATTGCCGAAAAAAGAGTACCTCAAGATGGGCGTATTGCTTTGCGAGTAGCTGGCAAAGAAGTTGACGTGCGGGTATCTACGTTGCCATCTAACAGTGGTGAGCGGATTGTAATGCGTCTGTTAGATAAATCAGCTGGGCGTTTGAACTTAACCCACTTAGGTATGTCTGCTGATGATATGCAGCTGATGAAGACTATTTTATCTCGTCCTCATGGCATTATTCTTGTCACAGGGCCAACTGGTTCGGGTAAAACAACTTCGCTTTACGCTGCTCTTTCAACACTTAATGATCAAACACGTAATATCCTTACGGTAGAAGACCCGATTGAGTATAACCTGGAAGGCATTGGTCAAACACAAGTCAATACTAAAGTTGATATGACCTTTGCGCGTGGTTTGCGCGCTATCCTCCGGCAAGATCCTGATGTGGTCATGGTAGGTGAGATCCGTGATACAGAAACGGCTGAAATAGCTGTACAAGCTAGTTTAACTGGACACTTAGTTTTATCTACTTTACACACTAACAGTGCTGTAGGTGCGATAACCCGCTTACAGGACATGGGTGTAGAGCCATTTTTATTGTCTTCAAGTCTTGTTGGTGTTGTTGCTCAGCGGCTAGTGCGCCGGTTGTGTCAGAGCTGTAAAGATCCTTACCGTCCTGATGATGCAGAGTGCTTGAGGCTGCATTTAAATGTAGATGTGCCGCCAGAGATTTACCGAGCAAAAGGCTGCGCTGACTGTAACTATACTGGTTATAAAGGGCGAAACGGGATTTATGAAATTATCCCGATTGATAGTGAAGTGAGACGGTTAATTCATAACCAAGCAGGCGAGCAAGAGATTATTGAATACGTTCGCATTAATCGACCCAGTATTCGTGAAGATGGACGGCGTAAAGTGCTTGCAGGATTAACTACTCTGGAAGAAGTTTTAAGGGTAACACAAGAAGATTAGCAGAAGGTTTAAGTGTGGCCGCTTACGAATTTACAGCCCTGAATGCCAAGGGAAAGCAAGAACGTGGTACATTGGAAGCAGATAGTGCTCGACAGGTTCGACAACTGCTTCGAGAGAAAAAACTTACACCCTTAACTGTTGAGGTTGCATCGCAGCAAGAGCGAAAAGCAAAGGGTGGTGGTAGTATTCTTGCGGGAGGCATTTCTACATCAGCACTCGCACTGCTTATTCGTCAATTAGCAACATTAATTCAAGCCGCTCTTCCGATTGAAGAGGCTTTACGAGCTGTAGCTGAGCAGCAGGAAAAGCAGCGTATTAAAAATATTGTGCTATCAGTTCGCTCTAAGGTTTTGGAGGGCTATACCTTAGCACAAAGCATGGAGTGCTTCCCTGGCGTTTTTCCTTCGATGTATTGTGCAACGGTTTCTGCAGGAGAGCATGCGGGTTTTTTGGATAAAGTACTTAATCAGTTGGCAGATTATTCAGAGTCTCGCCAGCAGTCTCAGCAGAAAATAAAAATGGCACTGGTGTATCCAGCATTATTAATACTGGCTTCTTTTGGGATTGTTGCCTTTCTATTAGGCTTTGTGGTTCCAGATATTGTTAAGGTCTTTATTGATAGTGGTCAGGAACTTCCTGCGCTTACCACAATCTTGATATCATTGAGTGATGTCTTTAAGGACTTCTGGTATCTCATAGTACTTGCCATTATTGGTATTGTGGTGACTACCCGTTACCTATTAAGCAAACCTCCTATTAAGCTTCGTTTTCATCGCTTTATTTTGCGGGTGCCGCTAGTAGGGCGTTTGAATCGGCAGATGAATACGGCACGCTTTGCCAGTACGCTAAGTATTCTGACACGAAGTGGAGTGCCCTTAGTTGAAGCGTTAAAAATTGCCACAGAGGTAGTTTCTAACCTTTATATCAAACAGGCGCTAAGTACTTTGCCACAACAGGTGAGTGAAGGGGTGAGCTTAACTAAGGCGATGGAGCAGACAGGTCATTTTGCACCCATGATGCTACATATGATTGCGAGTGGAGAGGCCAGTGGGGAACTTGATGATATGCTGGAGCGAACAGCGCGAAGTCAGGAGACTGATTTAGAAAGTCGAATGGCGGTTATAGTTGGCTTATTCGAACCGCTGACGCTCATGTTTATGGGGGGGATAGTGTTGATAATTGTACTTGCAGTGTTATTACCGATCCTCAACATGAACCAGCTTCTAGGTTAATACAACGAGAATGTAAGGAATGAAACTGTGAGAAGAAATGTTGCAAGGCCGAAGCAGTCAGGCTTTACCCTTATCGAGATTATGGTTGTTGTAGTTATTTTGGGTATCTTGGGTGCGCTTGTGGTGCCTAAGATAATGAGCCGTCCTGATCAGGCTAAAGTGACTGTTGCTCGATCAGATATTGCAAACATTAAAACAGCACTGGAAATGTATAAGCTTGATAACCATAACTATCCCAGCACAGACCAAGGACTAGAAGCACTGGTGCGTAAACCCAGTGGTCAGCCTGAAGCCCGTAACTGGAATCCTGATGGCTATTTAGAGAAAATTCCAGTAGACCCATGGGGGCGTCATTATCAGTTTCAGTCACCAGGTAACCACGGCAAGTTTGACCTTTATTCGTTAGGTGCTGATGGTAAAAAAGGTGGTGAAGGCTTTGATACAGACATCACCAGTTGGGAAGGCTAAGTAAGTGACTTCTTTGCCCTCTAAAATGCATGTGTCAAAAGGCTTTACCCTTGTTGAAGTGTTGGTGGTTATCGTTATTATCGGTACCCTTGTAGGCATCACAATGGTAAGTCCATTAATGCGAGATGGAGGGCAAAAAGTTTTACAGGATGAGTCTCGGCGGTTGCAGCAGCTGTTTCAGCTTGCGGCTGACCACGCTCTGCTCAAAGGAGTTGAGCTTGGTTTTAAGAGTGATGGCCGTCGTTATGAGTGGTTACAATTTAATGAAGGGGAAGGGGCTTGGCAGCCTATTGAAGAAGGCCACTTTCAGCAGTATGAAATGCCTGATGGACTGATCCTGGATGTAAAGCCTGAAGAAGATCCCTTTCTGAATAGTAAGTCAACAACCCTATCCAAAAGTAAAAGCAACTCTACTAAGCAAAAAGATAAAGGAAAAGTAACGCCTGATGTAGTTGTATATAGTGACTCTCAAGTTACGCCTTTTCGAATGACTCTCTCCGATGATAACTCCAAAACACCTTATTATTTAGTCACTGATGGTTTTAATGGCATTGAAGTTAAAACAGAAAAGTAAAGGGTTTACGCTGCTAGAAGTCATGATTGCATTAGCGATATTTGCTTCTGCAGCTGCAGTTGTTGCTATGTCTGGATCAACAGGTGTTAGACAGGCTGCTTATCTCGAAGACAAAATCCTTGCTGGCTGGGTTGCAGAAAACTATCTAAATCAACTCAAGCTTTCCCGTGACTGGCCTGATACCGGTGATAAACAGGCCTCAGTCCGTTTTGCGGAAAGGGACTGGCAGGTTATTGCGGAGATAAAAACAACCGGTCAGGATGGGTTTAGGCGTGTTGAAGTTGCGGTTATTCCTGAGCAAGGTGGTAGTGTTAATAAAGAGCGAAGTCTTTATCGCATGATTGGCTTCTTAAGGAAGCAGAGCGAATGAAGCCTTTGCTAAACGCAAAAATCAAGCGAAAAACTCAAAGTGGTGGCTTTACGCTTTTAGAGCTGATGATCGCCATTGCCATTTTTTCTATTGTGAGTATGGCTGCATATTCATTGTTTCACACAACCGCACGGACACAAGCGGTCACAGAGAAAAGCCTTAAGCGACTGAATGAAGTACAACGGGCCTTTCTGATTATGGAAAAAGACTTTTCACAGCTAGCCCCCCGCCCAATAAAGAGTGAACTAGGGGAAGTGCTACCAGCTTTTGTAGCGAATCAGGGCGGTTATTTAGTTGAGTTTACCCGGCAAGGATGGCGTAATCCTGCGCTGGCCAAGCGCAGTGAGTTTCAGCGTGTCGCCTACACGCTTGAAGATGACAAACTTATTCGGCGATTTTGGTTGGTACTAGATCGTGCACCTAATCCTCCCTATAAAGATCAAGTGATTTTAACCGGTGTTAATAGCATCAGTTTCCGTTTCCTCAATCAAGAGCATAACTGGGTAGAAGACTGGGCTGTGGCAAATAATCCTGGAGCATCAAATCCCTTTGCCAACAATAATAGCTCAGACCCTAACGAACTCGTGCCTGGAGGGGTTGAGCTGGCCCTAGATGATCCTCGTTACGGTAGGATGGTTAGGTACTTTGTGGGGGTGAGTACACCAAAACCACAGCAGAAAAACCAGATTCCTAACATTCCTGGAGGAGGATAGCTATGCGAGATAAGAATCCTACTCCCTCGTTTCCAAAGCGTCAGCGTGGTGTCGCCCTGATTTTTGTGATGGTAATTTTTAGTTTGATCAGTGTGATGGTAGCAAAAGTAGTAACTGAGCTTCATTTCCAGACAGATCGAACATCCCACTTTTTAATGCGGAGCCAAGCTCGAGCCTATGCTTTAGCCGCAGAAGATTTGGTTGCTCAATTATTGTTAGCTGATTTAGAAAACGATAAAAAAAACCAACCTGCAGGATCAACTACCCCTCCTAATACAGGGACTGGTAATACACAAAACTCTTCCACAGTTGACCATTTAAAAGAGCCTTGGAGCCTTATTGATCGCTACTACCCTCTAGATGAAATTGAGTCAGGGGTTATTGGGGAAAGTAAAGATAAGGAAAAAATTAAAGAAGGTGATTACATTTATATTAATGTGATTGACTTGCAAGGTTATATCAATGTGAATTGGCTTTCTTCTTCCTCAAACTCAAACCCTTCAACTGGAGAGCCTCCACGAAGTGTTGATGGTGATGATAGTAGCAAGGGGAAGACAAAAGGAAGTGGTGGTAAGGACTTATTTAATAACCTGATCACTAAGCTGGGTCTTAATGTGCCTACTCAGCAGATAACCGACTGGGTGGATGAAAATGATCAAACTACGCCTGGTGGTGGCTTTGAGGATAACGAATATTTGCTGAATGAGATGCCTTATCGAGCAGCTGACAGGGCGATCACATCAATTTCTGAATTAATGTTTTTACCTAAAATGGACCCTAAGCTTTATAAGCAATTAGCGCCTTATATTGTCGCACTACCACCTGACGCTAAGTTAAATATTAATACAGCTCCCAAAGAGGTTTTAATGTCGTTACTGCCTAATATGCAGGAAGCGCAAGCTGAAGAAATAATTCGCCAGCGAGGTGATAAGGGATTTGACTCGGTCGATAAGTTAACGTCATTGTCTATGTTTGCTGGGCAAGGGAATAAACTAAATAAAGACGCATTAGTTGTATCCAGTAACTATTTTTTAGCAGTAATTACCGTTAAGTTTGCCGATGCGCGTTATCATATGCTTAGTTACTACAAACGTGCTGAGAAGCAAGTTGATGTTATCTCTCGGGCAGAAGGGCGTTTGCCAGCACCTTTAGTTCAAAATAAACCCAAAAAGACATAAATTAGGCTGTTAATTGGTATGGAACGTCACCTTTTTGTACGGATTTTATCTCTACCTAGTGAAGACCCTGCAGACATTGATACTGAGTGGCTGCTGTGTTCCAGTGAAGGTGAGGTTATTAGTGGTCCCGCTAAAGGAAGCTTGTTATCGATAGAGGAAACGCTTGCTGAAGAAAACGCTTTAGGCCAAGCGAAGACAGTGTTTATTTTGCCAGGTGATCAGGCATTACTGGTGAAAGTGCCTGTCAGTGACGCTCAAATGAAGCATATAAAGCAAGCTTTGCCCTATATGCTAGAAGATCACTTGGTTAATGATGTGGATGATATGCTAATTGTCACCAATAGCCAGGTGAATGAAGGAATGCTGCCTGTAGCCGCTATTGCACATGAGTCAATGAGTAAGCTGTTTGCGGCCATTTCTGACTTAGCGCTGAACCCTTATCTTTGTATCTCTGAGGCTCAGTTAGTCAATACCACCTCTTCAGAAGTTATACAGGTTGTTGTTGATGGGGATAAAGCTTTAATGGCTATTCCAGAAGACAACTACTTTAGTGTAGACACTTCCATTTTACCAATGACGTTACAAACGGTATTAGAAAACCCCGCTGAGTATCGTATGATTGATGCTGAGGATGACCCTACATTGGCAATGTCGGCAGGATATACTCGGCTAAAAGTGACTGTAGCTAAGCCTGTTACTTTAGAAATAAAACGATTATTAAAACAGTTAGAACATCAGTTGCAGCAGTACCAAATTGAGCTGGAATTTTCTGCGTTAAAGGGTGCTATTTTTCATTATTTGTGTCGCAGTTTTTTACAGAATCAAAGCCGCCAAAAATATATTAACCTCTTTCAAAACCAATATTCCGTGAGTGCTGACAGTGGTGCAGGGTTTGCGAAGTGGAAAAGTGTTATCTATTTGGCGGCAACCTGGGTGGTTGTCACATTAGGTCTGCATTTGGGGCAGGCCATTTATTTTGGTCAGCAAAGTGATGTTTTACATCAACAGGCAGAGGAAGTTTTTCGTTCGATATATCCGAATGCACGCAATGTTTTTGACCTTAAAGACAGTATGACAAGCCGGATGAAACAAAATGCTTCTTCAGGTGGTGAGGGGGTATTTATCAAATTACTGGTAGATGTTTCATCAGTCACCCAGCAGTTGGGGAGCCAGCAAATAAAACCTAAAAGCCTGGACTTTAATAGTTCTGGTAATTCTCTAATGCTTGAAGTGAATGCTAAGAGTTATGAAGTATTGGATGCTTATGTCAATCAGTTAAAACAAAGGGGTATGAGTGCCAAGCTGGAAACAGCTAATCAAGAAAAAGAGACTGTTTTAGCACGTATTAATATTCAAGCATAGCAAGGTAGATTGATAGTATGGCATCACCTTTCAAGGAAAAAATAACTGCACAGTTAAATGCAATGCCAGAGCGAGATCGGCGCGCTTTGGTCATTATGGTTATTGCTGTCACATTAACTGTGGTGTACATGTTGATTTGGGAACCGATCATGCAGTGGTCTGAGGAATCCCGCAAGGAGTATCAGTCAAATATGGATACGCTTGCTTTTATTCAGGCGAATGAGCAAGCAGCTAGGCAAAGCACAAGTCAGGGTGTGCAGCAGGTCTCGCGAGATAAATTATCAGCAGTCGTCACTGGAGCCGCCAGGCAACAAGGTATTAAATTAAGTCGGGTACAACCTTCGAATGAGGGTGTAACGGTCTGGATGGACCAAGTTGCCTATCAGAAGTTATTGGCTTGGGTCATTAACTTGCATAATCAATATCACTTTTCTATCGATAAAATTAGGATTGATGCTCAAGATGAGGCTGGCATGGTAAGAGCCTATCTGAGTATTACTATGTAAAGTCTTATCAATAATGAGCTTACGGTGCCTTGCTTATACGGCGGTTGTTTTATACTCGGACAATAAGTGTTATGGATTACGTGTATAAAAATGATTTGTGAAGGAGGGTAAATTCTGCTCGATATAAAAGTACTGGAGTGCTTTAGTAGTAAAGCATAGTTTTTAGATTGTCAGGCAATACATTAACTGTTGACTCTGAGAAAAATACCAGTAGAATGCGCATCACCTGTCGGGCAGGTAGCTCAGCTGGGAGAGCATCGCCCTTACAAGGCGAGGGTCGGGGGTTCGAACCCCTCCCTGCCCACCACGTCAGGTTAGTAAAACAGGTGACACAGTATAAGATATGGAGCGGTAGTTCAGTTGGTTAGAATACCGGCCTGTCACGCCGGGGGTCGCGGGTTCGAGTCCCGTCCGCTCCGCCATATCTAAAGATCTTAAATCCCCTCATTACTACTTCATGCTTTAAATCAAGTTTTCTAGTCTCGTGAAATCCTTTTCTAGCTTTTAATTACCAAAGCTTACTTTATTAAGCTATTCTCAACAGTGGCTTAGTTATTGCCTTACTTTACCTGCTGGTTTTTAACGTAGCATTTGCAAGCCAGATGGTTTTTGCCTGCCTCAAATACAAGAGAGGGGTGTATAAAACCTTTGATGTACGCATAGTGATCAGTACTAATAACTTTTGCACAAATAGAGGGCACTTAAATGGAAGATTATGTTGAGGAGTTGTTAGAGCAACAACAGCAGTCAGAAGACTGGTTTGAACTGGCAGAGCAACACGAAACACCTGTAGATTTTCCTTTGGATTATGAAGAGTAATTTCACTCTTTTTGTCGTACTTGACCAGGAGTTTGTTTAGTCCAACGTTTAAATGCTCGCTGGAAGGCTTCTGGGGATGAAAAGCCTAATAAATAAGCAATTTCTGAAAAGCTAAGCGGTGTTTCTTTTACATAGTTAAGCGCTAAATCCAACCGGGTTTGATTGAGTAATTTTTGAAAAGACGTATTTTCTTCATTAAGTTTACGTCTCAGTGTCCACTGAGATAAACCTAACTGTGATGCGGTGAACTCTAGTGTGGGCTGACCTCCATGCAGTTCCCGTGAAAGGATACGAGCGACGCGTTCCTGCCATCGAGCAGAAAAGGTGAGTTGTTTTTTCTTTTGCTCGCATACAGCCAGTAGCGAGTTATACATAACATGATGTCTAAACCGATTACTCTGTGTAAGAGATGATACAGAGATAACTAGCTTATTAAATGGTTGAGAAAAGTAGACTGGACACTTAAAAAACTGTTTAAACTGATTGGCATAGGCTGGTGCAGGAAACTCAAAGAATACCTCTGCCAGGAGATTTTCAGGTTTAGCAAGCCAGCGCAACGTTTTTAACCAGCTTAGTAAAACAGACTCAGCAATAAATTGGTTA
This sequence comes from Zooshikella ganghwensis, assembly GCF_018263875.1. NCBI lineage: Bacteria > Pseudomonadati > Pseudomonadota > Gammaproteobacteria > Oceanospirillales > Zooshikellaceae > Zooshikella > Zooshikella ganghwensis. Next base: position 842,476 of record NZ_JAEVHG010000001.1, read on the forward strand.
TAAACCGTATACGGAGAAATACTGTAAAAGTTTATATGACAACTGTCTCCTGAATATTCAATAAAAGACTCCCCTCGCACACTTTCACTGGTTAGGCATTCATAATCTATCAATGCTGTTATCGCCATTTTTAGATTGGGTGCACTCATTGCTAATAAGCCAGCTAAGCCCCACTGCTGGATGGGAGCATATTGTCCCATTATTAAGCCAAGGTAGGGTTCTTGGGTTAATGTGATTGCTGCAGCTCCCAGATGCATAAACTTGGCAATGCTTACTTGCTGTTGCTCATCATTCAGCGTTGGCAGTGCTAACCCAAACTCATTTAATAAAGGTTCTGGCCTTTTACCACAGCGACGAATTGCATTAGCCAGTGTCTCTATATAGGTTACTGAAACATTACCTAACTTCATCAGTACCTGCTCATCATGGTCAGTAAAGTGTCACTCTTAATCATTGTCGGCATTATAAGACAGATTTATGGTAAGCCGCAGAAAAAGAAATGAATGCCTGATTAGGAGTGATCATGAATCAACATTACCCTCACTTACTAAAACCACTTGATTTAGGGTTCACCACGTTAGCCAACCGTGTGTTAATGGGGTCAATGCATACAGGATTAGAAGAAAGACCTAATGGTTTTGAGCGTTTAGCTGCCTTTTACCGAGAGCGAGCACTTGGTGGTGTCGGATTAATCGTGACAGGGGGCATCAGTCCGAATGAAGTGGGTGCTGTTCTAAAGGGAGCAGCAAAACTGACCAATAGCAAAGAGGTGGCGCAGCATAAGGTTATTACTCAGGCAGTCCATGATGTTGGCGGTAAAATATGTATGCAAATTCTCCATGCGGGACGTTATGCATACAATCCCGCTAATGTTGCACCTTCTGCAATTCAGGCACCGATTAACCCATTCAAGCCTCATGCTCTGACTTCAGATGAGGTAGAACAACAAATTTCTGACTTTGTACAATGTGCTCAGCTCGCAAAAGAATCGGGATATGATGGTGTAGAAATCATGGGTTCTGAAGGCTACCTGATTAATCAGTTTATCGTGGCTGAGACGAACCAAAGAGATGATGAATGGGGGGGCGCTTTTAATCAACGCATTAGATTTCCTATTGAAATTGTTCGGCGTACTCGTGAAGCTGTTGGAGAAGACTTTATCATCATTTTCAGGCTTTCTATGTTGGATTTAGTGCCAGGTGGCAGCCAGTGGGATGAAGTAGTTACGCTGGCTCAGGCGATTGAGCAGGCAGGTGCAACCTTGATCAATACTGGCATTGGCTGGCATGAAGCAAGAGTGCCGACAATTGCCACAATGGTTCCTCGGGGAGCCTTTGCAGAAGTTACAGCAAGACTGCGCCCTTCAGTAACAATTCCAGTGATCGCAACCAATCGTATCAATACCCCAGAAATAGCAGAGAATATTTTGGCAGCTAACCAAGCAGATATGGTTTCTATGGCGCGTCCTTTCCTGGCGGATGCAGACTTTGTCAATAAAGCAGCTGAAGGACATTCAAACCTTATTAATACCTGTATTGCCTGCAACCAAGCTTGTCTTGATCACACCTTTCAAATGAAGCTGACCAGCTGTTTGGTTAATCCTCGCGCTTGCCATGAGACAGAGCTGGTCATTCGTCCTGTGAATGGAGCAGCAAAGAAAATAGCGGTTGTTGGTGCTGGCCCAGCTGGACTTGCCTTTGCCTGTACTGCTGCAGAACGAGGTCATGAAGTAACACTTTTTGAACAAAGTGATCAAATTGGTGGACAGTTTAATTTAGCCAAACAGATACCTGGTAAAGAGGAGTTTCATGAAACGTTAAGGTATTTTACCCAACGTTTACAGTTGGCGGGTGTGAGTGTGAGAACAGGAGTGCCCATTAAGGCTGATGACTTAATTGCACAGCAGTTTGATGAAGTTATTTTAGCCACAGGAGTATCTCCTCGAACCCCTGAAATTCCTGGCATCGGACATCCTTTAGTGATGAGTTATTTAGATGTGATTAAAAAACAGAAGCCTGTTGGGAATAACGTGGTAATTATTGGCGCAGGAGGTATAGGGTTTGATGTGGCAGAGTATATAACCCATAAGTCTTCAGAGGCATCAGAACCCCAGGCATTTTGCCATGAATGGGGAATTGATCTTTCAGTCAGTGAGCGAGGTGGCATTATTGCTTCGGATCATTCTCGTCCTGAACGTAAGGTCTTTTTATTACAGCGCAAAAAGTCAAAAGTGGGCAAAAATCTTGGCAAAACAACGGGCTGGATTCATCGCGCACAGCTTAAACAGCGCGGTGTTGAGATGATGAATGACGTCCAGTATGAGCGGATTGAAGCGAATGGAATTCATGTAACGGTTGGGGGAAATCCATCGTTTATAGCAGCAGAGTCGATTATTATTTGTGCGGGCCAGGATCCTGATCAAGCCCTTTATCAACCATTAGCTTCTGCAGGCATGAGTGTGCATTTGATAGGTGGTGCAGATAAAGCGGCAGAGTTGGATGCCAAACGCGCAATTGCTCAGGGAACTGAGTTAGCCGCTAAGTTATAGTGTTGCTATTAAAGGCTAATTAAAACAAAGCGTTAACACGACTGTTTGAATTATTTACCGCTTAGCTATCGATAACTGGTTGTTTTTTAAACGAACTATTGCTATGGAAATCACATTTTTTGTGCAGTAGTTTCACTACAATGAGGCGAACGTGCAAAGCTAACTATCTGAAAAGTAGAAATAATTTTGCATATCGTTATTTCGATTAGTTCTCAGGGTGACCGAGAACTAATCTGTAAAAATGAGTGGCTTGTTGTTTTTTTAAACCTGGTCATTTCATTGGTGTAGTGAATCGTTATGATAACAAGCTGGTATTACCTATTTTCTTACAAGGTAAAAGGAGTTCGCCTTGAATAAGTTCGCTGAAGCAGTCATGTTTTTCAACACAAAAGGCATTTGCAAACAAATGCTTATGTCTGAGTTTGAAGCAGTTCTTGACGGTGTCGTTCATTTAGAAGAGTTTAAAACTCAAACAGTTAAAGGTGCTTACGTGCAAATTGATGCAAATTTGCATGTAACTGCAGCTGTTTTATTCCTCTTGGATTTTGATCGAGAGGGTATGGCAGATCGCAGCTGGAATGTGCCATTAAAGCATATGTCATCTGTGGCTGATAAAGGCCCTAACTTAGGTGCAGGACCTATTCGGCTGGCCACTCGGACTAATTGCCCTGTGAACTGGCATCATGCCAGCCTATGGGACTATCGTCAGAATGCCTCAGTTAATGAACTTGTGCTACTAAAAGCGGCCGCTAAACGTAACCGGTTGCGCCTTTTTACAGACGTAAATAACACAACTGTCGTTAAACTGGTTCAAAACAATGAACCAGAGCCAACTCAGTTAGCTGCGGCTCGTGCTATCAAGGCAGTTAAGTTGCATGAAGAAAAACTGGCTAAATTGGCATTACAAAGCAAAGAAGAAATAGCGCGTCTCAAGCAACAGTTTAGCCACGAGCTTGCACGTTATAAGCAAGAACTAGCGTTAGCAAAGCAAGCTAATGAACAGTTAGCTAATAAAAACCGCGCACTGGTTATGAAACTTGAAAATCAAAAACAACAGTTTCAAGAAAGTCGTAACGAAATGACACAGCTGCTAAAAGAAATTGAGCAGCAGAGCCGTGCAGAGCTGGCAACAATGCAGCAGCAATTAGAGTTTCAGATCAGAACTAAGGTTCGTTCTGCAACGCAAGAGTTAAAAGAGCAACTACGTGCTAAAGAAGTTGAGCAAGAGTATTTAGAAGAGCTTGATAAACAGCAGCAAACTGAAATAAAAGACTTACATAAAGAAATTGCTCGTCTGCAGAGTGGTAGCCCTCACCAACTGCTTGATCAGCTGGCTGCAAAAGGGGTGATATTTGTTGCCTATCATCCAGGTGTTGGGCATGTCACTATTCCACTCAACGAAGTAGAGCGTTATTTAGAAGATAATATTGCTTATGTTGCGGCAAAGTGTTTTGTCAGTAAAGAGCACTATTTAAAGTGGCGTCGTCACTATGAATCGTCACGATGTGAAGCGGCAGGTGAGGATGGAAAGAGCTGCGGCCAGCCTGTCAAGCGTATTGATATGCCAGGGCAGTTTATCGATGGTGATTCAAACCGCTGTGAGCATCATAAAAATGACAAGGAATCAGCTCCAAATAATGTAACGGATTTACAGCTGGCTTAGTTTAGAAAATTTAAGCAAGCTAGTATTTTGGGCTAGTTTTGGTAATACCAGTTGCAGTGCATATAATGGGGTTTTTATAATGCTTACCCGATTATGTGCACTGACATTTTTATCTCTCAATTCCCCACATTTACACCTCCCTTTCAGTCACTTTCTCACGCTTTAGCCCGTGAAAAAAATATTCAACTGGACGTGCTGCGTTTGGATTTAGTACACCCAAAGATTTCAGGTAACAAGTGGTATAAGTTGAAATATAACCTTAAAGCAGCAATTACCCATGGTGCTGACTGTATCGCGAGCTTTGGTGGTGCTTATTCAAATCATATTCATGCCTTGGCAGCGGCAGGCTCATACTTGGGGCTTGAAACAGTGGGCTTTATTCGAGGGCATAAGCCCAAGTTGTTATCTCCAACACTTAAAGATGCCGCTGAAATGGGGATGCAGCTCATTTATTTGGATCGAGCGTCTTATCGGGAAAAACACCTGCCTGAACAGCGAAGCATACTGGCAAATCAGTTTATTGATAACAGCAGATCCGTTTACTGGGTACCAGAGGGGGGAAGTAACCTTTTAGCAGTACAAGGTACACAGGAAATTACCGAAAACGAACAGGTAAAACAGTTTGACTATATTTTTGCAGCCTGTGGTACGGGGGGAACATTAGCAGGGTTAATAAAAGGTGCTGCTAATCATCAACAAGTTATTGGTGTACCTGTGCTTAAAGGTGGGGGATTTCTTCAGGGTGTTATCGAAGGCTTTTTACGGGATTCAGGGCTTGAAGAAAACAAACAGTGGCATTTATGGCTAGATGGTCACTGGGGAGGCTATGGCAAAACCAATGAACAGCTTCACCAGTTTATTTTATCAATCGAAAAGGACTATGCTTTGCCATTAGATCCTATTTATACAGGTAAGCTTGTATGGCGAGTGCTTGAGGGTATAAAGCGAGATGAAATACCAGCAGGAAGTCGAGTGCTCATCATTCACAGTGGAGGTTTACAAGGGCGCAGAGGATTTCCACAATACTATAAATGAAGTCTTTTACTTTTCTTGTGAAGAGGCTGTTGCCTTATCTAACCAGTGGTCAGCAACAACAAAAAAACGCCTTATCTCATTAAAAAAGTGACGCTCTTGATAGCAGGCGGCAATTAACTGTGGTGGTTGAGCCAGCGCAAACCGTTGCTGCATGGATTGCTGTAAAGCAGCGTCACTCATAAAACCTTTTATTTCATTGGTAGCTTGCCGATGAACAGTGGAAAGCCACTCTAATTTGGCGAGAGGAATATACGCCAGTTGACCTTTTAATTTGTATGAATCTGTGAGGGTTGCTAAATATTCAGTTAATTTACTGACAGCGACCCAATCGCCGGTAAGATGCTGAGGGTTGGCCTGTTTGGGTGGGGGACAATACTGTTGATAAGGATAAAATAAATAACCTTGTAGCATACCTTCTTTTATAGGCTCATTCTCTTGTAATGGTTGTCCTGTTTGCTTAGTTAACTGCTTTAACTCTAACTTTGCTGCTGGGTGTTCACTCAGTCTTAATTGCTTAGTCAGCATTTTATTGACTTTGAGATCAAGCCTATCTTGACAATTAGGTCCCACCCATTGATGCCATGAGCTTGATTTTTGTTTTGTTTGACTGGGCAAACCTAAATAAAACTTGACAGCAAGTTCACGATGTATCCAATGATTTACTGTTTGATCAAAGTAAAGTAAGTCAAACTCTCCTAATGTTCGGCCTGCAGAGTGGACTGGGATATTATGTTTTAGAAAGTGAACCTTTGGTTGATGTTGTAATAACGTATGGACCAGCGTTTCATAATAATGCCCAAGACGGTAGTTTTGTTTCTTTTGTAACGCTAACTGAAGTACTTCAAGTTGATCTTGTTGCCAAGAGATGGTGTGGTCGTAAAAAGGTCTTTCTAAAAAGAAAGTTGAAGCTGTATTAGTTTGACCATAAGGCAAGAGAATAACAGGGGATTGATTAATCCACTGTAAGTCTTGAAATAACTGTTCAATTCGGTAAGTCATTAGTAATCAGTATTTTAGGCTTGTAGATTGAGATACCCTCATAACTCAAACATATATGCACGAAAGCTATATTATGCATATGTTGTTTATTTTGCCTATAGATTAAGAGTACCGCACAACTTAAAGTTATTAAACAAAGCGTAATAATTCAGGTTTTAGCTGTAAGTAACTCTAGAAGGTAGACATTATGCGCTGAGCCAGTGACAATCAGTCAAAACAAGTAGCCTGTTATCACGGAGTGTTATGGAGCAATTTAAGCATGTCGGTGTTATCGGTCGACTAGGCAGTGCAGAGGTCGTTGAGACTCTGAAGCGATTAAAAAAATTTCTGCTCTCTGAAGGGGTTCATGTCATTTTGGACAAACCTCTTGCTGATGTTTTACCTGGACATGGGCTTCAGGTGTGTAGCCATAATATGATGGGTGAGGTTTGTGACTTGGTAGTGGTTATCGGAGGCGATGGAAGTATGCTTGCCGCAGCAAGAGCACTGGCCCGCTACCGAGTGCCTGTGCTTGGTATTAATCGAGGGCGGCTAGGCTTTTTGACAGATATTCACCCGGATGAAATCGAGCAGCGTGTCGGTGAAGTACTGGCGGGTAAATACATCATGGAGAGCCGCTTCTTATTGCAAGCTGTGGTTAAGCGTCAAGGTCAACCTATTGGCCAGTCAGATGCATTGAACGATGTTGTGTTACACCCTGGTAAAGTTGCGCGAATGATCGAGTTTGAAGTTTATATAGAAGGGCAGTTTGTCTATAGCCAGCGCGCAGATGGTCTTATTATTTCAACGCCTACGGGCTCAACGGGTTATTCTTTATCAGGTGGCGGTCCAATCATGCACCCCAAACTGGATGCCATTGTGGTCGTACCTATGTTTCCGCATACTTTGACCAGTCGTCCCCTTGTGGTGGATGGCAACACAGAAATCAAAATTGCTATTAGTGGACACAATACCACCTACCCACAAGTTATTTGTGATGGTCAGGTGCATATTCCAGCATCACCCTCTGATACCATTACCGTGGCAAAGAAACCACAGCGTCTAAAACTCATCCACCCCTTGAACCATAATTATTATGAAGTGTGTCGACGTAAACTAGGGTGGGGCAATCGTTTAGGAGAGGGATGAGGTTGAGATTTATATGAGTTGGATTACGGCAGATACTGCTGATGGGTATGACTTAATTGGTGATATTCACGGCTGTGCTCGTGCATTAGTGCTGTTGTTAAAAAAGTTAGGTTATCGACAATATCGTGGTTGCTTTCGCCACCCTCGACGCAAAGCCATATTTATGGGAGATATTGTAGATCGAGGCCCTCGTATACGTGATGCACTCCATATTGTAAAAGACATGGTTGATCATGATCAGGCGCATATTGTCATGGGTAATCATGAGTTCAATGCGTTAGCGTACTGTACACCAGCACTTGAGGGCAGTGGACGATCATACTTGCGCGAGCATAACCCTCGACACCACCGTCTCATTGCGGAAACTTTAGAACAATTTGCTTGTCACCCTAAAGAGTGGCAAATGTTTTTACAATGGTTTAAAGAGCTGCCCTTATTTTTAGAGTTTGCTCAATTTCGGGTGGTCCATGCATGTTGGGATCAACGACTGATTGAGGCTTTTTGGAGCCGCTATCAGCGAGCAACTATTGACGACGATTTTTTACATCAAACCATTGTTTCTCGGAGCTTTGAAAAGTACTGCGTTAGTCGTCTTATTCGTGGCATAGATATTCCACTGCCAAAAGGCATAAAAATTGAGAGTAAGGATGGCTATATTCGCAATCGGTTTCGTGCGCACTTTTGGCATCCTGACCCAGAAACATACCAGGACGTTATCTTTCAGCCAGATCCGTTGCCACCAGCCGTGGCAGCAGAAACGCTCACAGCTGAAGATAAAAACCGCTTGTTTGTTTATGAGCTAAACGAAAAGCCATTATTTGTGGGTCACTACTGGCAAATGGGCGTGCCACACCCCATTCGTCCAAACATTGCATGCCTTGACTACAGTGCAGTCAAATACGGCAAGTTAGTGGCTTATCGTATGGATAATGAAACGGTATTAGATAAAAAGAAGTTTGTATGGGTTGAAGTGGAGCCGCGAAGCCCTTTTGTGCCTCGCTAAAAGGAAGAATAACTATGATGCGATTGCTTGAGGTCCCTGCTGAACAGGACTTACGTTCATTCTCATTGTATTTGTTTCACCAGGGGGTGAAGCACAAAATCACTGAAGAATCGGGGCAGCAAGTATTATGGCTGGTGACAGAAGACCAGCAACAACAAGTTTCACACTGGTTTCAGCAGGTCCAGTGTGGAGAATTAGATTTATCACGTTACCAGGCTGTGATTGATAATCCTCCGCCACAACCTACTCAAAGCGCACAGTTCTCAATCAGCCAGATAAGCCTCTTCCCAATAACAGCCTTTTTCTTAGTTATTAACTTATTTGTAGCCGCGATGACTGGGCTTGGCAGTAACTATCAAGTCGTGTCGTGGCTAACCTTTGTAGACTTTACCCTAATAGGTAATTATGTATTAGCCGCATCAATGGGTGATGTGTTTGCAAACCATCAATATTGGCGTTTGTTGTCACCAATTTTCCTGCACTTTGGCTGGCTCCATATCATCTTCAATATGCTTTGGCTCTATGTGCTGGGTCGGCGTATCGAAAACAAAGACAGTAGTGGCCTTATGTTTGGCTTAGTGCTATTTGTCGGCTTTCTTTCTAACCTTGGACAATATTTAATGTCAATGGATCACCCCATCTTTGGTGGTTTTTCGGGTGTTGTTTATGGCTTGTTAGGCTACTGTTGGGTTAGAGAAAAGCTGGCCAACGTGAGCTTTTCTATCCCTCAAAGTATCTATATGTTTATGCTCGTCTGGTTGGTGATTGGTTACTCAGATATTTTAGCTGTGATAGGCTTTGGTAATGTGGCAAATACAGCCCATACCGTGGGTTTATTAGCTGGTTGCTTGTTTGCAGCATTTCGAGGCCGTTATAATCCAGATAATGCGCTTCGATGTTAAAGCACCTCTAAAAAAGGCACTTTTTTTGTGATAGCTGAGAGAATCTATGGACTTTTCGCAACTCATTAACCAAATTGATGCAGATACCTACCAGCGCTTAAAAACGGCAGTAGAAATTAGAAAGTGGCCAGATGGTCGTGTCCTTGAACCATCTCAAGTTGAGCTTTGTTTGCAAGCGATCATTGCCTATGAGCACAAGCACTTACCTGTAGATCAACACACGGGGTTTATGAGCCAGCAATGTGCCAGTCAGACCAAGCTAGACACTGAGCAGGCAGATAGTCAGCCACAGACTGTAAAAATAAAGTAATAAACCTTCTCCCGTGATTTATACAAAACCTAAATAAAAGGTATAAGACCTTTATCGGTACAAAAAAAGGAATAGCCTGTTTTGAGTGATGTTTTATCTCAGTCAGTAACCACCGTATCGCCAATATCTGGTCAGCTGCAAAAAATGAAATCACAACTCGCAGACCCAGTGATATATCAATTACCCGTGGGTGAATCACTGGTTTCATTAAATGAGTTGTTGGGTCAGCAAATAACACTGAAGTTTTTAGGGGCTATTCATTGTATTGCCTGTGGTCGGAAAACCAATAAAAGCTTTAATCAAGGTTATTGCTTTCCATGTTTTAAAAAGTTACCCCAGTGTGACAGCTGTATTATGTCTCCTGAAAAGTGCCATTATGATCAGGGTACCTGTAGAGATGCGACTTGGGGTGACCAGTTTTGTATGACTGATCATATTGTTTATCTGGCAAACTCATCAGGGGTAAAAGTAGGTATTACCCGCCTGTCACAAGTCCCAACACGCTGGATTGACCAGGGGGCAACCCAGGCATTACCCATTATGCGGGTTGCTACACGACAACAGTCGGGATTGATTGAAGCGGCAATGAAAGCCTTTGTAGCGGATAAAACAAACTGGCGAACAATGTTGAAAGGGACTTCAGATGAAGTTGACTTGGTGAGCAAGAGGGATGAATTGTTTGCCCAGTGTGCTGAGACCATAACATCGTTTCAGCAACAGTTTGGGGTACAGGCATTACAAGCCATAACAGATGCCAAGCCATACACTATTAATTATCCGGTTTTACAGTACCCAGTGAAAGTCACAGCGCTTAACTTTGATAAACAATCAGAAATAACGGGTACGCTTTTAGGTATAAAAGGTCAGTATCTGATAATGGATATTGGGGTGTTAAATATCCGCAAGTATACGGCATATAACGTACAACTCTGCATTGTATAAAATATCCTTCATAATGGGTATTTACCCAAAGCGAAGGATTTTTAGGGGCGGCCGTCAAGTGATGAAGCCACAGGAGCTTATATTAATAAGTGACTGTGGTGAAGAGCGCTGACAACAAACCCTAAAATTGATTCGCGAAGGGTAAAACTATAACGAATATTCTAAGAGAAAACAGCATGAAAGACGCCCAGCCTCGGACAATTTATTTAAAAGATTACCAGGAACCAGATTACTGGATAGACCAAACAGACTTAACTTTTCATTTAGGTGAAGATCACACAGATGTGACTGCCGTTTTGCAGGTACGCTTAAATAAAAGTAAACAACATGAACATTTACCTAACCTGGTGTTAGATGGCACTGATATGCAACTTCTGTCGGTAAGCATTGATAATCAATCAATCGACAGTAACCAGTACACAGTGACAACAGAAAACTTAAGTTTGCCTGTGAGCAAAGAACAATTTGTGGTGACTATTAATACCCGCATAAAGCCACAAGAAAATACATCACTTGAAGGGTTATACCGTTCGAATGATATGTTTTGTACGCAGTGTGAGGCAGAAGGGTTTCGTAAGATCACGTATTACCTTGATCGTCCTGATGTCATGGCTAAGTTTTCTACGACAATTATTGCTGATCCCAAAAAATACCCTGTGATGCTTTCGAATGGTAACTTGGTTGCCGATGAATATTTAGCTGATGGTTTGCGAAAAGTTAAGTGGGAAGATCCCTTTAAAAAACCCTGTTATTTATTTGCGTTGGTTGCTGGGGATTTGGCTTGTGTTGATGATGAGTTTATTACCCAGTCGGGTCGTAAGGTTGCGCTTAAATTATTTACTGAAGCGGCCAATGTTGATAAATGTGCTCATGCGTTGTTATCACTCAAACGATCAATGAAGTGGGATGAAGATGTCTATGGTCGTGAATATGATCTGGACATTTTTATGATCGTGGCTGTGGATCACTTCAATATGGGAGCCATGGAAAATAAAGGCTTAAATATATTTAACTCGTCGTGTGTGTTAGCCAAACCTGAAACAGCAACGGATGGAACTTATCAGCGCATTGAAGCGATTGTTGCCCATGAATATTTTCATAACTGGAGTGGTAACCGTGTAACCTGTCGAGACTGGTTCCAGTTAAGTCTGAAAGAAGGCTTTACCGTTTTTCGGGATGCAGAGTTTTCGGCGGATATGAATTCACGACCAGTGAAGCGTATTGAAGATGCAAACTTTTTACGCACCATGCAATTCCCTGAAGATGCTGGCCCTACTTCTCACCCTGTGCGTCCTGCGTCGTATATTGAAATTTCTAACTTTTATACCCTAACTGTCTATGAAAAAGGCGCTGAGGTCGTGCGCATGATTCATAACATTGTGGGTAAAGAAGGTTTTAGAAAAGGTAGTGATTTATATTTTTCGCGACATGATGGGCAGGCAGTAACCACAGAAGATTTTGTTAAGGCCATGGAAGAGGCGAATAATGTTGATTTAACACAGTTTCGCCGTTGGTACACCCAGTCTGGAACACCTGTAGTACAGGTGTCGGATAATTATGATGCGGCTAATAAACGCTATACATTAACCGTGAAGCAAAAATGTCCTCCCACACCAGGACAAGTAGAAAAAGCACCTTTTCATATCCCATTTGCTGTTGGGTTGATTGACTCATTGGGTAATGATATGCCGCTTGATGAACATGGTAATACGACACTTGTTTTAGATATTAAAGAGGCTGAGCAAACGTTTACCTTCAACAATATCAACGAGCAGCCGTTACCGTCATTGGCAAGAGACTTTTCAGCCCCGATAAAAGTTGAGCACCCTTATACTCGTGATCAACTCATGTTTTTAATGAGCCACGATAATGATGGCTTTAACCGTTGGGATGCAGGTCAAAAACTGGCAGTTGATATTATTAAAGAGCTTGTTGAGCACCAGCGGGCAGGAATGACACTAACATTGGATGAGCGTTTAGTTACCGCTTATAAGTCATTATTGACCAGCGCTTCGCTGGATAAAGCGATGCTAGCCAAAATGCTTGCTTTGCCAAGTGAAGAATACATTGCAGAAGAGTGTGATGTTATTTATCCACTTAGCATACACGTGGCACGTGATTTTGTGCGCCGTACGTTGGCGGTGAAACTACACAAGCAGTTTAAAGCCTGCTACGCAGCCAATAATATTGAAAAAGCCTATCAGCCCACGGCAGATGATATTGCTGAGCGTAGCCTTAAAAATATTTGCTTGAGCTATCTGACACTGGCTGATGAGCAAGGCATAGAGCTGTCTTGGCAGCAATACCAGCAGGCAAACAACATGACGGATCGCTTTTCTGCCTTGAGTATTTTAGAAAATGCGGTGTCTGTTAAAGCCCGCGACTATGCGGAACAAGCACTCGCTAGCTTTTATCAGCAATGGCAGCACGATGTGCAAATGATAGAGCAATGGCTATCTGTGCAAGCAGGGGGTGAGTATACGGATCTCGAAAAAATACACCAATTAATGCAGCATGAAGCGTTTGATATGAAAAACCCAAATAAAGTCAGGGCATTGATTGGAGTATTCGCTAACCGAAATAAAGTACATTTCCATCGAGATGATGGGGCTGGTTATGCTTTCCTGGCTGATCAGGTGTTAGTACTTAACCGTCTAAATCCGCAAATGGCCTCTCGCTTATTAACGCCTATCACCCGTTGGAAGCGATATGATGAAACCCGTGGTGCGCTAATGAAAGAACAACTGCAGCGTATTATGAAAGAAAAAGACCTTTCGAAAGACGTCTATGAGATAGTCTCTAAAAGCTTGCAGTAACTAACCCCCTCCTAACCTCCCCCTTCAACAAGGGGGAGGGACTGAATGAGAGTTTAAAGCGGCTTCGGTATTTTATTCCCTCCCCTTGGAGGGTGTCGCAAAAGGTTATGAGCGAAGCAAAGACAAGGCAAAAATCAGCGAAAAGGCGGAGTTTATACTTAATAAATGAGTACTTTGAGCCGATTTTTAACGCTGTATTTGCAAGTGCAGTAGTTTTGCGGCAGCCTCCCTGGTAAGGGGAGGGCCAGGGTGGGGTTTAAGATATGCCACAAAAGTCGAAGGATTTATTTTTGTTCCTCGTGGATAAAATAATTGTCTAACAATTCGTTTTTGTTTATATGTAAGACAGTGTTTCTATCTTTTTTATTCCTGCTTTTTTACTTCCTTAAGCACTGCAACTGTTACTTTTTACTAAAAGTGATACCTCACCTGTCCACCTATGTTACTTCTTTTCGCATATTGAGGTGCCCTCGATTATGATTTGCGCTTGCTGAACTATAGACAGTCAATAGCTCATTTTATTTAAAAAGTGATCTACTACATAAAAAACTAATAAGTCGTTAGCTGTATCATGTAGGTGTAGCAATTACTTGTCCCTTGGACAAGTTTACAGACTAGAGGGGTTAAAAGAATGTGGTTTGCTTAATAGTTAAACAGTTGGTATCGTTTAAACGTTCGTTTTTGCTAGACTGTATTGCTTAAAAGTTTCATAATGTAACAAATTTATAAAACAACAATGGACTGAGATAAGTTAATAGGCATTACTCAATAATTTTTTACATATTTCATTGCGAAGCTATTAACATTGAATAAAAAAAATAAGAAGATAGTATATAGCTCACTTTGAGGGCTTTATATGATGGTAAATAGAAAATCATAAAAAGCTAATTCAATGTGTTCACAGTAAACATTGAAAAATTTAAGTATGAATGTACTGAGATAACAAAAATAATTAGGAAGTTGGAGCTGAGCGTAATAACCAAAAAGAGCTATTAATACAAAAAAGCTTTACTTGTTGCACACTAACTAAAGTGTGTAGTAGTTCAATTTGGAAAACTAGGGGACAATGACAATAAGATATGGATGCGATTATATAAACTCTACTAAATGTGAATAAATAATACTCATATAATCATATATACATTATCTGTCGTTTTACTCTTATGATTTTAACTGGATACACGAGTATATTCGCCCAAAATTAGTATATCGACAGCAAGGGTGTAATTAACTCGTTATTCGCAGTGATATATACCAAAAGAAAAGTACTTATCTATTTTTTAGGTTAGTAGTATAGTTATAGTGTATATATCACAACCAAACCGCTCCTGCGTGGTGAGCTTATTAAGTGGTTAGCAAGTTTAAACGCTTAATGATTTCCACCCTTCCTATAAGTCCATGCTACGGAGCGATCCATGAATAACACAAATAGCCTGCCTGTACGCCTGTTATTTGCACCCGCAAAAGCAGGATTTGCCTTAGCCAGTTTACTTGCCGTTATGCCTGTCCAGGCGTTTGAATTTGACTTAATGGAAGGAGAGGTAACCGGTTCATTAGATACTACCTTATCCTATGGCGCGATGTGGCGAGTTGAAGGTAGAGATACACATACCTATGGTAACGACACCGAGCCAACCCATGATGATGTAAATACCAACGATGGTAACCGTAATTTTGATACGGGAATGGTGTCTAGCGTCTACAAAATAAATTCAGAACTTAAATTGAATTATAAAAACTATGGTGCATTCGTGCGTGGTCGTGCATTCTATGACACCGAAATAATGGATAAAGACACAGACTGGTCTGATACTAATGACCGGTTTAATCGAAGATTTCCTGGCTACTTTGATCAGGCAGGTACCAATAGGGCAGCAGATGCATTTGACAGTGATGTTGAAGAGTTAATTGGAAAAGACGCTTCAATTATGGATGCATTTGTGTTTGGTAGCTTCCACGTTGGTGATATGCCTTTAGATATCAGGTTTGGTAAGCAAGTGCTGAACTGGGGAGAAGGTATTTTTTACCGTGATGGTATAAATACCATTAACCCACTTGATGCTGCGCAATTTGCTTTGCCAGGCTCAGAGCTTAAAGATGTGTTAATTCCACAAATGGCGCTATCGTTTAACCTAGGTCTTACTGAAAACCTCTCCATGGAAACGTACTACATGATGGAGTGGGATGAGAGTATTGTGCCACCCGTAGGTTCTTATTTTAGTAATAATGATATTTTCGCTGATGGTGCTACGTTTGGGTATAATGAGCTTGAGTTTAGTGGAGCCAGTCTAACTCCATATAAAAGTCTTTTTAGTAGTTTAGGGATTAATACGTATGGAGATTACCTTGTTGTTGCAGACCTTAGAGGTAAAAAGAATGCAAGGGACAGTGGGCAGTGGGGCATTAACTTTAAATATTTCGCTGAAGATTTAAATGAGACAGAGTTTGGCTTTTACTTTGTTAACTACCATGCGCAAGTACCTTTCGCAGATGCAGGTATTCGTTCAGGGAGTGTCCTTAATGCTGTAAATCAGACTGTTGGTATCCCATATCCAGACTTTACCTCTGCTGTTGCTGCTCCAATTGCCCATGTATTGTCAAATGGCGTTTATGCAAACAGAATTTACCCTGAAGATATAAGAATGTTTGGTTTAAGCTTTAATACCACTGTTGGTAGCACTTCAATTGCAGGTGAGATGACATATCGACCTAATATGCCAATGTGGATTGACCATCCGGATGATTTAGTTTCTGGTATTAGTCAAAATCTAGGTATTATTATACCCGCTGTTGCAACAGCAGGGTCAGAAGCAGGAATTTGCACGACACTAAGATTATCTCAGGGAAGACCTGATAGTTTTGGTTGTGTTGGTGAAGACTATAAAAACTATGAGCGTGTTGAGTTATATACAGGCTCTTTAGTATTTATCCATAATTTTGGTCCACGCTTTGGCTTTGATAACTTTATAGCAGTACTAGAGCCTTCCTTTGAGTTGGTTTCAGGTATTGGTGGTAATTATGATGCCTTTGCAGCTAAAGGTTCAAGTCCATATGATTCAAGAAAGTTTTCCGGGGACTATACACCTGAACACGAACGCTTAGACCGCTTTAGTTGGGGTTATACCACCGTATTTTCAGGTCAGTGGAATGATGTATTTGCAGGTGTTAACTTGAACCCGATTTTACGCTTTAAGCAAGATGTGCAAGGTAACTCGCGTGTTACAGGTAACTTTATGGAAGACCGTAAAGCAGTAACTTTGGCATTAAATGCAACGTATATGAATTCTTTAGAAGCAGGTATCAGTTATACCAACTTTTTTGGTGCAGAGCGGCGTAATAAATTGAATGACCGTGATAATATAGCATTTACAGTTAAGTACTCATTCTAAATAAAAACATATAAAAATTAGCATTAGCCAACGTAAGGTGTTCATCTACGCGGCATCAAGTGATGAAGTGAAAAAAAATAAGTGACTGAGCTGACAGTTAATTGCTCCTGTATTAACTGCATTGCCAGCATCCTTGGTGGTCAAGAGCGAAGATAACAAAGTAGATGAGTATCTTACAAAGACTAATAGAGAGCCTGCTATGAAAAAGAACACAATTTATATCGGTGCTGCAGTGGCAGCTCTGACTTTAGCAATTCAAACGGCTACGGCTGCCATTAGCCCACAAGAAGCGAAAAAATTAGGCACAACCTTAACGCCTATCGGTGCTGAAAAAGCAGGAAATGCGGATGGCACGATTCCCGCTTGGACAGGGGGGATAACCAAAAAAGATATTCCCGCGTCGTATAAACGTCGTGGACAACATTATCCTAATCCTTGGCCGGGAGATAAACCTCAGTTTTATATTACCGCTGAAAATCTGGCGAAATATAAAAGCAAATTAACAGCCGGGCAGATTGCGTTATTTGAGGCCTACCCAAAAACGTTTAAAATGCCAGTTTACCAAACGCGACGCTCTGGTTCGTTACCACAGCATGTGTATGATAACACCCTTAAAAATGCAACAACGGCTACATTAGTCAATGGCGGGAATGGCTTTAAAGGTGCTTATGCCAGTGTGCCGTTTCCTATTCCTAAAACAGGTTTAGAAGCTTTATGGAACCATATTGTTCGTTACCGTGGTGAATACGTCGTGCGTCGTGCATCTGAAGTTGCAGTACAGCGTAATGGTGACTATACATTAATCACTGCACAACAAGAGGCGGGTTTTAATTTTTACTACCCAAAAGGCAGTGAGAGCACGTTAGATAATACCATTATTTATTATCTTTCATTCACCACAAGTCCTGCGCGCTTAGCCGGTGAAGCGGTGTTAGTACATGAAACATTAGACCAGGTTAAACAGCCACGCCAAGCCTGGAAGTACAATGCTGGTCAGCGGCGAGTGCGTCGGGCACCTAACCTTGCGTATGATACGCCCATTTCAGGTGCAGATGGTTTACGTACCGCTGATGATACAGACATGTTTAACGGTGCTCCAAATCGTTATGAATGGAAATTGCTAGGGAAAAAAGAAGTTTATATTCCTTACAACAACTATAATGTGATTAGCCCTGATCTTAAGTATGAAAATGTATTGGCAAAAGGGCATATCAATCCAGAACATACGCGCTATGAATTACACCGCGTTTGGGTTGTAGAAGGTACCTTGAAAAAAGGTGAGCGACATATTTACTCTAAGCGTACGCTTTACCTGGATGAAGATAGCTGGGGCGCAGCCGTGGTTGACCAATACGACGGACGCGGAGAGTTATGGCGGGTTAGCATGGCGTACTTATTAAATAATTACGATCTGCCTACTACCTGGACTGGATTAGATGTATTCCATGATCTACAAGCCCGCCGTTACCATGTACAAGGTATGGCAAACGAAGAACGCAACTACGTAGACTTCTCTCGTCCAATTCCAGACGATAAATACTTCAAACCCAGTACGCTTCGTAGAAGAAGTTACCGTTAAACACTGCTTTAGTCCCCCACCAACCTCCCCCTTAGCGTAAGGAGGAGGTTTTTTTATTATTATAAGTTGAAGTATTATATTATTTGGCTTTAGGGCGGAATGTAACCGTTGTAGCTTTATCTACAAATGACATCTGATCTACTGTTTCTTCTACAGTATGACTGTTGTTTTGGAAAAAGGAGACTTTTGTTGATGATGAGCTAAAGCTTGATAAAATGCTGCCTGGAATAGCCAGGAAGTTTCCACTAGAGAAATTCGATGCAACAGAAGCTAATACATTGTCTTTATCTTTAATAAGAGATCCAAGCAGGTTTTTATCAAAGGTAAATTTACACGCATCGTTAAATGCTTTTACTGTCTCAGCCGGTTTATTGTTCTCTGGAGTTGAGTCATCATTATTGCTGACTGAAGATGGGTTGTTTTCGTTTGCAACCGCTTCCACTGCTTTGGCTTTAACTTCTGGATTCGCACAATCGCCATTGTTTAACAAGGCAGCTAATTTACCAACACCTGTTTCTGGGGCTGTAGGTAAGGTTAAATTAGTTCCAAGATTGTTAAAAAGAGATATCTGTTTAAGTACACGATTTAGTAGTGTAGCCTTTATATCCTTAGTAAGTTTATCTTGTTCTTCAGGTGTCCAGCTGAAGTAGCTGTCATCGGCATCATATTTGATATCAAATATTTCGTTTGAATTTTTATCCTCTATTATTTCATGCTTTGCTTTTGAACTAAAAAAACCGCCTTTACTTTTTAGTTTTTCTATGCGCTTATAAAGAGCTTCTAAGTTATACTTGGCGGTATATTTTCTTCGTACCTTAGGATGATAGTTATAATCCACGCGGCTACTAAGATAGCTCATAACATTTTTAGATATATCATCAGGTGTGCTTAGGTCGTCATTTAGTATGTAACAAACAGCCGGTACACTAAGCGTCATAGATGCACTCATACTGTCGCTAAAACCAACGGATGCGGGATTTAAGCTGATAGGTTTATTTTTTAAAGGCTCAATTGTTTCACCTTCAGGTGGGTTAATCACTGAACCCTGGTTTAAGCTAACACCCGCTAATGAAGTAGCTAAAACTAAAGGCGCTTTATTTATTGTTAAATCATCAGAGCGAA
Organism: Zooshikella ganghwensis; assembly: GCF_018263875.1. NCBI lineage: Bacteria > Pseudomonadati > Pseudomonadota > Gammaproteobacteria > Oceanospirillales > Zooshikellaceae > Zooshikella > Zooshikella ganghwensis. The sequence continues at coordinate 861,912 of NZ_JAEVHG010000001.1, forward strand.
GGTTAATGCTGAATGTTGCTTTTGAAATGGGTATTGGTTGCCAATTAATATTTAAGCCATTATTTAAAAACTGATATTTGTTAATTAAATCGTGCCAATCTACATAGTATTCAACCGCGACATCTCCACCAGGCAAACTTCTTACCTCTTTGTAAATGTTATCCACCTGTTCAACTAGTCTATTTATATCATTGCTAATACCTTCTATTGTTTCTAGATCTTTTTGGTATTGTAGTTCTTTGTCGGCCTCTGATTTAATATCTATTTCTAAGTATCCTATTTTTGCTTCAAGGTCAAAACGCTCATTAATGAGCGGGTCAAGCTTGGATTTCTGTATTTTTTCAACTTTTCTATATAACTCTTGGACGATATCTTTGTGGGGTTTACAGTCTTCTTCAGTATTTAACGGGCTTTTCTTACATTTTTTGTAATCTTCAAGAAAAGGTTTTATTTCAAGCTCTATTGAGTATATTTCCTTTTCAAGGATTACCTCTTTGGATTTTATTGCCTCCACTTTTTTTTCTAGGAAATCTATTTCTGACTCTAGATTTTTCAGGTTGCTTTCTTTTAAATTAAGTTTGTATTCATTTACTCTTTCTTGTTGTAGTGAAATTATGCTAGAGCGAATCTCATTCAGCTTTGCGCTCTCTTTTAATATGGAACAGTTTCTATAACTTTCTGCTCCAACAGTTAAATTGATTACTCTAAATTCTCCAAAAATAGGTGGTGTAACATATGCTGTCTTACATAACTCATCAAAGTAAACTCCGGTACCCAGTAAAGGATGATTTATTGTTTGCGGACAGTTATTTTTATAAAGAGGCCCGCTTGTAGCAAATGTTGAGCTTGATATTGCTATTAAAATACTCGATGCAAGAATATTATTTTTCACTATAGTTCATCCCAGAAATAGCTATCTTTTGTCTGTTTATTAAACGTTTTAACTGATCTATACTGTTTACAAAGTAGTATTTGCTCTGTGTACAATAAGTGGCGTATTATAAAAGTTATTCACTATTTAATACAGCGTAGATTGTTTTATCTTTTTTGCTGCTGTTAAAGAAATGCATAGTTAAGCTAATCACTGCTAGAATGAGTGATTACAATGTTTAAAAACAAAATAATTGAAACTATATATGAATAAAAAAGTCTCTATTGTTGTTGCTTTTGTGATACTCTTGTTGGCTATTAGTATATACCTGAATAGTATGTCGAGTGCAGTAAATAATAACCAAAAAAGGGTTGTTGTTACTGATGCTGATAAGATGAAAAATGATGATGCAGGAAAGCTACGTGATGAAGTATCAGTGGCTGATAAGACCATAGATTCTGATCAACAGGGGGCCAGTGTTTCATCTTTAATCATTTATGGTTATGACATTAATCAGCCAATTAGTGAGCTTGATCGTAAGCAAATAAAGACACAAATTGAAGACCTAGAACATGCTGTTGAATATAACGATCTGATAGGGCGTATTAATAATGGTATGGCTTCTCCTGAAGAAGCTGAGCAGTCTGCTAAAGTGTTTGCGCGTCTTTCTAAGCTGAGAATGTCAGAAGTACAATATATGATTGAAGACTTGGATCAGGATTTTGCAGCTTATGAGGAAGAACATAAAGAGCGTCTGGAGGTTTACCGTGCTAAGAAAAAAGCTGAGCAAACTGAGTCTGATGAAATAACAGCGCTTGATATTTTGGAGTAGTAGTATTTTTATGGGGAGTAGCGAAGAAGACTTCGCTACTTACATGATAAAGTAATATCAGTATTAAAAATAAATAGGTTAATACTATCAGAGTTAAAAGCGCTAACGTTTAAGCGCAAGTGTTAACCCATCAGCAAATGGCAGTAAGCTTAAGTCTATCCTTTCATCAGTTGATATATTTTTATTAAGTGCCCGTAAGGATTCAGTTTCTGTGTCCGTTATTGATGAATTTACCACTGCTCCAGACCACAGCATATTATCGAGTAAAATTAGGCCACCTTTTCTCACGAGCTTAAGGGCAAACTCATAGTACGTGTCGTAGTTTTCTTTATCAGCATCAATAAATGCAATATCAAATGAGCCTTCAAGCTTCTCATCAATGAGTTGTTGCAGGCTGTCTTTGGCACTGCCAATCATGGTTGATATTTTGTGTTCTACACCTGCTTGCTGCCAATACTTTCGGCCAATATTCACCCAGTCAGCATTGTTATCACAGGCGATAAGCTCTCCATTATCAGGTAGTGCCTGTGCCACACATAAGGAGCTATAACCTGTAAATACGCCAATTTCTAGGGCTTTTTTAGCTTGCATTAAGCGTACAAGTAATGCCATGAATTGGCCTTGTTCAGGCAGGATTTGCATATTGCACTCAGGCATTTTTAGTGTTTCATTTCTGAGGGCTTTGAGCGTATTGGTTTCACGAAGGGATATGTCTCTGACATAGGTTAAAATATCTTGAGTGATTTTGAGGTGATGAATCATTGACTTCGTCCTTGTATGTAGTTCCTTAAGGGTAAACCCTTCGCTGCGGGTTTATTTTGTTAATATATACAATAAAAAATTTATTTCACTCATATTAAAACGTTTATATTGGTAATATTACTTTACTGTTAGACAGCTTTGCTGTAAAGACGTCATTACTATTGGCCAATTTTTTTCATTGTCGTTAAATTACTTCCCTTTATTCAGTAGCCATATAGGATTAACAGCGATATTATAACGGTCGTTTAAATTTAGATTCGCCAAATTATTCGTGGAACGATGTACCAATATACTGTGGTGTAACCACATAGATACAGCCAAGACAATTATAAAAAAGACTGAGAGAAGGGGTTGGCATATGCGAGTAGCCGATCGGGTAGGCTCTGCTTTGAGTGCACTCAATCATAGCCTGTCTAAAGTGCCTTGTGTAGGGCTAACGGTGTGTTTACTGTTTGCGTTAATGATAACTGCCCTACGAGCAGAAGAAAACAGTACGAGTACACCTGTTGAGTTTGCAGAGTCATCAGTATTAGCCCAGCAAAAACTATTAATTGATGTGACAACCGCTGGACCCAGTGGTCGATTGGTTGCTGTAGGTGACCGAGGGCATATTCTTTATTCGGACGATGATGGTGATGTTTGGGTACAGGCTAAAGTACCTACCCGACAGTTGTTGACAGCGGTTCATTTTGTATCAGCTAAACAAGGTTGGGCAGTAGGGCATGATGCATTGATTTTAGCAACGACAGATGGAGGTCAAACTTGGCTGCAACAATATAAAAATCCTGCTGCTGAGGCGCCTTTGCTTGATGTATGGTTTAGTAGTGAATTTGAAGGTTTTGCAGTCGGTGCTTATGGACAAATAGTGCGCACCAGTAATGGTGGAAAGAGTTGGGAAGACTGGTCTGCTCATATTGAGAATGAAGAAGAGTTCCATTTTAATAGTATTACAGGGTTGAAGAATAAGCGGGAGATGGTCATCGTTGGTGAGGCTGGAATCGTTTATTTTTCATTTAATCAGGGTATGACATGGCAGCGCCTGGATAGTCCTTATGAAGGGTCATTATTCGGTGTTATTGCTAATGGTGAGCCGCAGAGCTTTGTTGCATTTGGCCTGCGTGGACATGTATTTCGCTATGATGGTTCTCTAAAGCAGTGGTCAACGGTAAAAACTCATACTGAACAAAGCTTATTTGGCGGTCAATATATTGCCGATGGCCGGCTGGCAATGGCTGGGAATGGTGGTGTTTGGTTAGTCAGTAATGATTATGGTAAGCAGTTTAGTTTACATAAGCAGTCTGATAGAAAGCTTGTGTCGGGTATTACAGAAACGGCTGATGGTCAATATATTTTGGTGGGGCAGGGGGGCATTGTAAAAACCATTCCCCAGGGAAATGATCTCGCAATACGCCCATAATTCTGGCTGACATTGGAGGACCCTGCTATGTCTCCTGTACATCATAAAGATTCTGAAGTTGTGTTAGAGCGCTTATTTTTTAATAACCGGCTCTTTGTTTTAATTGTGTTTGCTTTGGTGACGGTTTTTTTGGGTTACAAAATGACTCAGGTAAAACCAGAAACCAGCTTTATGAAAATGATTCCTACTGAACATCCTTTTATTCAAAATATGTTGAATAATAAGGATGACCTTGAAAATTTAGGAAATTCAATTCGTATTTCTGTTGAAGCCAAACAAGGTGATATTTTTTCAGCCGATTATATGGCTGTATTACAAAAAATTACGGATGATGTATTTTATTTGCCTGGTGTCAGTCGGGCAGGACTAAAATCGTTATGGACGCCAAATGTACGTTGGATAGAGGTTACCGAAGACGGGTTTGAAGGGGGACCTGTTATTCCCCAAAGTTACGATGGTACTGAAGACAGCTTAAGCCTTTTGAGGGAAAATATATTAAAGTCGGGTCAAATTGGCCGGTTAGTGGCCAATGATTTTAAGTCCTCAATTATTGAGGTTCCACTATTTGATAAAAATCCAGAGACAGGTGCTGCGCTTGATTATGAAGCACTTTCTAAAGCTTTAGAACAGCAGATTCGCCAACGTTATAACTCAGATTTGGTTGATATAAAGATTATTGGTTTCGCTAAAAAAGTAGGTGACTTGATAGAAGGTATTGGTTCTATAGCCTACTTTTTTGCAATTGCTATTGGCATAACATTAATATTGTTATTGATTTATTCTGGGTGTTTGAAAAGTGCGATTATTCCTTTAATTTGTTCTGTGATTGCGGTTGTTTGGCAGCTAGGTTTACTGTCTTGCTTTGGTTATGGACTTGATCCTTACTCAGTATTAGTCCCCTTTTTAGTTTTTGCTATTGGTATCAGTCATGGTGTACAGATGGTCAATAGCATGGGTATTGAGTCATCATTAGGTGCTGATCGCTTGACCGCGGCCAGGCGGACGTTCCGAGGACTTTATATACCTGGTATGCTTGCTCTGGTTTCTGATGCTATTGGTTTTTTAACGCTTTGGGTTATAGAAATTGATGTCATTCGCGATCTGGCGGTTGCTGCAGGAATTGGGGTCGCAGTCATTATTTTTACGAATTTATTTTTATTGCCAATACTGTTGTCTTATGTGGGGGTCAGTCAGCGAGCGATTCGTAAAGTACAGAAAAATAGAGAGCGAAAAACACGCAGCTGGGAGTTATTATCTTATTTTTCACACCCTGTTGTTGCACCTATTTCAATCGTTTTAGCTATTGTGGGATTTAGTTTAGGGCTTTATTGGAGCAAAGACCTAAAAATTGGTGATTTAGACCCTGGCGCACCAGAGTTGCACCCTGACTCTCGTTATAATCTGGATAATGCGTTCATCACGCGTAATTATTCTACGAGTGCTGATGTGCTTGTGACAATGGTTGAAACGCCAAAAGAACAGTGTTCGTCTTATGCAACCATGTCTGCTATTGATCAGTATATGTGGCGTATGGAAAATGTGCCTGGCGTCCAGTCTGCTGTTTCTTTAGTGACAGTTTCTAAGCTGTATATTAAGGGTACAAATGAAGGTAATCCCAAATGGCAGACTTTGGCGAGAAATCCTTATGTACTAAATGCTTCGATTGCTCAGGCCAGTCAGTTGTTTAATACGGATTGTAGCTTGGCTCCCGTACTGGTGTTTTTAGATGACCATAAAGCTGAGACATTAGATCGGGTTGTAAAGGCGACCGAAGCATTTGCAACAGAATATAATTCATCTGAATTACAGTTTAAACTAGCGGCGGGTAATGGCGGAATTGAGGCAGCAACCAATCAGGTTATTGAGTCTGCACAAGATAAAATGCTGCTTTGGGTATATGGTGTTGTGAGTATTTTATGCTTGCTTACCTTTCGTTCCTTGCGTGCAGTTGTTTGTATTATTATCCCTTTGGCACTTACCTCTGTATTATGCCAAGCTTTAATGGCCTGGTTAGGGATAGGTGTTAAGGTTGCCACATTACCTGTCATTGCATTAGGTGTTGGCATTGGTGTTGACTATGGTATCTACATTTATAGCCGTTTAGAAAGCTTTTTAAGGCAGGGCAAAAACTTACAAGAAGCTTACTATGCAACGCTTCGTACGACAGGTAAGGCGGTAAGCTTTACTGGTGTAACATTAGCGATTGGGGTGGGAACCTGGATTTGGTCGCCTATTAAGTTTCAAGCTGATATGGGTATTTTGCTTACATTTATGTTCTTATGGAATATGTTTGGTGCGCTCTGGTTATTGCCAGCCCTAGCACGCTTTTTTGTGCGGCCTGAACGTCTTAGTACTGTTATTACAGTAAATACCCAGCAGACGACTGACTCAAAAAAAGCGGTAGCTTAACGTATTAATATGTTGAAAAAATAGGAAATAAAAAAACCCCATAAATGGGGTTTTTTTATTTTAACTAAGCGATTTATGCTTGGTCGCCAGCAATAACAGAGTCTAATGCAAGCTCGATCATATTTTTAAATGTAGTTTGGCGGTCTTCAGCAGACAACGCTTCACCGCGGCGAATATGGTCGCTTACAGTAAGAATAGCAAGGGCATTAGCACCATACTCTGCAGCAACACCATATAATCCTGCGGCCTCCATTTCAACACCCAATACATTGTATTTTTCCATAGCATCAAAAGATGTTGGATCAGGAGTATAAAATAAATCGGCGGAGAAAATATTACCTACTCGCACAGGTAAATTTTTTGCTTTTGCAGTGACATAAGCATTTTGTAGTAAGCCAAAGTCAGCCAGTGCAGCAAAATCATAGTTTTTGAAGCGAATGCGATTTACACTTGAGTCTGTACTTGCACCCATGCCAATAATGACATCTTGCAAATTGATATCTGAATGGATAGCGCCACAGCTTCCGACACGAATAATGTTTTTAACATTATATTCAGTAATTAATTCTTTTGCGTAAATTGAAATAGATGGGATGCCCATGCCTGATCCCATTACTGAAATACGACGGCCTTTGTATGTGCCGGTATAGCCGAACATATTACGTACATCAGTAACGAGTTCAGCATTTTCTAAGAAATTTTCAGCAATAAATTTAGCGCGAAGAGGATCACCCGGCATTAAAACTGTATCAGCAAAAGCACCGTCTTTAGCATTAATGTGTGGTGTTGGCATAACTACTTTACCTCAATTAATTAAGAAAAGATGTTCCGTATTCCATGGACTCTAATGAAAAATAAGACGCAAGGCTTTGACCAATGTCGGCAAATGTTTCTCGACCACCTAATGAACCCGGCTGAACTTTTTTGCCATAGACCAGAACAGGAATGTGCTCGCGTGTATGGTCTGAACCTGGCCAAGTAGGATCACAGCCGTGGTCTGCAGTGATAATGAGGACATCATCATCTTGCATAATAGCTAGCAGCTCAGGTAAGCGCTGGTCAAAATACTCAAGTGCTTTAGCATAACCTGCAGTATCACGACGGTGGCCGTATGATGAGTCAAAGTCAACAAAGTTTGTGAAAATAAGGCTTTGGTCTGATGCTTGATTCATTTCTGTTAACGTTGCATCAAATAAAGCTTCTAGACCTGTAGCTTTGACTTTGCGGGTAATGCCCTGGTGTGCAAAAATATCCGCAATTTTACCTACACTAATAACGTCTCCACCTTTGGCAACAAGTTTATCAAGCACAGTTGCAGAGGGAGGTGGAACAGCATAATCACGACGGTTGCCAGTGCGTTGAAACTCCTCGGGTGACTCACCAATAAAAGGACGGGCAATAATACGACCAATATTGTATTTATCACAGAGTTTACGTGCTATGAGACAAAGCTCATAGAGGCGTTCCAGGCCAAAGCTATCCTCATGACAAGCAATTTGGAATACGCTATCAGCAGAAGTATAAACAATAGGCTTGCCTGATTGACGGTGCTCTTCACCTAAACGCTTGATAATTTCGGTACCTGATGCATGGCAGTTACCTAAAATGCCAGGCACTTTGGCTTCAGTAATAAACTCATCTAACAGCTCTTGAGGGAAGCTATTTTCCTTTGGTTCAAAGTAACCCCAATCATAGAGTACTGGAACACCTGCAATTTCCCAGTGACCACTTGGCGTGTCTTTACCACTGCTAAGTTCTTTCGCATAACCGTAGGCGCCCGTAATATTAACTTGGGTTTCTACAGCTTGCGGGAATGCGCCTGCACTTTCTTGCGCGGCATGCATTAAACCCAGCTGTGACAAATTGGGTAACTTAAGAGGGCCTGTGCGGCCCTCAATTTCAGCCTGGCCATTGGCACAGGCTGCTGCAATGTGACCCAAGGTATTAGCACCAGTATCGCCAAATTTGTCAGCGTCTTCTGTTGCTCCAATACCAAAAGAATCAAGAACCAGAATAATGGCTCGTTTCATGCGTGCATCTCCTACTGCTTGCTCACATCCTCCTTCGTAATACGTTCATACACACAAGGGTTTGCTGCTGGGCGCTGATCACTGATGGTGATTGCGTTAATAATTTGCTCCTGAACTTCAGCAAACTGAGCTTCGTTGCGTGCATGCACCGTAAGTAGAGGTGTTTGCGTATCGACTTGATTGCCTAATTGACAAATATCTGTCAGTCCAACAGCATAGTCAATAGTGTCAGTGGGTCTTTGCCGTCCACCACCAAGTTTAACAACCGCTAAGCCTAGTGCTCGGGTGTCCATAGCAGAGACGTAACCTGATGTTGGGGCGTAAATTGGTTTAACAACCTCGGCTTTTTCAAGGTAATTATCATAGTTTTCCACAAAGTCTGTGGGTCCACCTAAGCTTGTCACCATTTTGCCGAAAATTTCAGCGGCTTGACCATTATCCAGGCAAGTATTTAGCTTGCTCCGTGCATCATCCAGGTTAGTCGCTAATTTTGAGAGGACTAAAAGCTCAGCGCACTGCTCAATGGTAACTTCATGAAGACGAGGATTACGATATTCGCCAGTTAAATATTTTACGGCCTCACGTACTTCAACAGCATTTCCTGCAGAGCTTGCTAAGCATTCATTCATATCAGTGAGAAGGGCTGATGTAGCAGTACCAGCACCATTAGCAACTGCAACAATGCTTTCAGCCAGTGCTTTGGAGTCTCCATAGGTTGGCATGAAAGCACCAGAGCCTACTTTAACATCCATGATTAATGCCTCTAAGCCTGCTGCTAATTTTTTAGATAGGATCGAAGCGGTAATCAAATGAATAGATTCTACAGTGCCTGTAACATCGCGGATGGAGTAAAACCGCTTATCCGCTGGAGCGAGGTCGGCGGTTTGACCAATAATGGCAACACCAACATCTTTAACGGTTTTTCTGAACAGAGCATTGTCTGGGCAAGTTTGGTAGCCTGGGATGCTGTCGAATTTATCTAGCGTACCACCGGTATGACCTAAACCGCGTCCAGAGATCATTGGTACAAAGCCACCACAAGCGGCAAGCATTGGGCCAAGCATCAGGCTGACAACATCACCGACACCGCCAGTGGAATGTTTATCAATAATAGGTCCTGGTAGATTTAAGTCATCCCAGCTCAGGACGGTACCAGAGTTGCGCATTGCCAAGGTGAGCGCAACACGCTCATCCATGGTCATCCCATTAAAAAAGATAGCCATCGCCAGGGCTGAGATTTGGCCCTCTGATACGTTACCATTGGTGATGCCACTAACAAAAAATTCAATTTCAGCTTTGCTGAGTACATTGCCATCACGCTTACGACGAATAATTTCTTGAGGTAAAAACATAATTAATAACCTTTTGATTCTGTGGGTTGCTTACCGTGACCTAATGTGTGAAGTAAACTTGCAAGCAAGCTACTGGCACCAAAACGGAAGTGTTCTGGTGTTACCCAGTCGTTACCCATAATTTGCTCTGCAAGTGCAATGTACTCGGCAGCTTGGGCTGCGTCTTTAACACCGCCTGCAGCTTTAAAACCACAGTTTTTACCAGATTCTTTAATGGCTGTGAGCATCAGTTCAGCAGCTTCAAGGGTGGCATTGACAGGCACTTTTCCTGTAGATGTTTTTATGAAGTCAGCTCCAGCACTGATAGAAATTTCACTGGCTTTTTTAATAAGAGCAGGGTCTTTTAATTCACCACTTTCAATAATGACTTTTAGTAATACGTTTGAGCCACATGCTTTTTTACAGGCAGCAACCAAGTCATGACCTATTTGCTCATTGCCTGCAATTAATGCTTTATACGGGAAAACAACATCAACTTCATCAGCTCCATAAGCAACAGCGGCAGCTGTTTCTTTTACAGCGATTTCAACATCATCACCACCCGCAGGGAAGTTGGTAACAGTTGCTATTTTAATTGCGTCTGCATTTAGTGATTTTAATGTTTTGGCTGCAACAGGAATAAAACGAGGATAAATACAAATAGCCGCTGTGTTACCGACAGGCGTTTTGGCTGACTGACACAGAGAGATGATTTTTTCTTGAGTGTCATCATCGTTAAGTGTCGTCAAGTCCATGAGTTGAAGAGCACGTAGTGCAGCATCTTTAATATTTTCCATAAGTCTCACTCATTCAAAAACTTTTAAGGCGAAATGCCAGGAAAAAAAGAGGTTAAAAAAACACTATTTATAACAGATAGTTTTTAATGCGAAAAAAGCCTTAATGTAAACAATAGCAAAAGAAAAAAATCTCGAAGAGAAATCGTGCTATTGGCATGATTACAAAAAAATCAGGCTTTCAAAATGGCAACACCTACCAAAGGTAGGTGTTGCTGGATTGGGCAATAATGCTTAAAGCATAAAGAATAAGCCTGCCAAGGTCGCACTCATCAAGTTCGATAAAGTACCTGCAGCAACGGCTTTTAACCCTAAGCGTGCAATATCAGGACGGCGGTTAGGTGCCATGGCACCAAGGCCTCCTAGTAAGATGGCAATAGAGGATAGGTTGGCAAAACCACACAGCGCAAAGTTGGCAATTACCTGTCCTTGCTCTGTCAGCCCACCTGCTTTAATAAGTTCGCCATAAGACATAAAGGCAACAAACTCATTAGCAATGATTTTCTGACCGATTAGCGAGGCAACTTGCGTAATATCTGCGGCAGGTGTACCAATGATGAAAGCAATGGGGTAGAAAACCCAGCCTAAAATTTTCTCAATAGTTAAATCAGGCAGACCGAAGATTTCACCTACTCCACCCGTAATTCCATTAAGAACTGCGATTAAACTAATAAATGCAATCAGCATTGCACCTACGTTAACACACAGCTTAAGACCATTGGATGCACCAACAGCAGCAGCGTCAATAACATTCACTGGTTGGTCTGGATCATCATCAATAGCACTTTGAATATCTTGGTGTGGCTCTTCAACTTCAGGCTTAATAATTTTAGCCATCAGCAGACCACCAGGAGCAGACATAAAGCAGGCAGCCAACAGGAATTTAAGATCACCACCCATGCTGACATAGCCAAATAGTACAGTGCCTGCAACAGATGCAAGGCCACCGACCATAATGGCAAATAATTCAGACTGGGTCATTCGTGAAATAAAAGGACGAACAAGCAAAGGTGCTTCAGTTTGGCCTACAAAAACGTTGGCTGTTGCTGAGAGAGATTCAGAGCGGCTGGTGCCTAGCAACTTCTGAATTCCACCACCAATAACACGAATCACTAACTGCATGATTCCTAGGTGATAGAGAACAGCGATTAAAGAGGAAAAGAAGATGATTACTGGCAAGACTTTGATAGCAAATAAAAAGCCCCAGTCGCCAGCACCAGGGTTTATTAAGCTACCAAATAAGAAGCCGATCCCTGCGTCTGCATAGCTAAATAGTTTACTAACGCCACTGGCAAGTGCTTCGATTGCAGTACGACCTGCATCAAAATAAAGTGCAAAAGCACCTAAACCTGCTTGGAGCAAGAATGCACCAGCAACAGTGCGTGGATTAATCGCTTTTTTGTTATCTGAGAGTAGGAAAGCTATCCCAAGCAGGGTAACGATCCCTAATAGACTGATTAAAATTTCCATGGAGCATAAACCTCTTACTGCTTTAATATTATTTGGCACCGATTATTACAAATCGAAAAAAACTATAGAAGTAATTTTATTTGCTTTTTTATCTCTGCTTAACCTGGATCAATTTACATTTTTTAGGGCAATAAAAGCGATAGCCATCTTATAAAAATGGGTAGCCCAACCTTAAATCTTGAGAAGAAAATCACAAAGATATTCTTCTCAGTGCTGTTTAAAGAAATGCATTTAGAAATTAAAGCTAGCAGGCAGTAGCTCACTCATTTGCCATAGTGTTGTTTCTTCTTTATCGCATGCTGCATAGATAGGAGCACTTTCAGATAAAAACTCTGCCATGACTTGGCGGCAGGCTCCACAAGGTGAGTAAAGCTTATTGCCAGGCATGTAGATCAGCAAACCTGCAAGGTCTTCTTTTTTTAGTCCTTGTGAAACAGCTGAAAAGATGGCGGTACGCTCTGCACAATTGGTTAGGCCAAAAGAAATGTTTTCAACATTGCAGCCAGGAATTATTTGTCCGGCTTTAGTGAGAAGGGCTGCACCTACAGGAAAGTCACTATAGATACAGTATGCATTTGCTGCAGCTTGTTTGGCAGCTGCTTTCATAGCCATGAGTGTATCATGGGGAATTTCATTCATACCAAAACCCTCTGATAATCTGCTAGATAAGCTTTAAAGCAAATAAGCAGTTTACCAATGACTATCAATAAAAGATGGTTTTTAGATCAGTAGCCTGGTGCCTTGAAGCCTTATTTAAGCTTAACAATGGCAAGAAACTTTTAGCACGGTAGTTTGTTTCAATGCTCTGACTATTATCAATCAAACGTTTCACTAGCCATGATGTTGTGATCAAAACCATCATTCGTTACTACTATACCCTTTACCAAGCAATTGCAAATCAACTGCTTATTTTCGGTATGCAAAACAATAGTTTAAACACACTCAATACGGTTTGTATGAATGTGTAAAAATGAAAAAGGGCCTTTAAGCCCCTTGTGTATTATAGTTTTAAGCCAACTTATTGATTTAACTGTTATTACCGTCACAGATTGCCATCACTTGAACGAAAATGCAAGCACCTACTCTGTAAATCCTGGTGACTCAAATGATTTAAAAGAAGGGCGTGATTTCACATAAATGAAATTCGGTTAAAGACCTCATAAATGTCATGTGAAGATGGATTCTTGTCAATTTACTTCTATAATTCTGACGTTTTTAAGCGGTTATTTTGACGTACATCATATTGATAGGCTGACACTTCTATACTGGAGAACGTCCTTTTAATCAATGTCACCACTGTAAGGTTTAATATGGAATGGCTTTTTGATCCTCAAGCGTGGATCGCTTTAGCAACGCTAACAGCACTCGAAATAGTTCTGGGTATAGATAACATCATTTTTATATCCATTTTGGTTGGTCGCTTACCACAGAGTGAACGGCAAAAAGGGCGGTTAATTGGCCTATCACTTGCCATGGTTATGCGAATTGGATTGTTGTTGTCTTTAACCTGGATTATGCAACTGACAGCACCACTTTTTACGGTGATGTCACAGGAAATCTCTGGGCGAGACCTCATATTACTGGCTGGGGGGCTGTTTCTGATTGCAAAAAGTACCTTTGAGATCCATAACTCACTTGAAGGGCCAGAAAGTCATCAGCAAAAGCAACAGCAAGTTAGTTTTTTAAGTGTGCTGATCCAGATTGCTTTGATTGATATAGTGTTTTCATTTGACTCAGTCATTACCGCTGTAGGCTTGGCTCAACATGTTCAAGTAATGATTATTGCCATTGTGATTGCGGTCATTGTGATGATGGTTGCAGCAAAATCAATCAGTGAGTTTGTCGATCGCCATCCCAGTATTAAAATGCTTGCATTAAGCTTTTTGGTCTTGATTGGAACGACCCTGGTTGCTGAAGGTTTGGATTTTCACATTCCTAAAGGATATATCTACTTTGCTATGGCTTTTTCCTTTGGGGTGGAGGTGCTCAATATGCGACGCCGAAGCCGTCAAGGAGTACCTGTTGTATTACACCGACCTCTTAGTAAGGAGGGGATAGAAGAATAACCTTAGCGGCAGTGAGTTTTCAGGGTATAATTTTGCGCCAACTTGCAACTATGGAGTAAAGGGTCCAGCCTGTGTATCACTTACTGCGTCAACTATTGTTTACATTACCACCAGAACTAGCTCATGATGCTGGTTTAACTGCCATCAAGACGGGTCAAACACTAGGTTTGACCCGTTTTTTTATGCCTCAATTACCCGAATGCCCTGTTAAGCTCATGGGGTTAACTTTCCCAAATCCTGTGGGGCTTGCTGCAGGTATGGATAAAAATGCAGACTGTCTTGATGGGTTAGGCAATTTGGGATTTGGTTTTATCGAGGTGGGTACGGTTACCCCAAAACCTCAGCCAGGAAATGAACGTCCGCGCTTATTTCGAATACCTGAGAAACAGGCCATCATCAACCGAATGGGGTTCAATAATAAAGGAGTTGACCACCTTGTTGAGCAAGTGGTTCGTCGCAATTACTCAGGAATCGTTGGGGTTAATATAGGAAAAAACCTAACAACGGCTGTCGAACAAGCAAATGAAGATTACTTAACCTGCTTACGCAAAGTATATCTTGCAGCTGACTATATTGCGGTCAATATTTCTTCACCTAACACCCCGGGTCTAAGAACATTGCAGTTTGGGGACTCATTAAAACAGCTACTATCCTGCTTAAAAACAGAGCAGCAATCGCTTGCTAAACGCTATGGCTGTTATCGTCCATTAGCCCTTAAGATAGCGCCTGACTTAACAGATGATGAGATAATGTTAGTGGCAGATGCCGTTTGTGATCAAGGTTTTGATGGCATCATTGCAACGAATACGACGATAGATAAACAGCAGGTTTCTGACTATAAGCATGGGCAAGAAACGGGAGGACTTAGTGGCACTCCATTAAAGGAAGTGTCAAATAAGGTCATTAGTGCTTTGCGGTCTGAATTAGGGCCAGATTTCCCCATTATTGGGGTTGGCGGAATTATGTGTGCAGAGGATGCAGTACAAAAAATTAAGTCTGGCGCAGATATCGTGCAAATTTACTCTGGATTTATCTACCAGGGACCCACTCTAATCAGGGACTGTGTATTAGAGATTAAAAAGTCACTCGAAAAAGAAACTTGAGTTGATATGTGACAGGGCCTATAAAACTTAGGCCCTGGTTTGTTGGTGTGTTAAAAGTGTAAGAGGAGGTAGTCTAACTGTAGTGGAGCTGCTGCTGTTTATGAATGCCTGATACACCGGTATAGCCATCCCAGCTATCGGTTCGTCCCTCGCGCCAGCCGCTTAGCCATGCTTGTCGTTGATTGAGTTGATCGTGTGGACAGGATTCTTTAGGTTTTCCTGTGACGCCTGATTGATACCCTTTTTGGAAAGCCCTTTCTTCTCTACTTCTTTTTTGTCTTTTCATAATCCAGATCGCCTCACTGGCTTTAATGAGTGAATTGAATGATTACAGTAGTAAGTATTTTGCAAAAGGAATGCTTACATTAAACTGGTGGTTAATGACCCCTCTTAACACACACCTCAGTTAGAGTAATAGCGGATAGCACTCTTAAAGTTAAGAAATCATTATTTATAGATAATTAATCTTTTATTAATCTTCTCTATATGAGTTTAGTTCATTGAAGTAAATCAATACAGGTAACAATAAGCAATAATGAAGATTATGCTTTGAATTCATCGTAGATCCGCTAGAATAGCCGGATTTTTTTACCTGCTCAGATGATGACGTACTATGGCAAATACGATAGTTGACTGCTTTGTAACATGTGCAAAGCATTTGGAGGGTTTGTTAGCTGAAGAGATTCAGTCGCTAGGAGGGCGAGAAGTTAAAGAAACCGTTGCCGGCGTGACATTCAAAGCGGCAATGCTGGATGTCTACCGTATTTGCATGTGGAGTCGTCTTGCTAACCGGGTTCTACTTCCTATGGTTCAAGGCAAAGTTGAACGTGCTGATGACTTATACGCATTGGTACAACAAGTGCCCTGGGAAGATCATCTATCACCAACAGGAACCTTAGCGGTTGACTTTTCTGGTTCTTCAAATGCAATCAGACATACTCGATTTGGCACACAAACGGTTAAAGACGCCATTGTCGACCTCTTAAGGACTAAAACAGGAAAGCGGCCCACGGTTCAGCTTAAACAGCCAGATTTAAGAGTTAATGCTTATCTTAAGCGTGATCACGTTATTATTGCTCTAGACTTGTCAGGTGACAGCTTGCACCAACGGGGCTATCGACTACAAGCAGGGACAGCACCACTCAAAGAAACATTAGCGGCAGGCGTTTTGTATCGTCTAGGTTGGCCAAACCGCTGGCAAGAATACCCAGTGCTGATTGATCCTATGTGTGGTGCTGGAACACTGGTAATTGAAGCTGCTCATATGGCTATGGATCGAGCTCCAGCGCTGAATCGTCAGTATTTTGGTTTTAACCGTTGGTATGGACATACTCCTCTGCACTGGCGAGAAATTGTCGCTGAAGCTCAAGATCGCTTTGCTGCGGGCCTTGAACGTGAACTACCTGAGTTTATTGGATTAGAAACTAATCAAGCAACGCTTAAAGCAGCATGTAACAATATCCAGCGAGCAGGTTTACAAGATAAAGTCCAAATTAAACACCAAGATCTTTCTACATTACCGCAAGTTATTGGCAACTTAGGAAAGGGGTTTTTAGTCACTAATCCTCCCTATGGAGAGCGTTTAGGAGAGGATGCCACACTACTTTATTTGTACCAAAACTTAGGAACCCAGCTAAGAGAGCATTGTATGGGCTGGGATGCAGGACTAATTACTGGCAACCCTGAACTGGCGAAAAGAATGGGACTAAGAGCTAAGCGTCAGTATTCATTTTATAATGGTGCCTTGCCTTGTAAGCTGTTGACCTTTGATGTTTCTCCAGAGTATGTAGTAAAAGCCCATAAACACGCAGAAGGGCAGACTCAATCCAGCCGTGAAGCTTATGTAGAAGCACCTGTTTCTGCAGGAGCAACAATGTTTGCTAATCGGCTTCGTAAAAATATTAAAAAGCTAAAACCTTGGCTAAAACAACAGAATGTTGATTGTTATCGAATCTACGATGCTGACATGCCCGAGTATGCGTTTGCCATTGACCGCTATGCTGATTGGCTTCATGTTCAGGAGTATGCTCCTCCTGCCAGTGTTGATCCTGAGCGTGCACAGCAGCGCTTGCTGGATGCTTTGAGTGTTCTACCGGATGTAACAGGTGTTGCGAGTAACCAAATTGTGCTTAAGCAGCGTCGAAAGCAAAAAGGAACTCAGCAATATAAGCAACATGATCAAACCGGTGACTTCTTTCCTGTGACTGAATATCAGGCTCGGTTCTTGGTTAATCTAAAAGATTATCTGGATACTGGACTGTTTTTGGATCACCGGCCGATGCGGCGACAAATATTTGCTGAGGCAAGAGGTCTGCGTGTACTGAACCTATATTGTTATACTGCATCTGTGTCCGTTCATGCGGCACTGGGTGGGGCTGCTTCTACAACCAGTGTGGACTTGTCTCCGACTTACATTGGCTGGGCTACAAAAAACTTTGCCCTGAATGGGTTAGGGGAGCAGCATCAGTTGGTCCAAGCTGACTGCTTAAAATGGTTGGAGCAAAACCACACTCAATACGACCTCATTTTTATTGATCCTCCTACATTCTCAAACTCAAAGCGTACTGAACAAGATTTTGATATTCAGCGTGATCATGAGAAATTATTAACGCTGGCTATGTCTCGTTTGAACAAGAAAGGTACTCTGTATTTTTCTAACAACTTTAGGCGCTTTAAGTTTGCGGATCAGCTGCTTTATCGGTTTGAGGTAGAAGAACTATCTAGCAAGACGATAGACCCTGACTTTGCTCGAAACCCTAAAATTCACCGCTGCTGGCGACTTTGCCATCGAAACTGATTTGCAGGGAGCGTGTCATAATGACAATCGGCGATCCCTCGCCGATTGACTGAGAAGTGGGCTATTTGGTCTAATACCATAAGTTAATGCAATTTATCTCAGTAAGTGAACTAGGTTCCAAATAGCAGAAGTTTGCTGACGAGTATCAATTTATATAAGGCCAGTTGCAGTATAATCCGCCATTAATGCCCCGTTAAAGAGGGTGTAGAGGGTTGGTTAGTTCGTTTAAGTAAATTTAAGTGATACCGTTCCAGGACAGGGGGCGGTAAGTACTGATTTGCCAAGTAGTTATTAGTTAAGCAGTAGTTGGAGACATATTATGCCTGAGATCATTGTTACCATTGCTGGTTTTTTTCCAATGATCATTTTTCCTGCCGCTACAGTGATTCAGTTGGTTGCACTGTTAAAAAGTAAAACAGGAAAAGGGGTCAGTAAAATGACTTGGTTTCTCTTCGGAATTGCAAATATTGGTGCTTATCTGATGAGTCCACAGAACTATGCATCAATTCAGTCTATTGTTGGATTTTTAGGTACAGCATTGATCGACTTTGTTATCGTCTTTCTTGCGTTTAAGTTCGATTTAAGTGAACGTAACGAAGCTAGTCGTTGTAGCGCTGCTGTTACAAACTAGCTTGCTTCATCACTACAAAAAAAGCCCTGTTTAAGGGCTTTTTTTATGCCTTTTATTTTATAGTTGCTTTTACAAAATGGCTAAACATGCTACTGCATGTTTAATGATAGCAGCCTTAAGTTTAATAAATGTTGGCGGGTTCATGAGTGCCGTGCTGACACCGCTATCACGAAAAAAGGGTATTTTTAGAAGTACCTATAAGTTCTTATCAATAAAATATCGCAAGAGCGGTTACTTATATGCTATAAAACACCTGATTTATAACTTATACCTGTCATGAAGCATTTAGGATTTGCCTTCAGTATTCTTGTTTGTTAAGGATAGTGGCAATGTAGTTTAACTAGAGGATTTGACTAAACCTCTGAAAACCTTTCGTCATAGGTATATTTATCGAGCTTAAATGTATGACAAAACGAAAGCTAATACTTTACTCTACAGAAGGGTGTCACCTGTGTGAACAGGCATTATGTTTGATAAACTCAACTTCTCATATATCAAGCATAGATATAGAGATTGTTGATATTGCTGTATGCGACAAGTTAATAGCGTTATATGGTGTACATATTCCAGTACTGGAAGATAAACACAGAGAAAAAAAACTATTTTGGCCTTTTGATGAGGTGCAATTATCAACATGGCTTTCAGAGTAACAAATTATCGCTTGTTCAAGTTGCATTTTTCTTTGTTAGTTTGGGCCTTGCTGATCTCATTCATTCCAGTTTCAGTAGCACAAGGACATGATCATAGCGAAGTGGAAAGCACGTCACTACGCGTGATCAGTTTGGCTCCTCATATCACTGAGCTACTGTATGCTGTTGGAGCTGAAAAGAATATTGTTGGTGTAATTGATGGTAGTGATTTTCCTCCAGATGCACAAAAAAAACCTATTATTGGTGCTTATAACTTACTTAATTGGGAACAAATTTTTGCTGTTCAGCCGCAATTGATTATTGCTTGGGGGAGTGGAAATAAGCACTTACTTGGGGGAAAGGCTGAACAGTTAGGTATACCTATTATTTTTTCAGAACCGAAAACATTACAAGCTATCGAAGATGAGTTGATTCGGTTTGGCTCGATAACGGCTCATGAGTCTGAAGCAAAACAAGCTGCTTTAGCGTTTAAACAGCGATGGCAGCAGTTAGCATCTCAGGTTAAGTCGAAATCTTTAAAACAAAAAGTCGCTATATTATTAAATATTAATCCAATTCAAACACTGAATGGACAACACTTAACGTCTGAAGTTGTTTCATTGTGCGGTGGTGAAAACATATTTTATGATGCTAAAGTTATAGCGCCTCAAGTAAATTTTGAAGCGCTTCTTGCACATCAACCTGATTGGTTAATAGTTACTGATCCTCTATTTGTAAAGCAATTAACAGGGCGTTGGAAGACTTTAAAAGCCGTTCAACAAAAACGAATAATAACGGTTAATCCGGACCACTTTTTACGACAAACACCTCGTATTTTAGTTGCAATGGAAACAATTTGTCAGAAATTAGCTGGCGTAAAAATCGGCGAGTAATAAAAAGCTTCCATTGTCTTAACTTACCAATCAATACCTTCTTGTGCTTGAATACCCGCATCAAAAGCATGTTTAACGGGCTGAATGTCACTTACTGTATCAGCTATGTCAATTAACGCTTGAGGGCAACCTCTTCCGGTAATAATAACCGACTGCATGGCTGGACGTTGTTGTAATGCACTCATAACCTCTTCTATTGCCAAGTAGCCATAGCGTAGCACATAAGTAATTTCGTCAAGGACAACAAGACGTAGGTTAGGGTCACTTAGCATTACTTTTCCTGCTTTCCAGACTTCTTGTGTAGCAGCGATATCCACTGTTTTATCTTGAGTCTCCCAAGTAAAACCTGTTTTCATCACATGAAAGGTAGCGCGTCCAGTTTGCTCTAAAAGTTGACGTTCACCACAAGGCCAGTCACCTTTAATAAACTGTATTATACCTGTGTGATAACCATGGCCTATGCAGCGTGCTACATTCCCAAATGCGGCAGTTGTTTTTCCTTTACCATTACCGGTTAAGACAAGAATGATGCCGCGGGACTCATTGGCCGCTGCAATACGTTGGTCAATATGTTGTTTTTTTTTAATCATACGCGCCTTGTGGCGCGTGTGCTCATTATTTGTCATAAGAGTTTAGCGTCAGTTGTTTAAAGGTTGGGCCGATACGTTAAAGAGATAAAGGTATTAATACCATCGGTTTCGTAAGGAATATTATTATTTAAATCCTCTACGTAGTCTTTATCAAAAAGGTTATTTATTTTCCACTCAATACTGACTTCATCTGTCAGTGCATAAGCCTGGACTAGGTTTACGGTTGCATAACCAGGTAGCGTTACGTTGTCCGAACCTATGTTTTTACGTTTACTTTGGCCTTGCCATTCAAAACCTAGGCTATATAGCCCAAAGTTTTTATGGGTCACAATGGAAAATTGTCTACGACTTCGGTTAGGTAAGGTTTGCTCTTTGTTTTGGCCGTCAGTATCTGTGTTTTTGTCAACAGGGTCTAAAATTGTAAAGTTGCTATCAATTTGCCAGCCTTGCCATAGGGTATTGATAGCAAGCTCTACGCCTTTAATTTGCGCTTTTTCGCTGTTCTCAGGTTTACTATTTTGGAAAATAATCATATCGTCAATGTCAGTTTTAAACACGTTCATTTGCCACTGAGTATGTCCAAAATCTGCTTGTAAACCCAATTCATAGTGTTTGCTTTGTTCGGGATTTAAGTCAGGATTACTAAAGTTGGGATAATATAAGTCATTAAAAGATGGTGCTACAAATGCTTCACCGTAGCTGGCTGTTACCTTAAAAGTATCGTTAATTGGCATACCCCAAGCAAGGTTTCGAGTGTTGTGCTTGCCAAACTGTTCATTATCATCTTGACGAAATCCCAGCAGGATTTCATGCTTGCCAAGTTGTAACTGGTCTTGAATAAACCAGGCACGGTTTTCACGTTCATCTTCATCATAACTAGTTGTTGAGCTTAAATGATCATCACTGTAATCAAAGCCGAAGGTGATTAATTGGACTGGAGACAGTTGTATATTATTCTGCCAGTTAAATGCTCGACGTTTAGACTCTAACAAAAAGTTACGGCCAATATGATCTGTCCTGTCATCAGATTTATCGGTGGTAAGGCCAGCACTGATTTTAATGTCCCATTGTTGAGTAAGTTGATGGCTATAATTTGTATTAACTGTTTCGAGAGTGGTTTCGGTATAAACTGGGCTATCTACTAGATAAGCATTGTCATACTCCGCATCAGCTTTTTGACGCATGAGCTGTAGGGCTATTTGGCTATCATTATTGAGCTGATATTGAATATTCCCTGTAAAAGACTTGTTGCGATAGCCATCATTTTCATTACTTAAGTCACCATGCCAACGGTTAAAGCCTTCTGTCGTATAGTAGCTCGTTTTTAGCCCATAATAGGCATCTCCCTGCTTACCTTTTATCCCAGTCATATATTGCTCACTTTTATGAGAGCCAAATCCAACCTTAAAAGAAGGTTCTATGGGTTTTTCGCTGTATTGCTCTGTGAAAATATGGATGACACCGGCAAGAGCCTCTGACCCATATAGCACTGAGCGAGGACCTCTGACAACTTCTATACGTTCCACTTGGTTAATATCAATTGAGGATAAAGATGCTTTGCCACTGGTAGCAGTATTTATTTTTATGCCGTCGACGAGCACTAGAACTTGTTTGTCACTTGAACCTCTAAAGAACAGTTTTGATACTGTGCCCTTACCTCCTGTGGTAGTAATGTTTACACTTGGCACGTGTCGAAGTACATCGAATATGTCCTGTGCTTGTAAGTGTTCAATATCTTGCCGGGTAAAAACATTAACAGGAGCTAAAGAGTCAGTTATCACTTGAGGTGTTTTTGTAGCAGTGACAACCATATTGGGTAGGTGGTAACTGTCTTCTGCTTGGGTAGTGGCGGTATAATACAGGCTGAAAAAAGAGATTCCTGTAATGAGTGTGCTGATTTTATTCATTGAGTCCTCAAAACCATGTACTGCTGTTGAGTGGCTTTGAGAAGGGCAAACAGGTAACAGCTGTCGGATAATATGTAATGTATACACATTCTGACAGAGGCTCGTTAAAGATCCCAAGAAAAGGGAAGTACCTGTGGGTGAAGCCCTCCGCATCACCTAACGTAGGTTATAGGCCGGTATCCGGGCTTACAGACTGTTGTATATGAAACAACAGCTACCACATCCTTCCCATGCTGATGAGTTATTACTCAGTAAGCACAGTGGATTTTGGGTATTTAGGTGGTCTTATCACCTAGACTGTTTACCGTTGCGGGGGCAGCGTTGGCTTGTTAGAACCCAGCAGGCTCTAGTTACCACTCTTCCCGTTTAACCAATAATGTAATGGCACCTATAACACATTGTATGTTGTAAAAAAGCGCTATATTGAGAGCAATGCTGGCTTGAGTCAAGTATACCCTTCGTGAGTTGTTGTTTGGGGATTGAGTACGAATTAACTATGTCTATTTTTAAATCTGAAGATAAAGTATTTTGGTTACGCTTTGCCAGTACAGCATCTGTCGTAACGGCTATTATGCTGATCTTGGTAAAATTAGTTGCCTGGGTGGTAACAGACTCAGTGAGTATTTTGGCTTCTCTCATCGACTCGTCACTGGATGCGATGGCATCCATCATTAATTATGGAGCAGTGAGTTACTCGTTGAAGCCTGCTGATGAAGACCATCGGTTTGGTCATGGTAAAGCAGAATCTTTAGCGGGACTCGCTCAATCTATGTTTATTATGGGATCAGCATTAGTGCTGATTTTTCATGCAGTAGGGCACTGGCGGAAATCAATGGTGGTTGAAGCGGAATGGGTTGGTATTAGCGTAAGTATTTTTGCTATTCTGCTTACTTTTGTATTATTGGGTATTCAACATATTGCGGTTAAGCTAACAGGCTCCGTTGCAATAAAAGCAGATTCTTTGCATTATCGAATGGATGTGCTGACTAACTTAGCGGTTATTGCGGCATTGGCGTTAACAGCTATGGGTATCCATCAGGCAGACAGTTTGTTCGCGATTGCAATAGCCATTTATATGGTTATGAGCGCCAGAGAAATTCTAGTGGATGCAATTAATCGATTAATGGATCGTGAACTTCCTGTCTATACCCTGACCCATATTGAGTCTTTGGCTTTGGCTGTACATGGCGTTCGTGGTATCCATCAGTTACGGACACGACAGTCAGGGATGATACCAATAATCCAGATGCATGTTGAACTGGATAAGGATTTAACCTTAGCACAAGCCCATGCAATTGCTGATAATGTTGAAGCAGCGATTCAAGCCGATTACCCTGATGCAGATATTACTATTCACCAAGACCCTGTTTAATAATTACACGACGTTGACTGGATAGTTTGTGCTGTACGATAGCGACTGGGTGTTATGCCAGTCCATCGCTTAAAGCTGCGCTGAAATGAGCGTACTTCATTAAAGCCCAAGTACTCAGCAACTGTCTGAATTGTCATTGCACTTTCTTTCAGTAGATATTTAGCTTGCTCCATCCGAACCAAATCAAGTAATTGCTGAAATGTTGTTTGCTCACTTTTTAAGTGGCGATGTAACGTCCGAGTGGTCATTCCCAGTTGTTTAGCAATCTCCTCTTTTGTGAATACGGCATTACTAGAAAGCTGTTGCTGTATAATGGCTTTTACGCGTGCGGTTAAGTTGGCTTGGGGGGTGAGCGTTGCAACGACATGTTGTGCATGTTGCTCCAAGGTTTTCAGTAATGCCGGGCTGGCTTGTTGTAAAGGTGTGTGCAGATCGGTAAGGGCTATATCCAGGCTATTTTCAGGCTTGTTAAAATAGACTGGACAATTAAATAGCTGCTTGTACTCCTGATAATCGGCTTCTACAGGGCCATTATGAGCAAAGTGTACAACAATAGGAGTACGCTCAGGCTTTCCTGTAATCCAGCGAGCGTAGTGGGTCCATGCAGCAAAACAATGCTCAACCATATGTCGTTTGATTGTTGGGTGTGTATAAATACATGACCAACTAATACGTAATCGATCAGGCAAGTAGTCTAAGGATGTGCTACCCATATCGCCTACTAGCTTTTCATAAGGTGTAATTCGCAGAATAGCATCGTTTAAAGTGGCGCAGTTCATAGTGATGTAGCCGAGCACATTGTAAGACGCTGGTTGTATAAATTGAGCCGCGTGCAGTCCAAAAAGCTCATCGTTTGCTTCATCGATTAATGCGAGTAGTAATTGTTGTGCCTTCCAGCCAGGAAATCGCGCAGCGGTATCTGTACAAGGTATAATACATAGCTGCTTTAAAAGTTGTTGGGTGTTGATATCTAATTGATGGGCATAATGTAGGTAGGGTAATAAGCTACCCCATGACACTTCACCTAATAATGAGCTGGCCTCAATTGTTACTTTATGTGGCATTTTTTGACATTATCTTTGGTATTTATTCCCGTTAGTATATATCCAAAAGTGGTGCATTTTGAATAAACCACACATTTAGAGTGATGGTGCAAAAGCGAGATAAGATATAAACATGATAAGATCATTTTTAGTTTGGCTATGAACTAAAAATACAATCATATACCCATAATGGATGGATATACCCAATATGAATGGTTTTTAGGTGCGGCCATCGAATAACTAAGCCCCATGAGCCTATATTAATAGGTGATTGGGGTGAGGAGTGAAGATAACAAAACCTAGAAATCATTCGTGAAGGGTATAGTTATAAATATTAAAAACAATAAAAAAGCTGAATAGGCCATGTAATAAAGTTTTTTATGTCTATTTTTCGTCATTATTATTCAAGCCTTTTAGTAGACTGATGTGAGCTATCGATAGGGAGGTTCGTTATGCAGAGGTGGAATAGTTGGGGAGAAGCAGGCCATGACTACCCGCTTCCTGAGCATGCACTTCACTATTTAGCAGATTTAATTGGTCCAGGTTATCCTCTTGAAGAAGTTCTGCTGGAAACGGTGTCTACCAAGGTTGCAGAAAGTCGTTTGGCTAATCATTCTTTAGTTAATAAAGACCCAGAGGTTCGTGTATGTTATGCCAGAGGGCATAGTTTTGCTGACTGGCTGGCTAAAAAAAGTGGACAATTTGAAACGGTGCCTGATGGTGTCGCTTTTCCAGAAAGTCGTGATGATATACTTCAGTTGTTGGAATGGGCAGAGCAAATGGATTGCAATCTTATTCCATATGGGGGCGGTACTAGTGTGGTAGGACATATTAACCCTCAGGCAGGTGCAAGACCTACTTTAACTGTCAGTATGTCTCGTTTAAGCCAGTTGCTTGCACTGGATAAAGAAAGTTTATTAGCAACATTTGGTGCAGGGACTACAGGTCCACAAGTAGAAGCTCAGCTACAGGCTCATGGTTTTACGTTGGGACATTTTCCTCAGTCATTTGAATACTCAACGCTAGGTGGGTGGGTCGCCACACGCTCAAGTGGTCAGCAATCTTTGGGTTATGGACGCATTGAAACGCTCTTTGCTGGCGGTCGTTTAGAAACATTCCAGGGTAGTTATTATTTACGTCCATTTCCTGCGGAGTCTGCTGGTCCTGATTTAAAAGAATGTGTTTTGGGCTCAGAAGGGCGGTTAGGCATTTTATCTGAGGTGATTGTTAATATTTCCCGACTACCTCGGTTTGAAGCATTTTATGGATTATTTTTCCCTGACTGGCAGGCAGGTATTGCAGCCTGTCAACAAGCGCTACAACAACGTATACCTTTATCGATGCTAAGGCTGAGTGCCCCGGAAGAGACGGAAACTTTTTTGCGGCTATCGGACAAACAAAATGCAATTCGCTGGTTAGAAAAACTACTTGTAATGCGAGGAGCTAAAGCAGGGCGGTGCCAGTTACTAGTTGGTGTTTCTGGGGAAAAAGCGCAATGTCATCATGCCTGGAAGCAGTTACGTCGCATCAGTCGTTTTTATGGTGGGGTTAATACTGGGCAATTAATTGGCCAACAATGGCAACGCCATCGTTATCGAAATCCTTATTTGCGAGAGACCCTATGGCAAGCAGGCTATGGTGTTGATACGGTAGAAACAGCGACTCAGTGGTTACATATTGATTCATTACGTCAAGCGATGGAGCAAGCGCTTCGTAGTGCTTTACACGATGCTGCTGAGCAGGTGCATGTTTTTACCCATATTTCTCACTGCTATGCCCAAGGCGCAAGTTTGTATACGACATTTGTATTTCGACTTGGAGAAACCTATGACATTACTTTAGCACGCTGGCAAAAATTGAAAGCGGCAGTAATGCAAGCCATTGTAACGCATGGCGGGACCGTCAGTCATCATCATGGAGTGGGAGTTGATCACCGTACATTTCTACCTTCAACAAAAGATGAACAACAGTTGAAGGCTATTTCAGCGTTATGTCAGCACTTTGACCCAAATGCAAGACTATGTGCCCATAACTTATTACCACCAAATTTCGATACTTTGCTAACAGCAACTGGTCCAACAGCATCTGGTGATTTATCCCATGTACTCAAGGACACTACAGATGTTGTCGCCTGATTATTTAAAAAAACTTTCCACCCCAAGCTGGGATGTGATCGTGGTTGGTGGAGGTATTACAGGAGCAGGTATTTTACGTGCAGCGGCACAACAAGGGTTACGCTGCTTGTTGATTGAGCAGCGTGATTTTGCTTGGGGCACATCGAGTCGTTCTTCAAGTATGGTGCATGGAGGTTTGCGCTATTTGGGAAGTGGAGACTGGAAGTTAGCACGAGACTCGATTAACGAGCGTGAATGGTTGCAACAATCTTTACCTGGACTTGTCAACTTCATACCTTTTTTAATGCTGCATAAGCCATGGCAATGGCCTACACATCATGCCTTTCAGTTACTGTTAACTTGTTATGATCGATTGGCTGGGTATCGAACGCGTCAGTGGTTTAATAAATTAAAAATACGGCAATTACTGCCTTTTGTATCGTCGGCTTGTGTGAGTGGTTCAGGTTTTCAAGATGCTCTAACTGATGATGCACGACTGGTTATGCGTGTGTTGCAAGAAGCCAAAAATGATGGGGCTGAGCTGTTAAGCTATACGCGTGTTGATGAGCTGGTGTATAGAGACAATCAGGTTGTGGGTGTAAAAGTTTGTACTGAAGCCAATAAGCAGGCAGTACTTGAGGCCACGGTCGTGGTTAATGCGACAGGTGTTTGGAGTAATAAGCTAGCGTCATTAGCACCGGGATTAACGCTAAGACCTTTACGAGGAAGTCATTTGACTTTTCCTGCTTGGCGATTGCCTGTTCCCGCTGTGGTCAGTTTTTTTCATCCTCAAGATCATCGCCCCGTTTTTATTTATCCTTGGAATAATGCAACGATTGTTGGTACAACGGATCTCGATGAGTCCCAAAAACTTGATAAAGAACCAAAAATATCATTAACAGAAATTGATTATTTACTATCAGCGGCTAATAGCCAGTTTCCTCATGCGAAGCTTACGGCAAGTGATGTATTAAGTTGTTGGAGTGGGGTTCGACCAGTATTGAGTCAAAAACGACAGCGGAAGCCTTCTAAAGAATCTAGACATCATATGATTTGGCAAGAGCCAGGGCTTATTTCGGTTAGTGGCGGAAAGCTGACAACCTTTCATTTAATTGCAGAGGAGGTTATGACGTTAGTTGCCCAATACTGCCCAGATGCGCAACCTGTGTCCATACACACATCACCATGGCTGAGAACACCACCAATTTCCAATCAGTGGTTGCGTTACTTAAATCCACAACAGTTGCAGCGTTTATTTGGATACTACGGAAAAGCAGCAAATGAATTACTTACCTGTGCGAAAAAAGAGGAGCTGAATACCATAGGTGCATCTCATACGTTATGGGCGGAGTTGAAGTGGATATTGATGCATGAGTGGGTGATACATTTGGATGATTTACTGTTGCGTCGAACTCGTTTAGGCTTATTACTTCGTAATGGTGGGGATGAATATTTTCCTCAAATTAAATACTACTGCCAACAATTGTTAAGCTGGGATGATCAGCGCTGGCGGCAGGAAGTGCAGCGATACCAGCAGATCTGGTTGCGTGCTTACCAATTACCTAATGTAAGTTAACTTCATTGTGCCTTTTGCAACAACCTCTTAGCAGTGCATAAAATACTGAAGCTGTTTTCTATCATGTAATTAGAGAAAGGCATGAGAAAAGAATCGTTCGTATTGGCAATAGATTGTGGTACGCAAAGTGTTAGAGCAATGGTTTTTGATAAGCTCGGAACACTTTTGGCAAAGCAGCA
Source organism: Zooshikella ganghwensis (assembly GCF_018263875.1). Classification (NCBI taxonomy): domain Bacteria; kingdom Pseudomonadati; phylum Pseudomonadota; class Gammaproteobacteria; order Oceanospirillales; family Zooshikellaceae; genus Zooshikella; species Zooshikella ganghwensis. The sequence goes on from NZ_JAEVHG010000001.1 coordinate 890,728, forward strand.
AATTGCATTACACGCTTATACATCACCCCAGCCAGGCTGGGCTGAACAACATCCTGATTATTTTTGGCAGCAACTGTCAACGGCTTGCCAACAACTTTGGCAAAAACACCCTGATTATCAATCACAAATTTCAGGGCTGGCCTTAACCTGCCAGCGAGGTTCAGTGGTTTTTCTTGATAAGCAGGGTATGCCATTACGGAGTACTATTTTATGGCTTGATCAGCGACGAGCTACTCAACTGTTACCTTTACCAACTTACTTAAAATGTGGCCTGGGCCTATTGGGGTTGTCATCAACATTAACGTATTTACAAAGTAAAGCTCAAGCAAACTGGGTAAGGCAACATCAGCCTGAAATTTGGAGTAAGACGACTTATGTTGTCTATTTGTCTGGTTACTTGTTGTATAAACTAACGGGGGAATGGGTTGATTCAACAGGAGCGATGGTCGGTTATTTGCCGTTTGATTATAAGCGTTTACAGTGGGCTAAGAAAGGGTCATGGCGTTGGTCACTAGCTGGTGTTTCTACTCAGCAATTGTCAAAATTATATGATCCAGGTGCATTATTAGGTCATTTATCTCCGCAAGCCGCTGAGGTGATAGGCTTAAAGGCTGGATTACCAGTATTTGCTGCCGCTTCTGATAAAGCATGTGAAGTATTAGGTGCAGGGGCATTTTCCTCAGAAATTGCCTGTCTAAGCTATGGAACTACAGCGACGATTAATACAACCCAACACCAGTATGTTGAGCCTATTCGCTTTATTCCTCCGTATCCTGCAGCCATTCCAAAAGCCTATAATACAGAAATAATGGTTTATCGCGGATTTTGGATGGTAAGCTGGTTTAAGCGAGAATTTGGTAAGGAAGAGCAGCTTCGTGCTAAGGAACTTGGTGTTCCTGCGGAAAAACTATTTGATGAATTATTGGCGAAGTCTCCTCCTGGGGCAATGGGCTTAACGTTACAACCCTATTGGTCTCCTGCGTTGAAACAACCTTTTGGTAAAGGCGCAATTATTGGATTTGGTGATGTTCATACGCGTGCGCACCTATATCGAGCGATTGTTGAAGGACTAGCCTATGCGTTGCGTGCAGGAAAAGAACAAATTGAAGCACGTAGTGGGATCACCATAAAGTCAATTCGAGTATCAGGTGGTGGGGCGCAAAGTGATGCCGTTTTGCAGTTAACAGCTGATATTTTTAATTTGCCTGTTAAGCGGCCTCACACAATTGAAACATCGGGGTTAGGCGCAGCCATTAATGCTTATGTTGGATTAGGTGTTTACTCAAGCTATGCTGAGGCGATTGCAGCAATGACTCGATGTGATAAAACATTTTTGCCACATACGGAAAATGTTAAGTTATATAATGCACTTTATGGTAAAGTCTATAAAAAAATGTTTGGTAGGTTACGACCGTTATACAAAAATATCCAGCAAATTACAAGCTATCCTTCATATTAAGATGTTTGATATTATTGGCTAAACACCATTTCTAATAGGTGTATCTAAACACCTCTGTCTTGATTTACAAACAAGGCTTCATCATAGGCAAAATTATATGCCCATGATGAAAGTTTGTGAGTAAAATGTCGGGCTAAATACTTAGCGAGTAGATTTTTTTCTGTTTAATAGTAAACCTAATCCGCCGAGCATTAATAAAGCAGGTGTTGTAGGTGTTGGTACTTGGGTAAAGGACAATGCATCCATCCCCCAAACTGTAGGAGAGTGGGTTTTAATGACAATTTGGTCTATTTGAGACCAGCCTAACTGGATATGTGTTGCTTGCGTATCATTTAACGTAAACATACCGCTGTTGAAGATTTGCTGCCCATCACGCCATCCTTCAAAGCTTATTAAGCTATCATTGCTATCGCTAACCCAATAACCACCGTCAAAATTAATTAAACTGTTTCTTAGCCAGCGCATGATAATATCATGGCCAGAAAAATTCAGTACAGCATTTACACCGTCTATCGCTGCATTTTTTAAACCATTTGCTTGTTGGCTTGCGTCAAATACTAATGATGGCCCATCACCACCGAATGAAAAACCACCGTAGTTATTTATAACGTCTAAATTGCTACCAGGATTAATGTCTTCAAAACTTAGCAGACCTGCATGCGCTGAAGTGGCACAAAGAGCAAAGGTTAATCCAGCAATTTTTTTATAGACTGACTTCATCCATGACTCCTTATATGTATTATTATTTAAGTGTCTAGCACGTTTGTTGTAATAAGAGTGCTATTGTCAATCGCTCTGTGGCGATGGATTCGTTCCGCATAAAGCCCTATGGTAAGGGGATATAAAATTTTGGTCCAAGACATTTATATCATTATAATTTACTGCTGTTAGGTCAACTAATACAGTGTAAATTATGGCGTTTTATATTAGTTTTTATTTACTCTCTAAGCGAATCATTTTTTAGACTTTGCTGCTGATGTTGTTCTTAACAGGCCAGTCTATCCCCAATAAAAACATTCACAAAGGATGAGAGTGATCAATATGAATATTTTAAAATATAGGTTGTGGGTGAAACTTGTACGATAATGCAAACTCTTGTTGTTGTACAGCGAAAAACTTTAAAGTAGAAGACACTTGTTCGATGTTAAAACAACAAAATAGAAAAATAAAGTTTTAGCTTGGTATTGTGTGTTAGGTATGGCTGGTATAAATTGAAAGGGTAAAATAAAACTATAAAGTTATATACCCTACTCTGTGGGTATAGAAGGGATGTAACCGTAAAAATTTTAGAGCAATAAAAATAATCCGCGCAACGATATGGAGGACATCATGCGCAAAAAACTTCTTCCGGCAATGATTGCAATATTGGGGGGCACGTCAGGCCTAGCGACAGCTGATACGAGCACAACAGCCGCTATGTGTGACCAAACGATTAACCGTATGCCTTGGCAGTTAATGGAATGTGTTAATGCATATGGTGTAAAACAACACCTGCAAATGTTTCAAACGATCGCAGATGCTAATGGTGGTACTCGTGCATCTGGTACCAGTGGCTATGATCAAAGCATAGATTATGTTGTTAATTTAATGTCATCAGCAGGTTACGATGTAAAAGTTCAGCCTTTTGCGTTTACTTCATTTGAAAAGCTTGGTGCATCGACCATGGTGCAAACAGCGCCAGATTCAAAGGATTATAAAGAAGATACTGATTTTAAAGTAATGACACATTCTGAACCTGGAAATGTGACTGCACCTGTAGCACCTGTTGATATTCATCTCGGTCCTAATAATAATTCAACCAGTGGTTGTGAAGAAGAGGATTTTGATAATTTCCCAGCTGGTAGTATTGCGTTGATTCAGCGTGGTGCATGTGCTTTTGGTTTGAAAGCTGAAAATGCGGCAGCTGCTGGTGCAGTAGGGGTTATTATTTTTAATCAGGGAAATACCGAAGATCGTAAAGGCTTAATGAGTGGTACTTTAGGTAGTAGTTACAGTGGCGGTATTCCTGTTATGTTTACTACCTATGACGTGGGAGAGTCACTGGTACATGCTCGCAGTCCGCAACTGCAGATGTTGGCTAATGTGAAGCGTATTGCTACCGAAACGTACAATGTCATTGCAGAGTCAAAGGGTGGTAATCCAAATAATGTGGTGATGGTAGGTTCTCACCTGGATTCTGTAGATGAGGGACCTGGTATTAATGACAATGGCTCGGGAAGTGCTGGGATTCTGGAAATTGCGTTAAAAATGCAATATCTGATGCCTAAGAATAAATTACGGTTTGCTTGGTGGGGCGCTGAGGAGTCAGGCTTAGTTGGTTCTACACATTATGTGCAAAACTTGACAGAAGAAGAAAAAGATAAAATAGCCTTATATCTGAACTTTGATATGATTGGTTCTCCAAATTATTTTAATGGTATTTATGATGGAGATGGCTCATCTTTTGGACTTGAGGGGCCTCCAGGTTCAGATGTGATTGAACATACCTTTGAACGTTTTTTTAATTTATTCGGTCAACCTTACCGAGGCACTGAAATCAGCTTCCGGTCTGACTATGCTGAGTTTTTTAATGAAGGTATTGCCTTCGGAGGCTTGTTTACTGGTGCTGAAGGTATAAAAACAGAAGAAGAGGCCAGACGTTTTGGCGGTGAAGCTGGTAAGGCCTATGATCACTGTTATCACCAGGCGTGTGATGATATCACTAATATTAATGATCGGGCGCTTGATATCAATGTTGATGCTGCTGCTTTTACCACACTGATCTTTGCATATTCAACCAAATCACTTGAAAATACGACAATTCAACCTCCTTTACGGGCAAATAACATGCGTCGTACAGTGCCCGCTAAGAAAATAGAGCCAGAGCGTTGGGGGAATGACTGGATAAAATAATCACGCTGGCGCAAGGTAAAATCATGTGGCGAGCGGCTGTTAGGGCCGCTCTCCTCTTTTTAGGCGTGCCTCAATATCTTCTAGGCATGACTGAATATCGCTAATAGTATCTACAACGTAATGAGCACCTGCTCGATAAAGACTGAGTGTTGCTTCGCTGCGAATTTTATCTCTTTCTGTGTTGCTCAGCTGGTTCCATTCATTGATGGAGCGGTTATTGTATTCTCCACTAATGGCGGTACCTATTGTCCACATACCAGCATTAAGACCTTCTTCGATACCCTTAAGACTATCATCTACTTTTACACAAGCTGAGACGCTCAAAATATCTAAAGCAACAGCACAGGTAAGGGCTAGATGAGGGGCTGGTCGAGGTTGGCTAACATCAGCAGCACTCACCCAGTGGTCAATTTTTATACCTTCTTCAGCCAGTTGTGGAATGAGATCACTGGCAATATCTCGACAGTAATGAGTGCAAACCCCCACCTTATAACCTTGTTTTCGTATGAATTGGAAGACAGTTTTGCTGTCAACGGGTAATGACAGCTGCTGACTTGCACACACTATTTGCTGTGTTCTTAACTGTATATTCAGTTGTTCAAGCTGTTTTTCGTCAGGTAGTGAACCTTGATGTTGTTGCCATTGGTTTTTAATAGACTCTATCGCAAAAAGATACTTGAGTTGGGCCAAATCAGGTAAGTCTGCAACAGCCAGTAAAGTATCGGGTGGTAGCTGTATCTGATACTGGTTAAAAAGCTGCTGTAGTGCTTGACCATTGGCTTTAGCGCCAAAATCTACCAGTGTTCCTGTCATATCAAAAATGACAGCTTGTATTTTGCCGCAGTATTTGCGGTGATAGTTGAGATGCATTGGGGCTCTCCCATTCACGTGTCTAACACAATCCGATGTGTTGTCGGGCATTCACTAGAGCCTTAGGGTGTGTGAATTGTGTTGTTATTATGATCTATTTTTGAACATTGCATGCTTGCTAAATTCTATAATAGACGGTTTTATGTGAGTCGGCATAAACAATAATTACCTAAATCAACAATAAATTATGATTAGACAGTCAGGTAAGGCGAGGAAAATGTTATAAAAGCTGGCATGCTGTCAATAGGTTTGGATAAACTTAGTTAAAATATGAAGTAATTATGAAGAAAAATTGAATTATGTATGAATGGCAGCACTTTTACGACTTAATATTCAAAGTAAAACGACGTGTCTGTTATTAAGTGTACAGTTTCTGAATAATTAATAATGTCGTACGAAAAGTAAGCAGGGTTGGCTGGAAGCGGCTGAAAATGAGTATCAAGACAGGCCTGATAGGTTCAGTAATGTTTTTTGTTACAAATTACAAAAGTCTGCTATTCGTTATTTTAAATAAAAAGGGAATTCTTTACGTAATATCTAACAATTTGGTAATGTAGCTGCGCTAGTCTTTCTGTTGTTATTTTTGCTGAACTGGCTAAAAATACGACAAAATTAGCATGTTGTAGTGTTTTTTAATAAGTTACATGCCTCAAGTTATGAAACGACAAATAACATTAAAACGCTAGAGCCTTTACAGTCCGTTTAGGGAGAAAATTAATGAAGGCGTAGGGTGTACGTCGTTAACATATTGGATAAATAGGTATGAACTGATTGAAAAAGTATAACTCACGTATAGTAAGTATTTTAAGCGATTCGTATTTTTGCTCAAAAAATTTCTGGCTGAGTTATAAATATAAGCTGCAATTACTTTCAACATTGTTTATCCCAAAGCTAGTATCGAGGGGATTATGAAAGCCAAAAAAGGTTTATTAGCAGGATTGATCACAGCGTCAATGTTAACTGTTGCGTCTGGTGGTTATGCTGACCAGAAGATCAAAAATGTCATTTTGCTGATCGGGGATGGAATGGGGCCTCAGCAAGTGGGTTTGCTGGAGTCGTATGCGCGACTTGCACCTAATTCGATTTATAAAGATAAGCAAGGAAAAACAGCGATCACAAAAATGGCTGAAGAAGGTGTTGTTGGGTTATCGATGACTTATCCTGCGGGTGGCGTAGTTGTTGATTCCGCGTGTTCAGCAACACAGCTATCATTGGGGGTGTTAGCTGGCTCAGAAATGATTGGTCTGGATGATCAAGGTAATGTTGTAGAAACTGTATTGGAAAAAGCTAAAAAGCTTAATAAAGCAACAGGCTTAGTTTCTGATACGCGTTTAACTCATGCTACACCAGCCTCTTTTGCTGCACATCAACCACACCGTTCACTCGAAAATAAGATTGCAGTGGATATGCTTAACGTGGGGCCTGATGTCATGCTGTCTGGTGGTTTACGACACTGGATACCTGCTTCAGTTAATGCTGATAAAGCTAGCAAACAAAGTGTTGCCAAACTGGTGGGTAACAATGTTGCTATCAAGTCAAAGCGTAAAGATGAGCGGAACTTACTGTTGGAAGCGCAAAAGAAGGGGTACCAGCTTACATTTGACCGTGACCAGTTAAGCAAGGTTAAAGAGGGTAAAGTGCTGGGCTTATTCAGTAACTCAGGCATGATGGATGGTATTGCTTATACCCATAATAAAGATAGCAAGCAGCGTCATGAGCCGTCTTTAAAAGAAATGACGACAAAAGCAATTGATCTGCTTTCAAAAGATAAAGATGGCTTTTTCCTGATGGTTGAAGGTGGCCAGATTGACTGGGCAGGGCACAATAATGATGTAGGTACGATGCTTCATGAAATGATAAAGTTTGATGAAGCAATTGGTGCTGTTCTGGATTGGGCTAAGGGACGTGATGATACTCTAGTGGTATTGACGGCAGACCATGAGACCGGCTCATTTGGCTTCTCTTATTCTGCTCACAACTTGCCAAAAGCTCAAAAGCTACCTGGTGCAGGCTTTAAAGGCGCTGATTATGCTCCATTCTTCAATTTTGTTAAGCCTAATGTGCTAGATAATATTTACAGCCAAAATAAGACATTTGGAGATATGGTAGTCGATTATCAGGCGCTACCAAAAGCCAAACAAACACCTGCTGCCTTAGCTAAAATTATTAGTGATAGTACAGGTTTTAAAGTCACTGAAGCTCAAGCGAAGGCGATTCTTGCAGATCAAAAAAATCCATTTTTTGTTAAAGGGCATAGTTACCTGGGGGCAGAAACCTTACCTAAAGTAAATGACTTTGCTGCATTTTATGTTTATGGTGAAGAAATCCGCTACAACCTGATTGGTCGAGCATTATCTCAACAGCAAAACGTGGTTTGGGGAACGGGTACACATACACATACACCGGTTGCGGTATTTGCTTATGGCCCTGAGGAAGCTACGCGTACTTTTTCGCTGTTACAACATCATGCAGATGTAGGACAAAAGCTAAAAGCCGCATTGCAGTAAACGCGTACCTGCTTAGTTAAAGAGAGATGGGAGATGCCTAAAACCTAATGGTGGTAAGGCATCTCTCTTATTAAAATCACAATACGTTATTTATACTTTGGTGCTATACAGTACCTGTTGTTCATCCCCTCATGATTTTATTTTGCTACCCTTTACTTGATTTACACGAATTTTGCCATTGAGTGCTTGCTGAAATTGGCAGTTACTGGGTAAAATCGCTGTTTGTTTGTGCTTAGGTTATCAGTTTGAGCATTGCGCTTAGTTTTTGTCGATGCATTATCACTTGGTTATACAATATTCATAGTATGTTATTAGTGATTGCTTAACCGTTAAAAGATAGGTTCTATATTTTTTGCTAATCTATACTGACTGATTTCGCTTGTTCATTTGACCTAGGCTAGTAATGATTTAAGGTTTGTATAAAACATCGCGTGTTTCATAAGTGCTGACTTTTGATCGTAATCTACCACACAAGCTATGTACTGCTATTTGAGCTAGATATCGTTGTTTAAGTTAGGTTAAGTAGTGCGACAAGTGTTAATCATAAACCCATAAAAACTCATTGAACGTATTTTTTGGTAGATGCAGTGAGTTGCTGGTCTAAGTGTATAAATGATAACTGACCCACATGAGCGCATGAGCTAGTAGGTTACAACGTGCGTGATAATGTAAAGAAAGATAAGATACTTTCATGAGCGCAAAAAGATTACTGGTTGAGGATTTCGAATGTTAATGGTGTTACGCAAAACGGCTTTTTCCCTGCTGCTTAGTATGTGTGTAATAGGGCAGAGCTTTGCTGAGCATCCTGATGATCCATGGGAAGGTTTTAACCGGTCTGTTTTCCAATTTAATGAAACAGTTGATGATAATTTCTTTAAGCCTGTAGCTAAAGGTTATCGTTATGTGACGCCGGACCCTGTAGAGCAATTGGTGACTAATTTTTTTAGCAATATTGGTGAAGTGCCCAACATTATTAACGATATACTTCAGCTAGAAGGAAAACAGGCAGCCAATGATACGGGGCGCCTACTGGTGAATTCAACGATTGGTATGCTGGGGTTACTCGATGTTGCTGAGCATATGGGGCTTGAGAAAAACTACGAGGACTTTGGTTTGACCATGGGACACTGGCAGGTACCTCGTGGGCCTTATCTGGTGTTGCCACTCTTTGGACCTAGTACAGTTCGCTCTGCAACGGGTATGGTACCTGATAGTTACATGAATCCCATTCGTTATGTTGACAATGTGCCTACTCGTAATGTGCTGTATGTTATGAAGGTAGTGGATAAGCGAGCAGGGTTGTTGAAGTCTGAAGATTTGATACTGGGTGATAAGTACACATTTATTCGTGATACTTATATACAGAACCGTGAATTTTTACTGACTGGCGAACAGCCGGAAGATGATTTCTAATAAAGATTCTATCAATATTGCTAAATACCAAATGGCGGTATGTTGTTTCATACCGCTTTCTAGTTAGCCATCATATCTATTACATAATTTTATCAATCTTCAATGCGACTTCGTATAATTCATCTGTTGACTTTTGAGTGACTCGAATAACTGTGCCCTCAGCAATAAAGTCAGGAAAATCTTCGCGCTCAGATGGAATCGTGATTTCCAATAAGCTACCTTCCGTTAGAGACTTTTCAGACTCAAGAAGTACGCCAGTGCTACTTAGGTTAATGCATTTCACTGACATTGATGTAAGTGTGTGGTTACCCTCACTACAACCCAGTGCTTTGAGTTTGGCTTCAGTCTCCATCCTCATTCGAATAAAGCCTCGTTTTTCTGTATAAAACTGGTTACTTAGGTTCATGGATAACCTCATTCTATAAACACCCCTTCAGTATAAGCATAGGCGTTAAAAGTACGGTTGGTTGTGTGTTATTGTCTGATGTTGGCTGACGTATAAAAATTATTGCTTATTTAAAAATCACTCTTGCTGTCTTTTATATAAAAGAGTAATGTTGCCCACCTCATGTAATGCAATTAGTGATTAGCCAGATTTATAGTGAGCAAACTCACATAACTGGGTTGAGCAACATAAGAAAGACCTATTCTTTAAAGAATAGACAAAGCTTGCGAAAAGCAGGTATTGCAAGGTCCGTTTATGAATACCAACAGTAGTAAGCTTTTGGTGATTGACGATGAACCCATTGTCCGTGAAAGCATTGTGGCTTACCTTGAAGACAGTGGCTTTGCAATCACTCAGGCTGAAAATGGTGAAGAAGGCATTCAGGTTTTTAAAGAAGAGCATCCAGATCTGGTGATCTGTGATTTGCGTATGCCTAAATTAGATGGTTTAGGTGTTTTAAAAACAATTCGTGGTATATCGCCGAATACCCCTGTGATTGTGGTATCAGGTGCAGGTGTTATGTCTGATGTCGTGACTGCATTGCGACTGGGTGCCAGTGACTACTTAATTAAACCGATAGGCGACTTAGAAGTACTTGAGCATTCCATCAATCGGTCCCTGATAAATACGCAGTTATTGCAGGACAATCAGCGTTATCGAGAAAACTTGGAAGAAGCCATTCAAACACTGCGTAATAGCCTGGCAGAATTACAAGCAGATCAAAAAGCTGGTCGGCAGGTTCAGTTGAAAATGCTGCCGCAAAGCCCTTTCGCAACGACTGACTATGTTTTTGCTCACCATATAAACCCTTCACTTTATCTAAGTGGCGACTTTGCAGATTACTTTCCACTTGGAGAGCATCGGTTTGTCTTTTATCTGGCAGATGTTTCTGGTCATGGTGCTTCATCAGCATTTGTCACAGTTCTGTTAAAGCATATGACTATGCTCTTTGTAGAGGAGTGTGAGAAACAAGGTCGGTCTGAGCAGGCATCACCAGCAGAGTTGCTGGACTATCTGAATCAAGGGCTAATTAGTGCTGATCTTGACAAGCACGTCACGATGTTTTGTGGAATTCTTGATACGCAGTGTCATCAATTGACATATAGTTATGGGGGGCACTTTCCGTTCCCTTTGTTTGCAACACCTGATACCGAGTATTACCTGGAGGGACATGGTCTACCTGTAGGATTATTTGATGATGCGACCTACGCAAATACGGTAATGGACTTGCCGATGCAGTTTTCATTAACTATCTTTTCTGACGGTATCATTGAGGTTTTACCTCAAGAACGACTGAAAGATAAAGAAGCGTATTTGCTGTCTATTATTAGTGAAGGAGCATCAACGGTTGGTGCAATTGTACAAGCACTGGGCTTGGATAAAATGCAGGATGCACCAGATGATATAGCCTTACTGGTGTTGGCTAGGAATATGTCATGACAGCCGGAAAAATACAGTTTGCTGAAAATGAAGGAACGTATGTTCTAAAATTTGTGGGTGATGTAAGGTTAACGCTCTGCTCCACCCTGGATACGTTTCTGGATAAAATGTTTGCCCAGCCTGATTTTAAATCAGTCATCGTTGATTTAACTGAAACTGAGGGAATAGACAGTACATCACTTGGACTGTTAGCAAAACTCTCTATTCAAGCGAAGAAAAAACTGGGTCTGGTGCCTACCGTAGTGTCTACCAATGAGGATATCACTCGAATTTTGTTGAGTATGGGCTTTGATCAGGTTTTTATTTTGGTCCGTGAGCAGGCTCAGCCATCTCAATCTCTCCAGGAAGTGCCTGTTGAAGAGTGTTCAGAAGAGTCAGCAAAGAAAAAAGTGCTGGATGCTCATAAGGTGCTGATGAGTCTGAATGAAAAGAACCGGCAGGCATTCAAAGATCTAGTGAAGTCACTAGAGTGTGATGGTTAAGAAGCATTATCTTTTTTAATTTTTTATAGAAGACAGCAGCAGGCTTTGGTGAGCACTGCTGCTGGCCTTAATGCTTTAGTAAAGCGGGCTTAACTTATTTTCCAGCTTAACTTGGTCAATTGCAAAGTTGCGAATACCTTCAGCCAGTTTTTCTGTGGCCATTGCATCCTCATTCATAGACCAACGGAAACTAGCTTCATCAACGGCAGGTTTAGCGATTGCTTCGCCTAGGTGTTCTGGGTTGAGTTTTTGCTCAAGCGGTGCGTTGGTCGATGCTAGCTCATCAAGCAACTGTGGGCTGATTGTCAGGCGGTCACAGCCTGCTAGCTCCTGAATTTCACCAATATTTCTGAAACTGGCACCCATTACAATTGTTTTATAACCATGCTGCTTGTAAAAGTTGTAGATCGCTGAAACGGATTGTACGCCAGGATCTTCTGCTGCAGTGTATGATTTACCAGTAGCTGCTTTGTACCAGTCTAAAATTCGGCCAACAAAAGGCGAAATCAGGTAAACGCCAGCATCTGCACAAGCTGCTGCTTGGGCAAAGCCAAACATCAGCGTTAGGTTACACTGAATACCTTCTTTCTCTAATATTTCAGCGGCACGGATACCTTCCCAGGTTGAAGCAATTTTAATCAGAATTCGGTCGCTGCTGACTCCTGCATCAGCATATAGCGCCATAAGTTGCTTTGCTTTAGCAATGGTAGCTTCTGTATTAAACGAAAGGCGGGCATCTACTTCTGTGGATATACGGCCAGGAATAACCTGCAAGATCTCTTTACCAATACTCACTGCCAGTTTATCACAGGCATTAGCAAGCATTTGTTGTTGGCTTCCACCCTGTCCTTTAGACCAACTAATGGCGTCATCGATGAGTGATTGATATTGAGGAAGCTCGGCGGCTTTAAGAAGCAGTGAGGGGTTTGTTGTTGCATCCACGGGTTGGTATTTTTTTATGGCTTCAATATCACCAGTATCTGCAACCACTGTAGTAATTTGCTTTAGTTGTTCCAATTGGTTTTGCATACAGATATAAACTCCGTGAGTGCAAGGGTTTGTAATGTGGGTGGTTAGTATAACATGCTGGTTAAGAAATGTAGTTACCTAACTAGCGGTAAGTGCTGCAGCTGCTTGCAGGGTTTGTAGACTGCTTCCTGGTTTACAGGCATTTTCACTTAAATATCGACGGAACTGCCTGCCTCCTGGTTGCCCTTGAAATAAACCAAGAATATGTCGGCTTAAATGGTGCAAGCGAGTACCGCTATCCAGCTCTTTTTCGATATAAGGATAAAACTGGCTAAGAATTTCATGGCGAGAGGGAATGTGGTGATGGTCATTAAAGCAAAGTGTATCAGCGTGAGCCAGGATATATGGATTTTGATAGGCTTCACGACCAATCATCACCCCATCAATATGTGATAGGTGTTGCTGCACTGCCTCCATTGTATTAACGCCACCATTTAGAATGATTTCCAAGTGAGGGAACTCTTTTTTAATGGCATAGACCCATTCGTATTTAAGCGGGGGGATTTCCCGGTTTTCTTTTGGACTTAACCCTTCGAGAATTGCAATGCGTGCATGAATTATAAATGTTTCACAGCCTACAGCAGAAACTGTTTCAACAAATTGGCAGAGTTGTTCAAACTCTTCTCGGCCATTGATACCAATTCTGTGTTTCACCGTAACAGGAATTGAAACTGCTTTTTGCATTTGAGCGAGACAGTTAGCGACAGTCTCAGGCTCAGCCATTAGACATGCTCCAATTCGCCCATTTTGTACACGATCACTTGGACAGCCGACATTCAAATTAACTTCGTCATAGCCCCAGTCTTCAGCCAGTTTGGTGCATGCAGCAAGCTCTTCTGGGTTTGAACCTCCAAGTTGTAAGGCAACTGGATGTTCTTCAGGGCTGTAATGTAAAAAGCGTTCACGGTCACCATGGAGCAGTGCACCTGTTGTGACCATTTCGGTATAAAGCAGCGTGTGACGAGTAATCAAACGTAAGAAGTAGCGTTCATGACGATCGGTCCAATCCATCATGGGTGCAACGCTGAGAGTCCGGTTTAGCTTTTTACTACTTTTATTAGCCATATCAACTAGTTATCGATTACTTTTGAATCAAACATTCGTTTAAAAAGTCGCTAAAATACGATGCATTTCAACTATCAGTGCAGCAAATGGTGTAGCATTTGGAGTATGCTGCACCGTGCATATGGAGAGCCAAATGCTGACTATTTTAAAACGTTCAAGGGCAAATGGAAGTACCGCTTACCAGGCGTTGGTGAGAGTAAAGCGTAAAGGCAAAATTGTCTATTCCGAATCAAGAACTTTTGACCGTGAACGGCTTGCACGGGCATGGGGTAAGCGGCGTGATTTGGAGTTGCAGAGTGCTGAAGGCTTAGAAAAGCTCAAGGCAGCTAAGTTGACCCTGGCTGAACTGATTACCCGGTATATTGTTGAAGTTGATGCTATCAAACCATTTGGTCGTAGTAAGCGCTACACCCTTGAGTCGTTATCAGCCTTAGGTCTGGCTAGAAAAATTGCCATCGACTTGACCAGCGCGGATGTGATTGAGCACTGTAAAATTCGCCGGTTAGAGGGGGCAGGGCCTGCCACTGTCATTCAGGCTATCACCTACCTGCGCACCATCTAGGGCTTTGTCATGCCGGGTGGGGGCTGCCAATTACTACCTATGCTGTGGATTCCGCGAAGCCTGTTCTTAACCAGCTTGGGTTAATTGGTAAGTCGGGCCGAAGAGATCGACGAATCAATCCTGAGGAAATTCAACAGTTGTTGTTAGCGTTTCATGAACGGGGAGGGAAGCGACAATCCAGTATTCCGATGGCAGATATTTTTGAATTTGCTATCGAAACGGCCATGCGGCAAAAGGAAATATGTAATATTCGCTGGGAGGATCTCAACAAGGACAAAAAAACAATCCTGATCCGTGAACGCAAGGGTCCCAAAAATAAACACAATAACAATCAGGTTGTGCCTTTATTGGGTAAATCGTTTGAGATTATTTTGAAGCAACCACGCATTGATGACAGAATTTTTCCATATAACTCTAGATCTGTCGGGGCTGCATTTTCTCGAGTCGTCAGAAGTCTTGGAATATATGACTTACGTTTTCACGATCTTCGCCATGAAGCTGCAAGCCGCCTGTTTGAGCAAGGGTATGATATTCATGAAGTATCGTTGGTGACGGGGCACAAAGATTGGAATATGCTTAGGCGTTACACTCAAATCAAACCTGAGTCGTTACATCGTTAATAATTATGAGTTAGTTGTAGAGTTTCCATGAAGTGGTTATATATACTGTTGGCTGTTGTTTTGTTTGGAATTGGGATATTTGGTTATACTTTTATTTACAAGGTGTTTCAGTATTCTGATAATCAATGTGAAAGAATGTATTAAACGGCAATTGATGTGTACTGGCGCGATAAGTTGCAGTTTGTGGATTAAGCCCTAAATATTTTTCACACACATCATTCAAAGGGATTACTGTTTTTCCGTGCTCAGCCATTAATAATAAAACTGTATTTAATTTAAATGCCATTTTTTTCCCGTCCTTTATATTACAAAGCCTTAACCTAGGGCCTGTTAACACTAATTAACTTGTCTACGATAAGCGCAAAGTGAATAAAAAAACGAAAAACAGCGTCTAGTTTTTCAAATCGTGAAAATATGCGTCTAAAGCCTTTTAGCCTACGAAATAAGCGTTCAACTTCATTCCGTTTTTTGTACATTTCACGATCATATGTCCAGGGTGATATCCGATTCATTCTTGGTGGAACTACGGGCTCCATATTCAAATCAATGACTAACTGCCTGGTTTCGTCCCCCTCATAGGCTTTATCCATTATGACCTGTGCACCTTCCCACCCACAGTTTTCAAGCTTTTTTAGTAGCTTTCTTCCTTCCGGTGCATCACCCGCCTGACCCGGCGATAAGGAAAAAGTGACGGCGG